>CAVZJN010000024.1:0-40631 GCA_963775585.1 uncultured Chloroflexia bacterium | reverse complement strand
AAAGAGGAGATGTCCTGCGCAGAGGAGAGCGACCATCAGCAGGTCTATGATTTTTTCTTTACCAGCTATTACGCGGCCAGTGTTCTGGCGAATGGAGCGAGCGGCCTCTTGCACCTGGCGAATTTCATCTGTTTGTGTCATGCGTGGTGTAATCCTTGGTCTCAGGAACCTGTAATATTGGGTGGGAACCTACCTGGTTTTTGACACGAAATTTGGATACATGTACTTTGAAATTATACGCACAAAGAAATTATACGCACAAAAGGCAATAAATTTCACGTTTCGCGACAAGTCGCTCGCCAAGAAGTATGATGTGTCGAGTGGACGGGTCGCGGTGCACCGCGACCCGTCCACTCGACACAGAGAGGATGATGTTATTAGTTGCCGCGGGCTGTTATTTGGACATTTACCGCCTGGGATTGGGCTTTTTGGCCGTTCTGGTTCTGGGCTACCGCGAAGACGAAGGCCCGGGTATGGCGACCATTCATAATGACTGCCACCGACCAGGATAGGACGGCATTGCCATTGCCATCGGTTGTTACAGGGGCAGAGACATACCTGTAGGGAGCAACGTTATAATAGACCCCCAATGTGACAGTGATGTTTGGTAGACTTGTGTTGACACTCACACTGACTACACTGTAATTCACTACTTGAGTAGGGATATTGGTAACGGTGATAGTTAATGGACCTCCTCCACCGGGATTGGGGGTTGGACTGGGATTAGCGTCGGGGGTTGATTGCAGCGCAGGAGTCCCTTGCGCCGGAGGCTGACTGCTGGAAGTGCTGCCGTTGCCACCACTGGGTGGTGGAAATGTCGGGCGGAGATCAACCGTTCCGGTAGGCACTACCGGTGTGGGAGGATTCGGCGAAAAGTTATTGCCTATAGTCAAGAAATTTGGGTTGCGAAACAGTGCGTTACCAATCAGTGAGACAAATAATAAGCTTGAGATAAAGATCAGAACCACCGCGATCATCAGTACTTTGTATGCGGGATCTTTTTTCCAGAAATAGAGTAGCCTGGCAAGAAGGTTTTGGGGAGGGGGCGTTGTCGTGCGACGAATAAGCTGATCAGGGCGAATCGGTTGGTAAGGCAAGTTACCAGTGTTATTACTTGCTACATGATTTTCAGGGTCAGGGTAGACTGGCGGCACTTGCCGGGGATAAGCCGGCAGTACTAAGTTTCCCTGTTCAGGTTGCTTTCCCTGTGTTTCAGGCTGATTAATCATCCGGGTGACATGCTCCTCCTCTTCTCCATTGTTTCGCTGATCTGTTCCAATACTGTTCAGTGTACACTTTCTTTTACGGTGTGTACAGTCATGTATACCAGAAGGGCTATATTTGCTTTTGAATTACTGTGTTATAACGTCACATTCCCTTCTGCCCATTACGGAAAACGGTGCAAGATGCAGTTCAGGACGGTTTGTACAGATAAGTTCTTCAATTGGTACTCCTGGATGATGGTTACAGCAGGTCCAACTGGCCCCCACGTGTTGGGGTCGGTTGGCCCAAAGAGGGCGACGGTAGGTACATTGAGCATGGCCGCCAGGTGCGTGATGCCGGAGTCATTGCCGATGTAACACCAACACTGTAGCAAATGCTGTGCAACATCTATCAACGGCATATCTATAAGAGTGGAGAGCAGACCCGGCTGCGGTTGAGGTGAGAGCAGGCGCTGAATATCTTTGACGCGCTGGTGATCGGCAGGGCCTGCGAGTAGAAGAACAGGGTGGTTACGCTGCCAGAGCTGTTCGATGAGGGCGGCGAAGAAGGGAACGGGCCAACATTTCTGTACGCTCCCACTCCCAGGATGAATGACTATGCGCCGGTTATCAGTCTCTCCTGTGGTTTGTTCAGCAGGTTTGAGGGAGAGTGTATAGGGCATCTCGACATGTTGTAGTTCGATGGTTTGCGCCAGGTATTGAACAATGTGTATTGCCTCGCCTTCTGGTGGGCGGCCAGCGGCGATAATTACTTTTTTGACACCGGCCAGGCGCAGGTTTCGCTCTACCACGCTTTCGGGGTCGCGCAGCCAGCAGATGACAAGATCGGTATGTTGGAGCTGACTGAGCATGGCGGGTGAGAACGTGTTATTTGTTGAGAAGAGGCCGCTCCACTGGAGTTGTCCGTAATCGGAGGTTTTGTCCACGAGGTCAGAGGCCAGGGCGAGAGGCAGGACGGCGGGATTGCCGACCAGGGCGATATGAGGGTTGCTATATTGGTTTCTTATAGCCTGTATAATGGGAAATGTGAGCAGGGTGTCGCCGATGGCCCCGGGACGGATAATGAGAATGTGCATGAAATTTTCCCATACGATTACAGAGGCTGGATTCGAATGAGCGTATCACCCCTCTGCACCACCTCACCATTGGTGGCGACAAGCGCGCTGACAAGGCCTGATACTTCTGCTTGAATCTCATTGAACACCTTCATTGCCTCTACCAGCGCGATTACCTGGCCGATCTGCACCGTGTCACCAATAGAGACAAAGGGTGGGGAGGAGGGCGAAGGAGAGGAATAGTAGACGCCCGTGAGCGGGGCAATGATAGCGACGCTGGTATCAGTTTTCACGGGGTGGGCAGGAGTGCCAGGAGGAAGTTGCGTGCCCCCCTGGCCCGGATTGCTCAATTGAGCAGGAGTTGAAACCATCACCATCCGGGGTTGCCGGCGGATGATGATCTCGGTGCCTCCCTCGGTCAGTTCTAGTTCGCCAATGGTACTCCCTTCGAGCATGTTTATCAAGTCTTCAACTCGCTTGATCCATGACGACACCTTCTGCTCGTGTGTATCCATCTTTTTTACTCTTCGTAGCGCTTAAAAATCAAACAAGCATTGTGGCCACCGAAACCCATCGAGTTGGACATAGCGACGTTGACCGTGCTTTGACGCGCCTTATTTGGTACATAGTCCAGATCGCAGTCGGGATCAGGGTAGTGCAGGTTAATGGTGGGAGGAATGATACCTGTTTGAATAGCCATGATGGAAATGACCGCTTCCACAGCGCCAGCCGCTCCCAGGGTGTGGCCGGTCATCGACTTAGTGGAGCTGATCGCCAGGCGATAGGCATGATCGCCGAAACAGGTCTTGATGGCCTGCGTTTCAGTCCGATCATTGAACGGGGTTGATGTGCCGTGAGCATTGATATAGTCCACCTGGTCGGGACGCAAGTTCGCTTTTTCCAAGGCGCGGCGCATCGCGCGTACCAGGCCTGTGCCGCCAGGGGCAGGTTCGGTGATGTGATGTGCATCACCCGTTGAAGCATAGCCCACCAATTCCGCCAGGATAGTAGCTCCTCTAGCTTTGGCGAAATCCAGGTCTTCCAGGATCAAAATGCCGGAGCCTTCTCCCATCACAAAGCCGTCGCGTGTAGCATCGAAGGGACGACTGGCTCCCTGAGGGTCGTCATTGCGGCGTGAGAGGGCGTGCATATTGTCGAAGGCGGCCATGGCAATAGGGGTAATGCCGCGCTCCGCACCACCAGCAATCATGGCTTTTGCATCACCGCGACGGATGGTTTCCCAGGCTTCTCCAATGGTATTGGCGCTAGTGGCGCAAGCGGAGACGGCGGCCCAGTTTGGACCTCTGGCCCCGGTCATGATGGAAACAATGCCGGGGGCGCCATCGATGATCATCATATTGATGAAGAATGGGCTAATACGTTCGGGGCCTTTTTCAAAGAGAACCTGGAATTGATCATGTAGTGTCACCAGCCCACCAATACCGCTGCCGATATATACGCCAATATCATCGGCATTCTCATCGCTGATTTGTAAGCCTGAGTGGGCAAGCGCCTGTTTCGCAGTGGCGATGGCAATTTGCTCATAGGGGTCATTGCGACGTACTTCTTTGCGATCCATATAAAGGAGAGGATCAAAACCTTTGACCTGAGCGCCGAAGCGAACACGGAACCGGCTGTTATCATAGCCTGTGGTCTCTGCAACGCCGGATTTTCCCTGGCAGAGAGCCTCCCACGACGAAGCCAGATCATTACCCATCGAGGTAACTAATCCTAAGCCAGTTACAACTACACGAGACATGTTGTTACCTCCTATGAAAGAGTGTTATCCCTTGATCATAAACCTAACGCGACGGCTTCTTCCTGGATGAAGCGGGTGTATGTTTCTCCACGGATGAAGCCTTCATGTTTAAGGAGCCTTTTATGAAATGGTATCGTTGTGACGATACCTTCAATGACGAACTCGTCAAGTGCTCGTAGCATACGAGCAATGGCTGCTTCGCGGGTTTCGGCCCAGACGATCAGCTTTGCCAGCAGCGAGTCGTAGTGCGGCGGTACGTGGTAGCCAGCATAGAGGTGGCTGTCGACACGCACGCCGGGACCGCCAGGCGGTAAATAGCGTTCTATCGTGCCCGTTTGTGGACGGAAATCTAACTCGGCATCTTCGGCGGTGATACGGCATTCGATGGCATGACCGTGGAAGCGAATATCTTCCTGTTGAAGATGGAGCGGCAAGCCAGCCGCGATGCGGATCTGTTCCTTGACGAGATCGGTACTGGTGACCAGTTCTGTCACCGGGTGTTCAACTTGCAAGCGGGTGTTCATCTCCATGAAATAATAGCGGTTATCTTCGTCCAGCAGAAGTTCGAGCGTACCGGCGTTGCGATAGCCTATGGCCTGCACGGCGCGAAGAGCCTTCATGCCGATTTCCTGGCGCAGTTCTGGCGGCAAAGCCGGGCTGGGCGACTCTTCAAGGACTTTTTGATTGCGTCGCTGGCATGAACAGTTGCGTTCACCGAGGTGCACGCCGTGCCCGAAATTATCGACCAGGACCTGGATTTCTAGGTGGCGGGTGCGTTCCAGGTAGCGTTCGAGGTACAGCCCATCATCTCGGAAGGCTTCGCGCACTTCCATTTGCGCTACGGTAAAGACGCGCTCAAATTCATCTGGACGTTTTACCAGGCGAATGCCACGCCCACCGCCGCCAGCAGCGGCCTTGAGCATTAAGGGAAAGCCGATCTCACGCGCGGCGTCCAATCCTTCGGAGAGTGTGCGCAGGACGGGGGTGCCAGGAAGTATTGGTAATCCTAACTCGGCCATGGTTGTGCGCGCATCAACCTTGTCTCCCATAAGTGACATGACGGAGGCAGGAGGGCCAATGAAGGTGATCTGGACATCTGAGCAAATTTCGGCGAAACTGGTATTCTCTGAGAGAAAGCCATAGCCGGGATGAATGGCGTCGGCGCCAGAGATGAGCGCAGCGCTGATGATGTTGGGAATATTGAGATAACTTTTGCTGCTTGCGCCTGGCCCAATACAGATATGTTCATCGGCCAGGCGTACAGGAAGAGAATCACGATCAGTTTCCGAGTGGGCGATGATGCTTGGAATGCCCATTTCACGGCAGGCGCGGATGACTCGCAAGGCGATTTCACCACGATTAGCTATCAATATTTTACGAAACATCGACACACCTGTGCGGCTACACCTGCTGCGCAGGGTACCCATCCTTCCATTAGAGCGGTTAGAGTATTATATCATGCTGGTCTAGCAGGGTGCCAGATTTGTAAGAAAAGATGAGCTTAACAATGCAGCCATGCTATTTCTACCACCTTTCTCCCCTTTGCAAAAAAATGAACGTATCCAATAATAAATCATATCGTCATATTATGCTGCTTCGACCTGCTTGAGGAGAGTAAAAAGCGCCTCGTCAGCTTCACGCTGGTCCTTGTCGTTTTTGTCGATAATGAGCCTGAAGCAGTAGCCGCTATCGGCCTCCAGAACGGTACGCCCCTGTTGCGAGAAGGTAAGCTGGTAGGAAGGCACCCCTCTCACGCACAGATAGTTTATGGGAAAGTTGGCTGGCGGCAGCGATTGTATCTTTTCATAGAGTTTTTCCACCATCGGTTGGGTAGTGATGATCTTATCAGTAACAATCTTTATCGTAGGAGGAGCATTGTTACTGTACACCAGGATGCTTTTGACGAGATGCAGCTTGTCAGGCTCTCCATGCGATGCGCGTGATATAGTACTATAGACACCCAAAAGTATGAAAGGCAAAACGAACAGAAGCACAAGGAAGGACAACGGTTTGATCTTCATAAAAAGTCCTCTTTTCTTGTAGTGTATTACTCTGACTTAGTCCTGAGTAGGAGTGGAACAAACGATATGATCAGTGTAATATCTTGACGATGGTTGTGATCTTTTTGTTCCTTTGTATAAAAGAAAGATATCTTAATTCCATGACGATATCAAACGAACTTCAAACCGTTCTTTCTCAACGTCCCCTTGGCCTTGTCTTCGATATCGATGGCACGCTCAGCCCGATGGCGCCGACTTCTGACGAGGCGCGGCTCTTTCCTGGAGTTGTGCCCCTGTTGGAACGCGCCAAGGAGCGCGCCCACGTGGCGATTATGACGGGGCGAGCGATTGACGATGGGGCAAGGATGGTCAATGTGGATGGGTTGACGTATATAGGAACGCACGGCCTGGAATGGTGCGATGGTTTGCCCTCGCTACATCCCGTGGAGATTGTGCCGGAGGCGTTGCAGTATATTGAACCTGGTACCTACCTGCTTGACCTGGTTGAGAGGGAGTTGCCTCAACTGCCGGGAGTCTATGTGCAGCGGAAGCGCGTGGGGGGAACGCTGCATTACCGGCTCTCACGTGATCCTGAGCGGTCAAGGCAGGGCATATTGTCGATTTTGGAAGAGCCTGCGCAGCGGCTGAATATGCGGCTGAGGGAGGGGAGAATGATGGTGGAGGTGCTGGCTCCGTTGGCGGTGGATAAGGGGAAGGCACTGCGGCACTTTGTGGAGCATTTTCAGGTGCAGGGGGTTGTTTTTGCGGGCGATGATCTTACCGATCTGGATGCGGTGTTGGAGGTAGAGCGGCTGCGAGATGAGAAGAAGGTGTTGGCGGGGGTGTCGGTTGTTGTGCAGCACGCGGATTTGTTACCTGCAATGTTGGAACACGCAGATGTACTGGTACAGGAGGTTGAGGGAATGGTGAATTTGTTGCGTGAAATGGTGGGTATGCTCTTTTCCCAATAAAATAGACTCTTGCGGTGGGGCCTCTAATGGTGTATTATATGGGAGGTTCGCACTCTTATTATGAGAGTGCTAACATTTGAAGGGACGAGGTATAGCTCGTCTGAAATTCACATAGTGAAAAATCAGGGAGAAAAAGGTATGTCAACAGTGAGCCTAAAAATTCAGCCGCTGGGTGACCGTGTGGTAGTCAAAGCATCAACGCGTGAAACCGTCACAAAGAGCGGCATTGTGCTACCGGATACCGCGAAAGAGAAGCCCCAGGAGGGCGAGGTTCTGGCAGTTGGTCCTGGCAAGATTCTGGACAATGGCAAGCGCACCACTTTGGAGGTCAAGGTGGGAGAGAAGGTGTTGTTTGCGAAGTATGCTGGTACCGAAGTCAAGATGGATGGCGAAGAGTATTTGATCCTACGCGAAAGCGACATTATGGGTATTGTGGAGTAATCAAATCACCCAATACAACTGTACCTTCTATTAAATCTTTTAGGAGAATGTTTCGTGGCAAAGAGACTACAATTTGATGAAGATGCGCGCCATTCCCTCAAAAGGGGCATCGACGCGCTGGCAGAAGCTGTCAAAGTCACACTTGGGCCAAAGGGCCGCAATGTTGTGCTGGACAAAAAGTTTGGCGCACCAACTATTACCAATGATGGTGTAACTATTGCTCGCGATATCGATCTGCCCGACCCATTTGAGAATATGGGCGCGCAGTTGCTTAAAGAAGTTGCGACCAAAACCAACGATGTGGCCGGTGACGGTACCACTACTGCAACCGTGCTGTCGCAGGCCATCATTACCGAGGGCCTCAGGAATCTCGCCGCTGGCGCAAACCCCATGATTTTGCGCCGTGGCCTGGAGAAGGGTGTCGAGGCCGTCATCGATGAAATCAAGTCGATGAGCAAACCGGTTGAGACACGCGAAGAGATCGCGCAGGTTGCCTCGATCTCTGCTGCCGATGCCGAAATTGGCGAACTTATCGCCGATGTGATGGACAAGGTTGGCAAAGACGGCGTCATCACCGTTGAAGAGGGCCGAGGCCTGGCGATGGAAAAAGAGTATACCGAGGGTATGCAGTTTGATCGCGGCTTCGTCTCTGCCTACATGACGACTAACAATGAGCATACTATTGCCGAACTGTCGAACCCATATATTCTTATTACCGATAAGAAGATCAGTGCTATCGCGGACATCCTACCCCTATTAGAGCGGGTTCTGCAGTCGGGCAACAAAGACATGGTGATTATTGCAGAGGATGTCGACGGCGAGGCTCTGGCGACACTGGTCGTGAATAAGTTGCGCGGTGCTTTTAACGTGGTGGCTGTCAAGGCCCCTGGCTTTGGTGACCGCCGCGAGGCTATGCTGGAGGATATCGCTATTCTCACCGGTGGCAAAGTCATCACTGAGAAGACTGGCCTCAAACTTGAGAATGCCACTCTGCGTGACCTGGGTCGCGCGCGTACAGTGACGGCGAACAAAGACAACACCACGATTGTCGAAGGTGCAGGTACAAACGAGCATATCCAGGCTCGCGTGCGCCAGATCCGCGCACTGATTGAAGAGACAACCAGCGACTATGACCGCGAGAAGCTGCAGGAGCGCCTGGCAAAGCTGGCCGGCGGCGTAGGCGTGATTAAAGTCGGTGCTGCCACCGAGGTAGAACTGAAGGAGAAGAAGCACCGTGTTGAGGATGCTCTTTCCGCTACCCGTGCCGCTATTGAAGAAGGTATTGTGCCCGGTGGTGGCGCTGTCCTGATCGCCGCCATCCCTGTACTGGACAAAGTGCAGGTTGCCGCGGGTGATGAGCAGACGGGCGTCAACATTCTGCGTCGCGCACTTGAAGAGCCGCTGCGCCAGATTGCTATCAATGCTGGCCGCGATGGTGCCGTCACGGTTGCCGCTGTGCGCGCTCTTGCACATGGTTATGGCTTCGACGTGATGACCTTTGAGTACGTAGACATGTTCAAGGCTGGTATCGTTGACCCGGTGAAGGTGACACGCTCTGCCCTGCAGAACGCCGCCAGTATCGCCGGTATGGTCCTTTCGACCGATACACTGATAACAGATGCTCCAGAGGAGCAGCCCGCTGGCGGCATGCCTGCGGGCATGGGCGGTATGGGCGGTATGGGCGGAATGGGCGGCATGATGTAGCCCTTTATCGCGATAAAGGCTGAAAGAAAAACGCTGAGAGCGAGTTACCTGCTCTCAGCGTTTATTTCAGTTAGGCAGCACATCCTTCAGCATAGGCCACACATCTCCCGGCTCCCAGGTTGCGCGGTACCAGACGGCAATTTGTAGATGGCTGTGATCAAATTGCGGCACCTGCTCTATCATCTTGCGGAAGTTCGAAATAATGTAGTAGAGGTTCCTGGCTGTGTGGTACCAGAGGGAGTGCTCAACGCCAGACGAGTCGGTATAGACAAGGTGGGCGCATGTGGGATCATTCAAATTACTGGCGGCTTTATCGATTTGTGATGATGGTATCTGCTGCACAAGAGCAACTCCATCGGAGTAGTTGACCCCGCCGTCAAAGACCCACTTACCGCCTGAGAGGCGCCAGGTGGCGCCATAGAGCGGGAGTTCCCAAATGATGCGTGGGAGCATATTGGGCATTGTGCGCACCGTGTAGGCCAGGAGTTGTTTTAGCCAGGGAATACTGACGGTTGGGCCTGGAGAGAAGTAGGACTGGTCAACTGCCATGATAACGATGAAGTCAGAGACATGAGCCAGCAGCGACCAGTTCTCAAAGGCATTGAGATTGTAATAATCGTCGTGGTCACTGAGTTTATGAATGAGGGCGATGCCATACCACTTGTGCAGGGGCTTGAGAGCAGCCCACATATGCTGGTTGAAGGCGGCAAAGAGCTGCTGGATGTTGGGATACGTGGCCAGGCCAGCCTCTAAATCCATGATGACCCCATCATAGTGGGCGCGTTCAACCTCGTGCACAATGTTGTCGATATAGCTCTGGTCAGTCGTGGCTCTACGAATGTAGTCCGACTGCTGTTGTGAGGTCCATGCCTGCGACGAGCCGTCGGTCATCATGGTCACCGTGAAATAGGCCATGCCACCTTTGCTATGCACCAGTTGCACCACATTATCCATACTGAGGCTGCCGGGCATGCAGTTATTGCTTTGACCGCTAATGAACTTGCCGGTGGTGGGGTCAAGCCAGCCGGTACCTACGAGGGCTGCGTCGGGATTCGTGTCGGCGGTTTGCAGGTAGGCGCGCATACCTCGCTGGCAATCGTGTCCAACAATCCAACCCAGCGAAGCAAGTTTCCCGTTTAAAAATCGAGGGGTTGACGTGTCAGTATTGATGGTGAGAGCTTGTTGCGACTGCAGTGAGACGGCCTGCAGCCAGGCCCCACCCTGCCTTGGAGCAGCGACAAGGAGCCAACCAGTCAAGAACACCGCGAACAAGACGACTAGAAGGGGAAAGAGAAATCTTGTTCTGCTGAATATTCTTTCGAACATGCGCACACCCTTTATTTTGCATTACGCATTTATCATATATTACTCTCACCAGTACAAAGTATCACATCTTTAGACAGGATGAAACAGGATAACCCGAATGGGTATAGCCAGGTATAATACCAGCCAGGGGCATACATCGCTTCGGCGGTGGCGTTATTGCATGCTGCCTCTAGATGATAGGATCACTGAGGTCTCTCTAGAGCGTTCGCCGCTTTACTGAGCACTTGTGCGAACCGCTGGTCACCGAAGATTATGTCATCCAGTCCATGCCAGATGTCAGCCCAACCAAATGGCATCTCGCCCACGTCAGCTGGTTTTTCGAGACCTTCCTGCTCTTTCCGGCAGTTCCTGATTACCAGTCGCTTCATCCACAGTACGCGTACCTCTTTAACTCGTACTACAATACGCTGGGAGAACGGCATTGCCGACCCAAACGTGGGCTGATCTCCCGGCCTACCGTCGAGGAGACGTATGCCTACCGGAGGTACGTCGATGAGGGTGTCCTTGAGCTGCTGGAGAAGATCGATGAGAGGCGGCTGGCAGCGTTCGCGCCCATCATTACGCTTGGCATGCATCACGAACAGCAACACCAGGAACTGATGGTCACCGACATCAAGCATGTGCTCTCTTGCAATCCCCTCTACCCGACCTATCGAGCACAAGAACCTGCGAGTGTTTCGAGCATCCCACCAGTGGACTGGGTGTCCTTTCCTGAGGGGATCCACTGGATTGGACATGAGGGCGATGGGTTTGCCTTTGACAACGAGGGACCCCGGCACCGGCAGTTCGTGGAACCCTTCCAACTGGCCTCGCGCCTGGTCACGAATGGTGAATACCTGGAGTTCATGGAAGATGGAGGCTATGAAAATCCCCTCCTGTGGCTCTCAGAAGGCTGGAACACGGTGCGTGCGGAAGAGTGGAAGGCCCCCCTGTACTGGGAAAAGCGCGATGGTCGGTGGTGGATGATAACCCTCTCCGGGTTGCGTGAGGTAGACAAAGCTGAGCCTGTCTGTCACGTCAGCTACTTTGAAGCCGATGCCTATGCGCGCTGGGCAGATGCACGCCTGCCGACTGAAGCCGAGTGGGAGGCGGCAGCGCAAGACGTTCCCGTCGAAGGGAATTTCGTTGAGAGCGGTCTGTACCACCCGGCTTCTCTCAACGTTTCCACCACCGGTGGGAAACTCGCGCAGATATATGGCGACGTGTGGGAATGGACTCAAAGCTCCTACGCGCCCTATCCGAACTTCAAGCCAGGTCCGGGGGCGATCGGGGAATACAATGGGAAGTTCATGTGCAACCAGTACGTCCTGCGCGGTGGCTCGTGCGCCACCTCCCTGTCGCATATCCGGTCCACCTACCGCAACTTCTTTCCTGCCAACGCCCAATGGCAATTCATGGGTATCCGACTGGCAAGGGAGGTGTGACATCCAACAGCAGAGAAAAAGCTCACTCGGGCCCTATGACTTTGAGCCGCAGCGGAAGACCTTTCGCGACGAGGTGCTTCAGGGGTTGCAAGATGCGCGAAAAGAACTGCCTAGTAAGTACTTTTACGATGACGTCGGCTCGCACCTGTTCGAGCAAATCTGTGCATTGGACGAGTACTACCTCACACGTACCGAGCACAGCATTATGCAGGAACGGATGGCCGAGGTGGTCACACTGCTTGGGCCCAATTGCTTACTCATCGAGTATGGCAGCGGCAACAGTACGAAGATCCGCATGCTGCTGGATGCCCTGCAAGACCCGGCTGGCTACGTGCCGATCGACATTGCAAAAGAACAGCTGCTCCGCTCAGTGGCATCACTTGCCACCGCCTATCCAGCGTTGGAAGTGCTTCCGGTGTGTGCTGATTATACGAGTGACTTCGCACTGCCCTTGTCTTCAAAGCCCGTCTCACGGAGAATCGCCTACTTTCCCGGATCGACCATTGGCAACTTTGACCGTGAGCCAGCCAAACGCTTTCTGCAACAGATTGCGAAGGCATGCACAGGGGGTGGCCTGCTGATTGGGGTGGATTTGAAGAAGGACTTCAACATCCTACATCGTGCCTATAACGATGCGCAAGGGGTGACGGCTCAGTTCAACTTGCACCTGCTTGAGCGCATCAACGAGGAGTTGGACGCCAACTTCAAGCTGGACCAATTTGGGCACTATGCTTTCTATAATCCGGGGCAGAGTCGGATCGAGATGCACCTGGTCAGCCTTACCAACCAGACGGTTCGCATTGGGGAGGTCGAGATCGCCTTCAAGCTGGGCGAGAGTATCTGGACAGAGAGTTCGTACAAGTACACGTTGGAGGAGTTTGCACGACTGGCAAGAGCAGCGGGATTTATCGTTGAAGCCGTGTGGACAGACCCACAGCAGTTGTTCAGTGTGCAGTATCTCAGGGTAGTGTAACTTCAGCAGACGAAAAATCACAAGCCTCTTCGACCTCGGGGGACTACTGATGGACCTGCAGGAACCTGCTCGGTTACAAAGTAGATGTTGTAACCGAACGGGGACTGCGAGAAGCGTATCAGAGAGCGTGTCCTGAAAGAGGCTGTTCCATTGTGAGGAATATACCTGTTTGCTACTTAAACATCATTAGTGCCGCCTGCTGTGCCAGTGGGATGAACCAGAACGGGAGGATGGTACCCATTGCCAGTGTGCCCACAGCAGCGATCCCTACCGCAACCCAGGATACCCAACTGATGCTTACAGGTTGGTTCTTCTCGGCAACTGTGATTGCCGTCTTTGGAGGGCTAGCCATAGCCGATGTGGTGGCTGGTTTTACCGCTACCGCTGTGGCGGCGCCCCTTGAGGTCAGGGTACCTGTATCGCCAAGTTTCCCGGGGATCTTTTTATTGTTGTTGGGAACTGGGGCAGGAGAAACTGAAGGTGCTACGGCCACTTCTTTTTCCATGAACATGGTGGCGATGACGCGCAGGTAATAGTACATGCCCAGGACGCTGGCGAGCACGCCGATGATGAGCAGTTCGGGGTAACCGCCCCGCAGGGCAGCATAGAAGAGATAATATTTGGCGGCGAAACCTGCCATAGGTGGGAAACCTGCCAGGGCCAGCATGAAGAATGAGAGCAGGCCCGCCAACGTAGGCTGGCGATACCATAGGCCGCGCAACTCGGTATAGTTGCTGCCGCTGTTATCGACGCGCTCCAGCAGGGAGACGATGCCAAAGGCCCCCAGGTTCATGAAGGTATAGCAGAGCAGGTAGAAGAGGATAGCGGATATGCCGACTATGCCGCCGACGACGACACCGATTAAGAGGTAGCCGGCGTGAGCGATGCTGGAGTAAGCCAGCATGCGCTTAACGCTGCTCTGGACGAGCGCCATGATATTACCGCCAACGATGGTGAGGATAGCGATGGCCCAGATGATGGCCGTCCAATCTCCCCTGGCGGGCTGGAAGACGACATCGAAGACGCGTGCAAAGGCGATGAGGGCGGCGGCTTTCGTCGCCACAGACATGAAGGCTGTGACAGGGGCCGGCGCGCCATCGTAGACGTCGGGCGCCCATGCCTGGAAAGGAATGGCTGACACCTTAAAGGCAAAGCCAACGATGAGAAGGCCCATGGCGGTGAGCAAGAGGGTTGGACTATGAGTGGCTGAGGCATTGAAAATAGAGACAGGCTGATTTAGAGGAAACGCAATAGGCATGGTCCTAATAAGGTAATTACGAATGCCCGCGAAAGAGGTGTTGCCTGTTGTCGCGTAGGTGAGGGCAATGCCATATAGTAGGAAGGCCGAGGCAAACGAACTGAGCAGGAAATACTTCATGCCCGATTCTTGCGAGCTCTTGCGCCGTACAACATAGCCACAGAGGATGTACAGGGCCAGCGAAAACAGTTCCAATCCCACGAAGACTATCAGGAAGCTCACCGCGGCGGCCAGCAGCATCATACCAACGGTAGCAAACAAGAGCAGGGCGTAGTATTCTCCCTGGTGAATCAGGTTCAACCGTTTGAGGTAGGCGGGCGAGAGCAGAATACCCAGAAAGCTCGCGCTCAGAATGATGATATAGGCGTAGAGGGAGCCGTAATCGGAGCTAACCATCTGGTTGAACGCCGTCTTTTGATCTCCCGTCGCATAGAGCACGACGGTCGCCACGAAAGCTCCCGCCAGACCCAGCAGGCTCAATGCTGGCAAAACGACAATATTTGTGGGGGCGCTGTCTTTTGCGGTTGTTCCCTGCCGTGGCAGCACTATATCTGTAATCATCACCAGGAGTGCCATAATCGCCAGCACTAGCTCTGGTGCGATACGCCCCCAATCGGCGGCAGTCACTGTATATGTAAATGTCATAGATAATACCTCGCTTCGCTCGCCCCTCGATATATCGAGGGTCTACTGTAGGCCCCCGATTTATCGGAGGGACCGCCGTAGGCGGGGTTCAATGTATGAACGCACTACCTAGATTTTGCAGTGTGTTCACCACTGAAGGTTCCATTAAAT
The DNA here is from genome assembly GCA_963775585.1 of uncultured Chloroflexia bacterium. Classification (GTDB taxonomy): domain Bacteria; phylum Chloroflexota; class Ktedonobacteria; order Ktedonobacterales; family Ktedonobacteraceae; genus UBA11361. The sequence goes on along the minus strand of CAVZJN010000024.1, from coordinate 25,702 downwards.
AAATCAGCGGGGCAGGTTGAAGCCCGATAAAAAAAATCAGCACAAGCAATGGCGAGAGGGTGAGGAATTCAGCGAAGTGTAAGTCAGGCAGCTTTCCTCTGCGCTCAAGTGCGGCTACAGGACCTTCGGTTGGTCGAGGCCCTTCCATAAGGCCCAGGAAAAAACGGATCATGTACCAGGCGGCCGGTATCACCACAGCAGTACCCAGCACACCGAAGAGCGCGTTGCTGAGGAAGGCGCCAAGTAGGGCCAGGAACTCGCCGGCGAAACTATTCAGGCCAGGCAGTCCAAGCGATGAGAGCGTAGCGATTAGCAACACCGTCGCCAGGATAGGAACGCGCTTCGCCTGTCCACCGAAGTCGTTGATGTTGCGTGTACCTGTCCGAGCCTCAATCAAGCCCACGATGAGGAAGAGCGTGGCAGTGGTGATACCATGATTGACCATCTGTAGCACGGAACCTTCTATCCCCTGTATATTGAAGGCGAACATGCCGAGCATGACGACGCCAAGGTGGCTGATACTTGAATATCCCAGCAGCCGTTTGAGGTCAGTCTGCACCAGGGCCAGCAGCGCGCAGTAGAGAATACTGACGACCGCCAGGGTACTGAAGAGCGGCGCCAGCGCGTGCGCCGCCGAAGGGAAGAGCGGCAGGCACAGGCGCAGAAAGCCGTAAGCTCCCGTCTTTGACATGGCTCCGGCCAGCATGGCTGTAACCGGTGCTGGGGCCTCGCTATAGGCGTCGGGCAGCCAGCTATGGAATGGCACAAAGGGTACTTTCACCACGAAGGCCGCCGCAAAAGCCAGGAACAGCCAGAGTTGTACGGTAGGATCGAGCTTGCTATTGAGCAGCGTGGCCAGGTCGAGTGTATAGTTGCCCCCGGATGTCTGCTGGTGAAAATACCCCAGGGCGATGATGCCTGCCAGCATCAACAGGCTACCCAACGAGGTATAGAGCACGAACTTGAAGGCCGCGTAAATACGTCGCTCTCCGCCCCAGCTGCCGACCAGGAAATAGGCCGGAATCAGCATCACTTCCCAGAAAATATAGAAGAGGAAGAGATTGGTGGAGAGGAAGACGCCGATGATGCCGCTTTCAAGCAGCAGCATGAAGGCCATGTAGTTCTTGACCTTCTGCTCAACGCGAAATGACGCGGCGATACAGACCACTGTGAGGAGGGTTGTCAGGGCGACCAACAAGAGACTGATACCGTCAACGCCGAGGCTATAGCTTATGCCTACCGACGGAATCCACTGCAACTGCTCGTTGAAGAGGAAGGTACCATTTGGAGCGTTGTCGACCACTAACGAGGCGGATGATACATTGGCCTGAGAATAGGCCAACATGAGCCCCAGGGTCTGGAGTAGATTGACACATGCAACAGCAAAGGCCGTCCAGCGGATCGCGGCTAGCTGGTTTTTGGGAATGAGCAGTATGGCAATTCCTCCCACAAGCGGGAGAAATGTGATAATTGATAAGATTGGATACATACCTCTCAGTTACCCCCTCACTGCATAGTACAAAATAATGAGCAACACGCCAATCAGAATTGCCAGGGCATAGTTACGCACGTAGCCCGTTTGCAGGCGGCGCAAGCCTGCACTGATTCCTCGCAGTCCCCCGGCTACGGCCCGTCCTCCGGCATCGAGCAGGTCGCCTTCAAGAAGGCGTGTTGCGGTGCGCCCAAACCAGAGAATCGGCTGAACAATCACCGCGTCCAATATTTCATCAACGTAGTACTTATGCAGTACCAGCTGGTAGAGCTGGTTATCGTTCTCTTTGTATTGGAAGCCGCGACCGTATATTCTCCAGGCTGCCAGGATACCAAGCAGACCGATGCCAACGCTCAAGACTGTTGAGGTCCACTGGACGCCGAGTGAAGCCGTTGCCATGGTATGCACATCGGCGAAGACTGGCGCGAGGAAATTCCCGATCGGATCCCACTGGGGGAATCCAATGATGGCAAACGAGCCAACCAGGCCGCCCACACAGGAGAGGAACGCTAAAATAATGAGCGGTACGGTCATGACGGCTGGAGCTTCGTGAATCCTCAAGCGTCCTGTATGCCGCGACGGCTCTTCTTCATCCTCGTCTTGCGCATGGCTGGACTGGCCTGTGCCACGATAATCTCCCAGAAAGATGCCGTAGAAGAGGCGGAATATGTAGAATGCTGTGAGGCCTGCCGTTATGATGCCGATACCCCAGAGCACGTATGACAGGGGTTGATTATTGACCGTTGCCTGCGCCAGTAATGAGCTGAGAATTTCATCCTTACTCCAGAAGCCGGAGAGCGGAGGTATGCCGCTAATCGCCAGAGCAGCCAGCAAAAAAGTCCAGAAGGTGATCTTAAGTTTATCTCTCAACCCGCCCATCTGGCGCATATCTTGTTCTCCGTCAAGGGCGTGGATGACGGCGCCCGCGCAAAGGAAGAGCAGCGCTTTGAAGTAGGCATGAGTCGTGAGGTGGAAGATACCAGCAGTATAATTATGCACACCCTCGGCCATAAACATATAGCCCAGCTGGCTGATGGTCGAATAAGCCAGCACGCGCTTGATATCCAGTTGGAAGATGGCGATGCTAGCCGCGAAGATCGCGGTCAATCCCCCAATCAGCGCTATGATGGTTAATGCTGTTGGAGACAGTTCAAAGAGCGGATGTGCGCGCGCAACCAGGTAAACACCGGCTGTTACCATGGTTGCCGCGTGGATGAGAGCACTGACAGGAGTGGGGCCCTCCATAGCATCTGGCAGCCACATATAGAGTGGCAACTGTGCCGATTTCGCCGCACAGGCGATAAAGAGGCACAGGGCGATGATTGTCTGTAGCATGGTCCCGGAACTTGTAGGGCTAAGAATGGAAAAGACACCAATACTGCTGGCGTTATTGTAGAAGTTCAGTACGCCATACTCTTTGAAGATAAGGAAAATAGCGATCATGAAGCCAAAGTCACCTATGATGTTGATGACCAGGGCTTTTTGGGCCGCCGCGACCGCTCTGGGCCGGCGATACCAGAAACCAATCAAGAGGAATGAGGCCAGGCCAACCAGGCCCCAACCGACCAGCAGGAAGAGAAAATTATCCGCGCTTACCAGCAGAACCATAGCAAAAATAAAGAAGTTCATGTAGGAGAAGAAGCGCCAGAAGCCAGGATCATCTTTCATATATCCTGCTGAATAGATATGGATCAAGAGTCCTACGCCCGTGACAATCATCAACATTGTGGCCGATAAGGGATCAAGGAGCAAGCCAAAGCTCAGTTGAAAGTTGCCAGAGGAGACCCAGGTATAGAATACCTGGTCACTGGTTCGTGCCGCAACAGGCGTACCAAGCATCGAGAAGAAGCTGATAGTCGCAAAAAGAAAAGCGAGGCCACAGCCACCCCACGCTACAGTGATTATAGCCCTGTTTGTCAGAGCGCTGCCAGCCACACCGAGGATCACGAACCCAAGCAGTGGCGCTAGCAGCGCCAATACCGTTAAATTTGTCATATATTCCTTTCATGCTGCTGACGCGAAGCGTAGGCGCGCGCACTCCTTGCAGATTGCCTGAGCGCTAGCTAGACGCGCTAGCGTCGTTGGCAATCTGTCTAAGTTCAGCGCCGTTGCAGCATGTCTTTCAAGAAGCGTCAGCGCTACGTTACACTACTATCCTCGTAACAAATTCATGTCGTCAACATCAATATTACGGCGGGTGCGGAAGATGGAGACGATAATAGCGAGGCCAACAACAACCTCCGCGGCTGCGACCGTCAGCACGATAAAGACAAACATTTGCCCGTCCGCCGAGTCGAGGTAGCTTGAGATGGCCACAAACGATAAATTGACCGCATTTAACATCAATTCAATGGACATAAAAATAATGAGCGGATTGCGTCGAATGAGCACGCCGGTGACGCCGATCGTAAAAATAATAGCGCTCACTATGAGATATGCTGATAATGGCATAGACACCTCCAGGGCGACCGCCCAGAACCAGGGCGACCGCAAGGGTCGCCCCTACTATACACGGTTTACGCTTTCCTGCCCAGCACCATCGCGCCAAGGATCGCTACGATAATCAGCAGGCTTGTCACCTCAAAGGGAAAGACGAAACCGTGGAAAAGGGCCTGGCCAAAGGCTTCTGTGTTGCCCTGTGTATTCACTACATGAGAGAGGCTATTCGCAGCCGTTGCCTTTGGTCCGCTATCGATGGCTGTTCCCGTAAAGAGCAGGTAACTCAATGTGCCAACCAATGTCAGTCCCAGTACCACCGCGACCCAGCGCTGCCATGGGATACGATCGGCCAATTCTGTATCGTGCGGCTTCCGAAGCGAGCATGGTGACCACAAAGAGGAATAAGACCATGATTGCACCTGCATAGATCAGGACTTGCACAATGGAGATAAACATCGCCCCCAGTTGCAGGTAAAAGAGCGCCAGGAAGAGCAGTGTCAGAATGAGGCTCAATGCGCAGTGGACGGCATTCTTAAAGATAATCACGCCGAGTGCTGATGCCACAGCGGCTACGGCCAGCACAAAGAATGAAATTTGCACTCCTGTCATCGTTTCTGCCAGTCCTTTCCGCTTGCCAACTTTCTCCTATCTTCGTCCTGTTCCTCGTTGGTGAGCAAGACTTCCTCCTCGGTGCGCAGGTCACCCAGGCCGACGGCGGCGGCGCTGGCCTGCGCACCGTCAAACACTTTGGCCGCCTGTGGTACGGGTTGCGCTGCCTCCGTGGGAGCCGGGTCGGTCCAGACAGTATTCGAGCCGACAGTGGACTGCCCTTTGGGCTCAAGCAGTTGCTCTTTATGGTAGACCATATCTTCTGGATAGAAAGCGGCCAGTTTATACTCGTGTTCCAGCGTGATAGCTCCGGTGGGACATGCTGCCTGGCAGTAGCCGCAGAAGATACAGCGCAATAAATTGACATCGAAGACTTTCGCGTAACGTTCGCCAGGTGAGACGCGGGTCTCTTCGCTATTTTCGTCGGCTTCGATATAGATCGCGTCAGCTGGACAGGCGCCCGCGCAGAGAAAGCAACCGACGCAGCGTTCCAGGCCATTTTCGTAACGGTGCAGCACATGGCGACCGCGGAAGCGCGGCGGAAGCTCGCGTTCCTCTTCTGGATACGAGACGGTGGTTGGCTTTTTGCCCATATTTTTAAGGGTTGTTGCCATCCCTTTGATTATGTCAAAAGACATGCTTGACTCCTAGCCACAATTTTATACTATCACGTCTTGCTCCTGTTTGGCAGACACTACCTGTTTGCCAACAGGCTCAAACTTGGCCAAACGCACAGTCGCGGGCATGGGAATTGTTCCTACTTGAGTGGTTCCTACTTGAGTGGTTACACCCGTTTGTACCTCTCTTGTGCGACTGCGCACCAGGAGCAGGACCGCCGCCAGGATTGCCAGGCCTGCCAGGCCATTGATCCACCAGGGCAGACCGAGGGCAACGACGGTGGCTGTAATGACCACGTTGAGCACTGCCAGTGGTAAGAGTAATAGCCAGCCAAGGCGCATCAGGCGATCATAGCGGATACGCGGCAACGTGGCACGCAGCCAGATGAAGAGGAACAGGAAAAAGGCCACTTTCACCAGGAAAATGAGTATCGATATACCGGGAATACGCTCTAAGCCAAAGAAACTCCAGCCACCAAAGAAAAACGTTGTGGCCACGGCGCTCACTGTAATCATGTTAATGTATTCGGCCATCTGGTAGACGCTCCAGCGCAGCCCGCTGTACTCGGTCAGGTAGCCCGCGGTCAATTCCTGTTCGGCCTCTGGCAGGTCAAACGGTGCGCGGTTTACCTCCGCGACACCCGCGATGAAATAGATTACAAAGCCGAGCGGCTGAGCGACGATAAACCAGATACCCTGGCCGGTTGGACCATAGGGCAGTTGGGCCTTGACGATGCCAACCATACTCAACGTACCTGCCCACATCAGGGTACCGCTCAGGGCAAGTCCCAGGCTTGTCTCGTATGAAACCATCTGGGCTGCGCTGCGCAGTGATCCGAGCAGCGAATAACGGTTGCCGGAGGACCAGCCGCCGAGCACAATACCGTAGACTGACAGCGAAGAGATGGCCAGTATCCAGAGAATACCAACATTGATATCACCAATAACCGGGTCCCATACAGAGGATTTGCCAGCTATCCAGCCAATGCCAATAGGCACAACGGCAAAGGCACAAAGGGCTACCACTACCGAGATGATCGGTGCCAGCAAATACGTGACAACTTTGGCCTGCGTTGGGATAATCTGTTCTTTAAAGGCCATCTTAACAGCATCGGCTATTGGCTGAAATAGGCCGTTTGGGCCGGTCCGGTTTGGCCCCAGGCGTCCCTGCATCTTTGCGACCACGCGCCGCTCGATCAGCGTCATATACGCGAAGGCCGTCAGCAAGGCGACGATCACGATCGCGCTTTTGATGACAGCGGCGACGATTTCGTTATTGAGAAAGTCAAGCACGCGCCACCTCCTGCTCCTGGGTGCGCACACCCTGTGCCCCCAGTTCTTCCCAGTCTAAACCTGTATAGAAAGGATTCTCTTCAGCAATCTCTAATAATATTGCTTTTGGACTGGCATAACTCCACCGAATACCCATATGCCTGGCTATCTCGACGATGATCTCCCAGTCGGCTTTTGTTCCTGGCAGGGGCCGTAACGCCTGTCGAATAGCCTGCACATGGTGGTCGATGTTGGTCATGCTGCCATCTTTTTCCGCGAAGGTGACGGCTGGCAGTACGACATCGGCCTGCTGGGCCGTCTCAGTCAGCATAATGTCTTGTACAATCAGCAATTCCAGGGTGCCAGGTAGCTTCTCTACATGTCGCGCGGGATTGGCTCCCATCACATACAGCGCTTTGATCTGCGGGCTGCTCAACATCTCGGCGTACGTCATACCGACCTCTTCGGCTGGTTTATAGCCGGGCAGAGCGTCAGGCAAAAGACCCATATCGCGTGCGCCAAGCGAGTTGGCATCCTCAAAGAGCGGCCCAACACCGGCGCCGGGACGATCAATGTTGCCGGTGACAACCGCCAGGGCCTGGAGGTCAGTTGCCAGGTCTTCGCAGCCAGGCTCAAGTGTCGCCATTTCGTCGTACAGGATGATCGCTCCCCTGGCTTCCGCGATCTCGTGGGCGAGTCCCCGTAGTTGAGCAGTGACCTCGGTCCCCAGCGACTCCTCGTGGTCGCGGATAAGGGCATCCTCCTGTAATATTTTTGCTCTCAGCGCTTCGTCTGGTGCCTTCAGCTCTTCCTGGCGGACAACCGTACTCAGCAGCACTTTCGCTGCTGCGCCTGCCCCCTGCTGGGGCAGCGTAATCTTCTGCACAGCGAAGTGGTCAAGCTCGGTCTGATTGGCGTTGACGATATAGATTTTCGCGCCGCCCTTCATGGCCTTCTTGATGCGCAGATCAAGGATGGGCTGCCGCTGATAGGGGTCTGCCGCGATGAGCACGATGTGAGATGCCTGCTCGATCTCCGCGATGCTATTAGTCATCATCCATGGTTTCCCGGTCATGCTGTCGCGTGGAGCGTGGGTGGTAGGGAAGTGGCCATGATGATGATCGACGTGCGGTGTGCCGATAACCTGTCTGAGCAGCTTTTGGAAGAGGTACGCCTCTTCATTGGTGGTGCGGGTCGAGCCAATGCCGCCAACCGCGCTGGCCCCATGCTTTTTGGTGATCTCTCCCAGGCGTAATGCGATGGTATAAAAGGCCTGTTCCCATGTCACTGCCACCAGTTGCCCATTGCGCCGAATCATCGGTGTGCGCAGGCGCTGCGGACTATTGACAAACTCAAAGCCCCAGCGACCCCGGTCACAGAGCCAGCCATCATCGATGGCATCGTTTGCGCGTGACATATTGCGCATGATCTTGTCTACACGTACATCGATACGTATGTTGCAGCCAACGCTGCAGTTGTTGCAAACGCTGGGAATGCGTTTCAACTCCCAGGGGCGCGACTTGAAACGATAGGCCGTGGCCGTTAGCGCACCGACCGGGCACATCTCGACGGTATTGCCAGAAAATATTGAGTCAAAGGCGTGATCGGGAGCCGTCCCGACTTCCATCTTATAGCCACGCGAGATCATTACCAGCCCGTTGTCCATGGAGATCTCCGAACTGAAGCGCGTACAACGTTGGCACAAAATACAGCGTTCGCGATCAAGCATCACCCTATCACTGACCGGTATAGGCTTCAGAAAGTGGCGTTTGGGTTGGTCGAAGCGGGTGCCGCCAGGGCCATGGCGCAAGGTGAAGTCTTGCAGATCGCACTCCCCTCCTTTATCGCAGATGGGACAATCGAGGGGGTGATTGATGAGGAGAAATTCCAGTGTGCCCCTGCGCGCTTTGAGTACCTTCTCCGTCTTTGTATGCACGATCATGCCTTCACTAACCGGAGTGGTGCAGGCTGTCTGAGGTGGCTTGGGCAATTTCTCGATCTCAACAAAGCACATGCGGCAGGCGCCCAGCGGCGGCATTTTGGGGTGGTAGCAATAGATGGGAATCTCTATTCCCGCCTGTTGCGCTGCCGCCCAGACCAGCGTTCCAGCAGGAACAGCGACGGGAATGTCGTCTATTGTCAGGTGTACGTAGGGGCTCAATTCATTGCGCCCGTCTTTTTTCTCTTCTGGCATATATTTATTTCCTTGCATCCCTGCTGACTGAAAGTAGACGCGATAGCGTCGTTGCAGGGATGGCTTTCAAATATACCGTTTCATCAGGTATTGTGATTTCCTACCATGCAGCGTCCATGACGGACGTGATATTCGTATTCTTCGCGGAACAAATTGATACTACTCGAGACAGGACTGGTGGCTGCATCGCCCAGGGGACAGAATGATTTACCGATGATATTATCGCAAACGTCCAGCAGCAGATCGATATCACTCTCCTTGCCTCGTCCATGTTCGAGGCGCTCATAAATTTCTGTCATCCAGTACGTGCCTTCGCGGCAGGGAGTACATTTGCCACACGACTCGTCGCGGTAGAATTCGGTCATGCGCAGGACGGCCCCCACGATACAGGTATCCTCGTGCATGACAACCACGCCGCCTGAGCCAAGCATTGAGCCTGCCGCGGCTATGGCCTCGAAGTCTAGCGGCGTATCTACTTTATCAGCGCCGAGTATGTAAGTCGATGATCCGCCAGGTATGATGGCTTTGAGTTGCTTGTCATCCAGGATACCGCCGCCATATTCCTCATCGTAGATGAGCGTGCGCAGCGGGGTCCCCAGGGGCAGTTCATAATTGCCAGGTCTCTTCACATGCCCGCTCAGGCAGAAGACGCGCGTCCCCTTGCTTTTCTCCGTTCCGAATGAGGTATACCAGTCCGCCCCATTCTTGATAATGGCTGGAATGGTCGAGAGCGTCTCACAGTTGTTAATCACGGTAGGGCCGCCATACAAACCAATTACCGCCGGGAAGGGCGGCTTTAAGCGTGGATACCCCCGCCGTCCCTCCAATGACTCCATCAACGCGCTTTCTTCACCACAAATATAGGCGCCAGCGCCACGATGCATAATGACTTCCAGGTCATAGCCACTGCCCAAAATATTTTTCCCAATCAGGCCCGCGGCATACGCTTCTTCAATGGCTCGTTCAATCTGCTGACCAGCTAAAGCCAGTTCGCCGCGCACATAGATAAAGGCGATCGAGACGCGACAAGCATAGCTGGTGATGATGACCCCCTCGATCAACTGGTGCGGATTTTTCTCCATCAACATGCGGTCTTTGAAGGTGCCCGGCTCGCTCTCGTCACTATTGCAGCAGAGGTAACGCGGCTGGCTTTTCGCAAGAAATCCCCACTTCATACCTGTCGGGAAGCCCGCGCCTCCACGTCCACGCAAGCCTGATTTTTTCACCAACTCGACGATGTCATCAGGTTGGTATTCCTTGAGTGCCTTTGCCAGGCTTTCATAACCGCCATGCTGGCGATACCCTTCCAGCGTATCCAAACCTGGAGCATCTATATCTTTTGTAATGATAAGTTCCGGCATATTCTATCAGTCCTTTGGATTTGCCCGTAGGGACGCAATGTATTGATTGTTGGGTTATTGCGCTCGTGGCACCGATATCTCCTGGTCGCTGGAAGACGTAATAAATTGCGTCCCTACATTCGCATGCAATTCTCTCTCCCACTCATCGACCAGCGCATCGGCCATCTCCGGCGTGACATTCTCGACAAACTCGTCATTGACCTGGATGACCGGTGCGGTGCCGCAGGAGGCCAGGCATTCTGCCGTCATCAACGTATAATTCCTATCGGCAGTTGTCTCGCCGCGTTTGATGCCCAGTCGTTGTTCGAAGTGATCGACCAGCGCGTCGCAGTTGCGTAGATAGCATGAAATGCTGGTACACACCTTGATGACCTTTTTTCCGGGAGGCTGCTGGTAGTACATGGTATAAAAAGTAGCCACGCTTTCAACATCATCGACGGTCAAGCCAATTGCTTCGGCTACTGCCTCCAGGGCGGCCTGGGTAATGTAGCCCTCTTCTTGTTGTGCTATATAGAGTGCGGGCATCACTGCTGAACGCGCGACAGGATAGCGATCTGCCAGGTCACGCATACGTTGTTTCGCCTGTTCTGAAATCATCGATCAACCTCACCAAGCACGATGTCTATGCTACCAATAGCTGCGACCACGTCAGAGAGGAAACTTCCTTCTATCATGCGTGGTAGAGCCTGGAGATTAGCGAATGAGGCACCGCGCACATGCATCCGGTATGGCTTTGCACTGCCATCACTGACAATATAGAAACCTAACTCACCTTTCGGTGATTCGGTGCGTACGAACACATCCCCTTTCGGTGGACGATAGCCTTCGGTAAACAACTTGAAATGATGGATCAGCGCCTCCATGCTGCCCGTAATCTGCCACTTCGGCGGCGGCGTAATTTTCGGGTTGTCGATACGGTATGAACCTGTGGGCATGCCTTCGAGCGCTTGATTTACAATGTTCAGGCTTTGTTCCATCTCCAGCATACGCACCAGGTAACGGTCGTATACATCCCCATTGGTTCCCACCGGGATGTCGAAGTCGAACTGCTCATAACCGCTGTAGGGAAATGCTTTGCGGATATCCCATACTACGCCGCTGCCACGCAGTACGGGGCCGGTAGCGCCATACGCAATGGCATCCTCCGCCCTCAGGAAACCAACGTTTTTGGTGCGTTCCAGCCAGAGCTGGTTATTCGTCAAGAGATCGTGATATTCCTGCAAGCGAGCGGGGAAGATACTGGTGAATTCACGTACTTTGGCATCGAATTTAGCAGGGAGATCGGCCTGCAGTCCGCCAGGGCAAATATAGCTGGTCATCATGCGCACGCCCGAGATATATTCAAAGACGTCCAGGATCATCTCGCGCTCGCGGAAGCAGTAGAGGAAAACGCTCATAGCGCCGAGATCGATCGCGTGGGTACCCAGCCAGACAAGGTGGCTGGCGATGCGCTGGAGTTCTGCCAGCAGGACGCGCACATATTTGATTTTGTCCGTGATCTCGTCTTCAATGCCGAGCAACTTTTCGACGGCCAGCGAGTAGCCCAGGTTATTGCAGAGGGGTGCCAGGTAATCCATGCGGTCGGTTAAGACCAGCGCCTGGTGGTAGGTTTTCGCCTCGGCGGTTTTCTCGATACCAGTGTGCAAGAAACCAATGTCGGGCACTGATTTGATGACCGTTTCACCCTCGATGGTCAATATTAGGCGCAGCACGCCGTGTGTACTGGGGTGCTGTGGCCCCATATTGATTGTCATCGTATCGTTGCGCTGCCCATCTTCACCGGGCTGGCTGTCCTCGATGGTGTAGATATTTTCTATGTCTTGCTGCTGCATAACGCCGTTCCCGTCCATTGTAGGGGCGACTCTTGGGTCGGGCGCCTGTCGCCCTCAAATCATCTTTTCTTTGTCCCTGGTTCCTGATTCTGACTGATTTTGCTGCGGCTCTCGTTGAGTTCTCGCCCACCAGGTGAGCGCAGCGTCTGACTTCCAACGCCAGGGTCGGTATCATACGGTACCTGGCCACCCCAGTGTGGCTCCGGCAAATCAAAGCCTGTCAGTGGGTAGTCCTTGCGTAAGGGGTGTGTCGTCCAATCTATTGGCATGAGAATGCGGCGCATGTCGGGGTGGCCGGTAAATGTAATGCCGAAGAGATCGTACACCTCTCGTTCATACCAGTTTGCCGCTGGCCACACTTCAACCACCGTCGGTACGGCTGGATGCTCTTCACGCCGCAGGCCAACACGCACCTTCAGGCGTAGCACGCATTGATTGGGGATCGAGAGCAGGTGGTAGACTACATCAAAGCGGGGGAGACGCTCGGGCCAATCTACCGCAGTCACACTTGAAAGGAAGTTGTACAGTAGATCTTTCTGAAGGTAGCTGCAAACCTTTACCAGGTCTTCTGGCTTCAGTACCATCGTCTGCTCATCACGAAACTCGACCGTTTCAACTATCGCCTGCGGAAATTTCTGCCGCACCTTCTCGACCGTTGATGTCGCTGTTATGGCCATAAAAATATGTTCCTTGAAATAGAAGTTATTTGTGATGGGGTAACGGCGCGGAGCATCAATACCCCATCACAAAATTATAGTTCTTCTCCGATTGGTCCCACCAGCTTTATACCACTGGCCTTCAAAGGATCGGGTGGATTGGGTATATCTTCACGGATTTTTCGTTGCAGTTCATTAAACCCAAAGAGTAGCATATCGGGTGTCGGCGGACAGCCCGGAATGAAGACATCGACCGGCACAATTTTGTCTACCCCTTGTACAATCGCATAGTTATTAAAGACACCACCACATGAAGCACAGGCGCCCAAAGCAATGACCCACTTGGGGTCGGGCATCTGGTCATATATCTGCCGCAGCACAGGTGCCATCTTGATCGAACAGCGTCCGGCGACGATCATCAGGTCGGCCTGTCGTGGCGAGGCGCGGAACACCTCTGCCCCAAAGCGCGAGATGTCCCAGCGGTCAGCGCTGGTCGACATCATCTCAATGGCGCAGCAGGCCAGGCCAAAGGATACAGGCCAGAGCGAGGAACTGCGCCCCCAATCCAGGAATTTACTGACCTGGGTCGTCAAAATACCCGGCTCGCCATTTTTCACATGGAGCTGCCGCCGGGGCGTCTGATTATTCGAAACAGTCTGCACTGGCTCCCACGGATTTTTTACTCCCATGTGAACGCCCCTTTTCGCCAGACATAGACATAGCCAATCATCAAAATCAGCAGAAAGACGAGCAGTTCAATCAACCCATAGACTTTGAGGCTGTGAAGCAGGATGGCCAAAGGATAAAAAGAAACGATTTCGATGTCGAACACAATAAAAAGCATGCCCGTCAAGAGATACTTGATAGGAAAGCGCCGCTTAGGCGCTTCAATCTCTTGAATGCCACATTCATATGGGGCTAGCTTCTCGGGCGATGGTTTCTTTGGCCCCAGGAAAGTGGTCAATACCATAACAAACAGGCCAAAGAGAATAGCTAGCGTCACCAGCACAAAAATGGGGAGTGTTCCCATTGGTGGGATCCTTCATTTCTCGTAACAAATATTACAAATAGGGGCGGCTTCATTGGACCCCTACAGTACCTAGTGTCTTTAGTACACTACCTCATCACGTATGGTAGCACAGGGTGTGTAGAGTGTCAAATAACGGTAGTCACTAATTTTTTATAAGTTTCGTTACTTGCCTTAGAGAGAGATACATGGTATACTTGATATACATACTGTCAATTACTACCCTATTCTGGTCTTCCTATACATGATCAGAAGGGGAGGCAGAACATGGCAACGAAGCCAATCACAGAAACAAGAATGACACAAACTACAACAACTGGCAACATTTGTCCAAGGTATGAACACGCCATCCAGTTACTCGGTAAGCGTTGGACCGGCCTGCTCTTATACGCGCTTCTGGAGGGTCCGCGGCGATTTTGCGAGTTGACCAACACGGTTGAGGGCCTCTCGGACCGTGTACTCAGTGATCGGCTGCGTGAGCTGGAGCTAGAAGGTGTGGTTGAGCGCGTAGTCTATCCCCAGATACCGGTTCGTGTCGAGTATCAGCTGACCGATAAAGGGCGAGCCCTTGAGCCTGTTGTGCTGGAGATACAAAAATGGGCCATATCGTGGGTCACGTTGCTTGATTCGTCACTTCAATCCCCCGCTGAGTAACGAACGCACCTGAAGCAGCCTGTGCTATAATTGTGTCATGGAACGTTTATGGGCTCCCTGGCGCATGGCTTATATTGCGCCGAAAACACCACAACCCCAGGGGTGTATTTTTTGCACTCAACCAGCCGAGAACCGCGACGAAGAGTACCATATTCTCTACCGCGGCGAGCGCTGTTTCATGATGCTGAATCTCTATCCCTATAACAACGGCCACCTGATGATTGCACCCTATCAGCACATAGGCACAATCGAGAAACTCCCTGCTGAGACGCTCACTGAACTAATGGCGCAGGCGCAGCTCGCGCTTAAAGCTCTCCGCTTCGCAATGCAACCCGATGGGTACAATATGGGCATTAACGAAGGAAAAGTCGCGGGCGCCGGTTTTGCCGATCACACGCATTTACATGTCGTGCCTCGCTGGAATGGTGATACCAATTTCATGCCGGTGGTTGCCGATATCAAGGTCATGCCGGAACTCCTTGATGGTGTGTACCAAAAATTGAAAGAGGCTATAGCGGCTATAAAAGAGGGATAGGATCCTTTATGTTTCATACTATGAAAGCATGATTGTACCATGGTATTGTTGACATAGTGAAGCAACAAAGTATATTATGGTGGCGTATAATCTATACGCCACATCAATGTACAGAAGGAGTAGTTCATGTCTGAAAACAAAGGGTATATCCATTCAGAGGTATTGGTAGATGCAGATTGGGTACAGGCCCATCTGCGCGACCCCAAGGTACGTTTAATCGAAGTTGACGTAGATAGCTCCGCCTATGACCAGGGACATATTCCCGGCGCTGTCGGTTTCAACTGGCAGAAAGAACTGCAGGACCAGGTGGTGCGCGCTCCACTGAGCCAGCATCATCTTGAGGATCTCTTAGGGCGCGCGGGCGTAAGCAATGACACCACCGTAATACTGTACGGTGACAATAACAACTGGTTTGCCGCCTGGGCGCTGTGGATTCTCAAATACTATGGGCACTCGGATGTCCGACTGCTGGACGGTGGGCGAGTGAAATGGCTGGCCGACAAGCGTGAGATCACCACCGAAGTCCCATCTTACCCACGAGCAACCTATCATGCAAATGCGCCACACCCGGAGATTCGCGCGCTGCGCGACCAGGTTCTGCGAGAGCTTGGCAACGCAAGCCTGGCTTTAGTCGACGTGCGTTCTCCCGCTGAGTACAGTGGAGAACTGCTGGCTCCAGCCAACCTGCCTCAGGAGGGTGCGCAGCGCGGCGGTCATATTCCCGGCGCGGCGAATATCCCCTGGTCACAGGCGGTGCGTGAAGATGGTACCTTTAAATCAGCGGATGAGCTGCGCGCGCTCTACGGTGGTAAGGGTGTCACTCCCGACAAAGAGGTTATTGCCTATTGTCGCATTGGTGAGCGCAGTAGCCACACCTGGTTCGTGCTCAACTATCTGCTAGGCTATCCAAATGTACGGAACTATGACGGTTCCTGGACTGAGTGGGGAAGCCTTATTGCCGCGCCTATCGAAAAATCGGTTTAATCGTTTTTTCGTAAACGAGATGAGACCCTGTCGAACATATCGACAGGATCTCATCTCGTTTATGAATGCAATGTTACCCTCCAGCCAGCATATTATCATCGCTGGAAGTGCGGTACGACCAGCCAGACTGAGTAGGCACATCTTCGCGATATGCTTTGCTAGCGCTCACGGGAGGAGTCACTGGAGAAGCAGCACTGGCTTGAGCTTCATACAGATTAGCCCGTTCATATAAGGTTTGCGCGGCTAAGGCAGCATCGAAGCTGGCATTTTTGTTAGCTTCGGGATCGTCGGCGATGGCTTGAAAACCTGCCGCGATAGAACGAATGGCTTCTGGAGACGTAATCGAGCCGTTTTGTATCTGTTTGTAGGCGTTCTTTAATACCTCTTCATTCGGAGGTTTCGTTCTTGCTGCGGCAACCGGGCGAGGTTCTGCAGCCGGTTTGTTGACGACCGGAGGAACCCGGTTGCCCATGACAGGTGGTACCGTCGCCCTTCCGGCGGTGCTCGATGCCATATTCAATGGCGAGGGTTGAGCCTGCCCTTGAACTGGTGGTGTTGTCGCAGCCGCCGCTCTCATCAAAATGTTGGCATCAGTAACGACCGGGGCAATTGCGCGAGGTGTGAGGGTGATATCGCGGATGTGCACCCAATTCATCTGTACTCCCCAGGGCGCAACATGATCCTGCATCTGCTGCGTCAGGAGAAGGTTGATGTGCCCCCAATGCGCCGCATTCTCTTTATCCGGATTGTTGAGCATCAAACCGCCGGCACTGCTCTGGTGTAAGCGAAATCTGTCTGACCAGGTAAGAAAGTCGTCTGGAGTGAGGTGGGCAACGGTGGACTGAAGGATGGTCTTGAAAAGCTCTTGCAGACTCTCCTCCCATTTTTCAACCTGGAGCACGGCCAGGTGAGCGTCCTCCGGCATCAATTGGTAGGAGATCATTGCTTTGAGATGCACATCTTCGTCGGGGGCAATGGGGGCTGCCTGCTCAGGGCAGGTCCACGTTCGTTCTTTTGTTTGCAGGTGAGCAGTAACCTTCTCCCAGGGAAGCATGAAATTCAGGCCAGGGAAGAGGGTGCGGCTGTATTTGCCGAAAGAATAAATGATATCGACGGAACCTTCGGCGACCGGGTGAGTAGCGAAACGGGCCGCGATTATGCTGGCAATGAGCAGTACGATCAGCAGGCCCAACGTGGGGGCAGGTCCAAAGAGAGTGAAACAACCCACGAGAAGGAAGAGGAAGAAGCCTCCAACAATACCAAGTGTCCAGTAGGTGTTGTTCGTACCGGCATAGTAGAGCATAGTCCCTTGCAATATCATGGCGGCAATGATGACGAGACCAACAGGCCAGAGGCGATCCGCGTGGAGATAGAACTGGTCGCTGCGCATCAACGGTTGAAGAAATAAAAAGGTGATACCACCAAAAAGCAGTGGGATGATGAGGTGTGAGATTTGTTGTCCAAATTTTTTCAGTTTCTCAAATCTTAAACCTGGGTCTTGCAAATCACCCGTTCCGCGATCCTCATCCTCTGAAACTATTAATTGGTCGGAATTGACCTCTTCCGCTTCGTCCTGCTCGTAGGAGAGTGGGGGCATCCCCTCGTTTGGTTGTCCCTCCCAGTGCAAACTGGGTCCCTGCCACGTGGCTTTGGGTTCCTGGCTATCTGGCGACATAAATAGAGCTTCCTCCCTCTCATCATCAAAGCTCCAGGGCTTCAGGGCGATCGCTAGGGTCGCCCCTCCTATAGACGAGCCTGGTGTAGCATGGTGATTTCGATCCCTGGTTTTTGGTTTAACCTGGTGCGTATTACATGGTTCTTTTTACGCCGCATGTGCTACAACTCCCGCTTTTTGTACCACAACTCCCGCTGCCGCAACCACCTCCTCCGCTGCCACAACTGCAGCCACTCCCCCCACTCCCGCAGCCTCCGCCTTTGTTGAGACCACAACTCCCGCAGCCACCCTTGCTCTCGATTTTTTGCTCTACAAGCTGCGCTACTGGCCCCGAGGATTGGTTTACCGGTATCTGGATAGTGACGCCGCTCTCCAGCATGACCTCGACCGACTCCTGCGGTACATTGACCGAGACCACTTTCCCAGGGCCGCTGGGCGTGTTGAGCATCGTGCCAATCTGTGGCATCGATTGCTTCGCCTGGATGTAGTTGTCGTTCTCATAGGAGAGACAACATAACAGGCGGCCGCAGACCCCCGAGATCTTTGCAGGATTCAGGGGTAAACCCTGCTCCTTCGCCATCTTGATTGAGATAACGCCAAAGTCAGCAATCCACGAGCTACAACAGAGGGTTTTACCGCATGGTCCCAGCCCTCCTTGCAGCTTGGCCTGGTCGCGTGCCCCGATCTGGCGCAGCTCGATACGCGTACGAAAGGCCGCCGCCAGGTCACGCACCAGCGCGCGAAAGTCAACTCGTTCATCAGCCGTAAAATAAAAGGTCAGACGGCTGCCATCAAAGGTGTATTCGGCCTCTACCAGCTTCATGGGCAGCGCGTGTTGTGTCACCCGCTCTGCACACTTAACAAGGGCCTCCTTCTCTTTGCTCTTGAACGAGAGCATCAAACGCAATTCGTCTTCGGTAGCCAGGCGCAATACCGGCTTGAGCGGATCACTGAGGTCCTTCTCAGCCATCTTCTTCGACGCAATAACTACGCGTCCGGCTTCTGTCCCTCGCACAGTCTCAACAATTACAAATTGGCCTGTGTTATACGACTGTCCCTGTGGGTCAAAGTAATAAATACGTCCGGCAGGACGAAAACGAACACCGGTGATGACAACAACGTTCTCGCTAAGTGTTGCTGATACCATGACTTATATTATCTTTACTGGTCATAGAAAAAGCGCGGCTTCATTGCCGCGTCGTTTTTACATTTCATTGGTCAACAGGATCGCTTCAGCTACCTCGCGCATGGATTTGCGGTTGTTCATACTGGCCTTCTGAATCTTACGGAAGGCTTCCTGCTCGCTCAGCCCCTGCTTTTCCATCAGGAGACCTTTGGCCCGCTCCACAATTTTACGTGTCTCCAATTGTTCACTGAGAGTACGCGTCTTCTCTTCGAGTGCGCGGAATTCATTATAGCGAGCCAGGGCCACTTCAATAGCAGGAGTAACTTCGCTCTCTCGTAGTGGCTTCACAATATAGTTCACCACACCGGCCTCTTTAGCGCGTTCAACTAGCGGTAAGTCGCCAAAGGCGGTGAGCAACAATACTGGCGCAATCTTCTCCTGGGTGAGCGTCTCGGCGGCAGCGATGCCGTCCATATCAGGCATTCTGATATCCATAATGACCAGGTCCGGCCGTAACTCGCGCGCGAGGTTGACGGCACTCAGTCCATCGCCCGCTTCGCCTACTACAAGATAGCCCTGCTTGGTCAGTACATCTTTAAGATCCATTCGCTGAATTGTTTCGTCGTCAGCGATAATAACTCTTGTTGGCATCTCTATCACCTCGTCTAATCCTTATCCAGCCCCCTGGTCGCACTCTCAATGTAACCACTAACCACAGCCATCACTTCACGCCTGGGTGCTTAGATACGAAGAGTATAACATATAACATCAGACGAGTCGAGATGAGATTGTGGATATTTATCAAAGCGAGCTTTACAGGGTTAGGTCAACCAGGGCTGGGGCAAGCCTGGCCCCTACATTTCAGGCTACACACGTGACTTCCGCCTTTCCATTGATCATCTGGGCCATCAGCCGAGCGTCGCGTACGATGGAGCGCAGTTGTTCATCGGTGATTGATTGGCGGCCATCGCAGAGCGCGCTGTCGGGGTTGGGATGTACTTCGAGGATGAGGCCATCGGCTCCTGCGGCGATGGATGCACGTGACATGGTGGGGACTAGCTCGCGCCGGCCTGTGGCATGGCTGGGATCGACAATCACGGGGAGGTGCGTCAATTCGTGAAGCAACGGCACACAGGAGAGATCAAGCACGTTGCGCGTCTGTGGATCAAAGCCGCGGATGCCTCGTTCGCAGAGAATGACGTTGGGATTTCCTGTCGAGACAATGTACTCCGCGGCCAGCAACCACTCGTCGATGGTGGCTGACAGCCCACGTTTGAGCATCACAGGGCGCCTATGACTGTTGCGTCCCGCCGCCAATAAGAGAGGGAAGTTCTGCATATTGCGGCTGCCTATCTGCAAGATGTCGGCGTATTCTGCCACCGTTTCCACCAATCCCGGCTCCATCACTTCAGTAATCACCGGCAGCCCCGTTATTTCCCGGGCTTCCGCCAGTAGCTGCAGCCCTTCGAGACCAAGTCCCTGGAACTGGTAGGGGGAGGTACGCGGTTTGAAGGCTCCGCCGCGCAACACCTGTGCACCTGCTGCCTTGACAGCTCTGGCTGTGGTAAGCAACTGCTCGCGGTTTTCAACGGCGCACGGCCCCGCGATAATCACTGGCGAGGTTACCCCATGTGCATCGGGGCCAATGGTCACGGCTTTTCCACTGGAGAGAGAGCCGAGGAGGAAACTGCTCCCCTGCGGCTTGAAGCTTCTATTGACCAGCTTGTAGGGAGTCTTCACATGCATGACGCGCTCAACCGCCCCTTGCTGGCGCAGGAGAGCGCTGGCCTGGGCATCTACATGGCTGCCATCTAGCGTGATGACCTCGCGCCCATCGATAGAGGTGGGCGTAATTGGCTGTTGGTGCTGTTTCACTCGACCCAGCAAAGCCAGTAACTGGGCGCGTTCTTCGCTGCTGGCCTGACTACGAATACTGATAATCATCTGAAAGAGTCCTCTCTGTCTTTCTACTACGAATTACGAAACAATAAGAACCAAAAGAAAGAAACAAAAAAGCAGAGGTATTATCCTCTGCTCGTCCAGCATGCTGGTGAATGTTTTTGCTCAGCCCAAAGGGCCCACCATCATGCTGGAGGGCTAAACCAATAGTAAAAACCGTATTGAGTGTTTGCGTGTATGATCGTACGGTCGCTGAGCATTCGATTCATCCAATTTTTTTTGACAACGGCTGTTTTCGTTGTCTGTTTTGATTATAGGGTGAATTGTATTGTTGTGTCAAGGGTTTAATAATAAATCATGTTATTTTACTTCTTTTTCGCGCGTTTCTGGTTGGCACGGTATTCCTGGTACAGGTCGTCATTCGCGCCCTTCACGCCTTGTTTCATCGTGGGGGGAATATTCCTGCCGCCTTCGCTTGACCCCTGGTTCTTACTGGATGAACTACTGCCGCGACTGTTTTGCTGGGAAGTAGGTTTTCCGCCCATAATGGCGCTGAAATTGCGGGGAATCAGGTCGAAGCGGGCCAGCGCTACCAGGATGATCACCAGTGTCGCAAGGAACACCACCGTCGACGTGCTGATAACTATTTTGCTGCCGAAGAGAGGAAATTGACCCAGAACGAAGTCGAGATGGTATGCACGCATGAACTGCGTCTCTAAGGCGCCGATGAAATTTGCAGCGAGCAGGTAAAGGCCTATTCCAATCAGGTATTTTGTCTTAAAGGGACTGGCAGGCCTGGTTGCCGCGGCGCTTCTGCTGGCAGGCGCCTTCTTTACTTCTGGCTGCTGTTCTTTTTTGTCTTCGCTTGACGTCTTCGCGGGAGATGCTTTGCTGCGTGTCGCGCGGGCTATCCTGGCCTGCGCTTGATCAACTTCTTTCGGCTCCTCTGTATGTGTCCGCTTGCCTACGGTGGAGAAGAAAGCGGGCATCCTGCGTTTAGGTGGTGCAATAGGAGCGTTTCCCGCCTCCATTTCAGGCTGGCTTTGCTCGAGCGTGGGAGAGGCTTCCTCTTTGTTCCCCTCTTCAGTCCCCTCACCTTCTTGCGAGGTTACAAGCACAGGGCGGTTCCGACTGGTACGGGCGGAGCGCCTGTTACTAGAAGAAGATTGACGGTCAGAATCCTGTGTCATTGTTGTCCTCCAGAACGGTTTTCGTTCAATTGTACGTTTGCCTGGTCATTCATCGAATTGTCTTCTTGTTGCTGCTCAGGAGTGAGATAATGCGTGACGACGCTTTCCTCTGGACCTGAAACGCTACTATTTGATGACGGTACCAAAGATGGTGATTGGAAACCGCCGGGAGATAATGGAGTAGACGGCATAGTGGATGCTGGCATGGATGGATAGACAGGCGAGGGCTGCATATATGGGCGTGAATGCTGCTGTTGCTGTGCCGACCCGACAGGTAGCGCGGATTGCGCTGGCTGTGCGGGTATTGGTGGCGCCGCTGCTTCTAATGCTCCCAGTCCTGCTCGTGCAATCTCATCGTCTCTCCCAGGGGCGTTGCCGCCACTGACGCCGATTCCTCCAATAGTAGCGCCGCCGATACGAATGGGCCAACCACCAGCTGCCATAATAAATTTTCCTTGTGACATCTCAGCCATACTGGAAGCAAAACCGGGAATGCCCGATCCCCATTGGGCGACCGCGTCTGTGGACTGATTGAACATCACAGCAGTGCAAGCCTTCGCGATACTGATGTTGCCCGTTGCCCAGCCATACGGTGACATCATCCTTTCAAAGAGCACAAGGTGCCCGCCAGCATCGACAATAGCGATACTAACAGGACTTCGTAGCTCTCTGGCGCGCTGCTTGCTCGCTTCTAGTATTTTACGCGCAATGTCTATCGACAAGTTCACGCAGGTTGCTCCTTTTAGCGAAGGCGCATATGTGTATAAAAGCGTCTCCCAATAATTTCTCAATAAAACCTGAAGAAGTGTTGTTGCAAGTATAGCGTATTGCAAGGGTGGGGGCAAGCCCCCATATATGCAATTGAGGGGCGCGAAATTGAGTGCAATGTAGCAGGGGTGAGAATTGCTCAGGCGCCTACACTAATTTCAAGCGTTCCTTGCGCCATTCCAGCTTACTATATTTCTCTTCAACAAGTTGCTGCGCCAACTCCCACTCAGCTTTGCTCAAATCGCCGGGCACAAATTCTGCCTGCAAGGCCGCGCTAAAACCATGGCGGAAGGCTCTTGCCACGTCTTCCCACGAGGCATTGGGGGCGAAGGTATGCAACGGGTTCGTTTTCTCGCGGTACAAGGATAATGCCTCCGCGCGCGCTGCCTCAGTAGGGTAGCGCAGCAGGGAGAAAAATTCGGCGGCACGGTCGTCAAGCGGCAGCGAACCCTGTTGCAGGAGCGTGTCATCTTTCCACACTTGCGCGCTGCCGACCAGTTTGAAGCCGCCGCTGGTCAGATCCGCCTGTGTTGAGGAGGCGAAGCAGGCCGCAGAAGGGTGTTTGCTGACGCGCTCATTGCTTAACTCGGCCTGCACTCCCAGGCTTTGCAGCGCGGCGAGCAGGCCCTGCGCCAGGTAGGCATAGGCCGTGACGACGCCGCTCGGTACGCCATATTGTTTGCCAATCACGATACTATAGGTGAACTCGTCACGGTGATAGACAGCACGACCTCCCGTAGGACGGCGTACCAGGGCCACGCCAAGCTGCTGGCATTGTTCTCTCTCAATTTCGCGTTCGACGCTTTGAAAACGTCCGAGGCTGATTGATGGCTGTTGCCAGCGAAATACGCGCAGCGTCGGTGGCACATCCCCGCGCAGGTGGTGGATGTGGATAGCCTCGTCGATCGCCATATTCATGGCGGCATCCTGTATATTTGTGTCAAGAAAACGATATGGTTCGTGCATGGTTATAGTCCATTATACAATGTGTGATCGTGCCACCTTCCATTTTTCGCGCTGCTCTTCTCGTACTTTCTCCGAGGAGGGCTTATATCTTGCTATAAACTCGTCGCGGAAGGCAGGATAGGTGCCAGCAATGATGGACTCGCGCAACTGGCTGGCCAGGCGCAGCATAAAGTGAATATTGTGGATAGTGCCCAGGCGGAAATAGAGCAGCTCTTCCGCTCGTGCCAGGTGATGCACGTAGGCGGCAGTATAATTGCGGCAGGTATAGCAGTCGCAGCCCTCTTCGATGGGACCGTGCTCAGTGCGGAAGCGCGCGGATTTGATGTTGATGCGCCCGCCGGGCGTGAAAAGTCCACCATGGCGAGCCACGCGGGTGGGCAGAACGCAGTCGAACATATCCATGCCCAGCCCAACGGCGACGACAAAGTCTTCCGGTGATCCCACGCCCAGCATGTGGCGCGGCTTCTCACGCGGCAGAGCCGGGGTGACCTCGTACAACATCTCCCACATCAGCTGTTTGGGTTCCCCAACCGATAGTCCGCCAATGGAGAGGCCTGGGAAGGGCAAATCTCCCACAAAGTGAGCGCTTTCCCGGCGCAGTTCGGCTTCAAATGCCCCTTGCACAATGCCAAAAAGCGTCTGCTCAGGTCGATGCTCTTCTTTGGCAACCAGCGCGCGTACGACCCAGCGGTGGGTACGCTCCATTGCCTCCTTCGCGGCAACGGGCGTACAGGGATAAGGGGCACAGATATCCAGCGGCAGGATGATATCCGCGCCCAGTTCGGACTCGATGCGCATGACGCTTTCGGGTGTCAACAGGTGCGGCGAGCCGTCGAGATGCGACTTGAAGGCGGCCCCTTCTTCGCTCAATTTACGCAGGTGTCCAAGGCTAAAGACCTGAAAGCCGCCGCTATCGGTCAGTATAGGCCCGTCCCAGTGCATAAAAGAGTGCAATCCGCCGAACGCAGCAATCAGTTCCGAGCCAGGCCGCAACATCAAGTGGTAGGTATTGGAGAGAATGATCTGCGCGCCTGCCGCGCGCAATTCCTCCGGTGAGACGCTTTTCACCGTAGCTTGCGTGCCTACCGGCATAAAAATTGGCGTGTGAATAGTACCATGAGGCGTGTGGATAGTGCCCGCCCGTGCCCACGTACCAGGACATTCCGCGTCAATCGCGAAAGAGAAAAATGCTGTCATATATTCTTGTTTTAGCCATTCACCCGGAGAGATTCTTTACGTTGGAGACTCTTTTCGTTTTGGAGACTTTATTCTTTGTGTGGGATTGGCTGCCAGTGACGAAGTCACTGGCAGCCAATCCCACACAACAGTTCTTTGACGAGCGACCTGTCGCGAGTCCACCCAAATATACAATGAACGATGCTTGCAAGATAGCACAGAAAAGCAGGTTATGCAAGCGAACCATACGCACATACACACTATCCATACAAAAACGATGCGTAATGTAAAGAATAGACATAAAAAATTTATAAAGATGGTAAGAGAAACAGCAAATTGACGGGAAAACCCTTGCAAAACGGAAATGTATGATGTATGCTTTTTTCGGTATCCTCGATTATCTCGGTCGGTCTCGCAACACATGTAGGGCGCAATCACAGAGTCCGGTGACTCTGGCGAGAAATGCAGAACTGTGAAACTTCTCGCGCATGATTCCTATATTGATGGCTCGTCAGGTTATCCGTCCAGTCCCTCGCTGGTTAAGGGAGTCGGCGACTGGTGACATCTGCAAGGATATGGACCTGAAATGGAAGGAATACCAACATATCACAAGGAGGTCCCTCGTTGAACTTCGAAGACAAAACCCTCAGGTGCCGTGAGTGCGGAAACGATTTCGTATTCACTGCCGGTGAACAAGAGTTTTACCAGCAAAAAGGTCTGGTGAATGAGCCTGGTCGTTGTCCATCCTGCCGCGCAGCACGCCGCAGCGCGTCCATGGGTGGGCGTTCTGGCGAGCGCGCCCCACGCGAGATGCACACAGTCATTTGTGCCGAGTGCGGTGTCGAGACGCAAGTCCCATTCTTGCCCAAGAATGATCGTCCCGTCTATTGCAACCCCTGCTACGACAAAGTCCGGGTCGCACGCAACTAACCCCTGTGTGCTGCTCTTGATGTCGTCGTGATAGGGTGGGTTCCCCTTGTAGGTGCCCAAACTCCGCTAAAGACATTGTGTCACCACGAAACTGAATTTAAAGACAAGGCAGAGGTGTGTTCTCGGCCTTGGCTTTTTTTATGGCTGTTTGGGCCTTGGTGGATTGGCTCTAGTGCTTTAATTGAATGAACTGGTTGTTCGCTGATGTTCGCTAAAAACCGTATAAAATCGTGGGTTTTGCTGTCAGTTTTGCTGTCATGGTTGTTGTGTTTAAGGTAGGTGTAGAGTCCTCTGAGTTCG
>CAVZJN010000023.1:0-33801 GCA_963775585.1 uncultured Chloroflexia bacterium | reverse complement strand
ACCTTATCCTTAATGATACGTATTTATGGGGAAAAAGCAAGGGGGCTTCAATTATATGTGCCGTCTTTTTGGCCGTACCTGTCAAGTAAGGACCCGGTAGATATATTTTCGTTAGTTCTGGTGGGTAACTGAATTATGCGGCGCGGAAAGGCGTCCGTGTTTTGGTTGCGGGTGGGGAGGCTGAAGGCGGGCGCGGGCGAAATTTTTCTGGGCGCAATGGGCACATTTGTGATAGGGGTGCCAGTGGTTGAGGGTGCGGATTCACTGGTAGAAGTTTGTGGGGAAGATGAGGGTATCATTCGCACAAGGGTCAGGTATTGGTTATTATCGAGAGGCTGATCGGTTATTGTCTTTTGGGCGGATGGCTGATCTTCTTGTGGCTGCTCAACAGGGAGTTTGCGGGCATAGAGGGCGATGGCGAGAGCTGTCAGGAGGCCGAAGAGGACGATCGCAAGATTCGCACCGAAAGGTAGGCTGGGAGTGCTGTTTGCCGGTTGTGATGCTGTGGTCGTTACGATATTGATCTCTTGAACTTGTCCTCTATATATTGCTAGCGTGGAAAAGTTGTGAGCGTTAAGGTATTGCCACCAGGTGGTGAGTTTGCGTATCCTGGCCTTGTTGGCGTCTATGATAAGCGGGTTGACGGTTGGTTTTGGTTTAGGCAACGAAGCCGGCGGGGGTGGCGGGGGTGGGGCAATGCCGCGGTATTTGTACATGAGGGCGATAACTTTACCCGCCCATAATGGGTAGCTGGTGGTGCCGACATAGGTGCGCGCGATGGCGTAGACGGTCCCCAGGCTGTGATTGACATAGTTTTTTCTGAGCATGTTGAACCAGTACACAATAGCGGCCGAATAGGAGGGATAGATGGTATAGCCATCGAAGGCCGAGGGGTAGCCGACGCTGCCACGCACACTGCCAGGATTGCGGTCGGCCAGGCCAACGCCCGCTGCGCCGTCGTTGGTCTCGGTCCACCAGACAGCAAGGGCAAAGGCGTCATCAATGTTTGTCTGTCGCGAGACCTGCTCCATGAGTTTGCCTGTACCGACCATTGGGCTGCCAAGACGGGCGAAAATAGCGTTGACAGTCGCCGCAGCGATTGTTGGTGAACCAGACACACCAACATCACCCACAGCATGGACGGGCATTGAAGCCTTTCCTATATGTTGAGTTTCCCAGAGCAGGGCAACGCCAGCGCCAATAAGCAGGATAACTGTACTGAGCATGAACAACTGAAAGAGTTGTTGCAGAGTACGATGCCGGTTGGCTATTGTATCCGCTGGAAACTGCTTGCTCATCATATATTTCGAACAAATCTCCTAGCTAGTGGACGTTTTATAAATAAAGCGTATATTACGTCAAATTAGGTACAAGGATGGAAACACAGAGAAGTTCATCCTTGAGCAAATACTGAGAATTTATACCGATTGTACCATGTTCATGTCAACATCCACCCATAAGAGGGTTTACAATAGGTAGTATATCCTATAAGCAGTATGCTATACTGGTATGCGCAACGTTTTTTGAGAGGGACGGAGGGTCGTCATAAACTTGCAGCAAGACCCAAAAAATACACAGACTGGCCGCCTGGACCCGCACACGCTTTTGATGAGGCGCTATTTGATACTGCGCACGATTGGGCAGGGGGGAATGGGAGCGGTATACCAGGCGCAGGACACAAAACGCCATACCTTTTGTGCGATCAAGGAGATGAGCCTCTCAATGGTGCCGCCTCCAGAGCGCGAGCAAGCCGTGAAAAACTTCTTGACCGAGGCGAAGATGCTGTTGGCCTTGAAGCACTCCAATCTACCCAGCGTCACGGGCTATTTTACCGTGGGGCCGCGGCACTTCCTGGTAATGGAGTATATCGAGGGACTGACGCTTGATGAATACCTGGCGCGTAACAATGCGCCTTTCTCCGAGGCTCGTGTGTTGGGTTGGGCACAGCAATTGTGCGATGTATTGACGTATTTGCATAGCCAGCATCCGCCAATTATTTTCCGCGACATTAAGCCGGGCAATATTATGTTGATGCGCGATAATCACGTGAAACTGATTGATTTCGGCATCGCTCGCTTCTTCCGTCACTCCAGTTCGCAGGATACACAACTGCTGGGAACACCCGGATATGCACCGCCCGAACAATATGGCAAAGCACAGACCGATGAACGTTCAGATGTCTATTCGCTGGCAATGACCTTGTTTCAACTAATGACCAATACGCTTTCTGAGAAGGGCTTTGGGCTTACGGATGTCCACTCCATTTATCCAGACATATCGCTTCCCGTGGCGAGAGCGCTGGAGAAAGCCACCGCTCTCGCGCCCAAGGACCGCTACCAGAATGTCGAAGCGTTCCGGCGCGCACTGTTTAGTGATAACACCTTCCTGTTTGAAAATGGTGAGCAGGCGGAGACGGCCGAGGAACTGGCGGAACTCTGCGCCCGTTTTTCCGATGAGGCAGCAGATTACTTATTCACAGGTGAGATTGAGACGTGGTTGCAAAAAATCGGCAGTGCGAACCTGGCGCGCCAAACGAGGAATATCCGTGCTCTGCATAGCGATCCCGATGAGGCAGTTGACGAGTTCTTACACGCTGTACTAGGCCCAAATGTGCGTATCCGTACTGGCTCAGGGAAACAGTCAACCGTCACCAGGAGCAGCAGCACTGGCATCCCTGTAGCTCCTCCACCTCATCAGAGCGGGGAGTACCGCAATAGCCAGGAATGGACATCGCGCAGGCCATCCCCTGCGATCCGTGTCCCAAATATCGTTGTAGAGCCGCTTACGCTGGATTTTGGAGCGGTGTATCCAGGCATCTCCGGGCCATTGGTACTGGCCATTACGGATACGAGTGGAGTTCACGGCACTGTTGCTACAGACGAGCCGTGGATTCAACTCGATGAAACAAGCTTTGATGGCATCAGCACCCTGATCAACGTACAGGTCAATTCGACGCTCCTGCGCAGTGCAACGCACTACAGCGGAAGTATTACTGTGATGCCCGACGAGGAGGACGAGGAACAGGACATTACCGTCAAAGTTGAAGTGGATGTGCTGGGCAGAGCTGGCGCGTATCCCGATTCACGCATCAACGGACAGGATAGAGCAGCAGCAGACAATCGTTACCTGGAAGAGGAGGATGAAGCAGCGGTAATGGCAAGCGCCAGCGGCAAACCTATATCCATGGATCCTCCACAAAACGATGTCGCAAGCATTTCGCCGCGCAACGAAGCGCATTACGAGAAATACTCAGCCAAGTATGGCGAGCAAACCGGCGGTGGAAGAAACGCTGCATATAACGGCTGGGAACCATTGCAGGCTTCTCCTTTGCAACGTCAAAGGTTGCAACGCGGCTTAACCGTATTTTCCTCCTTTATGCTCGCCAGTTTATTCTATACTGTACTCTCGCAGGTGCCCTTCCTGACACATCAATCCCTACTGCCACCTAATCCGTGGTTTATCGTTGTCCTGCTGGGTATTGTGCCGGCGGCAACACTGGGCGCGCTGGTGGTTAACTGGAGCCGCACATGGGGCATGAGAAATACTATTTACCGAACGTGTACGGGCTTAAGCACAGCATTGCTTGCGCTGACCTTCTTTGAACTTGCCTGGCAGCTCCTGTTTCAAGCGCACGCGCCCGCGCTCCAATTGTTTGTGATGCTGCTGGCGGCTGCTCTGGGCAGCGTTTTCGGCATAAATCCGCTGGTGAGCGCCAGAATAATCAATGGAGTGGACTGGCCATTGAACCGCGCACGCTGGCTGGTGATTGTCGTATGGGTAGTATCTGGTGGTCTGCTGGGTTTCCTCCTGACGATTGGTTTCGCATTGAGCATCTTCACTTTCTTTGGCGTCCTGGCGGGAAGCTTGATAGCCCTGGCGCTTGTCATGTGCGTTGACCAGTTGTAATAAGCGGTATAGATGAAAGATAGCGGCATAAAATTAATTGTTGTGCTTGGCCCAACGGCCTCGGGCAAAAGCGCGTTAGGTATTGCATTGGCACAGCGTTTTCACGGGGAGATTGTCTCAGCCGATTCGCGCCAGGTCTATCGCGGTCTTGATATTGGGACGGCCAAGGTGACAGCGGAGGAGCGGGCGCTCGTCCCACATCACCTGTTGGATGTCGCCGATGTTCAAGAGATCTACACAGTCTCGCAGTTCCAGCAGCAGGCCATCGCCGCGATTAATGACATCGCCGCGCGCGGCTTGCAGCCGTTTCTCGTGGGCGGCTCACCTCACTACATTCAAGCGGTAGTAGACAACCTGGATATCCCTGCTGTCCCCCCCAACCCGCGCTGCGCGCAGAGCTTGAGGCCCGGCCGCTGGCAGAACTGCTGGCGCAACTGGAGGAACTGGATACGCAAAGCGCGGCTATTATCGACCGCAACAATCGCCGTCGCGTCATTCGTGCCCTGGAGGTGTGCCTGACCTCCGGCAAACCTTTCTCCGAACAGCGGAGAGTTGCGGCTCCGCTCTATCGCAGCCTGCTACTGGGCATTCAGTGGCCACGCGAGGAGTTGTACTGGCGAATCGACCGGCGCGTCGATGAACGGATGCAATTGGGTATGGTACAGGAGGTGCGCACTCTCCTGGATAATGGAGTCAGCCATGAGCGCCTGGAAGCTCTGGGACTGGAATATCGCTTTATCAGTCGCTGGCTGCGCGGTGAGTTTCCCAGCGAAGAAGCAATGGCTGAACGGCTCAAATTCGCCATCCATGATTTCACGCGAAGACAGCTGACGTGGTTCCGCAAAGATACGAGGATCGTGTGGATTGATGGAGGTAATGGAGCGTTCGAGAGAGCGGAGGAGTGGGTGAGGGAGTTTTTACGCGCTGATATCTAACGATGAGCATCTATTATTCTTCGGATGCTTTAAGAACTCCATGACGGAAACATCGTTCGATTACTGGCAGGATGGAGATGTAGTTGGGGAGTCGGGTGATGCCAATTCGCTCTCGGTCAGATAGCGCTCCGCAAACAGCCTGATCGCTTCCATGATGTCCACTAATGCCAGCCCCTTCTCCGTCAGGCGATACTCGACACGCGGGGGAATCTCAGCGAAGGCCTGGCGCTGCACAAAGCCGATCTCTTCGAGCATCTTGAGGCGTTGTGACACCGTCTTGGGGCTGACATTGCCCAACGCTTCCAGTAATTCACCAAAGCGCCGGGGGCCACTTAAGAGAGTGTAGACGAGCATGAGCGTCCACTTATCGCCCAGCAAGCGCAAGGCATGACCCATTGGATGCGTCGTACAGGTGTCTGGCTGTTCAGTTGTAAGTGGGTGGTTAGTTGTATTCATAGGTACAGTATAGCATATTTTTCCTCCAAAAAATATCCTTGACAATAGCAACTTTCTCATATATACTTACTTCCATATAAATAATAATAGTACATTGGGAACTAATAGGGTGGCAGTTCCCTTGTGCTGGTGAAGCAAACGATAATGGGTGTCACCCATATTCTTTTGAGGAGAAATGAACGATGAATATTGCACTTTGGGTTATACAAATTCTACTGGCTCTGGTGTTTGCGGCGGCTGGCATCATGAAGGCTACGCAGCCGACTGAAAGGCTGGCTACCAACATGGGATGGGTGAAGGACGTAGCCCCCCGGACCGTGCGCCTTATCGGTATCTTAGAAATACTGGGGGCTATTGGACTGATTCTCCCTGCCGTAACGGGCATCTGGCCCTGGTTAACGCCCCTGGCAGCGGCTGGTTTAGTCTTGACGATGGTGGGAGCAATAATTGTCCATGGGCGGCGCGGGGAATTTTCCAGTATTTGGATGAACATTGTCCTCCTGGCATTAGCCGCTTTCGTGCTATTCGGGCGATTTTTTGTTGTTCCTCTTTAAACTGAGCGGTGTCCTTGAACAGAAGCAATGTCAGCCAGAGTTGTCACCCGCCGGCACGTTTCACTTTATAGCCAAGCTCGGTGAGCCTGGCTATAATTTTTTCGCAGTGGTCGCCCTGGATCTCGATGACGCCGTCTTTTACGGTTCCGCCGGAGCCACAGAGTTTCTTCAATTGTTGCGCAAGGGTTGCGATAGCTTCGTTAGAGGCGGGAACGCCGGTGATTATTGTGACTGTTTTGCCGCCGCGATGCTTGCGATCGCGCATAACACGGACGATACCGTCGGTCTTTTTTGGCAGGTTGCTCCCTTGCCCAGCTGAGGATTGATCGCAGCGGCATTGTTTATAGGGCAGTCCACAGCGCGGACAGGCGTCAATTCTTCCTCCGTCAGTTGAGTAAACAAGGCGCTCCGACATCACGAACGTTCCTTTCATACGTATCATATGTAACCAATCCAGGAAATTGTATCATATTAAGAAAACACAGGGAGACACGCTTATGCTGATCATTGATGGACACGAGGATATTGCCTATAACGCGCTTGAATGAGGACGCCGGTCTTGTCCTTGCATTCGCGTTGTGGTAGGATAGAGCAATGACCTGAGGAGACTCACCTTGCGCGCACTGCTGCGTTGAAGCTCTCCGCTCAGAGAGCAACTGGGCAGGGGTGGGATGTCAGAGATTCACCTTGCTGATGATGTACGGATTGAGCGTGAGGTGGCTGTCAAAATAGTGAGTAGCAGACATGCCGATTACATCGAGCGTTTCCGGCGTGAGGCTGATACGATCACAACATTGCACCATCCCCATATCCTGCCTGCTTTAGATTACGGGGAGTATGAAAACTGGCATTACCTGGTAATGCCCTACATTGCTCATGGCACGTTACGCGAGCAACTTGCTCATGGCCCGCTTACAGAAGAACATGTTTCTATTCAGGGAGAGAGGTTAGTATTACGAAGTAACCCGCTCGATATACCTGCGAAAATACCTTCGCAGAGAAGCACGCGCGCTAGCCAGGCAGCACAGGTTGTAACGCCACGAGCAGCAGCGGGGGTTCATTTGCAAGTCCAGACACCAACCCGGAGAAGACGCGTCCGTTACAGGCGCAGAAACCGTGTGTTGATCAGCATGATGGTGGTGCTGATAATGCTGCTATTGGTGATTGTGGCAGTATTGATACTGGCTATTCTTGTTAAAGGATAGATTTACGGCATATGAGTACGAATACAAGTAATGAGCTGCCCCTGGTAATTGGCGTTGACCTGGGCGGCACGCAGATACGGACAGCGGTCTTACACGGCCCAAATATGCTCTCACGGGTAAGCTCACTGATAGGGAAAGATCCAGCACCAGAGCGCATCATTCCACATATGTTTGCCACCGTAGAAGAGGCGCTTGAGCAGGCAGGCACTAAGCTCAATCAGATAGCAGGCATTGGCGTTGCCACACCCGGTCCAATGGATTACAAAACCGGCGTTATTCTCGCTCCACCCAATTTGCCCGGCTGGGAGCGGGTGCCTCTACGCGATCTCTTCATAGAGCATTTTCACATTCCTGTTTTCGTTGAAAATGACGCGCACACAGCGGGCCTGGGCGAATATATGTTTGGAGCAGGACGTGGGTGCAGCAATATAGTGTATTTGACTATCAGCACCGGCATTGGCGGCGGCGTGATTATCGATGGCAAGATCGTTGAAGGAGCAAGTGGAATGGCGGGCGAACTGGGGCATATGACCATTGATTGGCATGGCGAGCGCTGCAACTGCGGCAATATTGGTTGCCTGGAAGCCATCGCCTCTGGCACCGGTATTGCGCGCAAAGCCAACGAGGCCATCCGTTCAGACGAGGGCATTGAGCTGCTGACTTTCGCGCGCACTCTGCTTGAACACAGTGGTGAGGAAGAGCTGCACATCAACGCGCATACAGTGGCCCTGGCCGCCGAGGCCGGCGTGCCGCTGGCACGGGCTATCATCCAATATGCGGCGGAGGCCATTGGCGCCGGGCTTGTCAACATTATCCATTGCTTTAACCCCGAGATGATCATCCTCGGTGGTGGCGTCGCCCAGATGGGTCCAATGTTGATGGAACCCGCTCTGCACGTTGTCCAGGAGCGAGCGATGAAGGCACCGCGCGCGTCGGTGCGTATTGTGCAGGCGCAACTGGGCGCGAATGCCGGGCTGATTGGCGCGGGTGCTCTGATTTATTACCGCAGTCAAGAACCCATCCCGTAGAACGGGATAGGCTTGTGTAAGCAAGCTGATCTTGACCAGACTTAGGTGTAAACCTACGTTGGAGGCGAATGCATAGGTATCATAGGGTACTTGCCAGCCCGATGCTCTACGGTCACACGTTAAACGCGCCTACGGGACAAAGCCAGTGCGTGTGACATCCGAAACCGCTTCCAACCTTGTCAAGGCAGACATTACCTCCGAAAGGAGAGGCTCACATGAGCAACGTTTTTGTCATTGATACAACGAAAAAAGCTCTTAATCCCGTGCATCCCGCACGAGCACGGCTCTTGCTCACGCAGGGCAAGGCCGCCGTGTTCAGAAGATACCCCTTCACGATCATTCTCAAGCGTGAGGTGGAGCATCCAGACGTGCAGCCGTTACGCCTTAAGATTGACCCAGGCTCGAAGAAGACGGGATTTGCCATCGTCAACGATGCCACGGGTGATGTGGCCTGGACGGCTGAGTTGGCTCATCGAGGACAGGCGATCAAAGAAGCTCTAGAGGCCCGTCGTGGTGTACGCCGTTCACGCCGCCAGCGCAAAACGAAGTACAGAAAACCACGATGGGGTAACCGCTTACGCAACAAGGAAGGGTGGTTGCCGCCATCACTGATGAGCCGCGTTTACAACGTGCTCACGTGGGTAGCACGCCTACGCCGCTATGCACCGATCATGGACCTCTCTCAGGAACTCGTGCGATTTGACACGCAACTGATGGAGAACCCCAATATCTCAGAGGCGGAGTATCAGCAAGGCACGCTGGCGGGCTATGAGCTTCGTGAGTACTTGTTGGAAAAGTGGGGAAGACAATGCGCCTATTGCGGCGCGAAAGATGTGCCGCTCCAAATAGAGCACATGCTGTGTTGCAAGAAGGGCGGCTCTAACCGTGAAAGCAATCTCACGATAGCGTGTGAGCCGTGCAATCTCAAGAAAGGCACACAGGATATCCGCGATTTCTTGAAGCACAAGCCCGCTGTTCTCAAGCGTATTCTGGCTCAAGCCAAAGCCCCGTTGAAGGATGCAGCCGCTGTCAATGCGACAAGGTGGGAGTTATATCGCCGATTGCGAGCAACGGGCTTACCTGTCGAATGTGGGACAGGTGGACGGACCAAGTTCAACCGGGTGACACGCAATCTGGACAAGACGCACTGGGTAGATGCCGCCTGTGTCGGCGCGTCTACTCCTGATGTCTTATATGCCAAGGGTGTACGCCCCTTGCTCATTAAAGCGATGGGGCA
The DNA here is from genome assembly GCA_963775585.1 of uncultured Chloroflexia bacterium. Classification (GTDB taxonomy): domain Bacteria; phylum Chloroflexota; class Ktedonobacteria; order Ktedonobacterales; family Ktedonobacteraceae; genus UBA11361. The sequence goes on along the minus strand of CAVZJN010000023.1, from coordinate 24,480 downwards.
TGGATGTCGCCAGATGTGTCGGATGGATAAATACGGCTTCCCACGTACAGGCCCCAAACAAGCCAAGATCGTCAAGGGGTTTCAGACAGGGGATACGGTCAAGGCGATCGTTCCCAAAGGAAAGCACCAGGGAACCTACCACGGACGCGTGGCCGTACGCACGAGCGGCTCCTTCAATATCACCACGGCACACGGAAGCATACAAGGCATTGGCTATCAGTATTGTCAGGCCATTCACCGCAGTGATGGCTATAGTTACGCGAAAGGAGCAGCGGCGTTTCCTCCCGTCGCCTAAAGGCCGACGGGTCTCCACGCCGCAGTTTGATGATATAGTTGTAGGAATGCTTGGTTGACCCTTGCGATCAACCTGGTCTCTTGCGGTCAACCTGGTCTCTCTCGCCGCGCTCGCCGCCGCCTGCATTTCACGATGATTCGTTATCGCCTTGCCACAGGCACTGCATCTCTTCAGAGGACGCCAGCAGTTCATCGAGCGTTCCGGCGGCCTCTACTTTGCCCTCCTTGAGGACAACAATGTGATCGGCACGCTGCAAAACGGCGCGACGATGAGAGACAACGAGACAGGTGCTTTCGCGGCGCGCAAAGAGGCGTTCCCAGAGCGTGCGTTCCGTCTCCACGTCAAGGGCGCTGGAGAGATCATCGCAGACGAGCAGTTGGGTGCCGCGCACAAACATACGCGCAGCGGCTGCACGTTGCATCTGGCCTCCGGAGAGCTTGACGCCTCTCGTCCCAATTACTGTCTCCAGGCCATGCTCCAATTCAGCGACGTCGTGCTCCATTACCGCAGTGTGGATAGCTCCCTCTAGATCGACTGAACTCTCCTCGAAGCCCAGCAAGATATTCTCTTTGAGCGTATCGCTGAAGAGTTGCGGTACCTGGGCGGTGTAGGCGCTGTGCGGTGGAACAAAGAAGGAGGCGGGATCCGCCACAAGCTCGTTGTTCCAGCGAATCTCTCCCGCATCTTTGGGCAGCAATCCCAGCAGCACACGCAGGAGCGTTGTTTTACCTGACGCGATACGCCCTGTGACGACGGTGAGCGATAACGATGCCGGTACGCCCCTGCAACAGTTTGCTGACGGCCCGTTCGATCAAATGCTCGGTGGCGGGGTTCACGAGGAAGACTCGCGTGAAGGCGAGCAACTGCGCCCGCATTGCATGCAAGAGCCTTTCAAATCTTCGTAAGAAATTCACTCACTCTGTCTCTCTTCCCCAACATTCGTGTCATGCTTCCCCCGTTGGAAGCGGATGTTCCGACCGCTGGCGAGTCCAGAAGAATGCTCCGGGCACCAAAACGACGAACCAGAATGCTCCACCATCCAGGATGGGCAGCATCTGGGCAAGATATGGTGTTCCAGAGAGAGTGATAGCTGAAGCAACGATGATGCCCACCCACACGATCACTGCACCGATTAGGTAGGCTCTTTGAAACGTCTTGTTATTTAGCACAGACTTATCCTTTCTGAAGATGAGCTACAGCGATGGAAGAATTTTGCGGTTAGGGAGCAATCCAGACTTGAACTGTCTGATCTTCGCTTGCAGAGGCTATGTATACTCCATCAGGTGACCAGGCGACCGCTATGACACTATCGGAATGTCCCCGGTATGCGAAAATCTCTTTTCCTGTAGCAGCTACCCAAACCTGCACAGTCTGAAGCGAAATCGTTGAAATTTTCTCATGAAGTGGTGGGGGAGGAGCAAGGACGTGTTGAGTTGCTATCTCCGTAAATGACCCTTGAAACGGACGATTGCCACTTAACCATTCATAAACGACAACTCCTAATGCATACTGGTCACTCGCTGGACGTGGTTTACCTTGAATTTGTTCAGGAGCCATGTAGGTCACTGTTCCGACCATGTTTTGTGTGCTCTGATACCGCGAACTCTGTACCATCATGGCAATACCAAAATCCGAGAGCAGAATCTCATTACGCCGTCCCACCAACATATTCTCAGGCTTGATGTCACGGTGGATTACTTTCTCGTCATGGGCATATTGCAAAGCGTCTGCAATTTGTTTCAGGTAGGAAATGATCATCTTCATCACCTTCGCGCCAGGACCTCAGCAGTTGGATTAAAGCGCGGTTCTTTTGGGATTGAGCGACGCTCTGATAATGTTCATTTTTCTTGATCTCACCTTGTGATACTGCGTATGCCATGCGTGCCAACGTCTGTAGCCATAAAAATCCGCTCGGTGTAACTGAGGAACTCTGCATTTCCTCCACGTAGTGAGAGAACACTGATAAAGGCGTTCCATATCCAGAAGCGCCAATGAAAGGCTCATATGTTGCTCGAGAATTGATGATGCTGCTTAGGAAAATGCTATTCATTGTTGCCTCCTACTCAATAGAGCTTCTAGCTTCTCACCTTTAGCCGATGAGAACACTTCCCAAACATCGGCATGTAAACGATTCATCTCCTGCTTTAAAACCTCTTGTCCCGTCAATGCCTCTCGCTCAACAATTCGATCAATATCCAAAATGATGGCCCCATGCCCTAAATCCACATCTGATTTAGGATCACCCAATGTGATAATAATGCGCATATATTAAGACTGCCCTCGACAAAAAGGCGTAAGTTCTTTTCCGTAAGTTACTCTTGCATAGATTATATTTCATTACTGCCTTGCAGGGATAGAGAGATCTCAAAGACTCCCAAGCTCAACTTCATCATTTATCCTTACTATTTGTTGTGAGAAATGGGTTGTCCGTGGCGGCGCCACGGACAACCCATTTCTCACTAGAGGTGAGGTAAGAACCAATTTACATCTCTACTGCCACGGAATCCGGCTCAGCTTCTGCAGGCTGTTTCTCCTCCTCTATCTTTTCCTCATCCCCACTGGCTGCCGGAAGGGGAGGGGTGGAGGTGGGGGTGGGAGCGGCGGCCACTACTGGCAGGTTGCTTTCGACGACCAGGCCGTTATCCATGTAGACGTGATAGGGGAACATGGCGGGATCGAAGACGCTGTTATGCGAGACGAAGAGCACCTGCTCGAAGTGCTGGCCGAGAATTTCGCCTGTGACGACGTTGACCAGGGCCTGTGTGCGCCTTCGGTCAAAGGAACTGAGAGGCTCATCCAGGAGGACGAAGCCAGGGGCGGCTCCCAATTCACGCGGGAGGGCGGCAATAGCAAACGCCAGGCGCAATGCCAGCGACAACTGGTCGGCGGCGCCACCGGAGAGAGCCGACTTGGGGACATATTCACCAGCGGCAGTGTCCCATACGCGCAGTTGGAAGGGGCCACCACTGGTGGTTCCCTCTTCCTCTTCCGTCCTCAAGCGAATATCGTGATAGCGTCCGCTTGTCAGCAAAGGAAGTATTTGCTGCATATAGTACTCGGTGCGCGGCAGCATCTTGCGCATCAAGCGTTCAGAGACGGCTTTCAGTAACTGGCTGCCGCGTTTCTTGGTCTGGTAGCTGCGTTCCTGCTGCTCCATGCGCGCTCGTGCCTGCTCAAGGTCAAGCCTGGTACCACCTGTCTGCAACTGCGTACTGAGCGCCAATTCTTGATGCTCTAGCTCTTCCAGTTCCTTTTCGGCAGCGGCGCGCTCCTCTTCCAGGCGGTTGCGGTCTAGCGTCGTATACTCACTGACAAGGGGCCAGACGGAGACGATATCGGTAAAGTTGTAGCCTTTTGTGGGAGGCCGATCGCGTTGCACGAGCATGATAGCAATGCGTTCGCGCGCATCTTCAATCTCCTGGCGACAGAGTTCAATTTTTGCCTGGGAAGCATTCTCTTGTTGTTGTATCTTCTCCAGCTCTTGCAAAATGCCTTTCTCATTGGCGTCTATGATCTCTTGCTGGCAGCGTTGACGCAGCGCTACCAACGTCTCCGCAAAAGGATTGGGGGGCACAATCCAACTCCCAAGGGAGGCGCTGTACTTGGCAAGCCGATTATAATGGTCGGCCAGCGAGTCTTGCCGGTCTTTCAGGACAGCGAGATAGTTGTCGTGGCGGCTTTGTAGTTCAATGCGATTTCCCAGCACAATATGTAAAGCCTCAAGTTGCTTGCGCACGGTGGTTTCCGCGTTGTTGATAGCGGTCTGCCCGAAAGAGACATCCAGTTGTTTGACACGCTGGCGCAGTGAGTCCTGCAAACTTTGTAGGGCGCTGCGCAGCGTAAGTTGTTGTTCGCGTGCGCGTTCGACCTGCTCTACTATATTTTTTCCCTTGGTAGCGTTGGCCTCGCTCTATGAGCACACGCTTGCGCGCAAGGAGAATATCGAGCGCCTCTTGCTGCACCTGGAGTTGTGCCGTGAGATCGGTAATGAGGTCAAGCTTGCTATCAATGGAGGCAATCTCCCGTTCAGTCACCTTAATAGTCTCCGTGATAGCCATTTCTAAGTCGTCTATCGATGAAGGAGGTTCTGCGGCGGTTGCGTCGAAACTGGGAATAGGCAGACCTTCCTGGCCGGCCAGCGTTGCTATCTCATTCTGCTTATCCTGGATGGCGATGCGATCAGAGCGCAATTGGGCATCTATATCATCCCAGCCCTCATTTTTACGCTGGTCTTCCAGGCGTTGACGCTCACTGCGCAGCGCCGCAGCCGCCTCCATAGCGATATCGACCTTCTCCTGCAGCGCCTTGACGGCATGGCGTTTCTCGGTCAGGCGTTGTTGAATATCGGCGATGTTCTCACCTTTATTCTGTAACTGGCGCTGGAGATGCTCGGTACCTTTGGCTTCTTCGTGCGAACGCGGCACAGTACCGCCAAGCGAGCGAATTTCATGCTCAACCTTTGCCAGGGCATCGCGATTGCCGCTCGTACGTATGGCTGTTTCGCGCGCTGTAACCATTATGCCAACCTGGTTAATAGCATCCTGCATTTGCTTATTGGCAATTTGTTCCTCGTTGTGTACCTTTTTGTAGTTGTACAAGCTATAGGCGGCGCCGCCGAACAGCGCGAGCACAAGTAGTCCTAGAACAGAAGCCAGGATGGCCTGTTGAGAAGCAATAAAGAGAGCCACAATCCCCAGAACTATGCCAAGCGCGCCGCCACCAATAGAGAAGATCAACCACCTATTGGCGGTACGGCGGGTCTCTAAAGCGACGTTAGTCAGGCGCTCCTGCTGCTGGTGGGCGGCGATAACTTGTTGCTCTGCTTCCTCCTGGCCCTGGGATAGGCCTTTTAAGTGCTGCCATTCTACAAGCTGACGACCAATACTGATCTGTCGCCACTGATTTTCCAGCGCGTCAGCCTCTTGCTGAGCCTGGAGAGCCTCGGTCTTGACCCCCAGCAGTTCGTGTTCCTTCTCCTCCACATCTTTGCGCACCTTCGCAAGTTGCACAGCATTATCTTCCGCCAATCCCTGCCGCATAACACGCAGAGTATACTTTTCCTCGGCCTGGTGAAGAGCCGTCAGTCGCTTGCTGAGACTGTGCAAACGCCCCAGGCGAGCCTCTAACGATGGACGACCAGCGCGCCGCAGCTCCTCATATTCGTTAAGAGACTGCCGTGTCTGCTCCATCTGCACATTGAGATTACTGATCTGTGTATCCAGCTCGTCGTTATCTTTCTGCCAATCCTGGTAGTTTTTGAGTTCTTTCTCTAGCTCCTTGATGGTGTTTACAGCGGTGAGCAGATCATTTGACATACGCTCTAAGGTACCAAATGAACGTGTGAGATCAACCAGTTCCTTGACGCGCTTCTCCAATACCGGCAATTCTTCATGCTCGCGTCGATCAAGTTCCGCAATCTCTCGTTCGAGCTCGGGAAGTTCACGCCGGGCTTCGGCCATAGCGTCATATGCCTCTATAATCTCGCCAAGGGTTGTATCCGCCTTTTTCAGTTGCTGTATGCGGTTCTGGCGGAGTTTGAGTTCAGAACGTCTCTCGCGCAGCTGTTCGAGAGAAAGTTCCTGTTCCGCAATGTCTGCCTCTTGCTGGCTGGCCTCAGCGAGATCCTCAGATACGGTTACGGCATCGAGAGCCGCCTCAAGTTCGCCCAGTTTCTGGCTTAATTCAGGAATACGCGCCTGCACCTCGGCCAGCTTGAGACGATCAATGCTTTCGGTAAGCATCTGCTCATCATTGGGCGTCAATTTGAACTGTTCTGTCAAACGCATCAGCTTTTCAAGCCCCAACAGCTTGCGTAATGTTGCCTCCCGTTCACTGCCCGGCAGAGTTTCCAGGCGATTCAGGCTCTTCTGTTCGATAAAGCACGAGTTGCGCAAGGTTTCACCATCCATACGCCCCAACTCGGCAATGACACGCTCGTTGGCGATATCCAGGCGGGTAATCAGTTCCTCTTCAGGCATACCCAGCTTGCGCACACGCAAAGTGACTTGCTGTCCCTTCCCTCGCTCAATAACACGGTTGATGACCAGTTCCGTAGCACCGATCGAAAGCGTGAGGGTGACATTGGCCTGTGAGGAACCATAAAGCACCAGGTCATCAATGGAATTCCTGTTGTGATCTTAGTTGTAGTGCCTGTAGTGCCTGTAGTGCTGGAGGCCATAGGTATACCATAGAGAGCAAAATAGATACTCTCCAGGAGAGCTGATTTACCAGCTTCATTGGGGCCCTGGACGAGAATACTGCCGCGCTGTGGGAAGTGCAGGTTTATCTCCCGCAGGAGCCTGAAACGTTCAACTGTTAAATGTTTGAGTATAATCATACTTACCGCCTTTTTACCTCGTCCATGGCCGCCAGGAGATCTTCTTTGGTTGCACGCAAAGCCTTTTGCTCCTGTTCATCGTGTGCGGCAAGGGAAGCAGTGATCCATTCATCAACCAGAGCTATGAGCTCTTCGCGTGGAGAGAAACGCTCACCTGTTTCAGCAGATATAGCATCTATCTCAGGTAATATTTCCAGGCCGCTATCGTCGATAGCCAGGGCAAAACAGTGTTCCTCGCCATAGCGCCGTATCTGGTTCAGGTCTAATTGATGGTACTGGCCACGAGTGAGGGTACCCGCAAGGCGAAGCTGTACCATTGTCTCCTCGCTGCACAACGGCTGAAGCCGTTCAATAATGGCATCTGTGGGGGTGGAATTGGTTATGTTGCTGTCATCCGTCCAGAGTTCGCTGGTCTGTATTAACAGCCTCTGAAGCTTGAGCGAATCGACTGCTATATGTTTACACCAGCGGATGCCATCGGCAGCCAGTCCCAGGAAAACAAAACCAGGCTCCTGCTCAGGAGTGCTAAAGTCAATACGCTGGGTAGCTCCGGCTACGATGACTTCGCAATGACCTATGCGCAAATGCTGGTAACTATGGTGGTAGCCGGCCAGAATATAACGGAACGATGATTGATTCTCGATACTGCTGCGGCTGACCTGGGTGCGACTGTCCAACAGAGACGTACCTACCGTTAAACCTTCGATAGGCGCATGTAAGAGGAGGAGCGAAATAGTGGCGCGTTCGATCTCACTTTGCTCTTTCATGAGCGTTAAGGGATTGCCCTCTTGCCCTGCCAACACCCCAAGGCCACAGATGCCGACCTGCACATCACGAACTTTGACCATCACCGGTGTAGGGGCCCAATTCATTGCGCCTGCCGGCAAGGGGGGCAGGGGAGGGTTGGGTGCAAAATAATGCATCACCCCTAAATGTGCAAAGCTGGCCTGTGGAGCTTGAGCGACCTCACCTAGCAATGAATGTGTTTCAGGCGGTGTGTCATGAACGCCGCCGAGAGCGAAGACGCGCACACCCGCTTGCCTCAGTTGTGCCAGGCGCGCCGAAACGAAGCTGCGATCTCGTTCATCCGGCGAGGTTGAATCAAAGAGATCACCTGCCTGCATAAAAAAATCAACACTCTGACCGATGGCGAAATCCGTGGCTTGCTGAAAGGCATAGCGCAGCCGTTGCTGTTGTTCTTCACGCTTACGCGGGTGCTGGCCGAAGGCCGTATAGCCAAGATGGTTATCAGCGGTTAATACAAGAGTGATAGTATCAGCGGAACGTTGTTGCTGATTGGAGGACTCGGCTTGTTCAGGGCTACCTCCCTTGATATTCTCTGTCATTCAGCGATGCGGCGCGGAGACCATCCCCAGGGCAACCTCAAACACAAGTGGCCCCAGAATGATGCTAAGGTAAAAAGTGCCGCTCCTCCTTCCATTGAAATTATTCAGACGATGGTATTTTGTATCAAATCGAGTCTATCACAAACTAAGACGATTACAAACCATCCGGCAGAGAAAAAGGACTATTTGGGGGATAGCCAGGCGAGAAAACGGACAGATTATCCAAAAGTACCGACAAGGCCAGAAGCATAGACAGTCTGCATTTTACCTCTTAATATGTTATATACCTGGGCCATTATAGCACGCTTAGATTGAAACCTTTAGGCTGTTTATCGCGTTTTCTCTTGTAGAGACACGTGCTATATAAGCATGCTGTAATAAAGGACAGAGGGACAAAGCACAAGCAAAGTCAAGTTCACAGAGGGGGGAGGAAAATTGGTGGCTGTAACGCAGTTTAATAGAGAACGAGAGTCACGCGAAGTACTGCTTTCATTTGTAAAGAGTATCCAGGAACGGGACATCGTCACCTATGAGCATTCACGAAGGGTGGCAATCTATGCACAACGACTGGCTCGCTATCTAGGCTGGAGCCGACGGGAGGCATATGACCTGGCCCTGGCCGCATTGGTACACGACCTGGGTAAAACATGGATTGCCAATGATATCCTGAATAAGTCAGAAGCATTATCCGAAGATGAACGCCGCGCCATGGAGCGTCACCCGGTGATAGGGGCACGTATTCTGATTGGCTGCGATGTGCATCCTTTTTACGTCGAGACGGTGCTGTATCACCACGAGTCATGGGATGGTCAGGGCTATCCTATAGGCCTACATGGAGAAGATATTCCTTTAAATGCACGCATATTGACAGTGGCGGATGTCTACGACGCCCTCACTTCACAGCGCCCCTATAAAGTGGCGGTCTCGGATGGTGCCGCGCGCGAGCGCCTGCTTAAGGGGGCAGCGACCAGTTTTGACCCAACGATTGTACAGGCCTTCCTCCACCTGCTAGACACCTACCCGGATTTCAGGCTGCCTCAGCTCGTCTGCGCCCTCCCCAGGCATATACCCTCCATACAGTACTCTTCCTTTCTGGCAGACATTTAGCAAGCAAAAGTAGTGCTTCATGCTTCGATCCAAGGCTGAGCCTTCTTGACGTCTATGCACTGGAAGCGAGAGATAATGTTGCCATTAACTGTCCCTGCTGGTAAGCGGTCAGGGCTCCTGCTTCCCCGACGACAGGATCAATTTGCCCATCGCCATTCACATCCACTCCATGATAGGCGTCGTCTGCCAGCGTCGTGATCTCCTGAATAGATGACAGGTCGGTAGGCTGCGCCTGCAGGTGCAGCACATCTTGCTCAATCGTTGTCAACCGCCTGATGATATTCGAGAGGGCCACATCCATCAGAACTGCGTGCTGGCGCATAACACTCGTTGCATCTTTCTGGCTCAGCGCCAGAGCGGCATGTTCTTCCGCACCAGCCACGAAACCACCTTTGCCCAGCAAACCGAAACCATCCCCGGTCATGGTCACATTCTGCTGGGCACACTTTGCCGCAAGTGGTTGATAGTACGTGCCTTTCGTGCCGTCAATAATGTCGAGCATGCTTTGCGTCACACATCCAATGGCGACCGTATTCTGGCTGGCTGAAACACTTTGCAACACTGCGGCCTGGACATCCAACAGGTGGATTTGCTGCAATACACCGATCAGCATCCCAATCCTGCCAGGCGTCTCGGGATAGCCGACGAGCAAATGCTCGATATGCTGAAAGGCCTGGACAGGGAAAGTGCCGACGAGAATCACTTTGCCTGCTGGAGCATTGACCACTCCCTTGTTCCTGGGTGATCTCCAGCTTGTCTCCAACTCCGAGGAGATTACTGCTCGTTGCGCTATAAGTTAAAGACCAGGTTTGATTCTTTCCTGATAGCCTGCCTAAACCCGTAACCGCCTCAGTATGATCGTTGATAATCCAGGCCTCGTAATCATTACCAGCAGGAGCAGCTTGAAGGTGCTGGATGTCGATATGGAGCGAGTTGGTTTGCCCAGCGGGATCATTCTGATTCGTAAAAAACGTTACTTGTCCGCTGGCGCTCGGCATGGCGCTGCTCTTCTGCGCGAGCAACGTGAACCCGATCGCACCAATGGCAATCACCAGCAGCCCGACCAGTGAAGCAATCAGCATGGTGCGCTGCCTTTGCTTGCTCCGAAATCGACGCATTAATGTTGGTCGTGGACTCTCGACCAGGTTCAACGGTTTATCTTCGGAGAAGCCATGTAACGAGTGCGGGATAGAGGACTGGGGCGTCGGACGCGGCGACCCGGAGATATGGTCGGCTGCTGCCGAACCGTTGCTCCAGGCATGTTCGGTGAACTGCGTGCCTGCCATTGACACTCCTGTGCTAAAGGGTTGATGGGTTTGCATGCCAGGGGCTTCGGAGACGACAAATGGCAACCGGGTTCTATTCGTTGGGCCCAATGTGCTATGATAGGCATTGGCAAAAGCACCTGGTTGGTGGTATCGCTGAGCCGGGTTCTTGGACAAAGCACGAGCCAGGATACTGTACAGGCCTGCGGGTAGATCGCTGCGCCACTGAGTCAGCGGAGGGATAGAGGCATACAGGTGCTGCTGGGCAATTTCATCAGGCGTGCTGCCCTCAAACACGGAAGAGCCTGTCAAGAGGTGATAGACTACCGCCCCCAGCGCGTACACATCGGTAGCGGGACTGGCGGGCTTGCCTAGAAGTTGCTCTGGAGCGTTTCCTTCGCTCCACTCAAGGAGCTGCTTCCTGGGCATATCTTGTATGTTTAGTTCGAGTAGACTCCTCACGCCCACGTCCGCCACAACCAGTTGCCCATCGAGCCGGATGAAAATGCTGTCAACCGAAAGGCTGCCATGGATGACCGAATGCTCATGAGCGTATTCCAGAGCGGTGGCAATCTGATCCAGGTAGCGGCCAATAGTGAACGCATTCAGCATCCCATTCTTATCGATACGAGAACGTAGCGAACGTAGTGGGATGTGAGGTGAGACCAGGTACAGGAGGCCGCGAAAGACGCCAAAGTCAAGGAGGGGGAGAATGTATGGATGCTGCAAGGCGGCAATCTGACTGGCCCGGTACTGAAAGTGTTCCAGGTATCCTTCGTGCTCCTTTGGAGCCGCGTACATTGGCTCGTCCAGAAAGCGCACAAGGTAGGTGGTCGTTTCATCAGCGCGTGCAAGATAGGTGGGGCCTATCATGCTCTGTCCAATGAACCTTTCCAGATAATAATTCCCCAGGACTGTTCCGGCCAGCTTGTCATATGACACGTTCTTAACCATTGACTTATTACCCCTACTAGTAAACCGATAGCAACCTATGTAATAATACGCATATGGGAGACTCACGTAACGGGACTAGCACTTATTTATAATGAGATAATGGGGCTTAACACTCCCCTGTGAGTGCTCTACTTTTTATATCTTGAAAAAAACCTAACGCGCAATCTCTCTCAGGTCAAATACGGGACCATCGCGACAGACCAGCTTCGTACCGGAATATGTCTCGACGCTACAGGTTAGACAGACGCCGCTGGCACAGACAAGGGGATGCAGCATAAGCCCTTGCGCAAATTGCCTCCCACGCATACGCTCAAAAGAGGAATACAACAAAGTGGCCGTTTCACGCGAAACACTGCAACAGACGGCGTCGGCCCATGGCAGGTAATTCCCCAGGACGCTGACTATATCTCCTTGTTGCCCAAGGCTGCCATCGGACGTGATGATGTGATACTCGACCTCGGGCGGCAGCAAGGCTGGTGGGTAAACGTCCGCTGCTTTGGAGAAGTGGGCAATGAGCGTCACCGCCAGTTCTTGTTCAAGAGCCTGTTGTGCCAGCAATGTTACACCGACGATCAAACCTCCTGCACTAACAAGCAAGAGGTTTCTGGCTGTCGAGCGCACTTCCCAGCCGTGTCCCACCGGTCCCAGGATATCGAGCGTTGCCCCTGCGCGTTGTTGTGCCAGCCAGGACGTTCCGCGCCCGTGTACATGTATCAATAGCGTACACAGCCCCTGTGCTTGCTGCACCGAATGTATGAAGAAGGGGCGGCGCAGCAGTGGATCAGTTGCTGAAGGATGGCAACAGCGCACCATGCAATACTGGCCAGGCTGTACGGTACTGGCCAGGGATGGAACATGCATTTCGATAAGATGCACTCCTGAGCGAATTTCGCTATTCCTGGTTATTGTCGCGGTATACAGGCGCATTAGTTTTGCTCAGGCTTACGTATCATGCCTAAAAAGTTGCGTGTGCGCTCATGCTGTGGATTATCAAAAATTTGCTCAGGTGTCCCTTCCTCCACGATAACAGCCTTATCCATAAAAACCACATCGCTGGCCACATCACGGGCAAAACCCATCTCGTGCGTGACAACCACCATTGTCATACCTTCCAGGGCAAGCTGTTTCATAACTTTGAGCACTTCACCGACAAGCTCAGGATCAAGGGCAGAAGTGGCTTCGTCAAAAAGCATCAGTTTGGGATTCATAGCCAGGGCGCGAGCAATGGCAACGCGCTGCTGCTGACCGCCAGAGAGTTTGTGGGGAAAGACATCCGCTTTCTCCTCGAGACCCACTTTGGCGAGCAAACCCCGAGCACGTTCGATCACCTCGTCCCTTGGTTCATGCAGGACATGAATGGGAGCTTCGATGACGTTGTCTAGCGCAGTCATATGCGGAAAGAGGTTGAAGCGCTGGAACACAAAACCGACCTGAGAACGGATACGGGCAATGTTGGCCTCGCGGTCCTCAACCAACTTCCCATTTTTCTCGCGGTAGCCCACCAATTCACCCTCAATATAGATACGTCCGCCATCGATCTTCTCCAGGTGATTGATACAGCGCAGCAAGGTAGTTTTTCCAGAGCCACTGGGCCCGATGACTACGACGACCTGGCCGCGATTCACGGTGAGATCAACGCCATTCAGAACGGTGAGATTGCCAAAGCGTTTGACCACCTTCTCCGCACGTACCATCTCCCTACTGTCATTTTGTTGCTGTTGTACACTCATAATTGTTTTTCCTCATTTCTCACTAGCGCCCACCAGCCAGCGTACCGGCGCCGCCAGCGCGAGGTGAACCAAAGCCCAACATACGTGCCGCCCAGCCCTTCTGGACAAGATCGGTTTTCAACTTGCGATCGGGGTCAAGGCGGTTCTCTATCCAGCTCTGGATGTAACCCCAGCCAGTGGTGAGAAGCAGGTACCAAACGGTGGCGACTATCAGGAGTTCAAAGATGACAAAGTTTTGCGAGCCATAGACTTCGGCGGTACCGGTGAGTTCGAGTAGGCCAATAACGGAGGCAATGGAGGTGGTTTTGAGCATGTTATTAAATTCGTTGCCCAGCGGAGGGATAATCACCCGAGCGGCCTGGGGCAGTACAACGCGCCGCATGGCCAGGGAATAACGCATCCCTAATGATTTGGCGGCTTCCAATTGCCCGACGTCCACAGAGGTAATACCGGCGCGTACAATTTCCGACATGTACGCGCCTTCATTGAGAGAGAAGGCGACGAGGACGCAGGCCCAACTGGGCAGCAGGAAATCGGGATTTTGTATGATTCTTGGCAACCCGTCCCAGAGCAGGAGAACCTGTACGAGAAGTGGGCTACCGCGGAAGAACCAGACGTAGGCGCGCGCAGGCAGGGTCAGGTAGGGAAAACGCGACATGCGCATTAAGGCGAGAAATAGTCCTAGAATGACTCCGATGCTCTGGGCGACGACCGAGATCCAGAGTGTGGTCCAGGCGGCCAAGAGGAAGAGGTGGTTCGGGTCGTTGAAGAGAAAGTACCAGACAGTATCCCATTGAAACACGGGGAGGCCCTCCTTATAAAGTGTTCCGAGTTTCCCTTATATTTGGCTAGCAAAAGTGTAAAGGAAACTCGGAATGTGAAAGTTGCTGCTCAGGCGAGATTTGTGCGTCGATCAACCATGGCGATCGCCTCGTTCGTCAAACCCCACTTATCAATGAGCTGTTTATAGGTACCATCTGCCTTCAACTTGTCAAAGGCCGCTTTCACTGCGTTAAACATAGGGCGCATCATTCTTGCGAATGACGATGCCTTCCAGGCCCGCGTTGATAACAGAACCACCAACGGCAAATTGACCAGGGTGCTGCTTGTTGTAGTAGTCTGTTACAGGCGAATCTTGATAAGTAGCCACGACACGCTGATTGGCAAGCGTTTTGTATGACAGCCGTTTGATCTTGTGAAAACGACCATTTTGATTTCGGGCTTACCCGCTGTTTTACAGTCATTGCTGGCGGTTTGTAAGTCCGCCTGCTCAATGGTGCCCGTCTGAACGCCAACACTTTGTCCACAGAGGTCAGAAAGACCTTTAATATTCTTCGGATTGCCCGCTTGTACTAAAAGTGACTCACCGGCTTTGAAGTACGGCACGAAATCAACCTTCTTCTTGCGCTCTGCAGTAATGGTGACGGCGGAGATCACGACATCGAAGCGCTTGTTGACCAGGTCATCGATGATGGTATCAAATTTGGTGGTGACAACATTCACTTGTAAGCCCATGTTCTTCGCTACGTCCGTGATGAGGTCTACATCAAAACCGACGGCTTTATGGGTGGTGGTGTCGATATATTCCTGTGGAGGATATGTTGTATCACTGCCAACGGTTAAAACTCCTGGCACCCTCAGGTCAGGCGTTGGCGTCCCACCAGGTGTAGTTGTGGTCGTTGTCGTTGTGGAACCACAAGCGGCAAGCAAGAGTGTGAGCACTAAAAGCGCACCTACAAGCAGCTGGACTGGTGGTGTACGTTGTCCCGGTTTTTTCGTAGTAGATATCACGTGGTTAACCTCCTTTGGGAAATAAAGAAACACATTATCTGTAAAGGATTAAGAGTAGTGTAGCATAGCACCGATAATAAGGTACAGAGCAAAGCCAGCTATCTTTCTCCTCTGTGTAAATACGTCGCTTACGATATTTGTATCACCAAAGCAAAAACATGTATAGCCCTATTTATCACAAGTCTGTGACAATGCGTAAAATACCGATGGGAAACACTGATTTTTCTCTGACGTTATGTTACACTTACTATATACAATGGGGATGATAGAACTTCTGCGGGTTCAGGTGGAAGGGAGAGGGATCTGGGGGACACCGCCAGCTTCACCAGGGAGCTTGCCCTCTGCACCCCCTTTTTAAAGAACGATGGAACGTATGCAAGATCAGGAAGTGATGTGGGAGCGGGGAGACATCCCAGCCCTGTCAGGGGGCCAGTTCCTTACAACTTCCTTTTAGAGAATGATGGAACTTCCGTGGGGAAGGGTTATTATTATTATTATACAAGAGATGCCCTCACAAGAGGGGCGGGAGGTGAATTATGCCCATCGCATTTGATCGCAGCGCCTGTTGTAATTTAAATGAATCCATTTCGCGTGAATGGCTCATAACAAACGGACTGGGAGGCTATGCAGCAGGGACAGTGGCGGGCATACTAACCCGCATGCAGCATGGCTTGCTTGTAACATCGTCACAAGATACTGCGCAGCTTTTGTTAGCAAAAATTGATGAAGAGTTAGTCTTTGACGGGCGCAAGTACTACCTGGGTTCCAATGAGTACCGGGATGGGACACTCAACCCCGCCGGCTTTGGTCACCTTGAAACTTTCCGTCTCGAAGAAGGGTTTCCCGTCTTTACGTACCATCTTGGAGGCATCGATGGGATCGTGCTTGAAAAGCGGATCTGGATGCCCCGTGGTTATAATACAACATACATTCAATATCGCATCCTGAGCGCAAATGAAGCAGGCAATACAAACGGCAATCGAAATTGGAGTAGATACAGAGGGGAACATCTCGCCAGAGAGTCCGGGCGAGATGTAGGAAATGCAGCGTACCCGGAGGCTGCACAGCGAATCCTTTCATTGACGCTGCTACCGTTTTCCGCGTATCGTCGATATAATCAACCACAATATGGCAACAATGACTGGCATTTCCAGGTACAGTTACACAGTAATGCCGAACATCGACTCACTGGGGAGTACTATCAAGTAGAAGACGAAGAGGAAAACCGCTTGCCGCTGCCAAAAGGCGTGACAGGTTGTACGATTCGCGCCTGGGATGGCGCCTCTCCCTACTCCATTTTTGCTGTGGGGCATCCAGACAGCCAGGTGAGGTTTATTCCCACTGGCGTCTGGTACTGGCATTTCTTGCGCCGGCACGACCAGGCGGCTCATCGTCCCGCAATCGATGATCTCTATCTTCCAGGAGTATTTAAGGCAAAACTCTGGCCTGGCGAAAACTCGGTACTCACTATTATCGCCAGCGCTGAAGAGTTATCATCACTAACGTTTAGTCCTGACCAGCTTAAACACTCCTGCACGCGCAGTATAGCAGAGCAGCAGCAACTTGCGAGCAGCATATTGCAACCTCAACGCTACTTTGGTGAAGGTGGAGAAACAACCCATTACCCACAGATACTCTCTCTGCCACCGGATCGCGATTCAACTATTGACAGCGAAGAATATCTACGCCTACTGATCCAGGCAGCAGATCGTTTCCTGGTACGCCGCGCATTACCGCGTAGCGAGCAAGCGAATATAGGATCCTTTTTCTTTCTGTCATATGAGACGGTGCCGGTCATCCTTGCCGACTACTTTGGCCAGAGAGACAGCACGCGAGAAGCATTGATTGCCCTTCCAGGATTGACCCTTACGACGGGCCGTTTTGAGGAAGCACGAGATATATTGCGTAATTACGCACGCTACTTTAAGCAGGGTATGTTACCGGATCGCCTGCCTTCAGCGGAGCGACCCCTGGAGGATCGTGATTACGGAAGCGTCGATACCACTCTCTGGTATTTCTATGCTCTCGATCACTATGTGCGAGCTACCCATGACTTTCAACTCCTCGACGAACTGTATCAACGGCTCGCTGAGAGCATCAACTGGTACATCAAGGGGACTTATAATGCAACCCAGGTGGATGCTACCGATGGACTATTGAGGTCAGCAGGAAAATCGCTCACATGGATGAATACCTCTGCTGATGGACAGGCAAGGATAACCCGCACCGGCAAGTCTGTTGAGGTGAATGCTCTCTGGTACCATGCTCTCTCACTCATGCATGAGTGGTCCCTGCGACAACAGCAAAATGGCAGTAACGGCAACCAATCGCCCTCGTTCTATCAAAAGCAGGCCGCGTACTGTAAAGAACATTTTCAACAGCGCTTCTGGTACGCCGGCGGTGACTATCTCTATGATGTCATCGATGGACCCGGAGGAGATGATTGCTCTCTCCGTCCAAATCAACTGTTGGCCCTGTCGTTGCGCCATCCTGTGCTGGATGATGAGCGCCGGCTTCCTGTCTTTGAGCGTGTAACACTGCAACTTTTGACACCGCTTGGTCTGCTTACTCTCGCTCCACAGAGGCAAGAAGCGCCCGAGAGACACGAAGAAAAGGATGAAAAACATGACCGGTCAATAGAGCAAGCTATCATACAACCCTGGTTCATCGGTCCTTACATCGATGCTCTGTTTGCATTACAGGATTCTTGTCCAGCGACAACACGAATAACAAGCGTGGGCAGGCACCAGGATGATTCGTGGCAAAAAAATCTCGCCTTACTGGTGCCATTCCGTAAAGAGTTCAGCCGGGGGTTGCTGGGAATGATCGGCGAGCACCCCGTTGGCGATGCATTAGAACAGAGAGAGCACAAAATTGCTTCTGTGCTCAGTATCGCTGAACTCCTGCGAGTTTATGATCTTTTTGTCCAAAAGCAAACCAACCAGCTTTCTGTGAGGCTAAGAAGCGACACGGTAACGACCGACATAATTTCGAGAACAAGGATGCAGAATGGCAGCACTTCTTATATAAATGCCACGAGGCAAGGGCTGAAGGGAAGCTAATCTGCTTTATAACAAAATATTATGTTGACTTCTACACATTTTTCCACCGAGTTATCCACAATGATTGTGGATAACTCGTTTTCATGCAGCTAATTTTTATGGCTGTGGACTTATCCACAATCTCTGTGGATAACTTTTCCACATTTTGCCTCTTGCAAACTTGCTCTTCATAAGTTTTCCACAAAAAGCGGGGATAACTTTTCCTCACTTTCCACAATTCTTCCGCTGACATGATTTTTCCACAATCTCTGTGGATAACTTTTCCACACAATATCCACCTAAACAAAGTGGGTCAGGGTTTTCCACAATCTCTGTGGATAACTTTTCCACAATGTCCACATATATTGAAAATATAGACAAGGCCATCCACAAAGAGGGTGGACAAGTTATCCACAATATCCATATTCTTCATATCTATCCATGAGGATCAGGTACGACATTTAATACTCGCACGACATGCGAAAAAAGTGAATAAAGTGGATAAAGTGGCAATTAATGTGGAAAACTTTGTTATTTTGTGCAAAAAGTTTTTGAACGCACAGATTTTTAAACTACCTATGCCAGTTTATTCACTATCGGAGGGATCAGTTTTCCATGCTTTCCATAGAGTTATTGAAAGCAAGCAGTTATCCACAAAAAGTGGGGATAACCTGTACACATATTTCTAAAGTAGTGGATAAGCGTCAAAAGATATCCCCGGCTTCTGTGTATAACTTATCCCCATGGATTCTATTCCGGGGATAACCATAGGAGCAATCTTCACCGTTATCCCCAGGCTGCGCACTTTTATCCACAATCTGTCCACCCACTTCTCAAGTTTTGACAGGTTATCTACATGAATGAATTTGACTTTTTAGGCTCAAAGAGAGGTTGAAAGAGAGAAGAAACGCTAAGCAGCTACCCCACTTATCCACTTATCCACAGAGCCTACTACTACGGTATTATATTTTTTTATTTAAATAAAGATTCTAATAGTAATATAGAGGCTGTGGATAAGTGGATAAGTGAGCAGAGAGGGATTTCGTATCTTAAAGCCCTGCTTATACGTAATAAGAGATAGTACAATCGGCATATAAATATGAACAACATGATACTTTAGTCTATAGAAACGCGACTTTCTGGAATATCGTCCGTTATATGTGGTGTAGGACAAACTGAGCAACCTATCCCATTGATGCATTTGCTGAAGGACCTGGCGTTATGTCTATTATTGAGACAATCAAGGCAAAGATTGATGTGGTAGAAGAGATTGGCCTGGTTGTGGCCCTACAGAAATCGGGAAAGGCTTTGAAGGGCCTATGCCCATTTCATAACGAGCGCACTCCTTCGTTCTATGTGTTTGCGGAGACACAAACCTGGCGTTGTTTTGGTTGCAATGAAGGCGGAGATGTTTTCTCCTTCGTGCAGAAGCAACAGGGCCTGGATTTTCGCGAGACGCTTCATTACCTGGCCGAGAAAGCAGGCGTCCAGGTTGATGACTACAGTAGTCAAAATCCGGAGCAAGCGCGCGAAACAAGTGCCCTCAAAGAACGGCTACGTAAACTCAATGAGGACGCGCTGTTATGGTTTCACCAGATGTTATTGCGCTCGAAGGACGCGGCTGAGGCTCGTGCGTACGTACAAAGTCGAGGTATCTCGGCTGATACGGTGGTTACGTTTAGTCTGGGCTACGCCCCTGACCAGTGGGACACTTTAGCGCATTACTTGCTGGGAAGAGGCTATACCGAGCGCGAGCTGGTACAAGGGGGTCTTGCACGAGACCGGGAAGGTGGACCTGGAGGTACTGGTGGCGGGGTCTATGATTACTTTCGGCATCGCCTGATCTTCCCTATACGGGACATGCGAGGACGCGTGATCGGTTTTGGTGGGCGTGCTTTTGGCGACAACCAGCCAAAGTACCTGAACTCACCACAGACGCCATTGTTTGAGAAGAATAGCGTATTGTATGCCCTGGATATGGCCAGAGATGCCATCAAACACGAAAAACAAGTGGTAATTGTCGAGGGGTATGTAGATGCGGTCATTGCCCACCAGCATGGGACAAAACAAACGGTGGCATGTATTGGCAGTGCGATCACTGAAAAGCACATTCAACAACTGAAAAAACTCACCAGGCAGGTGACACTGGCCCTGGATCCTGACGCGGCAGGTGAAAGCGCTACCGAGCATGGTATCCAGGAAGCCCTAAAAACCTTTGATCGTATCGTTGTTCCTGTACCACTGGCGACATCAAACCCTGTTGCGGGGAGTCGCAAGCGCTATGAACCGCGGGGCATGATTCGCCTGGAGGAGCAGGTGGACGCGGAGATCAATGTACTACAACTGCCCGCAGGCGAAGACCCAGACGAGGTGATCAGGGAGAACGCAGCGCTCTGGGACTACGCGGTAGCTCACCCGGTACCGTTAGTGGATTATTACTTCAGGGTCAAAACAACGGACCTCAATCTGAAAGAACCAGCTGGGAAAACTGAAGCGGCCAGGCGTTTGTTGCCCATCATAGGTATGATCAGCGATCGCGTCAAAAGAGATGCCTATATGCGGAAACTGTCTGCGATGATCAGCATCGATGAGCGAACGCTCTTTGACGAGTTGCAGCGGGTGCTGAGAGAGCAGAAAACGACCAGTGTCATTGCGCAATTTTCGGCGCCATTGGGGCAACAACAAGTCAGTAGAAAAAACGGCGGCGGGTCCCATACAGGTGCCCAGGGTCAGGCAGCCACGGAATTTCCAGGCGAAGGTGGGGAAGCACCATATGTGGGTGCACGGGGCGCGCTGGAGGAAGAGTCGCGCACTGCTTTGGGACTTGACAAGAGGAAGAGTGATACGTTACAATGGGAGGACTACCTGATTGGGCTACTCTTGCACAACCCTGGGTTAAGTCGGCATGTTTGTGGTATAATAACTGATGGTGACTTTGCTGGGACTGACACGCGAGAGTTGTACCACATACTTAACTCTGTTTTTCAACGTGGCTCTTCCTCCTTACATGAACCCTTAGAACAATTAGTGCCTTCTGCGTTGCTGACAACAGTCAAGAGGGCGCGGGAACGTATTGAGTCAGGGACTCCTCTAGATGGGGCAGGACAGATAAAATTTGTTGTCCAATGTGCCACCCGGCTCAAACGATCACGATTAGTACAATTGAATAAAGAGCATCAGTATGCTCTGCGAGAAGCACAAGATACTGGTGATGTTGCAATGGAGCAACAACTTCGGCGGCAACTGTTAGCAATTCATCAACAGTTGCGCACAATTGATTCGGCAACGCATTTGCAGGGGTAATGTAATCCATCGCGTTCGATGTGTGTCGGTCTGGTTGTTCTATAATCTATAGCGGCGAGTAGTGGAATCATCTTTACCACATTGGATCAGGAAACGGGATTTATCATTATTATGCGTTTATTATCCTGAACCTGTTTTCTGGAGGGGGATGCCATAATGGTGAATAGGGAACAAGAAGTGATTGATCGGGTACAAATGGAAAATGTTGTAATTACGGAGCCTTTAAGGGAGATGTTCAGCATCGAACCCTTTGAGGATTCCTTGTTGCGTGGTACGGAACATGTGTTTGGTATCGATACTGTAGGTCATCATACTCAAGCTACTGCGAGCGGAAGTCTTTTGACTCCTGTCGATGAGCAAGAGTCGTTTGACCTGTTTTCTAAACTGCAGGACGAAGAGTCTATGGACGCCCTGGATTCGACGAAAGAGCCACCAGCAGACTGGGAGCCTGGCCCGGAAGATGAGGTAGATATCATGGCTAACGCGAAGTGGGACGATCTGCGCGATGGCTTTGGAATCGTGGTTGCTGACCTGGAAAGTAGCCTGGACGATCCCGTGCGGATGTATCTCCGCGAGATTGGCCGTGTCCCCTTGCTTTCCGCCGAGGAAGAAGTACGATTGGCGCAACGTATGGAGCGCGGGAAGGCTGAGCGACTGAAGCCTGTTCCCAACCGCCGTTACATCGATGACGGAGAAGAAGCTCAGCGCCGTCTGACTGAGGCGAATTTGCGCCTGGTGGTTAGCGTAGCGAAAAAGTATATTGGTCGTGGTATGAGCCTGCTGGACCTGATCCAGGAGGGAAATATTGGTCTGATTCGCGCGGTCGAGAAATTCGATTACACGAAGGGCTACAAGTTTAGTACGTATGCGACCTGGTGGATCCGCCAGGCTATTACTCGCGCCATTGCTGACCAGGCGCGCACAATTCGTATCCCCGTTCACATGGTGGAGACGATCAACCGCTTGATCCGCATCAGTCGCCGTTTGCTGCAGGACCTTGGGCGAGAGCCTACGTCCGAGGAGATTGCCGAGCAGATGGAGATTAGCGCGGAGAAAGTACGCGAGATCATCAAAGTCAGCCAGGAGCCTGTGAGCCTGGAGACTCCCATCGGTGAAGAGGACGATAGCCACCTGGGCGACTTTATCGAGGACCACACTGCGCTGGCACCCGCCGACGCGGCCAGCCATCAACTGCTCAAAGAGCAGGTGGAGGATGTCCTCGAGAGCTTGACTGATCGCGAGCGCAAAGTACTGCAGTTGCGTTTCGGCCTTGACGATGGCCGCAGTCGCACCCTGGAAGAAGTTGGCAAAGAGTTTCACGTTACCCGTGAGCGTATTCGCCAAATTGAGGCCAAGGCTCTGCGCAAGTTGCGCCATCCAAGCCGCAGCCGCAAGCTGAAGGATTACCTGGACTAGAAGTACCAAAAAGCAGGGAGGCCGCCCGTATGGGTGGCCTCCCTGCTTTGTTGTATCCCACATTTCACCTTCTGGAATGCACGCTGAAAAAGCGCACCATCTCGGCAGAGGCGTCGGGTCCTTTCGGCTCAGTAGAGGAGCCACTGGAACTCCCTCCTGACCAGGCATGACCCGCATGGTGAACGATCCATTTCTCCACGATGGCCTGACCGCCTGCGTTGTGGTAGATGAAACGTGTGTAGGCATGTCCGCCGATCACATGTCCTCGTTCTACCGTTGCGCTTCTTGCGGACCCTCCGCCATTTTCGATCCCCTGGAGCCATTGGTCGAGCATGTGGTCCGCGTTGACCATGGCAACGGTCGTGTCGCGATCCCCGTGGAACAAGATCAATGGAATTACCCTTGTCAGTTGTCGTATGTGCTGAGATGCCCCCTTTTTCATCGCCGCGAACCCGGAGCGCAGATCGTGTGCAGCCCCATAGGCGAGTCCAGAATGCACACCGACAGCGGCATAGAGATCGGGATAGGTGGCGGCCATGATCGTTGCCATGGCCCCTCCCGCCGACATCCCGACAATGTAGACCCGGTCGGCATCGATGTGATATCCGCTCATGATCTTTCGTGTGATCCCAGCGATGAGGGACGGCTCACCTGCATCACGGTGCTGGTTGGCTGGCTGGAACCAGTTCCAACACTTCAAGCTATTGGCCGATTGTATTTGCTTAGGATAGGCAACAAAAAAAAGTCCCCTTTCCGCGAGCACATTCATGCGCGTGCCGGCGGCAAAATCAACGGACGACTGGGTACAGCCATGCAGCATGATCACCAGGGGCAGTGCCTGTCCGGCGTAAGCGCTGGGGATGTATAGTTTGTAGCTACGTGTCCCAGCCGCATTGGTGAATGCTTCTCCAATAAATCGCCCGCCTGGCGGAGACGATGAAGGAGGCGCCTCCGGTGTGACCGCGTGTGAGCCCTCTGTGGCGCTCGTATGTTTCAAGGGATTTCTGCGTCTCCGGGAAGATGTATTACCGGCGCTGTAGCAGGGTGGCCTCTACGGTCCCGGGATGCACCATCCTGGGAACTGTGCCCTGCGTCGATGTATCCGTCGCAGAGGGCTTTTCTTCAACGATGCGATACGTAGCCTCAATTGGTTCTTTGGCGCTGCTATCCTTTGCATTGGGTACATCGTTATGTATTATACCCCCAAGGGTACGTTGAATGAGTGCGGTTGCCTCGGCAAGTCGCCCAGCGCGTGTGAGGCGCGTCGCTTCAGCCATTGCGTCCTGCATGGGATTGTTGTGATTATTCATCAGAAATGTTTCCTTTTCATTCGAGCATAACGTTCAGCGCCACTTTGATTACGTCTCTTCGGTCCGTTGTGTCTCCGTCTCCCTATTGTATTAAGTCCTTAGCAGGGAAAATGGTTGCTTTTCTTATACCTTACGTGATGCGTCCTGCTAATGCTGCCTTTACCTCGGGGCTTGCTCGGAAGGCCCCGAGCACGGCCACCGAATCTATGGTCGCCAGGGCCAGTTCCGGGGTAACATCTTCGGCGATACTCGCCAGTCCGAGCACGTTTATCTGCAGTTTCTCGCCGGCGGATTCACAGCTTCCAGGTCCTGGCGTGTATAATGATGAAATCCCAGCACTAGGGTCTTGCGCGCCACCGTGAGCTTGACCTCCTCGGCATGTGTAGTGAGTTGGATGAGGATAGCTGTAGGATGAAGTCAGTGCGGTTAGAATAAAAGCCTTCCTGCACCAGCAGATCAATTTGCCCTAGATCCACAGGACCCAGGTTGATCGTAATTTTTTCAGTTTTCTCGAGTTCAGCCATTTTACCATCCCTTATCATCCAAATAGATGGTACATGGATGGTGGTAGTTTTGTCAAGGGGC
>CAVZJN010000022.1:0-59186 GCA_963775585.1 uncultured Chloroflexia bacterium | reverse complement strand
TCTGTGTAGAGGAACCAGGTCGCTGGATGCCATTCTCCTGTATCTGCATAGTAATTGATGATGTCGATACCTTGTGGTTGAAATACTTTTGCAAAGGTGAGATAGGTTCTCAGTTGGTGAAAAGGCGATGTGACTAAAATGACCCGATGCATGTGTGTTTTCCTAAGATGCGAGAACATGCTCGGCGTTTTCTCGTGTGTGAAGTGCCTCTGACTCAACGAAGATCGCTTCCGCTGGTACGCCCATCTGTATTGCTTGGTCGCGCATATATATGGCTCCTAAACAGGTGTCCCATGTTTTCGCTGCGGCAGCAACGTCTTTTTCCTGAATGCGTCCCTGTGTTGCTGCTCGTTGCAGTTCCTCTAGGGGAAAAAGTGTCGGAGTATCTGTCACTTTGACGCTGAATTTTCCGGTAAAGATAAGATAGGGTGCCCAGCCTTGTTGATAGAGGTGGACGGCAGTACGGATTTTGTCGTTGAGAAAGTTGATGTTCCCACGGGTGCCAGCAAGCACGATAATCGCATCAGCTTTGCGGAGGTGGTCTCGTAAAGCGAACTGCTTTCCCCGTATATAATAGAGTATCCGTGTAAGAAGTGGCACCAGGATGAGTAACCTGATGCCAATACGAGCCATAGTTCTGTACAGATCACTTCAAATGTCTACCTGGGCGACTTTTCCAGTACAGAGGCGCGCAAGGAGTACACGACATTTTCCCCGATATCACGCATTGATCTCAAGAAAAAGAAAAAACAGGAAAAGAAGCACCGTTGAGAGTGATTTTCGCTCAACGGTTATTGTGCTTCCTTCAGCCTGGCAAGCTGTCTCGTATAGGATTACTGGTACGTTATACTATCAGGTGCAAAATGCGTCAGCATATAGTACAATGTACACTAAGTGAAACTATCAGCATTGAGTGAGGTATGTACCATGCATCGTCGAGCCCCAGACTACCACCCGGGATTGTTGACCGACATGTACCATCCCGATTCCGCATATGTAAGTTGGTGCACTGGTCAAAATGGCCTGACCACCTTTGATCTTTACTCCAGGACAGCACCTTTTGGCGGGGCATACATGCTCGTCGCCGGGCTAGAGGCCGCTATGGGATTCGTCCAGTCCTTTCGCTATACTCCCGATGAACTAAAATTCCTCATGCACATCCGTGACTACGACTATGGCTTTCTTGATGAACTCTCCACACTCCGTTTCACCGGCGAGATCTCTGCCTTACCAGAAGGATCCATCGCCTTTCCCAATGAACCCATCATGCGCGTCACAGCCCCATTTCGTGAAGCCATACTCATGGAATCCGGCCTATTACAAGCCATTAATCTCTCAACGCTTATTGCGACCAAAGCTTCACGTGTCGTCTACGCCGCCGAAAAAGGCCGCCCAAGGCGCGTTGCCGAGTTTGCCTTCAGGCGCGCTCAAGAGCCGCTAACGGTCGCGCGTGCCTCCTATATCGGTGGATGCGCCAGCACTTCGCTGCTCAGTGCCGCATACGAATATCGCTTACCCGCGACAGGTACCGTGCCACACGCTCTTATTGAAATCTATCCCACTGAACAAGAAGCATTCGATGCCATTGCCAGTGCCTTTAACCGCTATACATTGCTGCTCGACACCTACGATCCGCGCAGCGCTATCCTTACAGCTATCGAGGTTGCCCTGCGCTATCAGGAAACTATTGGGCATACACTTGCAGCCGTGCGCCTGGATAGCGGCGATATTGTTGGCGACAGTATCTACATTCGCGAGCAGCTCGATAAAGCCGACCTGGCAAATGTACGCATCCTTGCCAGCGGCGACCTGGACGAATGGAAGATCACTGAACTCCTGGAAGCAGGAGCAGCCATCGATTTGTTTGGCGTAGGTACTGCCCTCGGCTGCGGGGCCGGTTCAGCAGAGCATGGCATAGCAGGCGGAGCGCTCGGGGCCGTCTACAAAGAGGTCTGGTATGTCGATGAGGCCGGGACAGAATTTCCAAAAGTAAAAATTGCTGGTGTTAAAAGCACCTGGCCCGGCAAAAAAGAAATCTATCGCCACCCACAATGGAAAGAAGACGTTCTCCAGCTCGCCCATGAACCGCGTCCAGAAAACTATCATCGCCTCCTACGCCCGGTCATGCGCAATGGTGAAATGATTCCCGGCAGCCTCCCCCCGCTCTCCGAAATCCGCGAACTGGCCCAACAAAACCTGGCGCAACTACCGGATCAGTACCGCGCCCTCTCAGTTGAACAACCCTATCCCGTTCGCTTCAGCGAAGGCCTACAAGCCCTCCGCAAACAAGCCGCCCAGGACGTCGGCCAAACAATCCCAGAAGGAGCATCATCTTGACCGAAATCCTCAAGCAGACACGCAGTATTTGTTCCACGTGCGGCGAAATCATTCCAGCAATGTATGAAGTACGCGATAATCAACAAGTCTTTTTCACGCGCACCTGCCCATCTCACGGAACCGCAGACACCGACCTTGGCTACCACGCCGCTTTCTATCGTAAGTCGTTTGAGATCGAAAAGATCATGATACAGCGCTACGGCGATGGGGGCGATACAGATATTTCAAAAGGCCTTTCACCTTTTCCGCTTCGCAAGCCGGCAGGCCTGGCTATCCTCGAGGTAACGGAGCGTTGTAACCTCACTTGCCCAATGTGTTACGCCTACTCCAGCCCCTCAGAACGAGACTACTCCCTCGAGGAAATTGAGTTGCGGCTCGATCAACTGATCGCGGTTGAAGGCAAAGGTATCTCGCTGCAAATATCCGGCGGCGAGCCATCTGTCCGCAAAGACCTGGACAACATCGCCGCCATGGTCAAGAGCAAGGGTTTTGGTCAATTAGAAATGGTCAGCAACGGTATCCGCCTGGCACGCGAACCAGATTTCGCCGAAAAGCTTGTCTCATGGGGTTTCACCTCTGTTTACCTCCAGTTCGATAGTACACGCCCTGGAGATATCATCAAGTTGCGCGCCGAAGATTTATGGGATGTGCGCGTCAAAGCGATCGCCGCCCTTGAGCGTGTGAAACTCCCCTCGACCCTGGCCGTCCCCCTCTATGATGGCCTCAACACCGATCAGATTCAGCAGGTCGTCAACTTCGCATGGCAACATCCTGACACAGTCTGCGCTATCGCCTTCCAGGCCGCCACCCCCTTTGGTCGCTTCGAAGTCAACAATGACTATCCCGTAGGGGCCCCGCGTAGTGCTCCGCGCAGCGCTCCACGAAAATTGCGCATGCCCGACATCCTCCAGCTCATCGAGCAACAGACCGGCGTCCCTCAAGATTTATTTTTCCCGGTCGGCGAGGGTTCACCACTCTGCAATACCTTCACCCTCCTCAAATACACCAGTGAGGGCTACAAACCGATTGCGCCAAACTTTACTCTCAAAGAGTTCATGGATGTAATGGGCCCTCGCCCAAATATGACGTTGCGTATGCTCACACGTGGTCGTGCGGCCATCCTGCCGCAAATTGTCACCAACATCGGCGGTAGCCTGAAACTGATAAAGACATTATGGCCCCACATTGGCACGGACCCTTCGTTCTGGACCAGCCGCAAGACGCTCACGCTTTTCGTCAAACCATTTATGGATGAGAGCGATATCGACATGAGCCGCATCGAACGCTGCTGTTTCCACAACGCGTCGCCCAGGGGCGTTATGTCGTTCTGCGCACTGAACGCCAAATTGCGCCCTGCCCAACCACATGCCGAGGAAAAAGCCTTCATTCCTTTACCCACCCCCCGCGCCAAACAACAAACGGCGGCAACAAACTCAATGTTGAAGGGTGTATGAAAACGATGCGCTTCTCAATCATAGTTCCGGTGTTAAACGAAGAAGCAGTGCTGGAGGACTACCTCGCTCCTCTCGCCGGACAGTGCGCCCAACATGATTGTGAGTTGCTTATCGTTGACGGAGGAAGCGCCGACCATACGGTAACTATTGCGCAACGCTATGGGCAGGTTATCCATTCAGCTCGCGGTCGAGCAACTCAGATGAATGCAGGAGCTGCAGTCGCCAAAGGCGATGTCCTGCTCTTCGTACATGCCGACACTCGTCTCCCCGGTGAAGCTTTCGGCGCGATCGAACAAACGTTGGCATCACCAGGCGTTGTTGGCGGCGCCTTTCGCATCTGCTTTAACTGTGATCGTTGGACTTATCGTTTGGTCGCTTTCACAACCAACCTTCGCTCGCGCTTAAGCACTATTTTTACCGGAGATCAAGCCTATTTTATCCGCTCAGACATTTTTCGTACCGTCGGCGGCTATCCTGATCAGCCGCTGATGGAAGATCTCGAGATCATTGCACGATTGCGCAAGTTTGGCAAGGTTATCCTGCTGCCTCTCTACGTCACAACATCAGCGCGTCGCCACGAAAAGACTGGCTTATTTCGCAGTGTCCTCTTCATGTGGTATCTGCGCACACTCTATAGATTTGGCGTCTCACCCACACAACTGCAACGCATGTACGTCGACATTAGATGACGTAGGGACCCGATTTATCGCGTCCCAGGCCACGTTGTTTTCAAAAATGCACTTCATGCGTTACAATAGACAGGAGAAAACAACCCGATAGAAAGCGCATCTCATGGCAGAAAGTTCCATACAACCAGAAATTAACGCACCAGCAAAGACCGATAAACTGGCCATCCAGTTTGTGGAACCACCTGCTGCCGTAACGCAACAACCGGCAACAACATCTGCGACATCTGCAACAACTGCGACATCTGCAACAACTGCAACATCTGCAACATCCGCAACATCCGCAACTCCCTCAACCATCATCTGGACGCCACGTTTCATGGTGCTCTTTGCACTGACGCTGGTAATAGCATTGAGCGCCGATAGTCTACTGACACAGGCCGTGTTGGATCGTCTCTTTAGGGAAACATGGGTTTCGCTGGCTCACCTACTCCCCGCATTTGTCTGTCTGCTGGCCATAATCATTGTTACACGTTCCTGGTGGATACGCCTGGGAGCTATTTTCGCCTCTATCTGGGTACTCTTTATAAGTCTCAATCATGTCTTACTTTTTTTCACTACTTGATCCCGGTTCATCAATACCATCGCTCTTAAACGCCATCATTTGTAGTGCGTTATTCGGCGCCTACATTTGCCTCTCCATTGACCGCACACCCTTTACACGCTGGGATATCTGGTTCTTCAGAATAGTACTAATTGTAAGTATCTGTGCCGCCCCATTGATCTACATTGCTACGCCAGCGGATAGCCTGACACTGAACACAATCGAAAGCGATCTAGCAGCACTGGGTCTTGTTCTAGCCCTGCTGGTGTGGTGGGCGCGTCCTTCATGCTGGAAAATGCAGCCCGGCCTGGCGCTCCTCTTTGGTATGTTGCCCGCTATTGAACTCCTTCTCTCCCTGCACGGCATAGGTACCGGAGCCACAAACCTATACCTCACCCAGGTTTCCCTGCTCTGTTTCCTCCTTGGCACCATGCGCCTCTTAAAGGATCAGTTGCGTTAACCAATCACTGAAGCAGCCGCAATCCCCTTAATAACATACACCAGCGTCTCCATATCCCCCACCAGAAACGTCTCCTTCACATTCACCGGCCGCGCCTCACCCTGTCTATTCACCCAGACCGTTGTATATCCAAGCTCAGTGGCCGGCACAACATCGTATTTAAACCCAAAACCAGCATGCCATATCTCCGACTTCGGCAGCCCCAACCGCTCACGCGCCAAATGAAACCCCTTATGGCTCGGCTTGTACGCTCCCGCCTGCTGCGCTGTAATGATCTCATCAAACTTCACGCCAATTGTCCGCTCGGTCTCCCGGATTATATCATCGTCCGTGTTGGTTATCAGCACCACCTTCAAGAACTTCTGCAACTCGACAATCGCGTCCCTCGTGTCTGGAAACGGCTTCCACCGACCCATCGCATTCGCGAATTCCTCGACATCAGCCCCCGCGTAAGGCAAATGAAAATGATCGAAGGCCATCTTCATTGTTTCACGCAGCACCTGCCTATATGGATGATATGGCCCCTGGATATACTGAAACTGCACTTCTTCCCAATAGTGCTGCAAAGCGCGCGCGTCTACTCCTGTAATACTGTGCTCCGCCAATTTCTGTGTGAAATATCGCTCAATCTCTGCTTCCCAATCGATGAGTGTCCCATAACAATCAAAAGTTATTGCCTTTGGTAATGTACGCATTCTCTCTTCCTTAAATCCCGAAATCAGACTGCAAAATATGACATTGTTCTTACAATTGTAGGCCGTAAGAAGCTGCGCCCAAAAGCGCGCTCCCCGGATTGAGAATAACATTGATCGGAATATCTTCAAGTAACTTCACAAAACGCCCCTTACTGTGGAAAGCCTTCATAAAATTCTCACTCTCCAGGAAGGTCAGGATTCGCGGCGGAATACCCCCTCCCAGGTAGATACCCCCGGTCGCCATCACTTTAAGGGCCAAATTCCCAACCTCCGAGCCTAGAATGGCAACAAATGTATTCAATGTAGCAACACACAAATCCGACGACCGATTCGAGTGCGGCATTAATAATGACCGGAGAAAAATCTGTGACTTCCGCTAGACTTTCGGACAACCAGCGTGGCTCCTCAGCGAAGCCGCTATCTCTCAGATACGCATAAATATTCGGAATACCCTTACCTGAGCAGACACGTTCATAGCTCACGTGGTCGTATTGTTTGAGCAGATAGCGCAATAGCCCGATCTCTTGCTCGTTGGTAGGAGCAAAATCGCAATGTCCTCCCTCCGAATTGTGAGCGTGATAGTGCGACGCATCATCCCACGTCAGGAACGCCTCCCCTAGGCCTGTACCAGGCGCAACGACAGCAATATTCCCATGAGCAATGGGCTGTCCTTTACTCACTGTATGCAGTTCAGAGGGCTCCAGAAATGGGATAGAGCGAGCAATAGCCTCAAGGTCATTCATCAATTGAACAGACGAGAGCTTCAAGGACTCAGCCAGTTGCTGCTCACTCATATTCCAGGGCAAATTCGTAATTGTGGCTCGACCGGCAACGACAGGACCTGCAACACCGAAACTGGCCCGATCAACGGAGAGACCAGTTTGAGAAAGGAACGTGTGTACAAGCGCCTCCAGGCTAGGATACATTGCGCTGGGATATGTTTCCTCAGACCAACGGCTTGCGCAAACCCGCCTCAGCTGAATAAATAGCCAGGTTTGTCTTCGTCCCACCAATATCTCCCGCTAGTAGCATTAATCTGCTCTCCTTTGTCATAAAAAAATCGTGACATTACCCCCTATATTGGTGTATAATAGCGTGCTTAGAAACATAGCACCAAAACAGGACTATATTCAGCAGTATAAACCATTCATGCTCGGAGAGGCAAAACGATGACCACTACGTCGACAAATATTACACGCGGCAAATATCATATCTGGACCGTCGGTTGCCAGATGAACCAGGCCGATTCTCAACGTATCCAGGCCATCCTTGATGACCTCGGCTGGGAAGAAGCCGGTATGGATCAGGCTAACCTCGTGATCCTCAACACCTGCAGCGTGCGTAGAGCGCCCGAAGAAAAAGCACACAACCAGCTTTCACAGCTGAAACAGGCCAAGTCAAAGCGCAGTGATCTCCTGGTGGCGTTGATGGGATGCATGATTGGTAACCAGAAGACTATTGACGAATTAAGCAAACGCTATCCACATATCGACCTGTTCATGAAAGTAGAACAGGCAGACATTCTACCCCGCTTTCTCGAAGAGCGTTGGACCCCCATCTCAGGCGCAGGCTGTCTTGACATCGAATATATGCCCAACAATGACGATGACTCCGTCGAGAGAGATAACCTGGTCACTGCCGCTGAACCAATCTTACCCACCTTTGCTACTTCAACCAATACCATAGGGAAACGCACCGTATTGCCAATGGCCATCACGCCAAAACCCGGCGAACGTATGGCTCACTACCCCACGAAAATTGAACCGGCAAAGACAGGTTCTACCGCCTGGCTGCCCATCGTTCTGGGTTGTAATAAAGTCTGCACCTATTGTATCGTGCCGTATCGCCGCGGTCGAGAGCGCAGCCGCCCTGTAGATGAGCTGCTCGCTGAGGCCCGCGCGCTTGTCTCGAAAGGGGCAAAAGAACTCACCTTGTTGGGCCAGACCGTCGAGGCGTATGGACTCGATTTACCAGGTTACCCCGATCTTGCCTTCCTGATGAGTCAACTGAGCACTATCGATGGCTTGCAACGCATTCGTTTCATGACCTCGTATCCGCGTCACATGACTGATAGCATGATAGAACGCATGGCAAACCTGCCAAAAGTCTGTGAACACCTGAATATTCCCGTACAGGCTGGCGATGACGCGGTGCTCAAGCGCATGAAGCGTGGCTACACGCTCGACGAATATAGGGAAAAGATTCAGCGTGTACGGGAACTATGGCCCGGTATTACACTCTCTACCGATGTGATCGTAGGTTTTTGTGGCGAAACAGAGGAAGAGTTCCAGCACACGCTCGATCTAATTCGTGAGATTCGCTTCGACGTCGTGCATGTCGCTGCCTACTCTGTTCGCCCAGGCACTGTCGCCGCACGCTGGGATGACGACATCCCACTGTCCGAGAAGAAACGTCGCCTGCATGCCGTGGAAGAGCTGCAAGCAGCCATCTCCCTGGAAATCAACCAGCAGTACGTCGGGAAAATTGAAGAAGTGCTGGTCGAAGAAGAAAACAACAAGCATGGTCGTCAACAGTGGAAAGGCCGCAATCGCGCCAACAAATTGGTATTCTTCCCAAACCCTGGCGAAGTAAGCAATATCCAGGTTGGGGACCTTGTAAATGTCAAGATTGAACAAACTACCGCCTGGTCATTGCAGGGTTGCGCAGTTGCGGTATAATAGGCAGACTATCAACACGATGATGGAGGAGGCATTTGATGACGCAAGCACAATCTTCTGAAGAGAAAGTACAACTAAAAGTCCAATGGACCCGCCTGGCGATCGATCAGGCTCTGGCAAGCCAATGGGCAGAAGCGGTCATAACCAACCGCAACATCCTGAATTTCTTTCCCAACGAAGCAGAAGCCTATAACCGTCTGGGTAAGGCATATAGCGAGTTGGGACGGTACTCAGAAGCCCGCCAGGCCTACACCCAGACGCTAAAATATAGTCCAAACAACACCATCGCCAAAAAGAATTTAGATCGACTCTCATTGCTCCAGGAAGAACCTGCCACAGTCCACACTGGAGTAGAACGCATCGATCCCCGGCTCTTCATCGAGGAAACCGGTAAAACAGGTACAACCGATTTGATCAATATTGCCTCAACTCCAATTCTTGCCAAGGTTGGCGTCGGCGATAAAGTACAGTTACATGTCATCGGGCACACCATTTTTGTGCGCAATGCAGTAGGAGAAGACATCGGACAGATAGAGCCGCGCCTTGCCAACCGCCTGATTAACTTCATGGATGGTGGCAATCGTTATGCAGCAGCCATTCTTGCCATGGAACAGGGGCTGGTACGGCTCATCATTCGCGAAGAATATCAACATCCCAGTATGTTCGGCAAAGTCAGCTTCCCATCACAAGGCGGCGGCGATACCATCCGTGCCTACACCAAAGATACCATGGTACGCTACGATCGTGGCGAAGACGAAGACGAGCTTGGCAACGAAGACGAATATTACGACGGCGGCGACGAAACAGACGAACTCACCGAAGTTGACTTCGAAGGCGCCAGCGAACCCGAAGAGTAGCGGATTCTTATGGGCAGCTACCCCATCCTTCTCCACCTGCGGCGGAGAGAAAAGAATAAACCCAAATAAGCACAATAAAGGAGCAACCAATGAACAAAACCAAAAAAGTAGCCTGGCACAAACATCTCGCAAGAGCCAAAAAGAACAAAGAAAAGCGCAAAGCATATAAAGCAAGTGGAGCCTCTACATCCACATTAACAGCGCGGCGATAATCGCCGCGCTACCCTATTACTGGTGCGTGAGTCATGAGCAGTTCGTCAACTCCGACAACTTCAGCCTCGGTGCGCAATATTCTTACTCTGCTCGCCTCACGCGACGCCCAACTGGTCGCCGGCGCAACAGGGCTGGAACGCCGCGTAACATGGTCATGTCGCATGCGCGCGCGCCTACCCGCCTTCGAAAGCGTGCATGGAGGAGAACTTGCCCTCCTCGCGCTCTCACAGTTACGCCGCCTTGATGAACTGCTGCCTCATCTCATGAAAAGTCTGCATCAAGAGGGGGTAGCAGCAATAGCAGTAGCAGCTCCCTCCGTTGAATCACTCGGAGAAGAGGCCTGTACGCTTGCGAACCAGCATAATCTCCCACTCATCCTCCTTCCCCCTTCAGCATCCCTTGAAGCGATCGAGCGCGAAGTGATTACCTTCGTCGTCAGCTTTCGTGGAGAAATTGAACGGAAAGCAACGGAAATCTCACATCAACTCATGCAGTTAAGTATCCAGGGGGCGGGAATACAAGGCATCTGCGAACAACTCGCCAACAGTTGCAACAAATGGGTCGTCGTCCAGGACACCGAACGCCACGTCCGCCTACAAGCAGCGCCTGCCGGCGCAGGCATGCTTGTACTGCCAGCAACCCTCGATGACGAGGCACTCTGGCAACAAGGTCTCGTCCAGATCAATGCCCCCATTCTCGTACACCATGATGTCGTCGGCTACCTCTCCCTCATCGGACACGACGGTGATTTCGATTACCTGGATCGCATCACGCTGGGGCAGGTCGTGCCAATACTGGCGCTGGAGTTCGCCCGCGAAAAAGAGCGCAGCGCCGTCGAGAGTCGGTACCAGTTGGAAGCCTTCATGGATGTGCTGCAGGGCAACTACCAACAGCCGGATGAGATGCTTGCCCGCGCCCGTTTACTGGGCTATGATCTCACGGCCCCGCAAATTGTTGCCATCTTTGAAATTCACACCAACGAGCCTGATTATCCTCCAGGCAGCCCCCAGGCACAGTGGAGTCGCAGAGTTCGTGATGAACTGCTACTGGCGTGGCCTGCAAGCTGGATATTAACCGAATCCCGTCGTGTAATAACCATACTTCCACTTCCCTCTGCAAACAGTCATAATAGTAACAGCCATAGAGATGCTGAAAAAGTCATCCTTACCCGCCTGGAAAGGGTGCAAACACGTTTACAGCAGGGCAATAACAATGCTTTGCCAGCTTATTCAATTGGCCTTGGACGTGTCGCAACAAATCTACAAGGCATCTCACAATCCTATCGCGAAGCGCAACAGGCGCTGGAAATAGGACGACGACTCTTTGGCGAGAATCAGATACACTCATTCACGCACCTTGGTGTCTACCGCCTCCTCTTCCATCTCGATAGGCAAAGCGAACTCCGCGACTTTTATCGAGAAACCCTCGGCCCGCTGCTTAATACCGATACACGCGGAGACGGCACCCTGATTGACACCCTCGAAGGCTACTTCCGCTGTAACGGCAATCTAAGCGAGACCGCCCGCACCATGCACTTACACCGCAATTCACTCTTGTATCGACTGGGAAGAATCGAGGAAGTCCTGGGCCAGTCCCTCGACGATTCAGAACTGCGCTTGTCCCTGCAAATTGCCCTGAAAATACGCCATCTGCTACAGTAGCTGCTCATATCAACAGTGACTATGATATACTCTTTATGTGAAAATGCCTATGTCATGCGTATGTTGCCAGAGCAGTTTCAGACTTTGAGAGATTTATGGAAACAAACAACAGCCACCACCGGCGTATTTCCAGTATCCGAGGAATACCTTTTATCGTGCTCACAGTCCTCTTCGTGGCTGGAGGCATTGTATTCTTCTCTAAATGGAGAATTGCTCAACCTCGTTCTCAACCTCATCTCAACATTCCCGCCAACTCAAACAATGCGATGTTCGGCTTTGATTTGCAACGCACGCGCTTCAATCAAGATGCCATGACGGGGAAACCTCGATGGACGTTAACTACAGGAGACAAGATCTACTCCTCGCCAACCGTCGCGAATGGTATCGTCTATGTCAGTTCGCAAGATCACAAATTGTATGCACTTGATGCCATAACCGGTGCAATACTCTGGACCTATACCACAGGCGACGCAATCGACTCCTCACCAGCGGTCGCAAATGGAATGGTCTACGTCGGCTCGTTTGATGGGAAGGTATATGCGTTCCACTTGTAGCGTCGTTGCAGCCATGGCTTTCACACACTTCCTTTCATCGCTGCTGACCTCCCATCAGCCGCGCGTGCGATGCGCAGCATCGCGCCGAACCGAGTATAGTAGGGTTGACCCTTGCGGTCACCGACCTTGCGGTCAACCTGGACCCTCGCGGTCAACCTGGACCCTTGCGGTCAACCTAGCGCCCTTGCGGTCAACCTAGCGTCGTTGCTTCCTTCGTTACGCCGTCTCAACAACCTTCCCAGCCGCCGCCCGTAGCAATCGATCGCGTATAGCAAGCCCCAGGCCATGTTCATCAAAGCTCCGGCAGAGAATGATATCTACACCGGCAGCTTCTAAAGCGCGTAAACCAGCGAACAGAGTGGCCGCTACCTGTGCGGGATCAGCGGCATTCCCAAGACTCTGTACCAAAGCGCCACTCTCTTGAAAAACAGGTACATCTTCATCCGCAACCAGGACACCAGCCAGCTCGCCACTCTCACATCGACGCCTGACTTCTGCCAGCATCGCTCTGCGCATCGACTCCACATTGCCCGCGAAAAGAATCAGAGGAACAGCAGGCGCATAATGGGTCAGAAGTTGACCAGGAGCCTTCTGCACTCTCTTATCATGAACATCATCTGGCGCAGGAATTTGGCGAGTTGCCAGTTGAACATCAGGCAACATAGTCCGCAGTTCTTCAAGGCTGACACCGCCCGGACGCAAGATCGTTGGCACAGCCGCACAAAGGTCGAGCACTGTCGATTCAACCCCCACCTCACAGGGGCCGCTATCGAGAATAAGTGGTACGCGCCCATTGAGATCAGCAAATACGTGTTGAGCCGTTGTGGGACTCACATGCATAAAGCGATTGGCGCTCGGAGCCGCAATAGGTGAACCCGCGGCGCGAATCAACGCAAGCGCGACGGGATGGTGCGGCATCCGCACAGCCACAGTCTCCAGCCCCGCCGTGACCAATAAGGGTACGCGCTGACTACGCGGCACAATCAACGTCAAAGGACCTGGCCAGAATGCACGAGCCAATTCCTTTACGTGCCCTGGCAGAGTAGCGGCCAGCTCTCGCAAAGCATCTTCATCAGCAATGTGTACAATCAGTGGGTCACTCAATGGGCGTCCCTTGGCAGCAAAAATGCGCTCTACCGCGCGGGGTTGCAGCGCATCTGCCCCAAGGCCATAAACCGTCTCGGTAGGGAAAACGACCACCTCGCCTGCCCGTATCAAAGCCGCGGCGCGCTCTATCTTTGCTGCCTCTGGATGAACAGGATCAACAGCCACAACTTCCGTATCTATTTTCGGCATCAGCAATATAACACCCTTATCTGGTTTTTTTTCGTCAGTTCTCAACCTGAAATCTTTTCACCTGCCCGTTCTGTTCACGATAATGTAAAAAGTTGTCAAAAATACCCCTTTGTAGTGGAATTATCTTTTCGAGCACCTCCGTTTCATCAAGCCAGCTCACTCGTCCCTCTATGCTATTTCTTAGTTCTCCCTCAACAACTTCGGCATAAAAGACCATGCTTAGTGTACTCAATCGCATCAATCCGTAACTAGCAGTTGAGCTATAGCCGATGAACTCATTCACTTTCAACGTCAGACCTGTCTCCTCCTTACCTTCGCGTAGAGCCGTTTGCACTGGTTGCTCTTTCCAACGCATAAAGCCTCCCGGCAAGACATACCCACCCTCAGGGCGCTCGATCATAAGATACCTGCCTTCATGTTGCACAATGATAGTTACACAGCCCAATGGAGGAAGGTTACCCGCTAGGAGAAAATTGAGGAAGGTAAAAAAAATCCCGACGGATGATTTTAACATCCGGTAGAGCGCGTTCTTCAGCACAGATGATTAGCCACCGATCTATTCATATTCGTTGTTAAGCGTATTGTACGTGCTAACAACGAATAGAGCAATAGAGGTGCTTCACTACTGAAGCACCTCTATTGGTGAAAACTCATCGTTGTGTGACAAAAAGCAGCGTTCTCAAGGAGGACGCAACTATCGTCCTGTACGCATCTGGGCTCGGCGGACAAGAGCGTCAACGGTCACAGCAATCAACAAGACGACGCCCTCAACCATTTCCGACACATCCGTCCCCTGGCTCATTAGAGCCAGGCCATTTACCAGGCTACCGATGATAAGCGCTCCTAGTACAACCGCCCAGACCGACCCTCGACCTCCAAAGAGACTAACACCACCAATCACAGCCGCTGCGATTGCATTGAGCAGCAGTGTTGGGTCGATCTGGCTCGCCACGGCAGTGCCACGGGAAGCCAGGATAATACCGCCTACAGCAGCAAGCGTCGAACATAAGGTAAAGCACGCCATACGTATAACTACGACATTAATACCCGCACGCCGGGCTGCCTCAGCGCTACCACCGACTGCATAGACATGACGCCCAAATGAGGTTTTCGTCATGATGAGCCAGAACAGCGCTATCAATCCAAAAAGGATTGCGGCCGCATAAGGCACACCCTGGTAGCTTACAAAAACGGCCACTGCCCCCCCTACGAGGAGTGCAGTTATCACGATCTGCAAAACAACCTGCAGAAGCGACATAGTTCTGAGACCAGCTCTCTTTCGTCTTAGATAGCCGGAAATGAGACTAATGGCATACAGCAGGACGGCTATAAGTGGCAAACCGATACCCAGGTAGTTAGGCAGGAAACTCTCAGCACTACCCGCAATACCAACTATGAAACTATTGCTGATGATGAGCGTACTTTGTCCTGCTAGCAGATTGAGCAGAAGTCCTGAATAAAAGATGGACGCAGCCAGTGTCACAATAAAAGATGGAACGCGCACTACTGCAACAAAGAAACCATTGATGAAACCGACTATAGCGCCTGTCAGTAAAGCAGCCAGTATAGCTACCAGGGCAGACATCCCATAGCGCTCAGAAAGCACCGCCATGACCACTGAACAGAATACGCTGACTGAGGCTATCGAAAGATCGATCTCACCTAGCAGCAGAACCATAATGACACCAAGTCCAAGTATGCCAAAGGTGACAATCTGTCCCACCAGGTTTGAGAGATTCTCCGGCTTCAGAAAAAGACCGCCAGTGACAATTGTGAAGTAGATCACAACCAGGATCAACGTAAACAATACAGGCACAAAACCAAGGTCACCGCGTAGTAATTGGCCCACCGTGCGGCGGGGCATATAAGATGGTACCTCTACATCGGCAGCCTGAACTGCCTGGCCGCCAAATGCAGCCATCTGGGAAGCTTCTGATGGCTCAGGAGTATCATTTTTCTCGACAGTTTCACTCATGGATCATTTCCCTCCTACCGAGTCGTTGTCCTGGGTTGTACCATTTGTCGCCATAATCTGGCCAAATTCTGCTCCTGTAATTGACGCTACAATCTGTTCAGGTGTGGTGGTTTTGATATCAAATGTGCCCACCCTCCTGCCAAGGCGCATGACGACCACTCGATCCACGACCTCAAACACATCTGCCAGGTTATGTGAAATAACAACTACTGCTAGTCCTTGATCGCGTAGCCGGCGTATCAAGTGCAGCACCTGTCGAGTTTGAGCTACACCTAGCGCAGCCGTTGGCTCGTCCAGCAAGACCACCTTTGCCTTGCGTAAGATGGATTTTGCGACAGCAACAGACTGTCGCTGACCACCAGAGAGCGTAGCTACAGGCGTGCGTATCGAGGGGAGTTTTACATCAAGGGTACGCAGTACATTTAGCGATTGCTTCTCCATATCGATCTCGTTTAAAGATCGCAGAAATGAGCGCTCTTCACGTCCTAAAAATAGATTGGCGACAACGTCCAGGTTATCGCATAGTGCGAGGTCCTGGTAGACTGTTTCGATGCCTAAGCGGTTTGCAGCCAGGGGACTGGATATATGGACCTCTTTGCCTCCTAAAAATATTTCGCCTTCGTCAGCAGGTCCGACACCGGAGATGACTTTAATCAGCGTTGATTTACCTGCGCCATTGTCGCCGACCAGGCCTACGACTTCGTTGTCATGGACTTCAAAATCCACTTTATAAAGTGCGCGAACTGCTCCAAAAGACTTACTAATGCCGTGCATACGCAGCCGTGGTTCGCCGCTCGGTGGTTGCTCCGGTTGAGGAGATGTCATTTCACCGACCGCGGGAGTAGTATTTTCGGCCATCTGGCCCTCCAATCAAGTCAAAGGTGGCAATATTCCAACATCAAACAGAAGCATAAGCAAAGTATACCATCTGCTTCTGCAAATTAAAAGTGTTGGCATTTCCGGGGGTGTACATAGGATTTTTGCAAAAACGACGGCTGACGCTCACAATCTTGTGAGCGTCATGTATCGTGCAAAAATCGTTCGCACACCCTATACCTGGTGGCACCCGCAGAGAATGCCATCTACATTTTCTCACGAGGAGAGCTAGAGTAAAGCGCCTCGCGGGGCCAGGCTATGCTAAAAACTACAGCTTATGGACAGATACCGCCAGTGCCTGAAGGCAGACCCGCACAGATTTGAGCGACTGTCACGTAATTATCGGCAATGACTGTCGATTTAATATTCGTCTTGTCCACCGCCACCGGTGTTTCGAGAACCGAGGCAATTCAGCGGCGGCTGCGCCGGAGATGGAGGAACCGTGACGGTCTGACCACTGGTCAAGGAGTGACAGCAACCGTCCCCTTGCTAATCGCAGCTACGAGCTGAGCAGTCGCCATGGCCTCCTTGGGGATGGCCTTATAGACGGTCATAGACTGGTCGCCCTTGAGGATGTTCTGGAGACCCGCCACCGTCGCATCCTGGCCCGTGACAAGCACCTTCCCATTGAGCTTCACCGCTTTGAGCGCTGCAATCACATTGTTTGCCATACCGTCGTTGGCAACATACGCGACCGCAACTTTATTCCCATTCGCGGTCAGTGCCGCCTGCATCTCGGTTTGCGCGGTCGCATTGTCCCAGCCAGGTGTGAATTTCTCATAGACTTTCTTGAGAGCCCCGGCAGTGAACAACGGGTCAAGTGCGCTATGGGCACCCTCGGAGAACAGCAGCGCATTGTTGTCCGTCTGGGCACCGTTGATCATCACCGTGTTTTTAGTGCCATTAGCAGTGACATAGGTCTGGTAGTGAGCAGCAATATACTGACCCTGTAGCGCGCCTACCCTCGTGTTGTCGAAGGAGACGTAGTAGTTGAGGTCGTTGCTATAAGTCAGGCGGTCATAAGAAATCACAGGCACGCCCTTCGCTTTTGCCGCCGCCACGATCGCAGCCGCTTTTATACTATCGAAAGGGGCAAGTACCAGGATACAATCCCCTTTCGTTAGATCTGCCTGGGCCTGAGTCTGCTGGGTGTCAGCATTACCCTGGGCATTGTTGTAGTCCACAGTCGCGCCAGGTAACTGCTGGGGGATATCAGCCAGCAGAGCTGGCCTGTCATTGGCATCCCAACGAGCAGAAGTGGCGGTCTCAGGCAAGAGTACGCCTATCTTCGTGCACCCCTTGCCATTGACAGGGGCGGACGTTGTGGGTGTAGAGGTACTGGTTGTGGTGGTGGTACCGCAGGCAGCCAGCAACACCGCCATCAACATAATACCAATTGCTGCGTTAAATGACCTTCGCTTTCGATCAAATAGTCTCATTGTGAACTTTTCCTTCCACTCTGTGCTTAGCCAAGCACGGAACTTACAACTCAGAAGCATACACTTCATGAGAACCGAAGAACGGAGCTACATAACATTCCCATACCGAAAATGTATGATAGCTAATAAAGAGTTGATGCCCCTCCTTTCTGCCTTTATCGCCATCCATTAGATGGTGCACTAGCCTAGTACAGATTGGGCGTGACAGTACTGTACCAGCCCCACTGCGAACACAAAGTAGTTAATCGTTTGCATCAGGATCCATACGCTTCAACGCAGTGGACCGCTATCCTCCAGCGTAACTGTTGCAAATAGATACTGCTCGCAGGTGAGTAGGAACGAGATATGTTCAACCAGCGCTGCTGCGCCTACTGCTCACGTTGCCGCCTTATCGCGTCAAAAACGTAGTGTCCATTGATATCCCATTCGCTTCGCTAGGGAAGCTCAGCTATCGCGTCTACCTACGGTCAGCAGCGATGAAATGAAGTACTTGCTCCAATACTGCCTGTCCATTCATCGTCGCGTAATGAAATGGTTCAATCATTGCCACAGGTTTCCCCACTGAAGCTGCCAGTTTCTCAATGCTTTTGCGTAGATGACGAATCTGCGGTGCGATGAGTACCACATCACAGACATCGACTTTCTCCGCATATTCCCCCGCGCTCAAAGCCTCGACGGTTAGTTCATAATTGCGCTCTTTCGCAGCTGCGAGCATACTATCCACCAGGAGACTGGTCGACATACCCCAGCTACACACTATCAATACCCGTATCATGACAACTCTCCCCACGAGTACTTCCTTGCATCGCCGCTGACCTCCCATCAGCCGCGCGTGCGATGCGCAGCATCGCGCCGAGTATAGTAGGGTTGACCCTTGCGGTCAACCTGAGTTGCTTTCAAATTTTGAGCATCTGGCCTGCAGCGTATATACCATATCGCTACACACTACAACAGCACTAGCTCGCTCACGGGTACATATAACTATCCTGCAATAATCATGCCAAATTGTGTGCTACACACATAACACACTAATTTATCGCGCCCTAGTTGATAAAAATATCTACCTGTCTGAGAATGCCAACAATATTATATGCTTCTTCATCAGGTATTGGACGGCCTATCTGCGCACTCAACACCTGGAGTGCACGACGGCAGATACTCAGCTCGCTAGGAAATTGTTGCCCAACCTGTGTACGCACAGTCTCACTTACAAGGATTTCCTTATGTTGGATACCACGCTCCAAAATACAGGCGAGATGAAGCATTAAACCTGCCAGCACTTCGATATCAAATGTCTCTCCCACCTCGACCTCAATCAACTCGATCATATGATCGATCAAAGGCATCGCTCGAGCAGGATTGAGAAATAAGAGACTCCGGCCAAGTGTATGGGTGATCTCACGCACCAGTTCGCTGCGCTGAGTTATCACTGGGGTTGAGCCATTAGCCGGCAACATCGAGCCAGAAAAGCCACCCGAAGATTTAACATCTACTTCCTTGCATCCCTGCTGACTGAAAGTAGAAGCGATAGCTTCGTTGCAGGGATGGCTTTCAAACGGCTCCGACGCAC
Organism: uncultured Chloroflexia bacterium; assembly: GCA_963775585.1. Lineage (GTDB taxonomy): Bacteria > Chloroflexota > Ktedonobacteria > Ktedonobacterales > Ktedonobacteraceae > UBA11361. The sequence continues at coordinate 39,891 of CAVZJN010000022.1, read as the reverse complement.
ATGGAGGTTGTAGTAAAGCCGGGTCTATCAACGTTCCACCAAGCAGAGTGCGTAAGCGCGCGATACCATCGCCAAAGAGAAAATCTGTGAGGGCAATAAAGGGGTAGCTCTCCAGGTGTGGATTAATAGTTCCAACAAGAGCCACAACGTCTCTATTTCCCACCAGGCGTTGAACATCTGCCTCGGTCTTACCTGACAGGTTGATGTCCATACAAATAATTTCCACCCCCTGCTGACGTAGACCAGGAAGATGCTCCTCGATCAACTCGGCAATCTTTGCCGCGCTACCAAATCCTGTCAAACATACTGAGAGAATGACCCTTGAATGTTGCGATGCCGTAAACTGCACATTCAACCCGTCATTTTCATTCTCCAATGCGTTTCGTTGTGGGAACGACGTAGGGACCCGATTTATCGAGGTCCTGATTTTGCTCGATTCGTCTACAGGACGGTACAGGCTGAAGGTCTGGAGGCTTGCAGCCAATTGATCAAGGGTGACACTCTTAGAACGCTGAGCCCTGCGCACAGCCTCAACCACCAGTGGCGCACTGACCCCCGCAATGGCGCGCACCTGCACTCCTGCCTGCCCGTCACCATGCATCACCAGTTCGCCCAAGGAGAGCAGCGAAGCAAAATCAACAAACAACAAAACCCCTCCGCCCTGATCTGCCACGCGCACCCAGTGCGCCACAAGGCCGAGCAATTCCTCCGGAGATTGTTCCAGCGTTAGTTCCACCCAGCGTACCGAGTTAACCCCGACCAGCGTATTCGCCAGCTCCGCGAGGCCTGCAGCAATACCCCGTCCATGGGCCGCAACCACAATACCAACTGTAGACTGTTCGCTGCTTAGTAAAGCATCAGCATTAGCTAACAGCACCGCCAGTACATCCGTCTCGCTTTCTGGCAGAGATACACCAAGCGCCGAGCGGAATTGTAGCAACGCCACCTGCGCCACCTCGTATTCGATTGGATAAGTGAAGCGCACGGACTGAATGGCCGGCTCGACAATCATTCGACCATGCGTAATATGTTCAAGCGTACTGGTGAGATGCATGGCAAGCACCAGTGCCAGTTTTTCAGGAAAGGTTCGTGCTAGTTGCTCTTCAGCATATTGCACAATGCGCTGGCTAACCACCGCTATGCGTTCATCGACCAGGTTAGTAGGGGCATCCCTTGGGGTGCCCACCTGGTCCGCAAAACGTTGAAAATAGTGCTGTATATCAATGTGGAGCAGCCTGTTGATTTCATTTTCTTCCAGTCCACTGCGGCGGAGTATCCCCAGGTCTCTACTGATGGTATCGTAGAGACCCTGTGCAGACCCTGGCAAACTGTCCAGGCTCAGACCGGTCGGTGTAAAAATATGGGTTGCCTCAAGCAGGTGCGATACAGGCTCCAATGCACGGTTTAGTTCAGCAGTACGTAAGAGACCGCGCCGCACATGATCTGGTAAGACTCCCACATGGATATGTAATTCAGCAAGATTGTTGGTGCGGTATTCAAGGTAGGCCCATGCACAAACAAGTTGTACATCAGTACGCAACTGACCGATATTGCCAGGACACTCGTATAGAAGCAGAGCCCGCAAAGCTTGCGGCGCAACGTGGATATTCGCTCCAATGCTACTGCATTCAGCGGTAAAAAAGGCACGCAGCAGCTCGTAGCGTTCCATCATCGTTCTCTCATTGAGGCCTGGCAGACTGATTGTCATCGGAATACGTCTACGAAATGTTGGCAGTAGTGCAGTATTGGGATCTTCCGTGGTAGCAGCAAGTAGCAGCAGTGAGGATTCGCGCTCCTTCACATCGCCCATACGCCGGAAACGTTCCCGGTCCATCAAGTATAATAACATTTCCTGACCTTCTGGAGGAAGGCGATGTACTTCATCAAGAAAAAGAATACCCCGGTGAGCTTGCTCTACCAGCCCTTCACGATCGTGGTCCGCGCCTGTATAGGCCCCACGCACAACACCAAAGAGATGTGCCATCAACAATTGAGGATTGCCCGCGTAATCGGCACAGTTGAAACTAATAAAGGGTGCATCAGCAGGCAGTGCGTAGAGTTCCAGTGCAAATCCATGCATCAAACGAGCAAAAGTCGTTTTACCAACGCCGCTCGGGCCACAGAGCAAAGTGTGCAGGCCACGTGGTGGGTAAAGCATAGCAGCCTTGGCCTGCTGAATAGCAACTTTCAACCCCTCCCCTCCACCAATTAGCGTTTCAAAACTGGTAACAACAGCGCCTACGTGAACAGAGGCAACGACTGCCAGAGGCTTCCCCGGCTCTTGCGTCACTCTCAGGGGTACATCATGATGGTACTCAATTTCAGGTGGGTCCTCCACCATTACTGGAGAGTATTCCGCTTGAACACTCTGCCAGTTGCCGTTACTACCATTGTTACTTCCGTTCTCGTGGAGTGGCCCAGTAGAAGGAGTTTTAACGGTAAAGAGCACAGGACGTCCAGGGATACGCTTAATCTTCCCCTCATTGGTCAATAGATTAAGGTCGCGACTTGCATTGGTTCGATCAACGCCAGCGAAATCTGCTACATCTTCAGCGCTGAAGCCAGCATAACGACGCAACGCACCACTCTGTGCTGATCGCTGTACACACATTGATCGTAATGCTTCAAGTATCCGATCTTTGCGGAGCACGGAACGACTCCTTCCAGGCAGGCTTTACGAGGCTACCTGTGTTTCAGTGTGACATATTCACCTATGTGGGTAAAAAAATAGTATTCAACGTCTCTGTCATACAATAAATACCCGCTCATTATATTACGGCTCAAAACAGAGCAATGTCACAATGCTTTACTTTCCCCTATGTTGCTCGCTATTTTCGACCAATTGCCGCTAATTTGAAAGGTATTGTGCAGTCGCCAGGATGATTCACAACCCTTTCTTCGCCTCGCAAAAAGAAAGACAGAGAGAAACAAAAATCATCCAGGAGCCAAATTGACCAACAACAACTGCATCAACAACAAACGTCAAAATAAACTCTGCAACTCCAAAATTAAATGGAGCAATTTGCTCGGTATCTGCTCCAAATACCGAGCACACCTGAAACAGTGATACACCTGATACACCTGATACTCTTGATACTCTTGATACTCTTGCCATTCTGTTTGAGAAAAAAACTGCTGGCTCACACGCAGACTGATATACCTGATACAGCAGAATAGGTGAATTATCCTTGCGGTCGCCAGAAATTCGTATGGCATGAGCCGCAATAGCAGCATTTTCACGATAATTCACAGACCCCAGCCCCCTCTCTACTTTCCGGTTGACGCAATCGCAATGAGTATACCTCCCGCAGTAGCCTCATTCCTACTTACAAGCAAACAGGACCCCACTGCCATCATTGCATAACAGCACCACTGCCGTACAAACACCATCCAAATATGCGACAGCCTCCTGCTTGACACAATCCTCATTCATCCTCGTCCTCCATTTTTGGATACCCCTGGCTTCCAGCCATGGGGAGGAAAAAATGGCTGCCCGCAGGCAGGAAACCCCTTGACGTTTGTTCCATGCTCTGCTACACTTCTCTTATGAACGAAACACTCACTAGAACTATCTGTATCAAGCTTGACGTGAACGGTCACGATGCCGTGTTGCACGAGACACAACAGCGTTTCAATGCAGCGGCATCGTGGATTGCTACCGTGTGTTGGGATGAGCGCATCACGAACACCAACACCGCTCATCACCGCGTCTATCGTGAGACTCGTTCCCGCTTTGGGCTGGGGTCGCAGTTGGCCTGCTGTGCGCGTGCGAAAGCCGTTGAGGCGGTCAAGGCAGCACGAACCCAAGAGCAGCAACGCAAACCCCATCAAAAACCTCTCACCTGTCCGCAGTTCGGTCCTCGTGGAAGTGTCCGTTATGACGCACGTACCTACCGCTTGATGAGTCTGGATCGCCTCTCGCTCAATACCGTGCAGGGGCGTGTGACCTGCCGCCTGATCCTGGGGAAACGGCAACATGACATGCTGATTGACCCCTCGTGGGCTCTGGGCAGTGCTGATCTGGTGTGGCGACAGGGCACCTACTACCTGCATCTCACCCAGAGCAAAGGTGCTCCACCGGTGACAGAGACCGCGGATACCATCGGTATTGATTTGGGCATGGTGAACGTGGCAACGGATAGCACGGGTGAGTCCTTCACTGGGGCCAAAGTCCATCAAGTTCGTGCGCGCTATCAGAAGCGTCGCCAAGCGTTGCAACGGGTGGGGACCCGTTCGGCAAAGCGTCGCCTCAAGAAACTTTCTGGACGCGAGAAGCATTTTCAAAAAGATGTCAACCAGAAGATCAGTCGGACCCTGGTCCACAAAGCCGTCGTATCGCGCAAGGCACTCGCGCTCGAAGACCTCACGGGGATTCGAGAGAGGATAACGGTTAGGCGTGAGAATCGCTACGAACGGCATTGCTGGGCCTTCTTCCAATTGAGGATGTACATCACCTACAAGGCAGCCTGGGCAAGTGTCCCTGTCAGGTTTGTTGATCCGAGAAACACGAGTCGTACCTGTAGCCAGTGTGGACATTGCGAACAAGCCAATCGACAAACCCAAGCCTCCTTTCGTTGTAAGCAGTGCGGTTTCTGCTTGAATGCGGACATCAACGCCGCGATCAATATCTCCCGGGCTGAAGTCAAGCAGCCTTTGGTAGCACTCGTACGTGGGTAGTTACAAGCCCCTTGGCTTTTGCCATGGGGTCCTTGACAGCTTCTAATGGCAGCAGAACAACCTGTTTTTTGTGATGTACCACATAGAAAGCGAGTTCACTCACATGACACTTCAGTTTGGTTTGCTCGTTCCACAGGGGTGGCGCATGGATCTGGTTGGAATAACCGACCCTGTCGAAGCCTATGAGACAATGACCCGTGTCGCGCAAGAGGCTGAGGCATTAGGATATGATTCGATCTGGCTCTTTGATCACTTTCATACTGTGCCCGTCCCCACACAGGAAGTAACCTTTGAATGTTGGACTAGCACAGCCGCACTGGCTCGCGATACAAAGCGCGTGCGCATCGGGCAGATGGTTACCTGCAATGGCTACCGTAACCCTGCGTTAATGGCTAAGATGGCAAGTACTGTAGATGTCCTTTCACATGGACGCCTGGATTTTGGTATCGGCGCTGGTTGGTACGAACACGAATACCGGGCATACGGGTATGGGTATCTCGATGCCCCCGAACGCTTGCGCTATTTACGCGAAGCAGTACAGCTTATTCTGGCGATGTGGACGCAGGATGAGGCAGTATTTGAGGGAAAATATTATCATGTGCACGGGGCCATCAACCAGCCTAAAGGTGTACAGAAACCACATATTCCATTACTGATTGGTGGAGGCGGCGAGCAGGTAACGCTCAAGCTGGTTGCCCAGTACGGGGACGCCTGCAACATCGGGCATCTTGATAACGAAGGACTTGAACGTAAATTTTCTATCCTCAAGAAGCATTGCGAGGATATTGGTCGCGATTACAATAGTATCAAGCGTACAGTCCTCTTCAACTGCGCTATCGCGGAGACAGACGAGGAAGCTATGGCCAAAACAGGGCCATACGCGCGTAATATCCCTTCCGGTCGCATACGCGAACAGGCACTTGCCGGGACACCTGAGACGATTCGCAGGCGTCTCAAAGAAATCGAACAGGCGGGAGCACAGGAAGTTATTATCTTTATGCAGGACTCGAAAGATCTCGAGCCGGTACGTATGTTCGCGCGGGAATGTATGCACCAATAGTGGGTGACATTTTCAAAGAGAATTGCTGCCGCAAAAAAGTCTCTTTTTCTTGTTTTCCGTTATGTGCTTTGCTATACTACGCACAACTGGCGACAAGAGCAGCAGTTACTTTGCTCATCCATTTACCCTACAATTTCAAATAGGAGAATGCATACAGATGGACGCTCAGGATATCATACAACAAGTACATAACGCTGACCTACGACTCGTTCGTTTTTTGTATTGTGATAATGGAGGCATCATTCGCGGTAAGGCCACCCACGCTTCGAAGATAGCCACACGCATCACCGAAGGCATTGGACAAACCCTGGCGATGCAAGCATTTACAGGCGTAGAAACCCTCGCTTCTGTTGAAGGCATGGGACCCGTTGGTGAGTTTCGCCTTATTCCTGATCCACAAACGTTTGTGACATTACCCTATGTTCCAAACTCAGGCAGCATGATGTGCGATATGATACGCACCGATGGTAAACCCTGGGAAGCCTGCCCACGCACCTTCTTGAAACGTATGATTGCCCAATATGCCGAGCAGGGTATGCGCGCTGAAGCGGCTGTTGAGCATGAATTTTATTTTGCTCGTGAAGAAGGCGACAAATATGTGCCTGCCGACGATAGCCTCTGTTATAGCAGTAGAGGTTTGGATGACCAGGCCGAGGTGATTGATGCCGTATTGGCAGCATTAGAGTCAGTAGGCGTTTCAGTTGAGCTATTTCATTCTGAACTCGGCCCCTCGCAGCAGGAGTTATCTATCAGACACGCGAATATTTTACGTGCTGCCGATAACGTTTGCCTTGTGCGCGAGACGGTACGCGGTGTGGCTAGAGTCTTTAACCTCCTGGCATCATTCGCCCCCAAGCCCTTCCTCGACCAGGCCGGCAGTGGCGCTCACATTCACCTGAGCCTGTGGGGAGCGGAAAATAGTGAAAAGCCGGGTAAGAACCTGTTCCATGACGCCAGTCAGCGCGGCGAGCTCAGCCAGCTCGGTAAATATTTTATCGGTGGTGTCTTGCGCCATATTCGCGGACTTGTGGCCATTACCTGTGGTAGCCCCAACTCTTATCGCCGTCTCCTGCCCCATTACTGGAGTTCGGCTTACGAGGCATATGGTTTCGACAACCGCGAAGGCGCTATTCGTATTCCTTCACCCTTCTGGGGCCGCGAGGAGCAGTCAATCAACCTCGAACTGAAATGTGCCGATCATAGTGGCAATCCCTACCTGTCGATGGGCGCCTTTCTGGCTGCAGGGTTGGATGGCATCAAAAATTCCATTGATCCAGGAGAACCGCAGGAGATTGATCCAGGGAACTATAGCGACGAGGAGCGCGAGAGACGCGGGATACGTCGATTGCCAACGTCACTTGACGAAGCCGTAGATGAGTTAGAACGTGATCAAGTATTACTGGATGCTCTTGGACCATTACTGACAAGATCGTACATCGCTGTCAAGCGCAACGAGTCCGCGTTTTTCAAAGAGAGAACTGCTGAAGAAGAGACACGCCAGCATTTTTACAAGTACTAGTCGTCAAAAAATTGAGAGAAATAAAGAGAGCCGGCGCGCCGGCTCTCTTTATTTCTCTCAATACCTCGTTTCAAGCCAATATACAAGTGTAGGTTAGCCTTTGTAGGTACCGTAAGTGCTTGATGGGTCGGATTCAACGTTCTGCTTCGCAGATTGCGCAGCCTGTTTTGTAGTATCGGCAACATCCTGACCGGTTTGTTTAACTGAAGAGGTAGCCTGCTGGGCCAGGTCACCAAGATTACCGCCGGTCTCTTTCACCTTTTTGACAGCCTGCTGCGCATAATCTTTCAACTCACCGCCGGTCTGTGAGACCCGGTCAGAAACTTGTTGGACATACTGGTTCAGTTGCGCATTTTCTGGTAAATAGCCGCGCCATTCATTGATACGCTCACCCAAAAGTCGGCGCAACTCTTCACCTCGCATAGGAGCTACAAGCAGGCCGATACCAACACCCACCAGTACACCTTTTACAAAATTGTTCATACTTAATAACATCCTTTCCTAATCTCAACCAAGCTGACGTCACACATCTCATCAGCAGCGAGAGCAGACGATTTTGTCAAACTCACCTTTGTCTACTCTTAAAATACGTATCACAAGCGCAATGTGTTTCAAAAGCGACATGTTTCAAGAAGAAGTAGTATGCAACAGTGCTAAGAGCATCTCGCAATAGCTGGCAAAAGCTGCGTAAGGGCCAACAAAAGGAATCTCCTGCACGTCTGAAATTGTAAACCCTTTCTTCGTTAAACTGAAAACCCAATCCCTGGCTCTCTGCACACGCAACGTATCCTCCTCGCGCAAAGGTTGGCCTGGAGAGCCTCGCCCAAAATTATAGCGTCTCAGCAAGTCAGGATCACGCATGTAGGCACGAGCCAGGGCCAGTATTACCGCACGCACAGCCTCCTCGCTTATGCGTGAACGCAGGTATGCCAGGAGCACAGTTTCATCCACGGAAGTGGCTACTGACATGGACCGAAGAAGTTCCGTCTGCGTAGCCAGAGCAGAACGTATAGAATGCATTAACACTCCATCATCTCTCAGACCCATATTGTGTAGCTGAGTATCGATTGCGACACCATAGCCCAGCCCTCCCACCCATCCCTCAAGAGCAGGCGTCACCACTTTCACCCGCTGCCATAATTGCAGCGTCTCACGAGAGACTGGCCAGCGTAACCAGGCCCTTGGCGGCGTTACCAGGGGATCGAGAAACAGTACTTCGTGTGCGACAGCAAGAACAGCTTCGATGAATGCTTCTTGCTTCTCGCGCCGATTGTCCCCAATGATCCAAATGTCAAGAATATTGGCGTTACGATATGCAATATGGCGATGCCGCCACTCCTGTATGTCCAGTGGAGCGCATTGAAATTCAACCGCCCAACAAGCCCCACTCTCATGCTTGACAAAGATATCCGCGATGCGATTGGGTTCTGGTAGGCGCTCCTCCAGAGTGATAGCCGCCCGAGGAAATTGTTCTCTTAACCAGTTGGCCAGTACACTCTTCCCACGAGCATGTCGTACCGATTCAGCTTCAGTACTCCAGGCACATTCGCCCCTTTGATGCGCAAAATGAAGTTGGGTACGTTTCTCTGACCCACCTCGCAGGTGAACTATCCCACGACAGTTGGGACAATACAAGGCGCGTTCTTGCGACCAGCGCTGTAAAACGCCAAGCCGCGTCTCATCTGCTACAATTGGTTGACCACCAGGGCCATAGGCAACAAGCACGGAACCTGCCATCCTTGCTCAGTCGAACGAACATACGTCCCAATTATAGCATCGCTTTGCGGGATACTTCCAGCCAACTTTCGTTCATTAACAAATATGACATATAATGAGCGAAAGTAATCACCCTTCGACGAAAACACAAGAGGGAAGAGTATCTATCAAGGGCGATGGAGTATGGTGGGGTCAGTAACCCTGTTGCAAAAACTATAGAACAACAAAACAAGCTAAGTTAGAGGAGATCCTATGCTTGATTTAACAGATATTCCCGTTGTGGACAACCACTGCCATCCCGTCCTGCTTGATCAGCAGTTCGACGCATTGCAATTCCGCGGATACTGTACCGAAGCTACCGATCATGCTTTCGCCGAAAAGCACGTATCTAACACGGTTTACTACCTCTGGTTCCTTCGTCAAATGGCGGAATTTTATGGGTGTGAGCGTAATGAAGAAAGCATCCTGGCAGCACGCAACAAGCTGAACAGTGATGCATTGGTAGAACATCTCTTTCGAGCCGCCAACATCGATACACTGGTGCTCGATCCTGCCTACCCACCCGGTTCTGAATGTTATTCCCCTGAACAAATGGGGCAACTCGGACGCTGCCGCACTGTGAAGATGCTGCGCCTGGAAACACTGATGCAGGAACTCATCCTACAGTACAATGAGTTCGATGATGTTGTTGATCGCTTCTCTACGAAGGTCAGCCACGCAAGCGAAAGTGGCTACTGCGCCTTGAAAAGTATTGTTGCATATCGCACTGGTCTGAACATTGCCAAATGGAGCAAAGACGAGGCTGCTGTCTCTTTTGTCGAGGCACGTACCGAGGCCACTAAGCGAGGGCAGTTACGTATTGCGCACAAACCGCTAATTGATTTTCTGTTGCACATCGCTTTTCAACATGCCGGGGAACAACAGCTTGCATTACAATTTCATACCGGCTATGGTGACAGCGATACCGATATGAGGTTGGGGAATCCTCTACAACTCCGCGAAGTATTGGAGAGGCGAGACTACCAAACCATGCCGATCATACTCCTCCACGAGAGTTACCCATACAGTCAACTTGGCGCATACCTGGCAGCAGTCTATCCACATGTCTACCTGGACCTTTCATATACCATCCCCTTTATCGACAAGCTAGAGATGCTAGCTTTCACCCGCCAGGCATTGAGCGTAGCACCTGCCAGCAAGCTCATGTTCAGTACGGATGGCGTTCATGTCCCTGAGATGCATTGGATTGGTGCATTGCGCGGACGGGCTGTTATCGGACAGGTACTGGAGGAAATGATGGCAGTAGACGAAATTGATGAAGAACAAGCCCACCATATTGCCCAACAGATATTACATGACACAGCATATGCCGTTTATAAGTTATAGTCCGCAAGGAACTTCCAATTGTCATAACAAATTGAGGAGGCGCGACCATGATAGACCTATCAGACTCAACAGAAGCGCGATTCCGTGTAGCGGTCTTCGCGTTGATATTTGAAGATGGGCACGTTCTTCTCGCGCATCGCCGCGATATTGACTGGTGGAATCTCCCTGGAGGTGGGATGGAGGCGGGAGAGACCGTTGATGAGGCACTACGCCGTGAAGTCTACGAAGAAACAGGACTGGTAGTCGAGATTGAGCAGTTGGTAGGCGTCTATTCGAAGCCCCAAAAACAAGAAGTGGTTCTAACGTTCCGCTGCTATGTTACAGGAGGAGTACTTAAGGAGACAACGGAGTCACGAGAGTGCCGTTATTTTGCTCCGGCGGACCTGCCACCTAATACACTGCCAAAACATCGCCAACGGTTAGAGGATGCTTTACTCAATCAGCCAGGTACCATTCTGCGCGCTCAGCGCAGTAGCACGGCTGATGATCAAGGATTATCATGAAGGCCACTAACTGTAATTATGCGCCACAAGCAATTGCCGAAATACCTGCTAAAGAATCCCCGTGAATCGTCATCTTCTGCCACGTATCGCCTTCATCATAGCTCATGTACATTTCTCCATTACCTAGACCTACATAGAGCCGACCTGGGACGCTTGCCAGAGCATAGGGAAAACTTTTCAGTGGATGCGGAAGCCCCCCACCAAGGGCTTGCCAGGGCCCATAGCCACGCCAACGATAGATATACGCTTGCGCATTGCCCCTGGGATTATGTGCCTCGCGAGGGCCTGGACAAGCAGAGATATACCAGCAATCAGGATCGTCATAACTAACCGCCAGGCCCCACGTATAATGCCTATCACGGCCAGTATCGGCGCGCTGCCACGATTGTCCACCATCGCGGCTCCAGGCAGTACCACCTCCACCTGCCTCGTATGCACGTTGTGGTACACGTGGATGCCAGGCCAGCGCATGAACATCGCGCTGCGCATTTGGACGGTGATCGGCCCAACTCTGTCCACCGTCACTGCTATACATCAGGCCACCAAGTTCGATGCCAACCAGTAACACAGCAGCATCATGGGGATTAGGCGCAATCCAGCGCACATGTGAGGTCCAGGGACGCGGAGGAAAACTCCATGTCGGCGCCGAAGGAATGCTGCGCAATGTCGACAATTCTTCCCATGTCTGCCCGCCATCCTTACTACGAAAGAGCATACTCGGTTCACAACCAGCATAGACCATTCCATCTGCGGGACTCACGGCCAGAGAGAAAACATCCTGCTGTGGCAGGTGCACATCCTCCCAATGAACACCACCGTCAACGCTTTTGAAAACGCCTTTACCATGTGATCCAGCATAGAGCGTCCCAGGATGATGGGGATCGAGTGCCAGGCATTGTACACCACTATCCTTCAGCGTTATCCTGGTGTGCCACTCTTCACCCTGCTGTGTAATGTGAGCAATTGCATCCCCCGTCGCAACATAGAGTTCTGTCATCGCGACACCTCTCTTATTCCTCTGTTAGTCGTTACTTAGAACGAATGTGTCAAGAGTACAACTACATCCTTAGCCGCTATTTCCAGACTGCCCTGCAATTCTCTTCCATCGAGTAACGAGATACACGAACCAGCAGGTAATGTTAATGTCTGAGCCGTCTCATTGTGATTGAGCAAGAAATAGGCACTCTGTCCATCTGCTCGCACACGTCGAGTAACTTCCACACCATTGGGAACCGCTAATAGCGGCGATACATTCGCTTCCTCGCACAACAAACGCGCCAGAGTTGCAAGCAGTTCATCACTGCCTTGCGTAGCCAGGTAATAGGCCTTGCCCTCTCCAAAACGATTGACAGTGAGAGCAGGGCCATTGGCATAGTAATCGCTGGCAAATACACCGAGGGCAGATGCCCCCTCAAGATGTATCAATTCGCCCCAGAGTGTACAGTTGTACCTCCCCTTCATTATACCCTTCTCAACCACCACCTGGTTGGTCATATCCTTCGTCAGAGGATCAAATTCCTCGACATGTATCCCCAGCAGTTTACGCAACGGGGCGGGATATCCTCCTAGGAAGACGTGGTCGTTTTCATCCACAATGCCGCTAAAGAAAGTGGTGAGGAATACACCGCCACTCGCAACGAATTGCTCCAGGTTCTGTGCAACCCCAGGACGAAGCATATGCAGCAGTGGAGCCACAACCAGGCGGTATTGGCTCAGGTCACTATCAGGGGAGATCACATCGATGGCAACATTGAGATCATGTAAGGCATGATAATAGCATTTTATCTGCTCCCAATAGCGCAAACGATCACTGGGTCCTGGCAAATATTCGACATCCCACCAGTTGTGCCAATCCATCAGGATGGCTACCTGGGCAGAAATACGCGATCCAACGACTCCAGGTGAGAGCCGCTGTAGCTCAGCGCCAATGCGTGCCGCCTGTTGAAAGATGCGGCTGTGCTCACTACCTTCATGTGACACGAAAGCGCTATGAAACTTTTCCGCTCCTGCTTTTGATTGACGCCATTGAAAATACAGCACTCCATCCGCGCCATGTGCCACTGCCTGGTGGCTTTGCAAACGAATATCCCCAGGGCGCTTATGAGGATTCTGCGGCATCCAGTTCAATTGACTGGGCGTCTGCTCCATCACCAGGTGTGGTTGCCCTCCCTTAAGTGATCGCATCAAATCATGGGTGAGTGCTGTCTCCCAGGGGGGAGTCGAGATAGCGGGATAGTTATCAAAGGAGATAATATCCAGGTGAGGCGCCCAGGAGAAATAATTCGCCGGCTTAAAGGCAACCATCAAATTGGTGGTGATAGGGATAGTTGGTGTCAACTCTCGCAAAATATCTGCCTCGCCTAGATAACAGGCGAGTAATGAATCCGACATAAAGCGTTGATAATCGAGACACTGTCCAGGATTGTTCTGTGCAGGCGAAATTCTAGGTGGCAAGATATCTTCCCAACCATAGTAGCGCTGGCTCCAGAAGTCCGTACCCCAGGCAAAATTCAAGCTTTCCAGTGATTGATAACGGGCCTGCAGCCAGAGCCGAAAAGTGGCTGCACAAGCGTCACAATAACAACTCCGCGTCTCACAGCCAAACTCATTGTTCACATGCCACATCCTCAATGTTGGATGTGTACGATACCGCTCCGCCAGTCGCTGCACTAGCTCAGCAGACTTGCGACGATAGTCGCTGCTATTAGGGCAAAAGTGCTTGCGCGATCCATGGCTCAGGCGCGCCCCACTGCGCGTCACCGGTAACATGTCGGGATAGAGGCGGCTCATCCAGGTAGGTGGCGAAGCTGTCGCGGTCGCGAGGTCAGCAGCAATCCCATGCTTGGCCAACATATCCATAATACGGTCTAATTTGTCAAAGTGATAAATGCCTGGGTGTGGCTCAAGAGTGGCCCATGAAAATATATTAATTGAGGCCATATTGACATATGCCAGTTTCATCAAGCGCATATCCTCGAGCCAGACCTCTTCGGACCACTGTTCAGGGTTATAGTCTGCGCCATAGAGGATACTGTTCAACAAAGGTTGATGCATATCATTCCCCTCGCTCATTTTTTGCTCGCTCTTGTAAAGCATCTTGCATCGCCTGCTCAACATCTTCGTTTAAACGAGTACTGAGTTGCGCTGCCCACACACCATCCCACATATTCCTCTGTTGCATATATCTCTGGCAGTTGTACAGGGGGTCTTTCAGAGATTCTTCATCCGTAAGCAATCTATCAGACAATTGACAATGAACACTCAGCTCTAAAAGAACCGGGCCCCGCCCTTCACGTGCATGCTGCATTGCTGCTTGCATTGCGGTATACACTGCGATAACATCCTCCCCGTCTACTGCCTGATATTCAAGACCGGCAGGCAAGGGCAAAGCCTGTAAAGATGCGGATGCACTGTCTTGTTCATAGACAAATACCGCTGGTAGTTGGTGTTGTGCAGCAAAGGTGATCCCTTCAAGGAAATCCGGCTCTGCATTAGCCCCATCGCCACAGTATGCTACTGTTACTGCGGTTCCTTTACGTAATTTACAGGCAAAAGCGATGCCGGCGGCATGCAGTATTTGCGTTGAGACAGGAACTGGTCCTGCCACCATATTATGTTTAGAGTAGCCCCAATACGGTATTGGCTGCATGTTATTGAGAGAAAGCTTTGTCTGCTGTATTGATGGTTGTTTCTCGCCTACTCGTCTCGCGGCAATCTGAACAAATTGTACATGTGTCCGTAATACTTCGTATGGTGTCATGCCTATAGTCAGGACAACTCCGAGGTCACGATAGTAGGGCAGAGTAAAATCCGTACCTACCTCTATACATATAGCGCTACCTACCTGTGCTGCTTCGCGGCCACGACAGGTTGGAACGATATAATTCCGTACGCGTTGATGCAATTGACGCGCGCAATTATCTACTATGCGCGTCAAGAGCATACGACTATAAAGATCTCGCATCAAAGAGGAAGTTAGAGATGGAGTGCTTCTCTCCAATGAATTATCACCAGAATCCTTCAATCGCCAGGTATACTTTTTTAGATAATTTTCTCCCGCTATTATATGCCCATAGAGGAACATCGGCAACAACTCTCGTTAACGATCCTGCTTTTCAGCCAATATTGCAATTCATAAACAAGGATTCTATAATACACTCGCAAAAGCATATAAACATAGGCCTGTAACGTCAACGAAGACCTAGGAGGCACAAACAGCATGACGATCAATACTCGCACGACGGAAGCTAGTTCTATAGCACAGCCTCTCGATTACATCGCTTTATATCGTACTATGGTAATGGCACGAGCAACCAACGATCTCCTCAAAATCCGCAAAACACAAGGCAAATTCCCTTTCTATATTGGATGTGCTGGACATGAAAGTATGGCGGCTGTAGTAGCAGCCCTCGACGAAAATGACTGGCTCTCACTCTATTATCGCGACCTGGCCGCATGGTTGCAACGTACAGGCGATATTTACGGGCCGTTGCGCGAAGCGTATTCGCGTACCACCGGACCAATGGGTGCAGGTCGTAACATGCCCTCACACTATAGTAGCAAACGCTACCGCATTCTCCCTACGTTCAGCGAAGTGGCCGCACTTGCGCCTTTCGCAGGGGGAGTTGGCTTCTCACTGCAGCTACATCAGAGCAACGAACTGATCGTATACACTGTGGGTGATGGAGGAGTAGCAACAAACGATTTCAATGTCCTTTTTCGCCAGGCTGCTGTTCACCAACTACCGGTACTGATCATTGTTGAGGATAATGGTTGGGCGATTACTACCCCCTCTACCATTCAATGGGGTGGAAATCTTGTTGCATGGGCCAAAGGAGGCGGTATTTACGCAGAGGAGGTTGATGGCACGGATGCCGTGGCAACGTATGAAGCAACCTGCCGTTTCGTCAGCCATATTCGTTCAGGGCAAGGCCCTGTATTGATGCACCTGCGTATGGGTTTACTTGATGCACACTCCAGTAGCACCGACATCAAAACCTATCGCACCAAAGAAGAGATCGAGCTAACCACCGCTACGAAAGACCCCGTAAAAAATTTTGCCCGCTGGCTCGTCGCTCAAGGATATCTCCAGGAAGCTGATTTTGAACGTATGTATAAAGTGGCTCGCGCAGAACTGGAACGTGCCGAAAATCAGGTTCTTCAGGAGCCTGAGCCTACAGCAGAGCGTGTGTTACATCATGTCATTCACATCCCACAATGGCAAGAAAATACTCCACGTGGGGCAAAACGACAGACAACAATGTTGGGCGCCATTAACGAAGCTCTGGCAGAATTGGCGCAACGCGACCCCGGTTTCTTTGTCTATGGACAAGATGTGGGTAGCCCAAAAGGCGGTGTCTTTGGCGCAACTGCCACACTCGTCACCAATTTTCCGGGACGCGCTATCAATAGTCCGCTAAACGAACAGCTTATCGTCGGTACTGTCGCAGGTTCAGGCATGATCGATGGGAAAGCACGCTGTGCTGAAATTCAATTTGTTGACTACCACCAATCGGCGGCTCAGACAATACGCATGGCGGCGCGTGTTTTATACCAGAGCTATGGGGACTGGAGTGTTCCCCTACTACTGCGCACCAAAACTGGTAGTGGAGGCGGAGGTCCGATCTCAAGCAGTACCGCCGGTGGTGGCGCCTTTGGTCACTCCAACGCTGGCGAACAATGGTTTACATCGATACCTGGCATGATCACCATCTGCCCGGCCACACCTTTTGATGCTAAAGGCCTCTTGCTTGAAGCAGCACGGTCACAGTCACCCGTTGCCTTCCTGGAACGTGGACGTCTCTATCGCTCTGAGCCACCCAAGGATAGTAATGGCATTGTTATTGCGGCAATGGCACAATATTGGAATGTGCCCGATGGTTATTACACTTTGCCGCTGGTCAAGGCTCGTCGTCTCCGTATTGGTGAAGGTCCCACCAGCGCCGCCATCATTTGCTGGGGTACGATGGTTCTAGAGGCCTGTACTGCTGCCGCCGATAGCATTAACAGTTCAGGTGGAGCGATTGAGGTTGTCGATCTTCGTACACTTGCCCCATTCGATGAGGAGACTGTAGCAACGGCAGTGCGCGAAGCAAACCGCGTTATAGTAGTAACGGAGGAAAGTGACCTGACCAGTTTTGGACGCCACATACATTCATGGATCGTACAGAATTGCTTCTACGACCTGGATGCCACACCCGCCTTTATCTCCGCTCTCAAGGCTCCCGCCGCTCCCTACAATGCACCCGAGGAAACCGCCTTTTATCCAACGGCAAGGACCATCGAGGCCAAAATTGAGGAGCTGCTGGCCGAGTAAGGCCTGCATGGAAACAGTAAGAAAGCAGTGGCAGGAGTTGTAAACCTTTACCACTGCTTTCTTGCAATCAATGAAGCGAGTTGATTGCGCTGTTGAGATAGCAAGTGTCTTGTTCTACGGTACACTTTTTCATCTTTTGCATGTATTCTATTGTAATTCCTCACTCCCGTACAAAAAGAGAAGCAGTACTAGCTTACTCGACTACCATACAAGCAGTATGATATACTAGCCAACGGTTTCGCATAGGAAATGAATGTATACATGAGTTTGAAAGTGTGGATGAATATGAATACTGATACCGTAAGCGAAGATTTCCACCTGACAAATAACAGAAAGACTAAGATACCTCCACAAACCCATGCAGAAACCCTCTCGAATCGAGCCTCACACTCGTTCATTGAGGGGATTATTTTGCCCGGGCTGATACTCGTTGCCCTGATTCCACGCATCATTCTCGCGCATCAACTTGACCTGGTTACAGATGAAATTATCTACATTATGGGTGGAAAAGCATATTTTCCACTTTTACTCCATCTTCAGATTACAGCAAGTCAGTGGGCATTTAATTATGAGCATCCCCCCGTGGTAAAACTACTGATTGGTCTAGCTCTCTATCTCAACGCCCACCTGGGTAGCCATTTGAGTGACTTGTTTGCCGCACGCATCCCCAGCATACTAAGCGGTACGGCGCTGATCATGGTCATCTACTGGCTCGGGCGCGCACCATTTGGTCGCCTGGTCGCCCTCCTTGCAGCGCTCTGTCTCGCCCTCAGTCCCTGGCTGGTATATTTCAGTGCACTTGCTTATCTCGATATGACAATGACGGCACTGATTACCGTGGCCTATCTCGTACTCTGGCCTGCAATCCGGCAACCACGTTTGTACCTGCTTTCAGCGATGCTGCTGGGTTTGGGAGTGGCAAGCAAGTATACAGCGATCCTGGCCATGCCTGGCATGATCTTTTTTACGGCATATTATTTCGTCGCCATCCGCCCCAGGTTGAAAGTCGAGCAGCGACCACCGTTACCATGGAAATGGTGGTTAACTGCACTCTTCCTGATACCTGTGACATTCTTCATCGCTGACCCGGCCATCTGGCGACAACCATACAGTCTCCTGCGGCAAAGTGTGCGCTTCGAGTGGCATCATTCAATAACAGGACACCTGACATTTCTCGCTGGCCAGTACGGAGGACACATTCCCCATTGGGCGGTGCTCTACATTGTCTTTGCGAAGATTAGTATCTTTGTCACAGTGCCCGCGCTATTTTTTCTCATAGTCGGCTTATCACAACTGGTGCACTTCCACTTGAACAGAGCGAAACTACCGATCGCAGAGGTAACCAGTATTGCATTTCTATGCATCTGGCTCATCTCAATAATGAGCACGTTTAGCCTTCTAAACATTGTTGTTGGCACTCATTACCTTTTACCCCTGGCTCCGCCTGTAGCGCTGGCAGGGGCATATGGCATTGCCACACTTCTGCGTTATAGCTATGGAATACGCTTTCGACGTAACGCCACAAAGACTGAAGCTGGAGAAGTGAAAGAAACAGCATCCACAAACACTGTAGTACCAGGCAAGCAGCGCACCAAACGTCCATTAGCACGCACGGCAATTATAACGGCAGTTCTCAGTGCTTTTTTTATAGGACCACATCTCCTCGGCTTGATGACGGTCTATGCTGCGGAGGGCTATACCAGTGAAGTGTTCAGCAGTGAAAACTCGGTATTACAGGTGGCGTATCCTGCCTATCGTGAAGCCGGCCTCTGGTTAGTAGCCCATACTCATATAGCGGGCAGGGTAGGAACCGTAGCTCTGCCAGGCACACTCGATCCTAGTGAAATACTCGACCCTAGTGATAAAAGTATATCGTGGCAAAGTTACAATCGTGATATTCAGGGAAGATTGTCATTCAGCGAAGTACCACCCACAAGCGCCAGCTTTCCGTTTGATTATCTTATTTGGCCTATGCACTTAATTCAACGTGGCTACGCCATTCCCTCACAATGGAGGACGCATGTCGTTCATATGATCATGGGTGGAAATACTATATACTGTTATATTCTGGCACAAAACCCCTCTACAATTACCTGATGGAGGTATCTTAATTAGACCATGAATACCGAATCGACTGACTCTCTCGCCGATGCTTCGACAGCAGTAATAATAGATAAAAAGAACGATCAGAAAGCAAATCATGAAGAGCGTGAAATCCCCAAATTGAACCAGAGATGGAACTGGAGAGATGCACTGTTTCTGCTTGCCTTAGTAGGACTGGTAGTAGCCATGGCTTTGCGCTATACTCCTAATCTCACAGGCGAAGTAGCAGGGGAGTGGTGGGATCCATTGCTCAACATGTGGACACTTTCCTGGGATACGACGACATTACTTCATGCACCTACACATCTGTGGCAAGCACAAATCCTCTATCCCAACAACCTTTCATTGTCATTTTCTGAAAACCTTCTGGGTGAGACTATTCTTTTCGCGCCGTTCTATCTGATCTCACATAACCCGGTGCTAGCGTATAATATTACTTTCTACTTAACATTTCTTCTCTGTGGTATCAATATGTACATCATGGCGCGCCACTATACAGGCAAGTCTTTCGCAGCATTTGTGGCTGCGTTGATCTACGCCTTCGCACCCTACCGATTAGGACAAATCGATCATATCCATGTTATAGCTGGCGAGTGGATGCCATTAGCATTTTTATCTCTTGATCTCTCACTGCAACAGGGACGCTGGCGTTACTGGATTCTCTTTGCCCTATTCTATCTCCTGCAACTATTGAGTAGCATTTATTATGGCATTTTCCTGAGCTATGCGTTGCTTGCATTTGTTCTTATTCGTTATGCGAAACCATTTGTAACTCAGCTTCGTTCTAGAAAAGGTGCATATCTTAAAGATATCGTAATCCGTGGAGTGAGACCTATCATTGTTCTGACGATAATGTGTGTCTTCCTTGGTTTTCTTATGGCGCCATATCTTACATCACTGAGCCAGGGTTTCTCACGTTCGTTGGATCAGACAGCAAAGTATGCTGCTACAATTAATGATTTTGGTTTTGCTGTACCATTCAACTGGCTATACGGCACAAACTATTTCAATGGTATGGCGCTTCCAATTGATAGCGAACACTACCTATTCCTGGGGTTGGCAACTATGATTCTGGCGATAGCAGGAGTAATCCTCGTATTTAGGCAGAAACAATCTTCACTACGTCCATATGTGTGGACTGGAGTCTTAATATTACTTTTCGCGTTTGGTCCGATGCTGCATTACTCTACACCCAGCGGATCACCATATTCTTATGCCCCATCGAGGTTCCTGAGCGAGGCACCATTACCAGCCATCCCTCCAAACATTCCCATGCCCTGGATAGTTGCGTACTTTGTACTACCAGGATTTGCAGGCCTGCGTGTTCCCGCTCGACTGATCGGCTTATTATTAATCATGCTCGCGCTCTTGTCAGCATACGCGATAGCCTGGTTTCAGAACAGGGTAGGGACCCGATTTATCGCGTCCAACGCCATTACACGAAAGGAAAAGATACAAGCTACAGAACAGACACCTCGTCGTATAGGGACCCGATTTATCGCGTCCCATATCTTCAGGAGAATCGCGATCCAGTGTTTACTCATCTTGATTCCTTGCGCTATTTTGCTGGAAGCCATACCAGCATATTTGCCTGTGACGCAAGTGCCAACTGGGAACGCTATTCCCGCGGTCTATCAGTGGCTTGCTACGCACGGAGATCAGCAACCCATTGTTGAGATACCTATGGCCTCTGTAGATAGAAACTTTGTATCGATGAATGAAGCCTGGTATGACTACTACGCTATCTATCACTCTCACCCCATAGCGAACGGATGGAGTGGCTATCGGCCATTGTTAACTTTTGATATGTCAATGGTGCTCTTGAACTTCCCATCGAGGTCTAGTTTGTCCATTTTGAAACAGTATCATATTCAATATGTCGTGCTACATCTTCAATTCTATAGCTCAACTATAGCGAAATCCATCCTGGCGCAAGCCGAGTCAAACCCTGAGCTACGGCGTGTCGCGGTATTCGGTAGCGACTCAGTTTGGCAGGTGATATAAAACTATGAAACGCGCCCCCGTTCGAGACATTATCTTGCTATTCGTGACCACCCGGCTGATTTTGGTTATGGTGACATACGTCGCCTATATCCTACTTACAGCACCCAAATATTCAAGCGCACCAGTAAACACAATGGCATTGTTAGCATCCTGGAATCACTGGGATGCAGCTAATTATGTGAGAATTGCTCAATTTGGCTATCAAACACCATATGATGTTGCTTTTTTTCCCCTCTTTCCCTTACTTATAGCAGCAATAGCCCACCTTCTGGGCAATTGGAGCTACTTACTGGTTGGCACGCTTATCAGCAATGGCACACTGCTGGGGGCATTATTCGTACTTTACCAACTTGCAGCAGATGCCGGAGGAGACCTGGTTGGACGGCGCACACTGCTCTATCTCTGCATATTCCCTACAGCCTTTTTCTTCTTCGCACCGTATAACGAGCCGTTGTTTCTCTTACTATCTACCAGCATCTTTCTTGCCCTCCGGCGTCAACGCTGGTGGTTAGCAGGTCTCTTTGGATTTTTGGCTTCTTTAACACGTTCACCAGGCATTCTACTCGTTGTTCCATTCATCGCCGAACTTTGGCTTTCGCGTGATAGCATCACTGCCTCCCGACAAAAGATGCTACTCAGAGTATTACCAGTCTTGCTCATTCCGCTGGGTACGTTGCTTTACGCCATCTATTGCTGGCATATTTCAGGTAATCCTCTCGATTTTGTAGCGGTTCAAAGTCATTGGGGCCGCCATACAACCTGGCCATGGCAAGGAATATTCCTGTCACTCGCCAGTATATTCTGGTATCAACCTTTTGGTTCGTTTAGTGAGGTCCACAATGTGCTCGACTTATCTGCAACAATTGCCTTTATTACGTTAGCAATCCTGGGGAGAAACAAACTTCGCGCAAGCTATAGTATATGGCTGGCAGTGCTGCTCATCTTTATTTTAATAAGCCCGGCCGTTGCAACAAACGATCCACTAGAGTCGAATCAGCGTTTCATCTTAGAAATGTTTCCAGCGTTTATTACACTGGCGATGATTGGTATCAAGCATCCACGCCTGCACCAGGGAATTATGCTCGTTTTTCCTACCTTACTTGCTACATTGAGCATTCTATTCATCATGAATTGTTGGATCGTTTAGGAGAAGATGCTCATGAACAGGAGAACAATTGTAGGGACCCGATTTATCGCGTCCCACCCTTTACTCGATCAGCCTGGCGAGACACTCGATGATGAGCACAAAAAAACGCCGTTACGAACCATCAGGCTCGGTACACTGGCACTGGTCCTTTGTATTCTAGTGAGTGTAACTCCACTGCTGCACCTGGCCGGTAAATCATTTCTCTTGCAATTACCAACCAATCCATTTCTACTACTATGGGGGGCCTGGCTCCCCTACGATCTGCACCTAGCGCACCCTCCCCGCACCTCAATGCTAGATACCAATGATATTGTAATGGTTGTGCTGCTCGTACTGCAGTTCGCCATCTATACACTTTGTGCGATAGCAATACACCGACTGCCAATCCAGGGAGATTTCAAAAGGGTCTTACGTTTGATCTGGCTGGGCGCTGTAGCGGCAGGCCTGATCTATGTACTCACACCAGCTATGCCTTCACGCGATATCTTCGTCTATGCGGGCTATGGCCGGATTATTGTTGATCACCATGCTAACCCTTATTTCACCACCTTAGCCGCTTTTCCTCAAGATCCGCTATCCTCTTTTGATGACTGGAAATACTCGACAGCCGCCTATGGTCCCGCCTGGCTGGTTATCTGTTCGATTGAGACCTTCTTCTTGGGCAATGCTCCGGTAGTATACGTTCTTGCCTTCAGATTATTTGGCATGACATCCTTCCTCCTCAATACCTGGCTGGTATTTACCATTTTGAGGAAGATGGGATGTTCATCACGAACAGTTGTAATTGGAACACTGCTTTTTGCCTGGAATCCTCTTGTGCTATTGGAAAGTTGCCTTGGCGGGCACAATGATACCTTCATGGTTTCATTGATTTTGTTGGGTATATTACTCTGCTTACATGCAGAGCAACACAATTTTGCCCGGCCTATTCACTATCTCACACCAATTATCGCCTTTACCCTGGCTGCGCTCGTCAAATTCACTGCTCTGCCGCTTATACCTCTCTACCTGATATTCCTGGGGCGCTATACACTCTATCCATTACCCCCGGCTTCTCTAACTAGCCGTCAGAAAGCTTTGCTTCATTGGGGCACAACGTTATTAAAGGTTCTTTTAGCTGGCGTTACCGGTAGTCTGATTGGTATCACCTTTTACGCACCCTTCTTTATCGGGCATAGACTCCCTGATATCATACATAGTTTTTCCACACCCCCATCATCGCTCTACTCGAAATACTCCCTACTCCTTGCCATCGTTGAATGGATTAAAACCCCTGGCTTACCTGCTCAAACATTCTGGACATTCACGTTACTTCATGAACTCAGCCAACGTTATGTATGGGATTGGATAAACTATTCTGCTTTGCTCTGCATGTTGATTATCGGAGCAATCTATATATGGCGCGTTCCTACAACACGCACGATGGTACTCGTTGCACTGGCAACATTTGGGGTACTTCTCGTAATCACTCCCTGGTTTTTTTCGTGGTATGTCACATGGCTGGTGGGCCTTTCCACGATATCTCTTTCTGCCGCTGATAATCGCATAGGAAGAGCTCTGGTGGCTTTTGCCCTGACGTTCTCTGCCACTGCGTTTGTAGCATATTCATCCCTCACTCCTTGGAATATTCTTAGCTGGTTGATCATGACTGGGACCACCATTACTTGCATTTGGCGCTTTTGTTGCCTACAAACATAAATCAACTTTGCGTTCTTTTGTATAAGTGAGGTTACCGTATGCCAGCACTAGAAAGAAATCAACAATTTGATCGCTATCGCATCATCCAATCGTTAGGGAATGGTGTATCAGGTGAAAGCTATGAAGCAG
The DNA here is from genome assembly GCA_963775585.1 of uncultured Chloroflexia bacterium. Taxonomy (GTDB): domain Bacteria; phylum Chloroflexota; class Ktedonobacteria; order Ktedonobacterales; family Ktedonobacteraceae; genus UBA11361. Next base: position 15,633 of record CAVZJN010000022.1, on the reverse strand, counting down.
TAGATACGATGCTCCAACGCAAGGTTACGTTAAAGCTCATTCATCCCTGGTTCACGCTGCCAGACTCGGCTCACCGCCAATTCTTTCGTGAAATGCAGGGCATCAGTATACTCAATCATCCCTACCTGGCTGCAACACTTGATTATGGTGAAATTGATGGCAGACTCTACGTTGTCCGCCGCTATCTCAGCAATGGTTCCCTTTTAAGCAACGCGGGCAGACTATGGTTTAAGCCGCCGCTCGATGTGGAAGATGCTATACAGTATGGGCACCAACTGGCTCAGGCACTCGACTATATTCATAATTGCGGGTATTTACACGGAGCAGTCACGTTTTCAAATATCCTGGTGCTGCAAGGTCCCAATGTTGATCATGAGCCTGGCTATGCTCCTTTTCTGCTCGCCGATGTAGGGCTTTCAAACTATGTACGGCGCTTTGGCCAACCACAGATCAAACTATTACCGATAACAGCGGCACCTGAACAAATTGGAAAAAGAGTAACGCCCGCAAGCGATCAATTTGCCTTAGCTGTGCTGCTCTATTTCTGGCTGGCTGGCCGCCCACCCTATATCGGCACAATAGAAGAAATAGAACACGCTAAGCTCACCGGGGCTTTCCCTCCTCTTTTTTCGCTGAACCCTGAGGTCTCGTATGAGCAAGAAGAGGTGACTTCGTCGTGCCCTCAGCATCTATCCCGAAGAACGCTACCCCTCAGTGGAAGCATTCGCTGACGCGCTTGTGGCAACGCTCACTCCTCCTATTAATACCGCTCCTCCCACTCCCTCACCTATTCCTCACCCCGAACAATCACTGACTCTTGAACAAATGCTTGATGCCCTGGCTAAATCTTCTCCCTCTGTTTTTCAACCAGGCATACAGCTTCCTCCTGAAGCTCCATTTTCTGACGAAGAGGCACCCACTATCAAAGTGGCACCCACTTATCAAGAGAAAGAGATAATAGAGATGGAGATACAAGCAGGACAGGTTGAGCAACACACGCAAGTCACGCAGTCACGCAGCCCATCGCTATACCCAGACTCCAAATCAAATGGTTAAGCGGTGGAGAGACTCGTGAGTACTTATTGGAGCATACAGAGATACTGCTTGGGCGTGCCGGTTCTGATGATGTGCTACTAGATCAAGATTCATCAATCTCTCGTCATCATGCACTGTTAAAGTATGAAGATGATCGGTACCTGATTTATGACCAGCGTAGTGCCAGCGGCGTCTTCGTGAATGGGGAGAAATTGACCGATGAAACAGGGCGTGCCCTGGTAAATGGTGACCATATCCTCATCGGGAACTATGAGCTTATCTTCCGCTGGAGCGGCGCTGGCGTTCCTCAACAAGAAGAGAACGCCCAGAAAAGCAGCGCAGACTCAGAAATGGGTATCTCTTCGTAAAAACCTCTCTCAAGAATGGTACCTATCCCCAGTGAAGTGAAGCAGGGGCATGTACTTCTTTTTGTACATGCCCCTGCTTCAATTGGCATGAAAAGCTACTACTGGCAGTGAGTCTTACTGACCGCCAGCCGCACCTTCGACTTCGGCATGAACGGTTTCACCTATACTCTTCTCGATAGCCTCGAGTTCAGCCTCCGTACCCTGAACGACCGGTCCCTTGAACCAATGACGCGCGCTGGCTAAGCCACCAGATGGTGACAATCACGAATCACGCCCAGCACTACCACAGGAGTGTAGTTGAAGTCCTGGAGCGTAATGGGAGTGGACGTGGGCAACATAAACAGCACCGAGATGAAGACAGCCCATATCACAGCGATCCAGCCAATCGGCCTGCTCCAGGCTCCCAGGTGCCATGGCCCAGTCTTGAAGTCAGGTGAAAACTGGCGCAGGAAAATGGGCAGCGACATACGCGATATAGAGACCGATGGTGGCAATAGAAGTAACTGCCAGGTAGGCCAGTACACTCCATAACGTGGGGACAGCCAGGATAAAGGCACACACCGCTGCCAGGATGATAGCATTACGCGGTGTGCGACCCCTGTTCAATCTATGCCAGACGTTGTGGAACGGCACGGCGCCGTCACGCGAGAAGGCATAGATCATACGCGAGTTCGACGTGACCGAGGACATACTGCAGAAAAACTGCGCAACAAATATCACGGCGAACAAGAGGGTTCCCAGGACAAAGCTGAGACGGCTTTGCAGGATGTACAGCACCCCATTGACAAAGCCACCAGCCGCAGCCAGGTCGGGAGAAGCCGCTACCAGGGCCATCAGCAGAGCATAGCCGGCAATAGCGGACACAACCACAGACATAACCACACCCCACGGCGCTCGCGTCTCTGCGCCTATCGTCTCCTCGGTCATATGGGCTGAAGCATCATAGCCTGTATAGGTGTACTGCGCCAGCAACAGGCTTAATAAGAAGGCATACCATGAGCGGGAAGCCGGTCGCGTTGAAGGCTTGATTAGCCGATGAAAAACGTGCTACCGCTGAATTGAATCCGTGAACAGCAGAACCCGTTACCTGCGTAGCAGGCGCAACTCCTCCAGCGCCAGGATTGAACTGTATGAACAGAAGATCGTCGCACCTACCACACCAACGACAATCAGAACCACGCCCACAATGTGCCACCAGACACTGATATCATTCAGGAAAGCCACAAGGCGCACGCCAAATATATTGAGCATGGCAACCACAGCCAGGATGATGGCGTAGATCAGCAGGGTCATCCATTTGTGTTGCAGGGTCATAGCCTGTAACACTGCCAAGTGTGGCAGGGACACCAGGGAACCAGGCATGCAGCAACGGTCAAGGGTAATGGCAGCGCCATAAGCGATACCTGCGGTGATCGCGACCTGGCCGATCAAGTTAAACCAGCCGGTATACCAGCCCCAGGCAGGCCCACCACGCCCTCTAAATCCAAGCTTGGAAGACCAGTAATAGAGACCGCCGGCCGTCGGGTAAGCGGAGGCCAGTTCAGCCATGCCCAGCGCGACGATGACAACAAAGATGGTGACGAGCGGCCAGCCAATCGAGGCGGCTGAATACCCTCCATTGATCGTCGGATCAGGTAAAAGAGGGTAACGCATCCACTCAGGATTGAAATGATAGTAAACGAAATTGCGAAGTTGGAGAAGCCACCCATGGCGCGAAAGAGTTCCTGCGCATAGCCCAGACCATGCAGGCGTTTCATATCATGCGCGATGAGCTCTTCTTTGGAAGTACGTTGTGATGAAGCCAAGAGACACCTCCTAGAATTACAAAAAGAAAGAGGTATAAAAAAAGTGTCAGACATCATGATGAACTCATGATGTCAGTGTGCCAACCTTTGGCGAGTTCAATCCGGTATCCCCATGGAATGTTGTTTCGCAGGAGACGAGCTTTCTACACCTCCCTTCAGATTGAAAGATTATCGTTCACACAAATGATATCTTATTATAGGCATCTATCGACGAGATCTTTCAGAAAGATCGCACCAACGCACAGGCTTACCTATGAATAAATAAACCCTCCACCCCATTGTTTTGGATTGACATCCATGATTACCTTCTTCGTGAAAATTCGCTCTGCAATATTGGTTGGGAAATCGTGCTCAACGTTGTAGGCTCCTAGGCTCTAGCTCCTACTCCGTATTGAGCATTTGAGGGTTATACAAGGTCTAGGAGGGCAGAGATACAATTCCCTCCATCGTTACATAAGAGAATAACATCTTTTTATTTAACTCGTCAAGGAACTTATATTCATTTTTTTTGACCATTGACTAACTTCCCTTATGTCTGTAGAATCAGGGGGACAAAAATTGAGAGGCACAACTTAATGGCAGAGCTTCTGCAAAAAAATGATTTTAACGATGAAGACCTGAGTTTCGCCCAGGCGCCTGATCTCCTGGGAGTCTTAAGTAGTACGCGTGACGTGGTGGAGCAAGGAGAGTACGTGTGGGTTGCGACTGATCGAGCAGAACTCCTGGCTCATCAATGGCTACAAGATGAAACAGGCCAAAACGCCAGCACAGCCCCTACCTGGTATGACCACTATCACTTCTATGATGGAACAGAGCGTACCGCCAATTGGGTTCTTGCCCTCGACGCGATGAACTTCTGCTTTTGGGCGGAAAAAGATCAACCACGCTGGTCCATTGATTACCAGGGTGAGAGACTGAACGGCTATTTAGCCGAAGCTGCAGCGCTCAAACGTGCAGTAGAAGAGGACTTTCCCCTTTGGGATGCAGCGTACCTCAGCACTATCAGCGAGAAAGATTTAGCGCATATTTTTCGCGGCGAACAAACAATCCCGCTCTTTGAGGAACGCCTGCACAATCTGCGCGAAGTCGGCGTCGTACTTCTTCAGCAATATAATGGTCAATGCATCAATGCAATCGAGCAAGCGGGCGGTAGCGCCGTGAAGTTAGCGCTACTGCTGGCAAAAGACTTTCCCTCATTTAATGATGTCGCTCTCTACCGCAGTCATCTCGTTCGTTTCTACAAACGAGCTCAGATCTGTGTTGCCGATCTTCATGGATCGTTTGCTGGCAAAAGCTGGGGAGCGCTTACTGATATGGAACAGCTCACCGCGTTCGCTGACTACAAGGTACCACAGGTATTACGTCACTTTGGTGTACTCGAGTATCTACCTTCACTAGCTCAACGTATCGACGCTCAAGAACTACTCGAGGCTGGTTCTGAGGAAGAAGTAGAGTTGCGCGCCGCAACTATCTGGGCCTGTGAACTACTACGGCGCGAATTGGCTCGTCATGGGCGCATTATGACCGCAGCCGAGATCGACCTGCGCCTCTGGCTCCTTGGTCAAAATTCATCTGCAATGCAACCGTATCACCGTACGCGGACAATCTATTATTAAAGAACTGCTATGCTATTAACAACATTACTGACATCCTTAGAACAACCTCCTGTAGAGATTATTGCGCCCAATATTCCTGGAGGCGCAATCGCCCCAGATAATGTCGAGATTGCTGGATTGGCTTATGATTCGCGACAGGTACAGGCAGGAGAACTATTTATTGCTGTTCCAGGATTCCATACCGATGGACGGCGATTTCTGGCCGACGCGGCACAACGAGGGGCCATAGTTGCTCTTGGCGAAACATTGCCACGAGACGCACAAGCTTCTTTGCCTCTGCTTTATATTGAGGTGCAAGACGTACGCATAGCATTGGCCAATCTCGCATGCACCTTTTACAAGTATCCGGCCAATCAACTCTGTACTATTGGCGTCACTGGCACTGATGGTAAAACCACAACCAGCAATCTCATCAGCGCGATTTTCGAAGCAGCCGAAATACAAACCGGCCTCATGACTACCGCCAACTTTAGAATCTCTGGTCAAGAATGGGAAAATGCGACACGCCAAAGCACACTCGAAGCACTCGAAATCCAGCAATATCTTCAACGAATGCTTGCAGCAGGAGTTACTCACGCGATCATCGAAGCAACCTCCCATGGCCTGGAGTTACAGCGCGTTCGAGGCTGCAATTTTGATGTGGGAGTCGTCACAAATATCACGCACGAACACCTTGATTTTCATATAACCATTGCTCAGTATCGCCGCGCCAAAGCACGTCTCTTCGAAATGTTAGACCCAACAAGAGACAAAGGATTGGGTATCCATCCCATAGCCATTCTCAATCGCGATGATGTCAGTTACGAAGTATTGAAACCCTACTGTCATGTACCTATCCTTGACTACGGTATCAATCAAACTGCTTCGGTACGCGCAATAGATATACAGCTTGACACACACAGCACCCGCTTTCGCGTGCTCCTACCCAACGCCGACTTCATGATTGAAACTCAGTTAGTCGGACATTTCAACGTGAGCAACTGCCTTGCCGCAATTGCCACGGCCTACAGTCAAGGCGTACCTCCTGCTGCTATTGCGCGAGGCCTGGCACAGGTGAAGGGGATAACAGGGCGCATGGAGAGCATTAACGAGGGGCAACCTTTCACGGTTATTGTCGATTACGCCCACACACCAGATAGTCTGGAGAAGGTACTCGCTACCCTGCGGCCACTGACCACCGGGCGCTTGATGGTTGTCTTTGGTTCCGCTGGTGAGCGTGATATACAGAAACGCTCTATTATGGGACGTATTGCTGCACAAATGACAGATTTTTTCGTTATTACTGATGAGGACCCTCGCGAAGAGGATCGTATACAAATCCTACAGGACATCGCGAAAGGCGCGGAAGCCGTTGGAAAACGGCAAAGCAGAGATTTTCTCTGCATCGCTGACCGTACTGAGGCTATTGCCTCGGCATTCGCACATGCACAGGCGGGCGATACCGTTCTACTGGCAGGGAAAGGCCACGAACAAAGTATAATTATAGGTAGGCAAAAGTTGCCCTGGGATGATCGTCAGGTAGCGCGCGAAGAGCTACGGCGGTTACGGTAACTTGAGAAATTAGAGTACTATACCTAACGTATCGGGTTCCGCCGTGCGTTACTGCTTGTACTTCTTCCACGTTTCAACATGTGAAGCATTTGGGTTCTTTTTCGTCTTTGGGAGTGAATATGGTTCCACAGTGGTTAATATTACCGTGCTGGCTATTACTTATTTTTGCTGCCAGTGCAACAATAAGTCTCATATTATGCTATCTAGCCAAAGTGCTTTTTCCCAGATTTCGTAGTGGTGAATTTAAACCAGGACCACATCGCTCGGATATTCGCTCTGATCTTCCTGCTGGCGGACGAGAGATTAAGACAATTGAGCTCCCACTGGTAGGTGGCCCTGCATTTATTCTGGCTCTTATAGTAACTGGTATCGCCGCGGGTTACCTTTTGAATTTCAATCGTGACCAATGGACTCTCCTACTCATTGGCCTGGGTGCCACTTTCTGCTATATGCTTGTTGGTTTTATCGACGATAGTTTTAAAGTTTTCAGTAATGAAGGACTCTCAGAACGCACAAAGTTAGGCGGGCTGCTCCTGGTTTCGATTGCAGCCGCACTGTTTTATTTCTTCCTTCTTCCCAAAAGTGGCGGTCAATCGTATACTCCTTATATAGATTTCCCGATTATTGGGCCTTTGCTCTGCCCCGTTCCTCATGGTGGACTGCTCGCCTGCCCTCCGGGAAGAACTGATTATTTCGTCTGGCTGATTCTTCTCATCCTCATAACAAGTGTCATTGGCACTGTGACTTCTCTTTCAGTCGATTTTAGCGACGGTATCGATGGATTGGCAGGAGGACTGGTATTTAGCGCCGCCCTGGCCTTTGGCATCATCTTCACTGGCAACATTGATCCAAAACATCCAGAAGGCATTGTACTGGTAGTAATGTCACTCCTATGCGCTGGGAGCGCTCTTGGCTATTTGCCGTTGAACTGGCCATCGTCCTGGGCAGCTCGCCGCGGTACGGCCAAAAGACGTGCAAAGATTTACATGGGCGATAGCGGTGCTTTGGGGCTTGGTGGCATCCTGGCGATGATTGCTATTTTTTCACGCCAGGAGAGCCTTCTACTCTTAATTGGGATGGCATTCGTACTAGAGGGCCTCTCCGCCTTGATGTCAGCGAAATTGTTGACGCCCTTTTTCCGCAAACGACTGCAAATGCTGCGCTATGCAAGTACCACTGTTCTCGTCCATCATACAGAGTTCCCTAAGCCCTTTCTGGCTTCTCCACTTCATCACCATTTTGATTTGATTGGGTGGGACCGCCGTCGCTTAGTCTATGGAGCATGGGCGCTGGGTGCCTGTTTCGCAGCGCTAGGAGTAATGGTCGGTAAAGCGCCAGAGACATGGGAACGCTACCTTGCCCGTATCCTGGTACTGATTCTTGCCTGGCTTGTCTGGTCCAGTGGCTCATGGACGCGTCGTTACTTCGTAGGCAAGCATCCTGCCGAACGTACACGCCGCCGCAGGCTGGCACTGTTTTATGGTTACCCCTATCAAGTCATGGGATTGCGGATGTACCACCTGGTGGAAATCATTGAAGCCAGCGAAAATGTCATAGAGACTCCCGCCGAGGAAATTGCTCTCTGGCAACGTATGAACATCTATGACGCTCGAGCTATGCTTGGGCTGTATTGTTATCGTGCCGGCTACTTTCCAGCCGCCCTGGCACAGTGGACACGTATCCCGGTCGACAACCGCGCTCTGCGCCCAGAGATCGAGCAACTCCGCATTGAGGTTGAGAACCGCATTGCTTTAGAAAAGCAGGAAACACAACCCATGAAGCTCGAGCAAATTTTGCGCCCGTCACCAGTAATTTCAGGTAATTTGCCACCTGCAGACTTGCCCAATCCACATGAGCCTATCCGTTTTGAAGAAAAAACAGATGGCCATAGAGGCTGGACCACCAATTCTGCAAATTCCTCATTAAATGGTGATGATGACAGTGACGATGAAGAACGACAGATAACTTCGCCACTTCTCAGTGATGCAGTTACCTTACCTGCTACTAATGGTTCGTTTAGTAAGACACCTCTTCATTACGCCGCTCCTCCAGCAGATGGAAGAAACTGGCTTGTTCGCTTTTTGCGCTTAGCCCCTGGCAGGGGCGATTAGCACAATCGCGCTGGCTGAAAGGGTTTTTGTTATGACACATTTGCGCGGCGATTGGATACTCTGGGCTGTTTTTGGCATCTCATTAGCACTGGTCGCGTTTACCTATTTCGCAGGACAAAGACCCAGTCAGCAGTTAATAATGATCCAGTTACTTGGCCTCGGTTGCGGTCTCATCGCCATGTTGCGCCGTAGAAGAGGGAAAAAATAGCTCCTAATCAAGCCATTCCATATGTTTTGCATAGCTCAACATAGACTTCATCAAGGTGTTGCTCTTTGACGAGCTTTTCTACTCTCTCCTGGAGATCTTCACGAGCAGGATGACCCAAACGCTGGTCGATAGCCAGTGCCCGTACCCAGTATTCAAGAGCATTGCGATACTGCTGCTGCATAAAGCATAGCCTTCCCTGGCGGTGCAAGACCGCACAACGCTCGGCGGGTGTATCCAGGTCATCAGCTATGCTAAAGGCTTTCTGATAGAAGTGCTCAGCATCAGCATAGCGATGCAATACGCAAGCCACATCGCCTAATCCTCGTAGGGCCCGCCCTTCGATCTGCCGCGCCCCCTGTTCCTCGCCAATTGCGAGAGCCTGTTCGTAGTATTCTTTTGCCTCTAAGTGTTCACCATCATCAAACGAAATGGCTCCCAGACTATTCATCACGCGCGCGTTGTCGACGCTGTCTCCCAGGCCACTGAAAATAGTCAAGGCATCTTCATAGTACCCACGCGCATCTCCCAAGTTGTGGCGCTCCCGAGCAATATCACCCATCGCTCGTAAGGCCCACCCTTCACCACGGCGAATATTCTGCTCGCGGAAGATGGCGATAGCTTCACTACAGGTCAATTCTGCCAGGTCAAGCTTGCCCTGATCGGCATAGACGATACTCTGATCGGCAAGCACCCAGGCCTGACCCGCGCGTAGCCCAAGCGCATTGAACAAGCGAAGCGCTTCTTCAAAATCCTTCAGGGCTTTGCTATACCGTCCCAGCGCTTCAAAGACGGTGCCACGGTCCCGCAACGTCGAGGCAATACCTTCATCGCTGTGCAGGTTGCGGAAACTGGCTAAAGTAAGTTCAAAGTACCCCAAGGCTTTATAATAATCCCCCAGCCCACGGCTCACTTCACCCAGCACCATCTGCATCCATGCTTCCCCTTTCTGATCACCGACTACGCGGAAAAGATGCAGAGCGTCCTGAGCATAGAGCCCGGCCTGCTGAAAGTATCCTTCCTCACGAAAGAGCATGGCTAATTCGTAAAGCGCCCAGCCAGTCTCATCGCGATCATTTTGCTCACGGTGCAGCGCCAGGCTGCGTGTCAGACAACCGACAGCCTCAGCATATTGACCAAGCTGGCGCAGGATCGCCCCAATACAACATTGTATCTGGCCCTCAACGGTTTTATTTCCTAAACGCAACGCATGAGCCTCCGCGCGCCGCAGCATATCCAATAACGCGGGAGCATGGCCACGCCCCCCCATCGCCCATGATGCGTGAACCGCTAACAGAATCGCCTCTTGTAAGTCCTGAGTCTCTCCTGCTGCCTCCTGATGTTCATAGGCCGCAAACCATTCTTCAGGACTGGGCTGTGGCTGGCTGCGATAGTAGTGAGCTACCACGCGATGCACCCGCCGGCGCTCCTGTAAAGGCAGGTACAAAAGCGCAAAATTGCGAATTTGCGGGTGAATGGTGTACACACGCCCATCAAATTGCATGAAGGACGCCTGCACCAGCTCGTCTCTTGCCGCCCGCCAATTCTGCGCCAGTTCTCCCGCAACGGCATCATTTGTAGGAGCAGTAGCCTGATTTTCGGGAGCAACAAGCATAATGATCTGTTCTCGACTAAAAGGTAAGCGAAAGGCCGCGAGATAGGAAAGAAGCAAGCGTGCATGAGGGGTCAAACGTCGATAGGCGACATCGAGCACTGCAGAGATACCGGCGAGCTGTGAGTCGCGCAATTCATCGCACACCTCTTCTAATGAGCGTGTCGCCGCTTCCGGTGTAAATACCTTCCCATCGATAGAACGAGCCGCGCCAAAGATCAGTTCTGCTCCCAGGGGGTAGCCATCTAACAGCGTACAAATCTCTCGTAAGACCTTCTGCTGTTGTGGATCATCCATATGAATTCGCTGGTCTAAGCCACTCTCACCAGCAAGCTCCGCAATAAGCCTGAGTAGATCTGCATCAGCCATCTTATCAACGTTATACTCATACCAGTGGTAAGGCGCCCCCTCAATCACTGCTACCGCCGTCGGATTCGAGCGAGATGAAACCAGCACCACCACTCCCGGCGGCAAAGAGCTAAAAAAGTGATGCCAGAGTTCTAACTGACTATGTTCTTTCACATCTTCAAAGCTATCCAGAAACAGTAAACAGGGCATATCTCGCTCTACGTATGAACGGAAGACGCTTAGCACCAGTTCCTGGCGATAGCTTTGATCATCAGGATGGAATGTCTTCGCAGGGGCATGCACATGATGAGCGATATCCATCAGTGCTTCATTGAAGAGCTTTCCCCCTTGTAATGAAATACCAATGGTCACCCCAGTGAACATCTCGTGATTTCGCCGTATCGCTTCAATGGCCAGAGCGCTCTTTCCAATTCCCGCTGGACCAGTTAAAGCGATATGATGCGTGACTGGACGTAATTTACCGTGTTCATTTGATGGCGGCCCAAGCTCTTCACCTCTCGCGGCAAACGCCAGAAGATCGCTCAATTCGCGCAATTCTCGTTCACGGCCCACAAAGGTCGTTGCTCCCCCCAGGTACGCCAGCGGGTGATCATGGTCTGCTGGCGCATCCCTGCCAGCAATCAGTGCAACAGGCCCCTCCTTGCCCTCTGTCACGTGACGATACAGCACAGGGATAAACCATCCCTGGTGATTATGCCTGGGCAACATGGCATGGCGGGCGCGGGCAAGTGCCTCCTCCAGCGTGCGACCTTGCGCCAGAGCCTCATAAAAATGGAACATAAATGTTGGGGTAACGTCATCATGCAGCGAATAGGGCATTGCAACTACTGCGGGCACCTGGGCCATCACCAGGGAGGTTGCCAATGTGGTATCGAAATTGACACCGTGATGCTGATGGCGCGCGTGCTCCCCCAACAACGTAGCTGTCTCACAAGCAGACAGCACGACCAGGCGAACATCGCTACTGATAAATATCTCGCGCAATGTCTGGGTATCAATATACTTATTCTTCCCCTCTTCGTCGCAAAAACACAGATAGGTCTGTGCCTTCACTCGGCTCAGCGATGCATCGCAATCAAGACATTTGCTTGCATCGGCATCGTTCAACTTCTGACAATCTTCATCAGGACAGAGGCGACCAAAGGCTCCGTGCCCATCAAAGTGAACGACATAACAGGGGAGCACTGTCTCGTTATCATCAAGTAACCCAACACCCCCATGCAAACTGAGATAGCTCACCAGATCATCAAAGGTCACCTGCTCTAATCTATCGAGAAGAATTGAACCATTTTCGATCAGGTCGGCTAATGCCCGTTGCATTGCTTCAAAGCTGCGCTCGGTTTCCAGGGACGCGCAATTCTTCGGAGAAGCACTGATATAGAGCATGCGCAGCGGCGGATGAACAGGTAAATCATATCCGGTAGCATCCCCCGGGCGCAGAAGAGCACGAGTCAGTGTGAAGACACCAGAAGCGAGGAGAAAGTGCTCGCCATTGTGGAGCAGTTCCCAGGGATAGCGGACAAATTCGTTGCAGCCTGCAGCAAAACTAAAGGTCAAAGCCACGGTGCCGCGACGACGCAAGGTGCGCTGAATCACACTGCGTAACAGCGCTTGCACAGATTGCTCCGATACGTCACTCCGGCTCGTTCCCGGTGTTTCAGAGCCACACAAGGCTAAAAAAAGACGATAGCCTATTTCGTGCAGGTCATTGATGTTATTATTGAATTTGTTGAGTCTTTTCTGCAGGGCATTGAGCTGCTTACTCGTGTAAGGCGGCACAAAACTTCCGCTAACAGTACGCCCTGACCAGTTCTCCCGCACTTGCAACTCAAATGTGCCGTCCTCAAGGTTGCGAAAGAGTAGGTTTAATGTCTCTCCCATGTGCCTGCTTTTCTCGCATTCTGTCGAAAGTACTAGTGATTTAGAGGCCCTAAGCGAACAGCACCACCAATATATCCGTTGCAAGTATAACACAATTCTTTTGTTAGATAGCAGAGTTTGAACGAGTTCTATCTGACAATTCCTGCATCTCATTCACCCCAGTATAACTCAACTTTGCCGAAGCGCACTGTATCGCCGACTTTGACTCCCGCATCCTCAAGTGCTTTTGTGACACCCATTTTTCGCAGTGTTACCTGCAAGCGATCCATCCCTTCTTCATTTTCCAGGTCGGTCATACTGACGACGCGTTCGACTCGCTTGCCTCGCACATTATAGGTATCGCCATCCTTAGAAACAGTAAAAGCGTCTTCTGGCTGGGGCCGCAGAACAGTACCTGGCATCTCAGTATTGACTTGCGCAGCTTCGCGCCCGGCCTCTTCCCGCCGGATTTCATTCAATCGTTGGGCGGTATACTGCATCAGCTCCTCAGTTCCTTGATGGGATGCCGCAGAAATGGCGAAAACAGGGTAGCCAGCCTTCTCAACCTGTGCTTTCAACGCTGGCCAGCGCTCCTGAGCTTCTGGTAAATCCATCTTGTTGAGTACGACAATCTGCGGACGCTGAGCCAGCTGTTCATCGTATTCACGCAATTCCTGGTTGATCGTTTGAAAGTCCTGCCAGGAATCTCGCTCGAACGAAGCGCCATCGAGCATATGAATCAAAAGACGAGTTCGCCGTACATGACGTAAAAATTCATGGCCTAGGCCAACACCCTGCGCGGCGCCTTCGATGAGACCGGGAATATCGGCAAGCACAAAGCCAAATTCATCGCCGCTGCCAGGTTGTCCCACAGCCACAACGCCGAGATTCGGTGAGAGCGTGGTAAAGGGGTAGTCAGCTATTTTTGGACGAGCTGCTGTAACCACTGAGAGCAAGGTTGACTTACCCGCATTCGGAAAACCAACCAGCCCAACATCGGCAATTAAGCGCAGTTCAAGCTGTATCCAGCGTTCCTCGCCCGGTTCACCTTTCTGGGCCTCTTGCGGAGCCTGGTGTGTTGACGTAGCAAAGTGGACATTTCCCAGTCCTCCACGCCCCCCCCGTGCCACCATCACTCGCTGTCCTTCTTCTACAAGATCCGCAATCAATTCATTGCTTTCTGCATCGCGCACAATGGTGCCACAGGGTACAGACAGCACTATATCTTCGCCTTTGGCTCCATGCATTTTCTGGCGTAATCCCGGCTCACCTGCCCCAGCCTTAAAATGATGGCGATAGCGGTAATCTATCAAAGTATTCAAATTAGTTGAAGCTTCCAGGTATACACTACCCCCCCTACCTCCATCACCCCCATCTGGACCTCCCAGCGGCGCGAACTTTTCCCGCCGGAAATGACGCGAACCGTTTCCACCGTCACCCGCCTTGACAAAAATTTTTGTATGATCGTAGAACATAATATGACCCTAACATAGTATTCTCATGGTACATTTTTCTTTTCGGCGAAGTCGAGTATAGCATACTCCTGGTAATATCGCCACATCGACAGGCAGACTCAGCAACACGTTTCACCCACCAATAGCCATTTCATTTTTCACGAAAGAGGAGAAGCAGGTCGAGCCTTGTACTCGACCTGCTTCTCCTCACTGCTGCAATTTCAAAAGACAAATGCATTCCTACGTATCCTAAAAAGGTCTTGCCCTCTCAAGGGTGCGCTTCAGCAAACCTATAACAGCAATTGAGCCAAACCAGAGGGCCACTAGCAACCAGGATCTTTTCTCGTCATTGTCCTTCATTATGTTGTACCTCGCCTCATTGATAGAAGATACGTACTGAACATTCTACGTGTTACATTGAACGGGGTTGCATCCTTTCATGGTATCACATAAGTTACCAAACTACAGTTAACCCGATGTGAGAGTTTTTCCCTAAACTTGTCGCTTGCCGTGGTGAGCATTCTCCCTGACATATGTTGATGCCACTCCAGAAGGATCGAACCTGCTCATGCCTCTTGATACTTGCTTACTGTTTGTCGCACTTGTCGCACTTGTCGCGCTTGTCGCGCTTGTAACGCATGGGGGACGACCCCCTGAAACCTTTAGCAGATTCTTAAACGTTCGTTGAGACAATCTTGATCTTCGCCTGATACAATGCCGAAAGGAAATATCAGTATCATATATGACAAAGTAATATTTCGGGCAATATTGATAGTTGATGAAAAAAACAGCGCGTATGCTGTGAAGTGAGATGATTTGTTGAAATCTTTTTTAGCGAAAATCGACTCTCTTGAACGCTTCAGCAGCCTCTAATCCAACTGCCCGCCCTATATCTTGAGCACGTTTCTGCCAGTTATGTACTAATTCTTGCAGGTCTGCGTATCGACTGGTATGGGCCAGGCGAGCAGCAATCTTGCGTGGTAAGGTGGGAAGTATATCAACCCAAATGTCGGGCGCTTCGGTGGCAAAAAGCCACGCTTCTGGTACAGTGTGAGCCTGTAAGCCCTCCTGCGCAATCTGCTCGGCAAATGTAAGGGGATCACAGGCACACGGGAAGAGAGCATCAAGCGTAGCTCGACCTACCGCTCGATGGTCGGGATGCAATCTATAGGGCGGAACAGGGTCATGAGTTATTACAAGGTCGGGAAGATGCAAACGAATCTGGCGCACCAATTCCCGCCGCAGTGCCATATTAGGCTCAACTTCACTATCAGGCCAGCCCAGAAAAGTCACCATTTCGACACCCAGGATGCGCGCGGCCTCGATTTGCTCAGCTTCACGTATAGCCGATACTCGCCGTTGTGCCTGTGACCCATCACTTGTCCCCTTGTCGCCTGAAGTACATAACACATAGGAAACCTGTTTCCCAGCATCAGTAAAACGACAAACAGTTCCTGCACACCAGCTTTCGATGTCATCTGGATGCGCAACGATGACCAGAACGCTTGCAATGGTCTTGTTCATTAAATCAATTTGTGCCACGAATGCCCCCTGTTGTACTTTGCTTACTTTATTTTACGGGCATGCCTTCATATTTTGCAAGCTTGAGATACAATACACTCCCTATAAGCTACTGTGAAGAAAGAG
>CAVZJN010000021.1:0-41929 GCA_963775585.1 uncultured Chloroflexia bacterium | reverse complement strand
GGCTGGTCACAAGGATGGTGAGGTGTGGGCAACTGGTCAGCAGGTCGGTCAGGTGCGGGGCGGCTGGCAGGACCTGCTCAAAGTTGTCGAGCAAGAGCAGCACGTGTTTCTCACCGAGAGAGGCTTTGAGCAGATCGAGCAGGAGCCGCGCTGCAGTCTCTTTGAGATCGAAGCTCTGGGCGATGGTGGGCATGACCAGGGCGGGGTCGCTGATGGGGGCGAGCGAAACGAAGTAGACGCCATCGGGAAAATCAGCGAGCAGCGCAGTGGCGGCCTGGAGGGCGAGACGAGTTTTGCCGACGCCACCGGTGCCAGTAAGCGTGAGCAGGCGGATTTCGGGGCGGCGCAGTAGGTGCTGCACGGCTGCGACTTCCTGCTCTCGTCCGAGGAGTGGAGTAAATTGGATCGGCAGGTTGTTGGGGTGGGTGTCGAGCGTCTTGAGAGGCGGAAAATCAGCAGGCAAGCCGGAAATGACGAGCTGAAAGAGATGGCTGGGACGTTGTAAGTCCTTGAGGCGATGCGCTCCCAAGTCCTGCAGGTGTGCCCCTTCTGGCAGGGCATGCTCCACCAGGTCGCGCGTTGTCTGGGAAAGCAGGACCTGTCCGCCGTGCCCGGCGCTCATGATGCGGGCGGCTCGATGCACATCCAGGCCCACGTAGCCTTCGGAGGTCAGAGATGGTTCGCCGGTGTGCAAGCCCATGCGCACACGGACGGCTGCACCTTCCTGCCAGGGGTGGCTGGCAAGCGCACGTTGGGCGTCCACTGCTGCTGATATCGCATCGGTGGCGCGAGTAAAGGCCACAGAGAAAGCATCTCCCTGGCTATCGACCTCGTGGCCATGGTGCTGATGGAAAGCCGCACGCAGCAGGCCTCGGCACTCGGCCAGCACGTCGGGGTAGCGCTCACCCAAACATTGGAGCAGGCGGGTGGACCCTTCGATGTCAGTGAAGAGGAGGGTGACTGTTCCCCGCGGGAGGTTAGGCATGGATGGCGGCCTTTTTTGTCCGGTTTCGACACCGTGTTTCGGGGCAAGACGAGGCGATACTGCCTGCTGAGAGGCGTATGCCAACGCGGTGGCAAAGTCCTGCACACGCGTGAAGCGCTGCTCGGGTTCTTTGGCGAGTGCTCTGAGCACCACCTCTTCGATGGCAGGTGAGAGGTCAGGCACCTGTTCACGCAAGGATGGTAGCGGTGCCGAGACATGCTGCATGGCCACCTCCAGGAAGGGACCTTGAAAGGGCGGCTTGCCACAGAGCCACTCGTAGATGGCCACCCCCAGAGCATACTGGTCACTGGCGGGTTGGGCCTTGCCCCGAAGCTGTTCGGGAGCCAGGTAAGGCGTCGTGCCTGCCAGCGATGGCTCCATCAGTTTCGTGCTCCCCGAGGCGAGCGTCTGAGGCGCGTGCATGACCAGGCCAAAATCACTGAGCAGGACCTGGTCATGGGAGCTCAGTAACAAATTCTCCGGCTTGACATCGCGGTGGATGAGGCGTTGGTCATGGGTATACTGCAAGGCCGAGGCCACCTGCTGTATATAGGGGAGGATCAGGTCAAGTGGCAGCTTGCTGCCTTTGGGATGCCGCTGCCGGAGCGTGCCATGAGGAGCATACTCCATCACCAGAAAGGGCATGCCGTCCTGCAGGGCAAAATCCAGGACGCGCACGATATGCGGATGGCTCAGACGAACCAGGGTCTGCGCTTCCTGCAAAAAGACGGTTTGCTCCTCCTCGGTGAGCACCGTGTGGCGGACTTTGAGGGCTGCCTGGCTCTTGAGGTAGAGGTGCTCCCCCAGGTAGACCGAGGCCTGGCCCCCTTGTCCCAGCAGACGAAGTAGCCGATAGTTGCCCAGCAGCTGTCCGACACGGTCGACCATGTTCGCGCCTCCTTTGTAGGCATCCTCCCAGGTTCACCAATAAGCCGAGACACAACGCATTTTCTACCCACAAGGAAAGGTATTCTCAGCGGCGAAGTGGGCGATCTTCGCTCGTGTGAGCTGCACTCATTATACGCTTCTGTGAGCAAAACCTCAATATCTACCAGCTTGCAAGAAGGCATCACCCTGGATATCGACCTCGTGGCCGCTCCATTGCTGGAACGCAGTACGAAGCAGCTGTCGGCTCTCTGCCAGCATACTGGTCGGTTTTTTCTTTGGGCCGATCTTTCCAGGTATCATGGCAATGGCCGCGCGCTGTTTCGCCAAAGTCATGGGCACCGTCTCCGGTGTGCTCCTGGTAAGTGCAGGGGGAACCGCTATGATTCTTCCGCTGCTGATGGGTATACTTATACCACGCATTGGTATACATTGGGTGATGGCGATTCCGGCGCTGGTCTGTCTGTCGGTCATTATTCCCCTGAGCCTGGCGCTGCGGCAACAACGATGATCATTGCAATTGTCGGATGATATGCATACAATTGAACGAGATGTACCTTTACCGACTATAAAATAGCAAGAGAACGGATTGAAAATGAAAGCAGTACAGTTTGCTCAGTACGGCAGCCCCGAAGTCCTCCAGGTTCAGGAGGTACCTGATCCTATTCCCGGCCCTACGGATGTTTTAATTCAGGTCAAGGCCACTACTGTGAATCGACTTGATTTATTCCAGCGCGATGGAAGTCGTCCTGTTCCCAAATTGCCTTATACACCAGGCCTGGAGGCAGCAGGAGTTGTACTCAGGGACAATCAAGGCTTTCATGCCGGAGAACGGGTAATGACTACCCGCGCTGTAGGAGCTGTAGGAGGAGGCGGTTATGCCAGTATGATTGCGGCCCCTGCCGCTGACCTGGTACGCATTCCCGAAGGGGTATCGTTCGAATTGGCAGTGGCCGCAGGACTCACGGCATCAACTGCCTGGGGGAGTTTATTTGACCTCGGGCACCTTAAAGCAGGGGAGCGCGTTTTGATCTGGGCCGGCTCAAGTGGAGTAGGGACACTTGCCATTCAGTTCGCCAAACAGGCTGGATGCTGGGTAGCTACAACAACAAGCAATAATGCAAAAGCTGCTGAACTGCGACGTTTGGGGGCCGATAGGGTCATCAATCAACGCGAAGAGAACGTGGCGGAGGTCTTACAGAGCGCTCAAGGTGTTCACCTGGTGATCGAGCTCGTCAGTACTACCCTCCAGACAAGCATCGAAGCTTGCGCACAGGATGGGCGAATTGTCTTAATAGGCAATCTTGGAGGTCAGCTAGCGACCATCGATACGCAGTTGTGCCGGCTCAAGCGAGTGCAGATTATCGGCGGTGGACAGTTGCGCACCAGCCTAAAGAATGAGCAACACATTCTTGAAATGATTGCGGCTAAGACTGTGACTCCGGCTATAGCACGCACGCTGCCGATTGAGGAGGCGGCCCAGGCGCACCGGCTACTGGCAACTGGTCAGATGCTGGGAAAGATTGTGCTTGTTCATTCCTGACATTTTGAACTTCTAAGGTGTTTCACCCAGCCCCTTTTGGATGAAGAGCGCCATATCGTATGAGCCGCCGGTATCGCCGATGGCACGGCGCTGCCACCACCACTGCCAGATGTGTTGAACTGCCAGACCAAGGTTGAACTGTGCGCCACGGGGCGGGTTATCGCCATAGGATAGCCAGAGGCCAACACCGACTCCACCCCAGGAGGGCTGATCCGTACACTTGTCAGTTTTGGTAGGTACACAGGGAGGTGGCTTGTAGCCTTCGTCCCACCAGGTACGCATATGATACTGGTTAAAGAGGTAGTTTTTTCCGGGGCCAGCGTACTGCGTTTCAGCATTGTAGAGATTATCCCCGCCGGAGATAATGACGGGATAGGATTTGGCGGTCGTGGAACAGCCCTCAGGATAGTTGAAACAGACATTGGTATAGTCTCTGACATACCAGGCGAAGGGCCAGGTCGCATCATTCATCAGGCCGATAGGCAGCAGATGTTTCCCGTTGTACATTTTCTGATCGAGCGCATCGATCTTTGCCATTATTACATTGACATCGGTGGTCGTCTGTACATAGACATACATCTCGTGAGGTCCGTCAGCGGCATGTACATAGTCCACTTCATACATATTATGGAGTGTTGGGAGCAAGAGCAGCACCGCCATGACGACGCCAAAGACGGCGGTAAAACCAGCAAACACGCCTTCCCCCTTTGCAGAGGAGCGACTCAGTGATTTTTTCACCAGGTTGACAAGGATAACCACGGCAGGCTCAAGGCCGATAGCCGCCAGTAGAAGCATCGGCATCGTAATATGGATGCTCAACCAGGGCATTTTCTCCGCTGCCCAGGAATAGAGGAAAAGGTTCCCTGCGAACCAGTAGACCAGGAAGAGACGGAAGCGGGTGGGCCGCACAAGGCAGCGCACCACACCAATGAGCCCGAAGACAACGCCGATCTGCTCGTACAGAGGGATGAGCAGGAGGTAATAATACCATGGCTGGCTGCCACGGGCGACCTGCTGTTGCTGTATCCAGTAATACAGGCCTTGCCAGATGCCGTCACCAATACCATTTTTGATATTGGTGAAGAGGACGGTAAACAAGACCAGGAAGACGGTCCAGGCAACAAGAATGGCGAAGAACCAGTGCGTCCAGGGCATTGTCAAAATGGTATCTAAGACAGGCTGCCGCTGTGGGTCAACCTTCGCTGCCAGGCCTCGGCGTCCTGCTGGATGATAATGGCCGAACATTTCGCGGCCAAGGATAAAGAGAACATAGCAGCCAAGAAGGATACCGAGCCAGGGGACGATCTCCACGGTTCTGTCTTTCAAGCCCTGAACGTAGAGGTCGGCGGCAGGAGTATTTTTTGGATCGGTAACATAGATCGAAAGGGCCTTTAGCCAGCCAAAGAAAAACTTTGCCACCGCTCCGAGAACGACAACGTAGAGCAAAAGGGCGATTGGAGCAGCTGTACGCGGAAGATACCAGGGAGCAGTCTCAGGATTGAGCTTTGAGCGTAACGGCAATTTGACCCCGATTTCCCAGGCTATGAGAGCGCCGAGGAAGCTCCCAAAAACAGCTATTGTTAAAAATGTCGCTTCTTTGGTCGCATAGGATAACGAAAAAGCCAGGGCAGCGAGAAGAAGCCAGCGTATCTTGCGGTCACGGATATAGCGTGCCACAGAGACAACCAGTAAGAGCGTGAAGCAAGCCATGTAGATATCTTCGCGGGCAAAGCGAGAGAAGTAGACCATGCCCGGCGAGACAGCGAGGAGGAAACAGGCGAGCAGCGCGCCCCACTTGCCGAGATAATCGCGCAAGAAATAGGGTAGACCTATGATGAGTGTTCCTAAAGTGGCGGCCAATATACGTACAGTGGTGGTATTGACGCCATTATCTGGAGCGCCCACCAGTTGGGAAATTTTGTAGACGAGCGCTATGAAATGGAATTGGAAAGGGCCGTGCAGCAGTGGATCATAATGATAGCAGGAAACGTTAGGATTGAAGCAGCTCAACCACGATTCCATGTTATGCAACAGTTGCAAAGAGAAATAGGCGTGAAGGCTCTCATCATGGTGGAGCGGTTTATCTCCCAATCCCCAGAAGCGCAAGATTGCACCAAGTAGGATGACACCCCAGAAAGGTGCCCAGTTCAGAAGGCCTTCTCGAAAAGAAGGCTTGTGCTCTGGAATTTGAGAAGAAGGTTCGTACAAACGCTCCCCTCCCACAGTGGAGTCTACTTTTTCCTGCGGCTCAGTTTCATAACTCTTCAATGAACTCCTCCTTGAGCGCCCGCAAGGGGACGCTGGCCGGTTTTACTTGACCTGGTATATTGTCACGCCATGAGCAGAATAGACAACATGTAAAAACGCGCTAAAACGATGCAAGTTTGCGGTGGGATATTCCATTTGCTCTAATAGCCCAACGTACAGATATTGAACGTGGTAACGAGCAAGCAAGCTCATAACCACAGCGGGATGTGGGTCTGTATAGATGGTGTCAACATCACTCTTTCGACTATCGAAATCAACTGCGTTGAGGCCGTTATTGAGCCAATTTACCCGCCACTGATACTCGTGTCCGATCCAACCCATAGGAGTAGGCAGGCCAGTAAAAGCAGAAATCCGGGCGTAACTCGAATAGTCATCCCCCACAGCCTCTACAATTACGGGATCACCACTCACATTGCTGTTGAGCCAACGAATTGCAGCATAATCTCCAGAAGTATCATAATCACAATCTGGAACTTTACAGTTTTGTAAATAGTTTATACCATCCAGGCTGTTGGTGCGTTGCATGTAGTGGTTGGTTCGTGCATAGGTGCCCACCAGAGGGTAGACTGAACTAGCCAGCAACAACAGGAGCAGACCAACAAGCCAGAGCCACCGTACACTACGTTGTAGCCAGAACTGATCGCTCGCCAGGGTTGCCTTCGGGCGAAAACTCTCCAGAATGAAGTAAAGCCCCGCGCCTGAGGTGACAGAGAGGAGTGCCCATGCCTGGAAATAAAACTTAAAAACAGTATTCATACGGAGAAATTCGCCACCCGCAAAGACATCTTTCAAGAAAATCACTTCGCATGCTGCTACAAGGGTGAATGCCAGGCTACCCAACAAAAGGATAAATGCCTGTGAGCGATCTCGCAAGCTATATAGCAGAGCTATAGCACCGAGAGCGGCGATGCTGGCCGTCAGCACAAAAGTTGTACTATTATGCAACAGGAAGAAGGTAATCACAGCGGCCACTAACACAAGCAGCACGCTCACGACACCTCTGTTGAGCCAGGTAGCACGTGCAGTTGCAGGAGATGATGATATTTCAGCATCTGGATTGGTGCTGCGGGCAAAAAACGGGTGTTTGAAGACCCTGGTAAGCAGTAGTGAGAGGAAGACAAACGCAAACACTCCGTAGATTAATATTTCGCTTGAGAGCTGAGAACGATCAGCAGGTCCAACAAAACCAAGCCCCTCCGATGGAGAAATGAAGTTGAGATAGAATGGAACAAACAGGATAAACGAGAGTGCAATCAGTCCCACAGAGGCAGTAAATATATCCAATAGCAGTTCCAGACGGATCCCTCCTCCCCCTTCTTCCCCTCCCACGCGGGAACGGTAGACAAGCCATTGCTGCAAGACGATACACACCACGGTCAGGCCAACATAGGTTGGAAAATCCCAGCCATTCATAGTGAAGAGACCACCCAGGATCAAAGCGGTTGTGCCCATAGTGATTGGCAGACGCCAACCGTGTCCAAAGACCAGAAGGCCTTTACCCTGGTGCTCCAGGAACAGGTTGAACGCGAGCGCTATCGCTAGAATAGTAAAGGCGAGAGCTAATACGTGAGCATGAAAGCAGGAAAGCAAGAAGCTGAAGGCAGGAAATTCGTTGATCGTTCTGTCTACAACACGCGATGGTTCAAACCAATTAAACTGCGTCCAATCGTCGTGTTGCTCCCACCATTGTTGCGCTGCCGCCAGGTTCCCAAGTACCAGGCCCATCAGCATCGTCAAAAAACCGTAGGGAACAGCTCGGGTGAGCGATGGGAAACTTGTATCGGGGCGTTGTCCTTCAGCGCTCCCCTCGTTCCCCTCCCCACCGCTCAAGCGAGCAGTTTTACGTTGATGTTGCGCCCAGGATACAATATTGCAGGTAACCCCAAACAGATTCACCGCCGTCAAACCATAGAAGGTAGAGATACCTGTGTTAAAGGCAATCGATGGACTCTGACCAAGCAGTTTCGCCAGGACCCCAACGGTAAAGTGAGCATAATAATAGTAGTTGATAGGGTAGCCAGAGAGCCACATATCATTAGGCGGGAAATGAGGACTACGCATGATAGCAGCAATGAAGCCCTCATCCATAAACATTTCAAAGGAGCGAATATCGGGGACGTATGAGCGAATCCAGCCAAGTAGGAACATCATGCCAGCGAAAACTGCTTCGCTGATGATAATGTAGGTGAAGTTGACGCGGACCACTTTTACAATAGTATGACGCGCATGTAAAAAGCCAACGATATTGAAGGCAAGTAAGATAAGAAAAACGCCGGCCACCAGATACTGGCTGAACAGAAGAGCATGAAAGCACATCAATAACAGCCAGACAAAAAAGGCTAAGACAGCTACACCAATCGCTTTACTGAAGGCCCATCCTCGATCCGGCACATTATGAAAAACTGTGACAGTGAGCGGCAAACATACGAAGCCAAGCACTTCGACCAGAGCCCACATTTGAAATAGTTCGGCCATTGATTCTCTCTAAAAGTCATTTTAGACACCATTATAAAACACGTTGATAAGATGACGAATTTACGTATGGCACTCCCCACCTGATATAAACGTATTGGCGCTTATAAAAGTCCCTATTATTATACCATTCAGGTACTATCTTCCTTATATCCCTCCCGCATCGCTATGTCGCAAAGGGAAGCTCCACTACGTTCCGCTCGACATACGCTCCCCTCCCATCGTGACAAAAAACATTGGGAATGTTGTATGCCGGAGAGATTCGCACCGAGCGGGGGCAATTGCACACCATTGAGCAGTTTTTGAAAAAGCTGAGCAGAGGTATAGGGATATGGGTCGTCGCGGACAAAAATTCGCGCTGTCGGATGATCGAAAACGGAATAGCTCTCATCAGCATTGCTATCATCAAGCGTCAGTCCTAACAAGTTTGGGCGGTTCTCGAATTGTACGGCAAGATGAAAGCCAAGTTGGCCGCTAAAGAGTAACTGATAGTAATGGATTGTCAGCGGATAACGGAATGGCAGGCGCGGTATAGATTTATCCAGGCGATCGGTCGCCATAGTGATCACGTTAATGGTTGGCAAGAGATTGGCCAGTTGTCGCGCTTTATCGGTGGTGTCGTCCCCATAGAGATCCAATCCGGTTAGTTGTTGCCCATTGGCATCGGTATAGGTGGCCTGTTGATATATAGCAGGAGTCTGATTACCAACAGCAACCGGAAGAGGATCGTCCCATTGTTCATAGGTGAGCACGCTCCCTGGCTTCACATGGTTATAGATCCACTGCGAGGCCTGGATGCGCGTATTTGGCTGGCTATAAACATTTAACAACGCCAATCCTTGAAACATCGTGCCAAGCAGGACAAGCGCAATGGCAAAAACAGGAAGGTAGGTCAAGGCTTTGCGTTGTAGGGATTGACTTGCTGCCTGATCACGGGGGAGAAACGAAAGCAATAGAGCAGCAGCCATCAGGGTCAAGAAGGGATAGATGGGCAGCATGTAGCGCATGAATTTGACAAAGAAATCGCCGGTAATGGCTCCATAGACCAGCACCCAGGACAGTATTATCAGCCAGAGATGAGCATTGCGCTGCCAGACGTGCCAACAGAGCCAGAGCAGACCAGCGAATGCTGCCAGGCCGAGTGTTACCCCCATGCCCCAGAAAAGCATATTCTGAGCCTCGTAGAGATACGGTATTGTACCAGCAAACTGGCGCACATAAGGCAGATCTAAGTAACCGCGCGCTAAATCGCCCTGGACGCTCAGTTGTTGGACAAAGTTCCGCCAATCAAGTAGTGCATAGGGCATGGTTATGAGAAATATCGCTGCAGTGACGCATAGTATCAAGAGCAACGAAAATAAAGCGGAGCTGAGGCCATGCTTATTCCAGCGCAGCAGTAATGCGACCATAATGGGGACAATTAACGGAGCAGCGCTGAATTTGGTGGCCAGGGCGAGACCATAGCCCAGGCCAGCAACGAGAGACCAGCGTATAGGCGCATCCGTCTTCGCCAGTGCTACACAGGCAAGAACAGTGAGCGTGATGAAGAAGAGGAGCAATGTATCGACGGCGTAGAAGTGGGATAGTTGTAATTGCAAAGGGGTGAATGCAACTAATATAGCTGATAAGAGAGCCAGGGACCAGGCATAGCGTCGGTGTGGGGTTGTATCGTCAGCCAGCAATAATGCAAGCCAGGCCGCCAAAAGGATTGTGCCACAATCAAAAATAGCCGAGAATACACGCCCAACCAACGTGAGGTTGGCCAGGGTTGTTACATTGGGGTTGAAATGGGCCAGAATGTTACCTGCAGTGGCTAAAAGGTAGAGTGGAAAGGAACCATAGGCAAAAAAGTGTGGATTGAGCGGTGAATTTACCGGATCGAGGAATTGCGCCAGGCTGTTTGGCCACGAGAGGGCGGTAACATGAAAGAGAATTTGGCGTTCGTCAGGGTGAAAACTGTTCCCCTGATCCCAGTTCAAACCGTAGAGCCGCAAAGCCAGGCCGAGTAATGCGATGGCAAATAAAGCCATCGGCCTCCAACGTACAATGCTTTTCACCATCACTCCTTTGCGGATGCCCCCGTCATTCATGCGGGGGAGAAACAAAGACGCCCGCAGGCGAGCATTCTTTGGCGTGTATCCCCTTGCGGGGGAAGGCGAGAAGTGCGGTCCCGTCTTCTTTGCCAGAGATGGCTGGCACCCTTTCCCGCACAAAGTAATGGTGGCCTCGTCGAGGTTATAGAGCGGTTTGACATTGACAGCACTGGGTAGACCCCGTTTCCCTGTTTAACCATCAACCGTAGAGGTCAGAACTGGCCTCGCATTCTGACGTACCTATTTCGCTCCTAACGTAGCCCGATAGTTCTTCCCGCCCCAAGGGGCATTCTAGGAAGTTCCCTGGCTGGGACTGGTCAAGTCCAGGGCTTGTGAGAGACGGGCAGAAGCCACCCCACTCACAAGCCCCCTGCCTTCAGGCGAGGGTACTTGACCCTCTTCAAGATAAGAGAGGGAGTTTCTGCTCAATACAATAATGTGTATCTAGCGATGTTTTTTAATAACCGACAACAATGACCTGGTCAGGCTTTAGTATAGGGAGTATGTCAAAATGGGTCAAGAGGTAATGGTAATATTAGTGCAAAATCGTGTTTTCAGGTACCTCTAAAAGCAAGGCGGCCCCTATGAGAGGGGCGTTTTCGCCTAACACCGCCAGGCCGACCTCTAAGGCGCTTCCAACTATCATCGCATTGACTTGCTGCTGCAAGAGCCTTAAGAGGGGAGGATTGTTCAGAATAATTGCTCCACTTATGGCAACTGCATCGACCCTGGTGAGCATGGCCAAATTGACAAGCCCAAGGGACAGTTTTGTGCAGAAATCCTGCCAAAATGAAGCCTCAGTAATCTCAGCGGTCGAACGCCTGTAACGCAGCGCTATTTGTTTACCACCTGTGTAGGTTTCAAGGCATCCCACCTGGCCACATAAACAGACTCTTGGGTTGCCGTCTAGAATTTGGTGTCCTATCTCAATTGAAGAGGTGAGGGTAATTGCGTCTTTAGAGAGTTGTATGGCTGCGCCGGTGCCGGTAGAGACGGTTACATAGGCACACCTATCAAAATTATGGATAAAGCCAAATTTTTTTTCGGCGAGCAGCCCACAAACTGGGTCATGGGCAAGCCGCGTGGGGCAGCCAAACCGGTCTGATAAATGCTGGACAAATGGTTTAGCAATATAATCCGGTAGATTGGGAGCAACAATGACCGAGCATCCATCTCTGGCAATGCGCCCGGCGATGGAGACACCAATGCCTGCCAGGTTCACCAGGTTAGAGCTTTGAATGGCTGCTATTATGCCCTGGAGTTGTTGTTCGTAGTTCTGATATGTTGGAAACTTTGTCAGATTTGTGAAGTCTGCCGAGTCCAGGGATTGGAAAAGGCCCAGACGAGTATTGGTACCGCCTATATCTATGCCAATATAGTTGGACTTGGCAGCTTCTTTTTGTTGGTTTCTCATGAATGAGATTATAGCATTTAGGACTCTGCCTTGACAGAAGACGTTGATGAAAGAGTAGAATTATACTGTAGGGAATAAAAAACGACGCCCTTCTCTAGTAGGAGACTGGACGTCTAATAGTTCTTCCTGGCGATCCCGATAGGATTTGAACCTACGACCTACAGTTCCGCAAACTGTCGCTCTATCCACTGAGCTACGGGATCATGAGCTTTATTGTGTTGCTCTATGGCGTGGATTATAGCACCCGGTAGAGTTCATGTCAATAGCAATAGTCTACTGAAAAATCGGCATTTACCGTTTTTCTTCGGTTCTTAGGCGCAAGTGCAACTCTTGTAGCTGTTTTTCGTCGACTGGTGATGGAGCGCCCAATAAGAGATCCACAGCGCTCTGCGTTTTGGGGAAGGCAATAACTTCGCGGATATTGTCCTCGTCTGCCAGCAACATTACCAGGCGATCAACGCCGAGGGCAATACCGCCGTGGGGAGGAGCACCGTACTCGAAGGCTTCGAGCATATGCCCAAATTGCTCTCTTATCTGTTCATCATTCAGCTTCATCAGAGAAAAGACTTTGTGTTGAATTTCCGCGACGTTGATACGGACACTTCCACCACCTATTTCGTATCCATTACAGATGATGTCGTATTGCTTCGCCCGGATGTGCAGAGGGTCTGTGTCGAGCCGATCAATATGGGCTTCATCCATACCGGAGAATGGGTTATGCTCGGCCTCAAAGCGCTGCCCTTCTTCGTCGAAATGGAGGAGGGGGAAATCGACGACCCAACCGAGGGCCATCTCATTGGGATCAATGAGATTCAGGCGTTCGGCCAGTTTTACTCGCAAACGATAGAGAACATCGTTACAAACTTTGGGGCTATCCGCGACAAAGAGCAGCAGGTCTCCAGATTCTCCCTGGAGACGGTCAATAATCGCCTGCACATCGTCATGAGACATGAATTTCGTTAAGGGGGATTTCACCTCGCCAGTAGCACTGATTGCCAGGGAAACAAGCCCTTTTGCACCCAACATGCGAGCGAATTCCGTGAGTTCTTCTATTTCTTTGCGGCTGTAACCGCCAGCTCCCGGAACGCGAATACCCTTAACCATGCCATTAGCTGCCAGGGCATTCTGGAATACACCAAAAGTTCCCGCCTGTGCGAGATCTGAAATCTCAACCAGTGGCAAGTCAAAACGGAGATCAGGATGATCTGTTCCATAGCGGTCCATCACATCTGTGAAACTGAGGTGCGGGAAAGGGATGTGCTTAATGCGTTTCTGAGTGGTCTTTTCGATCAAAAAGATCAACAGTCCTTCAATTAAGGACATGACGTCTTCCTCAGCGACAAAGGCCATTTCGACGTCAAGCTGTGTAAATTCTGGCTGGCGGTCCGAGCGTTGATCTTCATCACGGAAACAACGGGCGATCTGGAAGTAGCGGTCTAAACCGGCCATCATGAGTAACTGCTTGAGCTGTTGAGGCGACTGGGGCAAAGCATAAAACTCACCGGCATAGAGCCGACTGGGTACAAGATAGTCTCGCGCTCCCTCCGGAGTACTCTTCATTAAAATAGGGGTCTCAATCTCCAGGAAACCACGCTCATCCAGGTAATCACGCATAACTTTGACCACGCGATGACGGAGCACCATATTCTCGCGCATGGTCGGACGGCGCAAGTCGAGGTAGCGATACTTGAGGCGCAGGGATTCGTCAACCTGAATAGTATCGGTAATAGGGAATGGAGTCGTACGAGAAGGATTTAATATTTCAATATGCTCAGCGGCTACCTCAATATCTCCGGTCGAGAGGTTTGGGTTCTCTGTTCCCGCCAGGCGAGGCACAACGGTGCCCCTGATTTGTACCACATACTCTGAACGAAGCTCTGAAGCAATGCGATGGGCCTCTGCTGAGCGTTCTGGATCACAGATTACCTGTGTCAGGCCATAGCGGTCGCGAATATCGAGGAAGACAAGACCTCCATGATCTCGGCGACGATTCACCCAACCGGCAAGGGTGACCTGCTGTCCTATAGCATCTTTATTTAAATCACCGCAGGTATTGGTACGATAATGTACTGGAAAAGCCACGATTGTAATACTCCTTACTACGTTGAGGATGAATGAAAAAATTCCAGATTTGAAACACTGCCCACCACATGCTACGCACAACTATTTTGAGGATTGGTATGGAAAGAGACGAGCGCAAGCATGGACGCATCATTCTGTGATATGACATCGATTTGTGCGCCTTGCGTATCAACCGCCAAACTCCTGGGCTGGTTAAGCAGGGAGAAAGAAACATATTGCTGCACCAATTGAAGCGTTACTGCTGAATTGGTGGTGGCAACGCCACCACCGGTGTTCGTCGGCGTCGATTTGACGCTAGTAGTCGGTGTCTGGGTACTTCCTGCGCCCATCGGCATCAAATCGAGAACGCGGTGAAAAGCGGCATCCATGATATAGAGGTGGGGTTCACCATTGACAGAACTGACGGCGAGAGCACTTGACGAGACAGTACCAGGGATATCCAATGACTTTGTCCCTCCCAGGATAACAGTCGGCACAGGAGTTTGCGATTGAAACTTTGCATTCACCGGAAGAGGTTGCGCTATGGGATTAGTGACCAAAACGCTGGTTTCAGATGCATTTTGCGACCCAGCCATGAGTTGCAGGCTTTGCACCGAACCACCCGCGTGCAGAAAGAACAGCTCGTGATTAGGGAAAGCGGCGACGCTCATAATGGTATCTGAGGAAGAGAAGGTACTTTGTGTTGTTTGTGCGAGTGGCTTGCCTGCCTTCGGAGAGAAATCCATGATATGCGTTTCCGTTTGTGCTGTGTTCGAGCCGAAAACCACGTAGACATCTGAACCAGAAGCGGCGATGAGCATAGGAATCTGGCCAGCTTGAATCAGTTGCGGGTCAATCTGAGCACTGGTATCAAAAACAGGATGCTCAGGTTTTGCCTGCTCCGGTGAAAGAAGGTTGAGTGTATAGGTAGTGGTGGGCCCTGGAGCACCAGCCTTATTGGGTAGTGCTGTCAGTAAGACCAGTTCGGATCCAGTGCTGGCAATAGCCAGCACTTTGGTTTCGGCAGTAACAGGCAAGGGAACGAGAAGCAAGCTGTTGTTGTTCACCTGGTATAATTTATTATCCACGCCCAGAGCATACAACATAGGTATATTTTGCCCATTGACCTTCCCCATCACCTGGGCAATGGTTTTTGCCTCAGTGCCGATTGTACCATCGTTGATGGCATTTGCATTGGCGTTGGAGGAGCAAAGGAGCGTGATCGCGGATTGCTTGTTATAGCTCACAATAGCTGCTTGAACGCTACGTGTCAGGTCAGCCTCAAGTAGACTAACGATTGACTTGCGCTGCGTGTCGGTTAACGAGTTATTCTGAAGCAGAGTCTGCAGGGTGCTCTGAGTACTTGCAAGCTCATGGAGAGCTGCAGTAGGGTTGGTAGAAACTTCCTGGTTAGCTTTGTCAATGGCAATGCTAGCATCGTGCACATGTTGTGCTACATTCGTGCCAATTGTCATCTGCGAATAGAAGTACATCCCTCCACCAACAGTAGCCAGTACTACCACGATAAGTAAGGCCAATAGAGGATACAAAAGACGGCTGCGGCTCCGTCTCTGAGCATTGAAAACAGGTTGGGGCGCGGTATCTATGCTATCAAGTGCCAGGGGGCCACTACTGAAATGTAGAGGGCTACTTGTAATCCGACCATCACCTATCATTGCTGCAGGAGCAGGTGAGCCAGCAGTCAATCCAAGTAACGCCGGATCTTCGCCCAATTCACGTCCTCCCACTGGTACTGGGCGGCGGACATTAGGAGGTTCCCAGCCAACCTGCTTTACAGATACAACGATAGCAGTGATATTATCAGGTCCACCATTCTCATTGGCGCGTTGTACAAGATGATACACACTATCTTGAGGACCAGATTGGTTAACAATCCTGCGTATCTCATCGTCGCTCACCAGGCCTGAGAGACCATCTGAACAGAGTACGAGCGCATCTTTTTCTTCTATCTGTTCAGGGAAGACATCGATCTCAACATCGGCCTGCGTACCCAAACAGCGCGTTATTACGTTTCGCTGTGCATGGGTACGGGCTTGATCTTCGGTCAATAGACCAGCTCTTACCTGTTCAGCTACCCAGGAGTGATCCTGTGAGACCTGCTTAACCTTTCCGTCGCGCACAATATACGCGCGGCTGTCACCAACGTTGGCAATGTACGCCATGTTGCCACGTAGAACGGCGGCAACGCAGGTCGTACCCATGCCACTGCGCAACATGTTTTCCGCAGCACGCTGATGTATCAAGGCGTTAGCATGTTTGATCGCATGGAGTAATGAGAAGGCAATATCATCGCTATCGTCCTGATAGTACACGTTACTAACAGTATCTACAGCTATTTCACTCGCAACCTCACCAGCCGCATGTCCACCCATACCATCCGCCACAATAAACAAGGCGCCCTTTTTTGCCATCACCTGCGGATCTTTTGGGATGACATAGGCCATATTATCTTCATTGTGTTCACGTTTGCGACCAACGTCTGTTAGCTGTGCAACTTCGAGGCGGAGTTGTTTAGTGGCCAACGCACTTTTCTCCCGTAGTTAATAGCTTATTATTTGGGCGACACACACTCTAGGCAATTACTGAAACTTTAGGCTATAATACACCGACAAAAAGAAAAACGCAATGCATCTTCTCATTTATGCGCTTTTATTCACGCTCTTGCGAGTGCTAATAAAGGTGAGTATACTCTCCCAACCCTATGCACGCAAGATGCGTGGTATGTATGGGGTACTAGAACTATAACATTACGGAGAGTCACAATGAGAATATTGTAAAAGAGGCTAGATATGCAACTGACGCAGTTCGGTGAACACACATGGGTTATCCAGGGTGGGGCTAACATAGGAGTGATTGCCTATGGAGATCGCTGCCTTATTATAGATAGTGGTATGGACAAGGACGTAGGCCGCGATATCCTGAACCAGGTAAAAAAGTTGGGCCTGGCTCCCAGCGCATTACTGGTCACTCACGCCCATGCTGACCACTTCGGAGGAGCGCAGTATCTTGTGCGACAGACAGGACTAAAGGTCTATGCAAGCCGTGTAGAGGCAGCCGTTATGTCTGGACCGATTTTAGAGCCACTCTACCTCTTCAGCGGAGCCACTCCTCCACGCGAGTTACAGCACAAATTCTTGTTAGCCAAACCATGCCTGGTAGATACTGTGCTTGAAGGGAATGAACAGACTGTAGATCACATTCCATTGCGGGTCATCCCCCTACCAGGACACAGCATTGAGCAGGTTGGTGTTGCATTTGGTGATACATTCTTTGTGGGCGACGCATTTTTTACACCGGAGATTCTCGACAAACATCGTATTCCATTCTATACAGATATACAGATAGGACTTAGTACCCTCACTAAACTGAAAACGCAAATTGAAACGTTTAAGTATGTGGTTGCAGGACACGGCGAGATTTACACAGCAACAGAGAAGGCCAATGCGGCTATCGAGTATACTATCGAGCGTCTGGAAAGCATACTGGAAGGTATACGGGAAGCACTCGATGACGGAAAGGCCCGAACAGCGGGAGAGGTACTGAAGATAGTAGCCGATGCTCAGGGGGTACAAATTCAGGCACTGCCACAATATGTTCTTTATAATACTACCGTACAATCGGCATTAAGTACACTCTATCAGCGAGGTGAGATTTACCCGCTCTTCCAGGATAACTCCCTGGCCTGGAGTAGAAGTCAATAGGCCCATGATTGTTACCTCGCCAATCACAAGGACGTTATACAGCCATGAGGAGACTGTTGGTATGCATATCGGTATCAATGCTCAATTGCTATCCTTCAGCCAGAATTATCGCAATGGTGGGGTCAGTCGTTACATACGCTATCTGCTGAATGAGCTAGCTAAGCAACCTGGGAAGCATGAATATACTGTTTTTGTCAATGGGCAGGAGATCGTCGAAAAACTTTCGGCCCAACATGCACACATTACCTATGTACCTGCGACATGGTCTGAGTCCCAACCAGCAGCAAGAGTTGCCTGGGAACAACTGACACTGCCATCACTCATTCGACAAAAACATATCGATGTCTTGCACTCTCCAGTCAATGTATTACCGGTATTGTTACCGCAATGCTGTGCGGGGGTGGTTACCCTGCATGATCTGGCATTTTTGCGCTTTCCAAACGTTTTCACGCGATCAAAGCGCCTCTATCATCAAATGTTTACTGTTCGTAGTATACGTCAGGCATCAATGGTTATCGCTGTTTCTGAGAGTACAAAAAAGGACGCTGTCGATCTTATCGGAGTTCCCAGTGAACGAGTAAAGACGGTATACCCTTGCATTGATGCACGCTTCTCCAGTGCCTATAAGGATGAAGAGCTACAAATCTTTCGAGAGAAACAAGGTTTGGCAGACGGATACCTTCTCTACCTCGGTACATTGGAACCACGCAAGAATATCACTACGCTCATTGAAGCTTATGCTCAGTTACGCAAAGCCTATGCAATACATGAAAAACTCGTGTTAGCAGGAGGCAAAGGCTGGCTTTATGACGCAATATTTGAGCGCGTAGAACAACTGGGTCTCTCATCGGAGGTTCTATTTGCCGGATTCGTAGCGGATTCCGAGCTGGCTCTATGGTATAGCGCCGCCTCGGCTTTTGTGTTTCCATCGCTTTACGAAGGTTTCGGGATACCAGTCGCGGAGGCGCTGGCATGCGGAGTTCCAGTCATCACTTCGAATGTATCTAGTTTACCTGAAGCAGGAGCTGGCATAGCACTATGTATTGACCCACAGAGTGTGGAGGCCTTGGTTGCAGCAATACATACAGCTTTGACAGACCAGACATTTCGGCAGAAGTGTAGTACAATGGCACCAGTAGTAACCCAGCGCTTCGCAGCGCAAAGGATGGTCGAGCAGACTATCCAGGTGTATGAACAAGCAGCAACGGCACATAGCACCACACAAAGACGTTCCCAACGTGATTTGTTTGTTCGTTAGTGTAGGATGTAGGATAGAACGCAAATCGTGAACAGCAGTAAACTTTCTGAAACGACCAATCTGAGTCCAGACACAGATAGGACAGGAGCCCTAGATATGAGAGTAGGAGCAACTGGCCCTATAATGAAAGCTATCTCCAGCAGGCGTTCACATCGTCGTCAATGGCACATCTTCGAGGTTGTCGCCATGGTGCTGCTTGATGCCACATTGATAGGCGCCTCGTTCGGACTAGCATACTTTATGCGCTATTATGTTCTTTTTAAGAGTCATTTACTGGTATTTCTTCGCCACAATATTGAGAGTTCCCTGGCTCATAGTGCAGACTCTTATACGCCACTCAATAATTTTGTGGGGCTTGAAATCAGTATTGTCATTGGCTTGATTGCTATTTTTACAATTCGTGGGCTGTACAAAATCCGCCTGACCGGAAGCTGGTTCCGCCAGGTGTGGACAATCGCCAGCTCGGCTACTCTTGGACTGGTATTTCTGATAACCTATTTCTTCATTTTCCAGCCACCTTCAAGTTCTCGCTTACTTGTACCGTTTGTCTGGGTAATGGTCATTATTGTGCTATCGCTCTGGCGCCTGATTGTTTCGGCAGCAATGGGATTGCTCTACCGACATGGCCTGGGTGAAACACGGCTGCTGGTTGTTGGCTCGGGGCGACTCGGTAAGATGATAATGCAACACATAGCGGCCAGTCCCAATCTTGGCTTTCACATCGTTGGCTTTTTAAATGATACGAGCGAACCACCTAGTGACTTTGGACGTTTTAAGATGCTCGGTACGTTAGAAGACCTGGGAATGGTGATCCGCTCCATGCAAATAGATGAAGTGATTATTGCCCTTCCCTCGACTATGCACCACCAGTCTATCAAAAGCGTCCGCCTGTGTGAAAAGCTGGGGGCTTCATTCAAACTTGTACCTGATTTATATGAAGTAAGCCTTTCGCGCATCGACATGGAGGCCGTCGAAGGTATCCCGCTGATCAGTATCAAGCAGGTCTCGCTTAACACTTTACAGCGCATCATTACAGGCTTTGTTGATATTTCGGTATCTCTGCTCCTTCTGGTGCTGGGATCACCACTCTGGTTATGTATCGCGTTAGCAATTCGCCTCAACTCACCCGGAGAGATCGTTTATAAGCAAACACGAATTGGTTTAGATGGACGCCCATTCAAAGTATATAAGTTCAGATCTATGTATAAGAATGCAGATCAGTTCCTGGCATCACTTTGGGTAAAGAATGAAGCTCAGGGACCACTCTTCAAGTTGAGGGATGATCCGCGTATAACACCGGTGGGGAAATTCTTGCGCCGCACCAGCTTAGATGAGTTCCCACAAATCATCAACGTATTGAGGGGAGAGATGAGCCTGGTTGGGCCGCGCCCGCCGTTACCCGGTGAAGTGGCCCAATATGAGGAGTGGCAAAAAGGCCGCCTGGCAATCAAGCCTGGCATGACCGGATTATGGCAAGTACGAGGTCGCAGCAATCTGAGCTTTGACGAAGGGGTGCTGATGGACCTGTACTACATCGAAAATTGGTCGTTGCGCCTGTACTTCCTTGTTCTCTTCCGCACTATTCCCGCGGTCTTAACCAATCGAGGAGCGTTTTAAGGCAATGAAAGTAGCGTTAGTTCACGACTACCTCAATCAAATGGGCGGTGCAGAGCGAGTTGTTTTGGCATTGCACGAAATTTTTCCTGACGCGCCCATATATACATCTATTTACGATCCACAACGTGTTGACCCAGCATTTCAGAAGATGGATATACGTACATCCTTCATGCAAAAGCTGCCAATGGTCACAAAACACCACCAGCCATATTTACCCTTTTACCCATTTGCTATGGAGAGCCTGGACTTACGAGGTTATGACCTTGTTCTGAGTAGCTCCAGCGCCTTCGGCAAGGGAGTAATTACGAGACCCGAAACGATGCATATTTGCTATTGTCATACTCCTATGCGCTGGTGTTGGAACTACGACGAATACGTTGAACGAGAACGATTGGGTAAGATGGCCCGTCGCATATTACCTCTCTTGATCACCGGGCTGCGCACCTGGGACCAGACCAGCGCAATGCGCGTCGATCATTTTATCGCTAATTCACCGGTAGTGGCTGAACGAATCCGGAAATATTACCGCCGTGACGCGGTCGTGATTCCGCCACCGGTGGAGGCACGTCGTTTTAGCTTTGACCCGGCGGTACAAGTGGAAGATTACTTTCTTATCGTTAGCCGCTTAATCCCGTACAAACGTATTGATGTAGCGATAGAGGCCTGCAATGCGTTACAGCTACCCCTGGTCATTATTGGCAGTGGGCGTGACCTGGAACGACTCAAAAAAATGGCGGGTCCGACAATCCGTTTCATGGGCCGAATCTCTGACGAGGAGGTCCTGCACTATTACGCTCATTGTAGAGCGTTCCTGTTCCCTGGCGAAGAAGATTTCGGCATCACGCCATTAGAAGCGCAGGCATCTGGTCGACCGGTGATCGCTTATGGCATTGGTGGAGCACTGGCATCAGTGGTTGATGGTGTTACAGGGATGTTTTTTAAAGAGCAAACAGTGGAAAGCCTTGCGGAAGCACTGGCATCATTCGATGAACGTGCATATGACCCTCAGACTATTCGTAACCACGCGCTTGAATTTGATTTGCCGCGTTTTCATCGTCGAATTCTCCAGTTTATTGAAGCCAAAATGGGCGAAGAAAGACCAAAGGAGCTGCGTACACCTACAAGCGACCTGGTACAATAACAAAAAACGAGGGGAGATGAGTGATTATCCATTGTGAGAGGAAGAGATTAGATTTTTCTGCTGCGCTTTCAATAAAAACAGTGTTAGAAAGGGTATATCCGTGGAACTACGGGCATATTGGAATATTATCTGGCGGCGTGCCTGGCTAGTGGTATTGGTTGTAGGTGTGGTGGCCCTGTACGTCGGATATCAGTATTATCATTTACGCAAAACTCCTGGCGCATTGACCCAGTACAGTTCAGACGTCACGATACAGATTGGATTAGGAGCATCTCCCTATGGGGCTGCTGACAATATCACGGTCTCAGAATTGCTTGCCGATGCAATGGCCACGGGCCCTATACTCTCCTCGAAAGAATTTGATAGCGAGGTTTCTCACCAAATCGCATTAGATATGCCTCAAATTGAGCAACGCTTTGGCGCCAATCCCGATCTTGGTGATTGGCAGAACCCAGGTGCAATAGGTGGGGCATTTAGTTCCATTCGCGCTCACAGCCTGGTGACGGTCAGCGCCACCTGGAGTTCTCCGGCAGGGGCATGGGCAATCGCTAACGCCGTTGGCGAAGTAAGCACGGCCAATATCTGCACCTACCTGGGATATGTGGTTTCCAAAGAAGCCTCATGTTCTACAACAATTGATACTACGACGCCTGCTGTGACTGCACGAGTAATCAGCACCGCGACAGACCCAGCGAGAGTGCCAGGTACATCCGCCAGCAAGCAAACGTTTTTTGTGATCCTGCTTCTAATGGCACTTGTGGTTGGTATTGCCCTGGCATTTCTTGTCGAATACCTTGACGATCGAATCCGTAACAAAGACGACGCACAGCGACTCCTGCAGCTTCCAGTTTATGGAGAGGTGCCGCGCGCCCCACCAGTAGGTCGCAAGCGTTCATAATCACCGGTAATAGAGAAGATTGATTTGTTTAGTTAAGAGGAGCTTTTCCGTGAGTATTCGCTCACAAGAGCAGGTTGCACTGCTCACAGATTATGACATAGGTTCCGCATACAGCGCAGCCTATTATACATTCTATGCAAATATTCGTTTCAATTGGAACAACGAACAGCGTATTCACACGCTGCTGCTCACTCCACCTGCCCATTACGCGGCACAAGCAGCCGTCGCGGCTAACACGGCGATTGTGGCCGCACGAAGTGGCATGCCAACAATTTTAGTCGATGCGGACCTACGTACACCCAGCCTGGAGCAGCGCTTTGGCCTGGATAAGAGAGCCGGTTTCAGTGATCTGCTAACAGAGGCAGAGGAATTGATCACCACTGAGAAGGTTCAAGAACATTTGAAAGAAACCTTTGTTGCTGGTTTACGCGTGCTTAGCGCAGGGACAGCAGTCGAAGGCCCAACATTACTGCTCTCAACGAAACTACAGCGAGTTATTCGACAAATTTCTCTTCTTCTGTCAGAGAGAGAAAACGCAACTGGCGTCGTTATTTTCAATAGTCCGCCAGTATTAGCGGGACCTGATGCCTCACTGATAGGGGCACTGGTAGAGCAGACAATTTTGACCATTGGAAAAGGTCATACAACCCGTTTACAGGCAAAACAAGCACAAGAGCAATTAGAACGTGCTCACGTGAACCTGGTTGGCATCGTGATGTTAGATGTTTAGAGAATGATACGTACCAAGTAGATAGATACCCATCTCTTTGCAAGGAGAGCATACTATGCAGGGACGCCGAGACCAGGAACCCAGAGACGGTTTTTCCGGGCAATATCCTGTCGACTTCAATGGAACAGGAAGGCAACGGGCTATTCCGCGTCGTCCACCTGGCATGGCTCGTATCGATCATCCTCCTGCGACATCGCGTGTAGCCCGTCCACAACGTGAAGTTCCTCGTAAAACAAATTGGAGACGGCGGCTTCTCATCTGGGGGATCATCCTTGTTGTGTGTGGTGTTCTGGCATGCGGCATTGGCTATGCGGCAGTGAATTTTTTCGCCGCGACCAATGCTGGCGCAGGACCAGCCAAAACGGCCACGGATTTTCTTGCGGCCATTTCCAATCAAAATTATGACCAGGCGTATAACGACCTTGACGCAGTAATCACCATCCAGCTCGCTCCAGACGATTTTAAGCAGCAGGCGCTGACGATTGATCGTTGCTTTGGTGCAGTGACCAATTATAGCGAGGTACAAGACAGTGCTGTGCAGAATAATGCACAAAGCTATAGTTTCAGCTACTCCATTACGCGCAGTAAGCTCGCGAAACCTTACACGTTACGGATGACGGTGCAACAAGATAGCAATGGTGACTGGAGAATCAGCAGCTATGGCAAGAACAATGATTTAGGGCCAGGACAGCCACCATGTAGTTAGAAACCCACGAAGAAACTCCCTGGAGTTCCAGGGAGTTTCTTCTGTCCGCAAATGGGGGGAGTACATTCACTTTGGCACTGTGTACATCAACCTTGTTTGAGGTTACGAAATGCCTTGAGCAACTCCTGTTTCGTCGCAGGTAGGACAGGTTCTGCCGCCAGACGATGCAACATGTCGATGGTCTTTCGTACCTGTTCAACATAGTTGGTGCAGCCTTCACATTCTGCGATATGTTCCTCGAACTGTACACGTGTTTGCGGCAAAAGCGCTTGCTCAAGATAATCGGTGACGAGTTCCACAATATCACGGCAGGTAAGCTCGTTGTCAGAAGTGGTCAATTCAAGCTCCGTCTTCCTCTTCACAGTACGCGCCATCAACCTACTGAGTAATTCCCTTGCTCTCTTCATCATATTATGCCTGCCCCTCACCAAAATACTGCTCAAGAGCCTGGCGTACTCGTGAGCGAGCGCGATGTAAAAGCACTCTTTGATTAGTCTCAGATATGGCCAGGAAGTTACATACCTCCGCAGAGGTCCACCCTTCTACATCACGAAGTGTGATTACCTCGCGCTGGTCAGGTGACAACAGCTCGATCGCCCGCTGGATTTGTGCGTTTGTCTCTCGTGAGAGAAGCCGATCCTCGGGCATTGCATCCCAGTTTTTAGGGAGAGAGATCCAGCGATCCGGCGAATCAGGATGATCCGCTGCAAAGAAGCGCTCAGGGTCTACTGCAGGCTCGCGGTGATCGGGATCGAAGTCTGATAACGCAGAGAAAGGGATACTACGACCTTCACGCTGGGCACGCGTTTTGGCACAGTTGGTGAGAATCCGAAAAATCCAGGTCTTGAGTGAAGAACGCCCTTCGAAACGATGCAGTCCTTGCAGTACACCTACCCATGCCTCTTGAACCACTTCTTCCGCCACCGCCCTGGTCGAGACAAAGACCTGTGCCAGGCGCAACATGGAGGCATGGTAGTGATCAATAAGCGACATAAAAGCAGCCTCATCGCCACGACGAAGCAACTCGATGAAGTGCATGTCATCAGTAGACGCCATTACACCCGAGAAACCAGGTGTATCATCATTTTGCCGGACTTTAGCGACATCAGATACACCCCGCGGGGAAAGTGTTCCTTCGTCCATCAGCTCCTGTCCTGCTCTACGAGCAACTGAATACTCTATTGTCCTGCGGTCTTTGAGGCGGCGCTCAAGAGAACGCATTCTCGCCGGTAATTGCCTGGCCGAGGATGAGCGTGTGAATATCGTCAGTGCCCTCATACGTATAGACCGACTCGAGGTTGTTGGAATGGCGGCTGATGGGGTACTCTAAAGTGATACCATTCGCGCCAAGGACTGAGCGGGCCTCGCGGGCCGTTTTGAGTGCTTCACGAACATTGTTGCGCTTGGCAAGAGAAATCTGAACGGGATGCAGGAGACCTTCATCTTTCAGGCGTCCAAGCTGCAAAGCAAGGAGCTGTGCCTTCACCAATTCAGTGGCCATGATAGCGAGTTTTTGCTGCACAAGTTGGAAGCTGGCAATGGGGCGGTTAAACTGAACGCGAGTCTTAGCGTAGTCAAGAGCCACCTCGAAACAAGCTCTCGCGGCGCCAGTCGCACCCCAGGCAATTCCATAACGCGCTTCATCGAGACAAGAGAGTGGTCCGCGCAGGCCGCGTATGTTCGGCAACATGTTCTCGGCGGGGACGCGGCAATCTTCAAAATGCAGTTCAGAGGTGATGGAAGCACGCAATGAGAGTTTGTGATGGATATCGCTGGTGGTGAAACCAGGAGTACCGCGCTCAACGATAAAACCTCGAATGCCGTCCTCGGCTCGTGCCCAGACGATAGCCATATCTGCCAGGCCGCCGTTGGTGATCCACATTTTCGTGCCATTCAAGACGTAACTATTCCCGTCATGACGAGCAGTCGTACGCATACTGCCAGGATCACTGCCGGAATCTGGTTCCGTCAGACCGAAACAGCCGATTACTTCGCCGCGAGCCATACGCGGGAGCCAGTGCTGTTTCTGTTCCTCGGTACCGTAAGCAGAGATTGGGAACATGGTGAGCGAACCCTGAACAGAGACAAAGGAGCGCAGACCACTATCGCCAGCCTCTAACTCCTGACAGGCCAGGCCATAGCAGACAGCACTCAAACCCGCGCAACCGTAGCCATCGATATGCATGCCCAGCAAGCCAAGTTCAGCGATAGCTGGAATGAGTTCACGCGGGAAGGTGCCAGCTTCAAAATGCTCCCCGATGATGGGTAATACACGCTCGCGAACAAATTTACGTACGGTATCGCGCACCAAACGCTCTTCTTCTGAGAGCAGATGATCGATGTTATATAGATCGGTCGCCGGCGGCATTTGCACCTGGCGGTGAGTTGCTGTTTCTGTCATAAAATAAGGACCCCTTTCGTTAAAGCAGCGAGCATACCGGATTTAGTGTTAATTAACCTCATCTCTCTTATTATATCTCACTGAAGCTTCATTCTTCATAGTTTATTTTCTTATCGATACCATCATATGCTTGCATTGTGCCGCAAGCAAGCATATGATGGTATCGATAAGAAAGCATACACCATAGTTCATCATGAGCGATCAGAGTATCGACGTGCTGGCCGATGCACACGCACTCTCTGGAGCAGAGTACATGCTGAGCCTGGACAGTGGTGAGGCTTACCGCCTGATGATCTCTCTCCAGGAGGCCTTCAAGCAGGGAACGGACCAGTCGGGCGTTCCAGAAGGGCTACTGGGCGCCTCCTGGCATCCCTCTCAAGGAGACAGACGATGAAGCAGCGGCAGCACCGCCACAGCGGGCTATACGACCCGCAGACGCACACCTTCGCCGTCACGCATATCCGGCTGGAAGCGGCCAATGCGGGCAAGCTTGCCGCGCTCGATGACCTCGCTCAGGTCTACCTGCCGCTCTGCCAGCAGTACGTGACGCTGTTTTGTACCGATGAGCACCCCGATAAGTTTCGCGCCACATGCTTTGCTACGCCGCTCTCTGAGCGTTGGCACCGGGTCGCCATCCAACAAGCGGCAGGCATCGTGCAGTCATGGCGCACCAACCGCGCCCAGGCGTATCAGGGCTATCTCGACGACCTCCTGGACTACCACGAGCAAGAGGCAGAAGGCACCCTGGATGCAGACGCCAAAGAACCCGTGTGGCGCGAGTGGCACATCCCGACGCTCTCGCAGACCTGCATCCAGGCCAACGCCAATGTGGTCGTCCTCGAACCCGCGCAGGACTCGACCTTTGACTACTGGCTCACGATCAGCACGCTCGTATTCCGCCAACAGTTGCGGCTCCCCGTCAAGCTGGCGGCCTATCACCGCGAGACGCTCAAAGGCAAGACCATCAACACCAGCGTCACCCTCAACAAGCGCGGGGACGGCTGGTGGTTGACCCTCAGTTATGATCAGGTCGTCCCAGTACAGACCGCGCCATCGGCCCCGGTGGTCGGCGTGGATGTGGGCATTGCCAACTTCGTGACCACCTCGACCGGCAAGCACTACGGGACCTTTCATGGCAAGCTGCGAGAGCGCCAGAAGCGCGACCGGCAGAAGCGCCGCCGCAAGGCGAAGCTGCGCAAGTGCCTGGAAAAGAAGGGGGTCAAGAAGCTTCCCTCCACCAGTAGCCGGTCGGGGCAGCGTCTTACCCGCCATGTCCGTCAAGAGATCAACCGCGCGGTCAATCAATGCTTTGCCGAGCACGAGGGCGCACAGTTTGCTTATGAACACCTCTCAGTCGCCACGATGAAGCACAAAGCCCGTGCTATGAATGCCTATCTGTACGCCTCCAACCTGGCGCACATCCCCAAACAGATCGCCTGGAATGCCGCCAAACGAGGCGTAGCCGCGATCAGGGTCAAGAGCGCCTATACCTCGCAGGAGTGCAGCGTGTGCCATTATCCAGATCGAGCCAATCGGCCCAACCAGCAAACGTTTTGCTGTCGGGTCTGTGACTATCAAGCGCACGCTGATTGCAACGCCGCGCTCAATATTGAGCGCCGTCTGAATGATGCGGAACTGCGGGCCTGCAACAACCGGAAAGAAATCAAGGGGCTTCTCCTGAAAAGGCATCAGGCATGGAAGACGTTCCAAGGTTGGCCGTAGTCTAACCTGCCGCCTAGTTCGTTCGTCAACAGGCGTAGCTGAACGCGAGGAGTTGAGGCAATGCCATCGTTGTCTCGACTTTGAGCAACTATACTACAACCCCCAAACTGGAGAGCGCGACTATCGCGAGTCAAGCCACCAGGATTGACCGCTACCCTCGAAGCAGTGTATCATAGAGGCGCTATGAAATATCCATCATTCTGGGACAACCTACAAAAACCAATAATCGGACTAGCGCCGATGGACGGCGTAACCGACGCGCCCTGCCGCACTATGCACGGCCTCTATGGACGTCCGGACGTGGTGCTGACAGAGTTTACCAACGTCGAAGGGCTTTGGCGCGGGAGTGACCGCATCTATCGAGATTTTCTCTACACGCCTGCAGAACGGCCCGTGGTAGCTCAGATATTTGGCTGCCAACCAGAATACTTTTACAAAGCGGCACATGTCGTCTGTGAACTGGGCTTTGACGGCCTCGATGTAAATATGGGCTGCCCGGCCAAAACGATTGCCAACCATGGAGGAGGCGCGGCCCTCATCCGCGTACCCGATACCGCGAAGACTATTATCCGCGCCGCACAACAAGGAGTGCGCGACTGGGCCAACGGGCAGACCCTGGAAGACCTGGCAATGGATCCTGAGCGTATCAAGCGCATTCGCAAAATGAACGAAGAGCGGGTGCGTGTCTGGGGTGATAAACCGGAGATTGAACGCCGTCTCATTCCAGTTTCTGTCAAGACACGCCTGGGCTACGATTTAATCGTGATAACTGATTGGGTGCGAGAGCTGTTGGAATTAGAGCCACATGTTATCTCAATTCATGGGCGCACGCTGGCTCAGCACTACAAGGGTAAGGCTAATTGGGATGCGATTGCTGCTGCCGCTGAAATTGTGCGCAAGACCGATACGTTAATTTTTGGCAACGGAGACATACAGAGTCTCTACCAGGCGGCGCAGCGCATTCGTGCCTCGGGCGTCCATGGTGTATTAATTGGCCGGTCGAGTTTTGGCAATCCCTGGCTCTTCCGCGACCGTGAGCAATTGAAAAAACTGCTCAAGGACGGTATCAATCCAACGCCGGAGGATTTAC
Source organism: uncultured Chloroflexia bacterium (assembly GCA_963775585.1). GTDB lineage: Bacteria > Chloroflexota > Ktedonobacteria > Ktedonobacterales > Ktedonobacteraceae > UBA11361. The sequence goes on along the minus strand of CAVZJN010000021.1, from coordinate 12,923 downwards.
CTGAGGCAGCACCCAGTCGCGAGGAGCGCCTGCTGATGGCCCTTGAACATGCGCGCGTCCACGCGAAGCTCAAGGGGGAAGACCACTTTGTCGAGTTACGCAAACACATGGGCTGGTACCTGGGCCACTTTCGCGGCGCTAAAAGGGTGCGCAATGAATTGGTACGTATCAATAGCCTGGCGGATGTTGAGCGCATTATCATGGCTGCCTTAGAAGAGCAGAATGAGGAAGGCGAAGATGAGCCAGTCACGAGCCAGGAAGAAATGCAAAACGCCGAATTAGATTTGACCTGCGCTTGCTAATAGATCAAGAGAACGGAGAGGGGATGATGCTTCGACGAAGCGATCATCCCCTCTCCGTACTGTCGACGAAACTTTCAAACGACGTAAGGTTCGTGGATGAAAGATTTCATTTGCACCGCTTACATTTCCCCTGATACAATAAAAAGCACATTGTCAGGTCGTCAGGTCGGGCACTTTTGGATGTACCCTGAAAAACGAACGAAAGGCTCATGGGCAACGTGTCTCAGGTCAATGAAAGACATAAGACGTTGTTGATATTCATGAGAGGTTACCTGAAAAAACTTATCAGCAATGGATATAGCTGGATACAGGTATTGTGGATATGCTTGTACGTGGGCAGGCGCTTCTGGTGCTGGCGAATACAACTCTGGCTCCAGCAATTACATATAACGGAAAGCACGCATACTGGAATGAAACAAACCCTGCTTCTTATTCGACATGGGCAGACAACCTGGAATGCTGATCATATACTACCCGGGCAATTACCAGGGATTGGGTTGAATGATAAAGGAAGAGAGCAAGCAGCGCGCCTCGCGAATGCCCTGGCTCTTATTCCGATCAGTGCCATTATTAGTAGTCCACTGGAACGAGCACGCGATACCGCAGAAATTATCAATCAGGGGAGAGATCTTACTATAGAGCTTGAGCCGCATTTGATGGACACCAATGTTGGCCGCTGGGCGGGACAAAAGTTTGACGAACTTGCTAAAATCGATCCCGATTGGAAAGCGTACGTCCAGGATCCATCAGTTGCTCCTGAAGGTATCGAGACGTTTCCCCAGGTACAGCAGCGAGCCCTGAAAGCAGTTGAACACTGGCGCACAAAGGATTCCATTGGGGCCTACCCGGTATTTGTAGCTCATGCCGATGTCGTTAAATTGCTTGTGGCACATTACACAGGTCTGGAGGCTGGCAAGGCAGGCAAACTTTTCATTGATAATGCCTCTGTAAGCCTCGTCGAAATTGATAGTGAGCAACTCCAGCACACGCGGGTCATTGCCGTTGGCTGGAGCCCGCACCCAGGATGGCTCAAACCTGCAATATTAGAAGCAAAGAAAGATAAGGATAGATACTTCCTTAAACGAAAACAACGAACAGAAAAAGTAGAAGATAACGAAATTCTATAGATTGCGTGTCGAAGGGAGTGCTAGTATGTTTGATCCACGAGATCCCATGGAACGCTTTTATTGGCATTATGAATCCAGGCGACAACTCTCCATTGCACAGATCATAGCCATGGAAAGTGTTGATGTAGAAACAGTTGCACTGATCTGGTTATTGCTGGAACATGGGACCTCACTGACAGTATCAGGGCCGACCGATCCCCAGCCAGGTGTGGGCAAAACCACGACACTGAATGCTCTACTCCAGTTTCTCCCAGAAGGAACGGCGCTGGCCTATATGTCGGGTATGTATGAAAATTTTGCCTTTACTCGCATACCCGATATCAACCCTGCCACGACCTATGCATTGTGTAACGAAGTAAGCGACCATCTGCCAATCTACATGTGGGGTAGAGTAGCGCGTCGCTATTTGACGCTACCAGCGCAAGGTTATCATATCGCCACAAGCGTTCATGCAGACACTGTTCAGGATGTCATCTCCTTGTATCATCACGACCTGCATCTCAGAGCAGAAGATGTGCGCCGCTTAGGCCTGGTTGTCAATATTGGCCTGGTGGGTCACGTGTATCCCCTGCGTCGCCGCTGGTTTACCACGTATGTTTTACAGCCCGACGCCGATCCCAAACATCCTGATGAGATTATACCTATTCCGCTTTCTCTCTGGAATGAGTTTGACGATACCTTTGAGCACGCCGACCAGCCAATTCTAGACGATCTGGCGAAATGGGCCGGAATAGCGGCAAACCAATTTGCCCCTACCCTCAAACTGCGCATTGACTGTTTACGTAAGGTGTCACAGGGGCATGGAGTTGATCACAGTCAAATGTACGATGCTATTAACGAAGTGCGGCAATATGAAAAGAACAACCTCCCTTGAAATAGATAAGCCATTCCATTTGTTCCAACTAATGATCAGATAAAGAAAGGAGTTTTCAGATGCTCATACGTAAGCAAGAAGCAAACGAAGGGCGCTGGCCGCGTATCTGTAATGAACGTCCATAACAATAGAAGAGGAGCACACTGGCTATGAGTTATTCTGTTGCCATGCTTAGTGTCCACACGTCCCCGCTTGATAACCCAGGGAGCACAAAGGATGCTGGCGGCATGAATGTTTATATGCGCGAACTTGCAAGTAAGCTAGGTCATCGCCAAACGACCGTCGATATCTTTACCCGTTGGACAAATGAAAACAGCCCTCGCATCGTTCAGCTTAGCACAAATGTGCGCGTTATTCATATAAAAGCTGGGCCAATAACCCCCATCCAAAAGAACGAGCTTTACCAGCATCTGCCGGAATTTATCCATAACATCGAAGCATTCAGACGAAGCAAAGTAAGACAATATGATGTCCTGCACAGCCACTACTGGCTCTCTGGAGTAGCCGCTATGCAGCTCGCACAGCGCTGGGCAGTTCCCCATGTCACCATGTTTCACACGCTAGCACGCCTGAAACAGTTGGCAAATCCAAAGGAGAAGGAACCCGCTTTGCGCCTTGAGATGGAGCAGCAGTTGATAAAACAGGCTGACCGCATCATTGCTGCAACCGCCGACGAGCGCATGCAGCTTATCCGCTATTGTGGCGCTACCTCAAGCCAGGTAAAGGTCATTCCATGCGGCGTCGATCTCAGGCTTTTTGTGCCGCAAAACAAACTAGAAGCAAGAAATACACTTGGTCTACCACCCTCTCAGCCTGTATTGCTCTTTGTAGGGCGACTCGATCCATTTAAGGGACCAGATTTGTTGCTGCGGGCCGCCGCTATGATGGAAGAAGAGGCACAGGTCGTAATCGTAGGGGGAAAACTCGAAGGCGATTACGAGCTAGAACAACTCAAGGCGCTGGCGTTCGACCTCGATATCGGCGAACGAGTCCATTTTTTAGGTGCGCTGCCGCAGCAAGAGCTACCTGAAGTGTACAACGCCGCCGACGTGACTGTCGTGCCTTCCTACCATGAAAGCTTTGGCCTGGTGGCGGTTGAATCGCTAGCCTGTGGTACGCCAGTAGTGGCAACCCGAGCAGGGGGGCTAACAACCATCGTGAGACACGGTGAAACGGGATACTTAGTGCCGCGTTGTCCCGGCTTTTTTGCCGAGCGATTAGATACGCTCTTACGCGATTATGCATTGCTGGAGCGGATGCACCTGGCAGCACGACCGTCTGTGCGACATTTTAGCTGGAAAAGTGTCGCCGACCAGGTAAGCAGCGTGTACCAGGAGATGATAGGCGAGATGGAGCAGTTGCTGGCACAATAGAAGATTCTGAGCCTTCGCTCTCAAGCCTCGCTTCCCTCTTTTGGGACTTCTAAATCGCCCTGATCAATGACACCTTCCACTTGGCAAAGTATCTCAACTCAGGTATACTTAGCGGGAGAGAACAATGAGAAAGACATAATATGGGGAGCAAGCGATGTCAAACACTGTTCCCTGGCCCTTTCTCACTGTCCGTAACATCCGCAGCGTCTCTGATCCCGCGGCATGCTGAGCAACGTTGCGAACGTTCCTGAACATTTAGCTGAAACCCTGTTAAAGCGTATCATCTCATGTTGATCGTGTAGCTGTTCGCTTTTTTGTAGAGGCCAACCTGGAGCGCTCCACAGGTTGAGCCTTGATGGAAGTGCATGGCTACCCACATCTTCAGAAGGAGTAACTCGTGAAGCTTACCCAATTCTGGCAACAATTGATGCTCCGCCTTGCACTGATAGGTGCTGTACTGGCTGTGTGCGTTATGTGGAGAGAACTGGTGGCCCCTGTTTCAGCTGAAAGTACGGCGTTTGTGCGTGTCATCAATGCCTCGCCCGGCGCCGGGTCAGTCAATATCTTCGTTGATGGCTCACAATTGTTGACGAACTTTCAGTTTGCCAGCGTGAGCGGCTATGTGCCCGTACAGGCAGGAGCGCACAAAATTGGGGTTGTCAAGGTTGCGCCAACTGGCCAGGGCGCAGGCGCGGCTGTAATTACCAGGACCGTCTCCGTCAATGCCGGCATACCCTATACGGTAGCTGTGCTTGGTACAAAATCCAGCGGCTTCTCGCTCAAAGCTTTCGTAGACGATAACACGGTCGACAGTGACATGGCGAAGGTGCGTATCTATCACCTTTCGCCCGATCTCGGGCCGATTAATGTGGTTGCTGGTGGCAAGACAGTCATTACCGGCCTGGAGTATCAGCAGGCTAGCAACTATTTCTCGGTTGCCCCCAGCTCGTATACCTTCGGTGTGATCGCAACGCAGGCGAATGCCACAATGCCGGTTATGGCCGATCTCAAACAGGGAACTGTGACCGGCGTCTTTGCGGTGGGTCTGCTCAACGGCAGCCCGGAATTGCGGTTTGTGACGGCTCAGGTGACCGGTGTGCCGGGGATGCCGGGAACGGGTAGTGATCCGTATGCCCAGCCACCTGCGGGCAATACACAGCAGGTACCTCTCAGCTGGCTTGCACTTATTGTAGCTGTTGTAGCCGCGGCAGGAATCGGCACGGCGCTCATCTCTGGCCGCCTGCGCCAGTCTCGCCCGCGCTGATAGGGCTGATAGTTTTGGGTGTATGCCGCATGGTTTCTGCGCTGCGAGGCACAGGCAACCATACAGATCTGCGCGGCATACATGGAAGAGAGATATCTTGACGCTATGCGGAAAGTCACATGCTCTTTGTGTATATTGGCTTTAGCCCTTGCTGTAGTGCTGACGATGCACTGGCAGATCCAGCCGGCAAACCCCAGTCGCTTAATCATTTCTTCAATTGGTGTGGATACTACTGTGGAGATGGTCGGCATGCTTCACGACGGCAACCTGGCGACGCCTTCGCTCAGCCCGTGGGATGATGCGGGCTGGTATGCCGCTGGCCCACGGCCAGGAGAAGTGGGAAGCGCGGTAATCGATGGGCACCTTGATCGTCCGGGTGGCTCCCCTGCTGTATTTTGGAACCTGCGTTATATGCATGTCGGCGACAGAGTAACGATCACTGATACAGCGTGGGGAACAGAGCGCTTTCGCGTAACGCGCATCGCACTGTACCACCCGCGGCAGGCTCCCATTCAGGAGATTTTTGGAGATGAAAGCGGTTCCTATCTTAACCTGATCACGTGCGCCGGGGACTGGATTGCCAGTCAGCACCAGACAGCCTTGCGACTGGTCGTATATACCACATTAGTCCGATGAAACACGAAAAATGCAGCAGAGCCGCAAGTGGTACCCGCTGAGATGATCAAAAACACACGTCTATTTACTGCGTACCCACCTACTGGTTCAGCTCAAGTTGCAAGACGTCGTTAAAGTTCGGAGAGCCCCAACCTGTGGCGTAACTCCAGCCCTTTGTAGCTTTATAGAAGAGAAGGTCGCTGACCGTACTATCATTAGCAGTGATATTGGTATAGGGATGGAAGTTACCAGGATGATTTGCCAGGTTATAGAACTCGGGTACTCCTCCCAAGGCAGGCTTCCCCTTTTGCTGTAATGCCTGGTCGATGAGCAATGCGCCAGCAGCCCAGATGGGAGCCGCAGCACTGGTGCCTCCAGAAGCAACCCAGGCACCCTTGTAGTATACAGCGATATTGGGATAGGCGGCCGCAGCAACATCTGGCACCTGGCGCAACCCGTTAGGCGCTACGACCGTTGCAGCAAAATCCAGGGGTCTGATGAAGACATGCGACAATGAACCATCATATTGGGTAGTTGTTCCTGGGCCTACTTGCCAGGACGGGCGCTTAAAATCAGGGTTCTCGCTTACGCCACCACCACTTCCCCAATCGTTGGAACAGAGTGGTAAGTCGTCTCCAGGCCCCCAGGCCGTCTCACTGGTGCGCACATTACTATCATTTACCTGCAAGTGTGTGCCACCGACAGCGATGGCATAGACAGCGCTGGCGGGAAAGGACACTACAGCGATATGTGGCAGACGTTGCGAATAGGCTCCACAATCACCGCTACTGATGAAGACCGAAATGCCCTCGGCAGACAGGCTGCGGAGACTTCTGTTGACGGCTGCCAGTTCAGTGCTGCTGAATGCGCTTTCAAAGGTCCCATAGCTGACGCTTAACACCTGCACTTTGTGGTCGGTTGCGACGCGGTTAAAGACATCAACCATCGACTGGGCAAAGGAGGTACTCTTGCCATCGGTCTGATAATCGAGGATCTGCGCCTTTGGAGCGAGGCCTGCAATAAGTTCAAGATCCATGATCGCCTCGCCCTGCCCCGAACCAGCCGCGAGGTGGCCGTCAACATCAATATTCTGAACATTCGGCGTAGCGATACCTACACAAGCAGCATAGCTTGCAAGGTCCTGGGGATTGTAGGTATCACCAAACTCGGCCACGCCGATGGACATGCCCTGCCCCTGGTACCCCTGCTGATAAAGCTGATTCACCTGATATGCCGCCGCAAGTTTGTTGCGAGTGAGCGTCTGTTTTGCTCCGTACTTGCTACAATCGCTGGAAAGAGATGTGGCATCTCGTGTGGCAAAACCAAACGGCGGTTGGAATTGAGGGAGAGCAAAGTTATCCAGGCCAATAACCGAAGAGACCAGCGAGGAAACAGGCTCTGGAAGCTTCGGTTCACCCTCCTGCAAAAAGAACTGGTAGCCATTAATCGTATATGCATTGAGTCTGATATTCAGGGTTCGTTCGATAGTAGCGACCGTAGCATGGACTTTGATCGAGGTGTGCAGAGCATCGGTTGAATCAACGGTATAACCATGCTGTGTCAACCAGTCTATTGCCTGCCGCTGTTGAGCATCCGAAAGAGCATAGCGTTGCACAATCTGATCAGGAGTCAGATACTGGTGGAACGTGGCAGAGCCAGGCGTATACATTTGTGCAACATCCTGCTCCATTGCCGCATCATTGTAAACGAGAGTAAAGGTCAGCGGTTTGACTTCATTTTGCGGTAATGGTGTACCACTGGGAAGTTTTCCAGTGCCAGATGGTTGATCTGCCACTGGATGAGTAGTTTTTTTTGAGGTCGGAGTAGGCGTTAGTCCCGTGGTTCCCGTGGTCTTCGTAGGTGTGGTTGATTGTGCTCCTGGCAGCGAACACGCACTGACCAGTAAGGCAATGATGGCAATACCGAAGGCCAACTGAAGAGGAAACCAAAGGGTAATTTTGACTTTATGATTTACACATACCTCCAAATCGAGTTCATAGGCAAAAGCTTCAGCGGCGGAAACTCTTCCACTATTGAGTATCCATAGTATAGCAGGATTTATTTACCATAGTATAGAGTTTTTGTCGCTGGAATGCAGTGAACAAGGCAATATTGTCATCGTGAGGCAGGCCACACCTTATTGTACAGTTTAAGAGGGGTCAGATGACCTTCGTTTGAGACGGCACAATTTAGAGAGACTCTCTATCACAAAATGTTCACAAAAGAAAATCAACCCCCTGCTCAACATCATAATGGACATTTTGGGATGGACAATCCTCTTTTCGTATGGTATAATCAATCCAATTACAAGGAGATTTCCAAGTTTGCACGTTCAGCCTATATTTCCTAGTGTTGGTTATGTGGGCATTACATTCGGCTCTTTTCTGGCCGGGTGAGGATGATTTATATAAACATGGATTTAGTCTCATTGGCATCACAGGTTACATCACTGAAAGAAGCGGTGATAGCTCGCGGTGACACATAACATACACACTGGGGAAATTTTGCCCTGGTGTTTTTTTTCGCACATTTTATTTTTAACGCGCACTGGATGCCGGGATCATCGATTAGTTTTCATTTTTATCGATGGCCATCGAGTCTAGTCTTGAGATTAGACAAGTATTGTAAGAGATGTTAGCAAGGTAACTTGCAGAGAGGAAGGAGGTAAGAACACTACCTTTTTGAACGGAACATCTAGCCTTTGTGCTGGATGAGAGAAGTTTGAAACACACAAACCAGGTGCGCGACATAAAAAGATACGCCTCTATAAATGTATAGAGAGTGCAATTGAACGAAGATGTGGACACGGAGTGGTTGCTACATATAAAGGAGAGTACCGATCATGAACTCAAGTATGATCAGTAAGATCGCAAAAGCCAAGCGTTACGCGGAAGAACCAGAGCGAATACAATTTACTCGCTTTGAAGCAACGTTCCGGGGCGAAAATGATATACACACGACCATTTTCGATAATGGTGAGTGGACTTGTACCTGCCGTTTCTTTCAAGACTGGGGCGACTGCAGCCACACTATGGCTATGCAGCGAGTATTGGGCGTCACTATTCCCGCGGCCCATCGACATGGGATTCCAGCAGGGTTAGGTACCAGCCCACTCGTACACTGAGCTGATCAACGCATTCATGGCGTTGAGGGCTATCCGGCCTCTATACAAGCCACCCGAAACAATAAAAAGAAGCACTGGGAACTGAAACAAAACAGACCAGTGCTTCTTCTATTGTTTTGCTAATGGCCAATGCCCGGTACGAAGCTCAAGATGATAATAGCACTAAACATAATGGTAGCCAGTATGGCGATTAGCCTTAAATCCTGACGCACATAGGCGTAGTGTTCTGCGGTGACCAGGGTAGCAGCGGCCCGCTGCTGAGCTTTTTGCGTTGCCTGGCGACGAGAGGCTACTCGGGCAGCGGCGCTCCCCTTTGGAGGGGCTACAGCGGTAGCAGTCGTATCTTTCGCCTCGCTCTGCTTTGTCTCGCTACGTTTGGCTGTACTTTGCCTGTCTTCAGAAGGGGCTGCGACAGCCGTTACGCTGGCGGCAGCAGGTTCAGCATTACTGGTGTCCTCAAGCTCCTGTTCAGCCGGGACTTGACGCACCAATTCAATATTTTTCTGTACTTTTGGCCTATTACGCTGTGCTCCACCCCGCGTGGACGTAGTCTTCTTTGGCATCCTTCATCACTCCTTGCCCGAAAAATTGTACTTATATTGAGGTCATTATACACGAAGGAACAATATCAGTCGAGAGGGTAACTATTCATACTCTTTCCAAGTATGCTATAATAGGCTTGTTTGCAGCGCGTGGAACAGGAAGAGACTAGCCCACACCATAGGCTAGTCCTTTTTTCTACCTGGCAAGATAGATACAGGAGCAGAGCATTATGTCGAGAATAGCCGTCGCAATGAGCGGCGGCGTGGATAGTTCGGTCGCCGCCGCACTATTGCAAGAGCAAGGCCACGAGGTAATTGGGATCATGTTGCGCCTCTGGTCTGAACCGGGTGTTATCGAAGACGATGGTGTTGAGCGAGTCGTCCAAAATAAATGCTGCTCCCTAAAATCAGTTGATGATGCAAGACGTGTCGCACGTATGCTCGATATTCCGTTTTACCTGGTTAACGTAGAGCAGGAGTTTAAGGATACAGTCGTGGACATGTTCTACGAGGAGTACGTGGCAGGCCGCACACCCAACCCCTGCTTGACATGCAACCGCCATATTCGCTTCACAGTGATGCTTAACCGGGCACTCGCGCTTGATGCGGATTACCTGGCAACAGGCCATTATGTGCGCGTGGATGACCATCCTATTACAGGCAAGCGGAGGTTACGACGCGGGATTGATGCTGAGAAGGACCAATCATATGTACTGCATGTGCTTAACCAGCACCAACTTGCTCATGCTTGCTTTCCACTCGGCTCGTTCACAAAATCACAGGTTCGAGCGATGGCAGCAGAACGCGGCATGACGGTAGCGACAAAGGCAGAGAGCCAGGAAATATGTTTTGTTGCACAGAACGATTATCGTGGTTTTATTGATCGCTATGGGGCCAGCGCTCTAGCGGAACGAGAACCTATTAGCACAGGTGTAGAAGGTACGGCTTACAGCGCAAAGCCGCTGATTTCACTGCCAAGGCCAGGCCCAATCTTTGATCAAATTGGCACACCTTTGGGTCGCCATCGCGGACTCGCCTTCTACACCATCGGGCAGCGCAAAGGTCTCGGCCTAACATCTCGAGAACCCTTGCACGTACTCAAGATCGATGCTACTCAAAATGCGCTGATCGTTGGCCCTGCAACAGCGTTAGAGAGAACGAACTTTACTGTCGGAAAGATGCACTATGTGAGCGGCGATATTACAACCAGGCCGTTCGAGGCAAACGCACGTATACGCTATAAGGCACAAGAGGAACATGCGCTGGTGACTCCCCTGGAGGGGAATCGTGTGAACGTGACACTTTCACGCCCACAGCGTTCGATTACACCTGGACAAGCAGCCGTCTTCTATGGCGGTGAGGAGGGTGATGAGGTGTTGTGTGGAGGAATTATTGAAGAATGACCGATCAAGCACATATTAGGAATTTCTGTATTATCGCGCACATTGATCATGGAAAGTCAACATTGGCAGATCGCCTGTTAGAATTTACGGGAACTGTCTCCAAGCGGGAATTGATGGAACAGACGCTAGACCAGATGGATTTAGAGCGTGAAAAGGGCATCACCATCAAAGCCCAGGCGGTGCGCATGCGCTACACGGCGCTGAATGGCGCAGAGTACGAATTGAACCTGATCGATACTCCCGGCCATGTCGATTTCACCTATGAAGTGTCGCGCAGCCTCGCCGCCTGTGAAGGGGCATTACTGGTCATTGACGCTACGCAAGGTATTGAGGCGCAAACGTTGGCTAACCTGTACCTTGCAGTTGAAGCCGATCTGAGCATTATTCCTGTTATCAATAAGATCGATTTGCCCAGCGCCGACCCTGAACGCGTCATGCAAGAGGTCGAGGAAGTTATTGGAATACCCAAAGACGAGTGTATTCTTGCCTCGGCCAAAGAAGGAATCGGCACGCGCGAGATTTTAGAAGCCATTATCAAGCATGTTTCACCTCCCAGGGGCAATTCTGACGCGCCATTACGCGCCCTGGTCTTCGACTCTCACTATGATGCGTACAAAGGAGTCATCGCCTATGTGCGTATCGTTGATGGGCAATTACGCGAAGGGGAACGGTTGTCGATGATGGCGGCTGGCAGCACAACCGATATATTAGAAGCAGGCTACTTCCAGCCGCGCCTGATCTCTGCGGGCATACTGACTGCAGGAGAGGTTGGATATATCGCGACAGGGTTCAAAAACGTGAAGGATTGCCGTGTGGGAGACACAGTGACTACTCCCAACGCACTTGGTCACGTTGAGGCACTACCCGGCTACAAACCGGCCAAACCGATGGTTTTCGCGGGCATCTATCCAGTTGAAGGAAGCGACTATCCGCTTTTACGTGATGCACTTGATCGTCTGAAGTTAAACGACGCCTCCCTTTTTTACGAGCCAGAGACCTCAAACGCGTTAGGCTTTGGCTTTCGCTGCGGCTTTTTGGGCCTGCTACACATGGAAATTATCCAGGAACGGTTGGAGCGGGAGTACGACATGGACATACTGGCCACCGCTCCAAGCGTAGAGTACTATGTCACACCTACGAACGGGCCAATGGTCAAAGTGGATAATCCGTCAGATTTTCCGGCCTCCGGAGATATCGAGAAGATCGAAGAACCCTGGATGGATATATCCATTTTCACGCCCACGCGCTATATCGGAACGATTATGGACCTTGTTATCTCGCGGCGCGGCACCTTCAAAGAGATGAAGTATATCGAAGCTGAGCGCGTCTTATTGATGTATATCATGCCGCTGCAAGAGCTGATTGTCGATTTTTACGACCAGCTCAAGTCGCGCACACAAGGATACGCGTCGCTCGACTACAGCTTTGGCGGCTATCAGGAAGCGGACCTGGTGAAGTTGGACATTCTCGTCAATGGTTATCCAGTGGATGCGCTATCACTGATTCTCCACCGGGACAAGGCCTATGTCCAGGGAAGAACGCTGGTTGAGAAACTACGCAGTCTTATCCCACGCCAATTATTCGAAGTGCCCATCCAGGCAGCTATCGGCTCACGTATTATTGCTCGCGAGACGGTCAAAGCGATGCGCAAAGACGTGCTGGCCAAATGTTACGGCGGTGACATTTCGCGCAAACGTAAACTGCTGGAGAAGCAAAAAGAGGGAAAGAAGCGAATGAAAATGGTGGGTAACGTGGAAATTCCACAGGAGGCTTTCATGGCAATATTATCACTAGGTGATTAGAGTATAGGGGGAAAAAGCTCTTGTAATACCAGCAAGGACTAGATACTCTTGTTATCTAGTCCTTGTGTGTTTCTTTTTCTGCACAACTCCCGTGTCACGTCAACCGAGATTTATTGCAAACATATGGGCAAGATATTCATTGTTATGCCCTTAGCAACATCCCTCTGCGTACCCCCGCCAACCTGCGACGTTAGCTGTCGTTCGGTACCGGCTACTCTGTGCAAACAAGAGATAGACGCGGTTAAGTCAGGAAATGGTCAGACGCTCAGAGGCTCGAATGCCCGCCTGCACGGGCTCTACTTGTCAATCTGAAATACCATCCCTAAGAGGCGTACTGGTTTCTTCATTGGCTTCATAAGGTCTCCTTTCGGATTTTACCAATGCAGGGTAGTCGCCCTGTGCCAGGGTTTCTTTGCTTCCCTGGTCTGTTCCTTTTGTTTGGAACATAATCAAGTATATCATAGTATATCAAAAAAGTCAAGTCAACATCACTTCAA
>CAVZJN010000020.1:0-25707 GCA_963775585.1 uncultured Chloroflexia bacterium | reverse complement strand
TGTAAGGCGTCCTCCAGGTATGTTCGTGCCTTTGCCTGGTCACCTTTCATCAATGCTCGTCCAAGGGAGTGGTATATTTCACTTCTCAAAGGAGCATGCACACGCTGGTTCTGTAGTTCCAGGCACTTATGTAAATAGACACTTGCTGACTGATACTCTTTAGCGGCAGCATAATAAAGTGCGTTATCCCAGTAGGCTCTTTGTAGATTCTGCGGGGTGCTGAGTTCTTCAATTATCGTAATAGCTTGTTGAAATGCATGAGTTGCCGCATCATTCTTTTGCAGTTGAGTATAGTGTTGGCCAAGTTGGTTATAGAGATGGCACAGAAAAAAAGGATCTCGCGCCTGTGTTGCCACTAACATGTTAAAACAGCGTTCGTGGATCTGGAGTGCTCGAGCATCATCACCCATACTTGCGTATGCAATACCCATCAGATCATATATGTATAAGCTATAGGAGGAATCATTTTGCTCATTCGCAAATGATTCTCCCTCAGCAAGTGTAACGATACATTTATGCAATTCAGATGTAAGTAGATAGGCCCGGCCTAGTAAAAAGCGGTGTTGTAGGAGGTACTTTTTTTGCAATTTGCTGGCTGGTAGCTCACTTAAAAGTGCGATAGCTTTTGTTGCGTCGTCTTGCAAAATGTAGATATGCGCCTCTAGCAGGGCCAGTTCTAGTAAAACTTCGTCGCTAAGAGCGACGCTTGTAGCGAAACCGGGGGTATGATCGTTTTGAATGTCAAGCTGTATTAATTGGGCTGAAGGGATGCCAAGGCGTTTTGCCAGTATTTCCAGTGCACGAAGAGAAGGTTGAATCTGGCCGCGTTCAATAGCAGAAATATAGCTCACTGAAAATTCTGGTGTAGCAAGTTGACTTTGAGTATATTTCAACGCTTGTCGTGCTGCTCGAATTTTGGCTCCAACAGATTTTCCTAACTGGCTGTTAGATTGTTCTGTTGACATGGTAACCTCCTTTTACACTGAAAACAATAGTAGTTACAATATATTGTGAACTGGCGGAAATCAATATATAGGAAAAAATAGGTTGAGTATATTGTAAATTATTCTGATCTTTTCTGTCAATAACTTAGTTGTAATAGATGTTGAATTCATATTTATACAGTTATCTTGTGTTACAGATAGAATTGTGCAGTTATGCAAGTATATCAATCAAACCGGTAGATATGCTACAATTGAGGGAATGGAGCGTAGGCGCAACGAAGGAATAGGTAGCTCAGCCCGAGGACCGCGCTGAACTGCCTCGCAGTAAGTATTTCTAGTTCGTAGGGATGGTACCCTGTATTATGAGGAGATTGTTATGTTTCGCTTTCTTACCGCAGGTGAGTCGCATGGCCCTTGCCTGACAATGATTGTAGAAGGGCTACCTGCCGGTCTCTTAGTAGACACAGCGTTGATTGACGCTGACCTGCGCCGGCGACAGGGAGGTTATGGTCGTGGAGGGCGCATGAAGATTGAGAAAGACACCATTCGTTTTCTCTCTGGCGTGCGTCATGGAAAGACTCTCGGTTCTCCGATTACTATGCAGATTGAAAATCTCGACTGGGTAAACTGGGAAGAGCGTATGAGCGCGGCTCCCATCGAAGCGACGACTGAACCGGTAACTCGTGTTCGCCCCGGCCATGCCGATTTTACCGGTGCTAAAAAATATGGTCACGAAGATATTCGTAACGTGATAGAGCGTTCAAGTTCGCGCGAGACGGCGGCACGTGTTGCGGTAGGTAGCCTGTGCCGCCAACTGCTGCATACCTTTGGGATGAATATTCATAGCCATGTCCTGGAGATTGCTGACGTTGGCTATGCTGCTGAGCATCCTTTAACCGCGGATGCCTATCCTGCTGAAATGTGGGAAGCAGTAGAAGCATCTCCAATGCGTTGTGCCGATGCCACATTGACTGAAAAAATGATTGTGCGCATTCTTGAAGCCAAACGCAATGGGGATACCTGTGGCGGTATATTTGAAGTTGTTGCTGTTGGCGTCCCTATTGGCCTGGGAAGCTACAGCCAGTGGGATCGCCGTCTGGGCGCTCGTTTAGGGATGGCGATGATGAGCATACCGTCGGTCAAAGCAATGGAGATTGGTACAGGTTTTGCGGCTTCACGCAGCACCGGTTCACAGGTGCACGATGTGCTGCGCCATGACGATGATAACCGCTGGTATCACTTGAGCAATAACGCAGGCGGTATTGAGGGAGGTATTACCAATGGCGAGCCGGTAGTAGTGCGTGTTGGCGTCAAGCCTATTCCTACGCTGGCTCATCCTTTGCCCTCCGTAGACCTGGCCAGTGGACAGAATATAGATCAGAGTCGTTATGAACGTAGCGATGTTTGCGTGGTACCTGCAGCGGGTGTGGTCGGTGAGGCAATGATGGCGATTGTATTGACTGAAGCCTTTCTCGAGAAATTTGGTGGCGATAGTCTGGGTGAGATGATGAAAAATTATCACAACTGGACAACATAATGGCGAGAACGCAATTCATTGTGCCCAGGGACAAAGAGATCGGCGCTATAGAGTGGGCACGAATTGCTAACTCTCCAATGTCATGCTCTGCTTGTCAACCGAAATGAAGAGTGATACACTTCCTCGGGATGCATAGATCATTTTATGTCACAATAAAGGATATTCTGGATGAACATTAGTAACAATATTCGTAAATTAACCCTATTGTTTATTGTATTTTTTATAGCCCTGAGTGCTGTACTTGTATACTGGCAAGTGGTAGTAGCACAGCAGGTAGCAGCAAATATCCATAACAGCCGCCATTGTTTGAGTGATAGCGCTCCTGTTCGCGGACGTATCTTCGACCGCAATGGCGTGCTCCTGGCCGAATCAAAACCATCTAACGCAATATGCGGTTATCAGCGCTATTATTACTTAAATAACTATCCATCGCTGGCAGGTCTTATAGGCTACTACATTAGCCCTCTTTATGGCTCGTCGGGTATCGAACGCCAATATGATGACTATCTCAGTGGGCGTGTGGGGGTGACCGCTCTGAACAATTATGTGAATCAGACACTGCACCGACCTCCTGTTGGCGATGACATTTACCTGACGATCGATGTGCGAATGCAAGCCTTGCTAGATAAATACTTTGACCAGGCGGCGCCGCCAGCAGATGGATTTAATATCTTTAAGACTGATCGCGGCTCAGCGATTATAGCGAATCCTCATACAGGCGAGATACTGGCTATGCTTAGCCGTCCCACGTTTGATCCTAACCGCATAGCCTCAGGTGATCTCAAGTACTTTAATTCGCTAGAAAAAGACCCGGAGCAACCGCTGCTTGAACGGCCGCTGCAGTCCACCTATATACCCGGTTCAACCTATAAGACTATGACACTACTGGCTGGCCTCGACTCTGGGAGCGCGCACCTGGACGATCCCTTTTACAACGATCACGATCCCAACCATCCACAAGCCCTTGGCCCGGTCACTATCGGTACGGGCAACGAGACAGAGATCTTTGGCCCAAATGGCAATAATCTCGAGCCATATACACATACGTTTCCGGTAACTCTGCGCTATGGTTACACCCATTCGGATAACATCATGTTTGCGCAAGTTGGTGCGAAGATGGGCGTCTCAACCTGGTTGGATTATAACAGCCGCTTATATGTTGGAAAGAAGATACCTTTTGATCTGCCAGTAAAAGTCAGTACTGTAACACCTGCGAATGGCCAGCCTCTTAAGCTTAACCAACTGGCGGAGAATTCTTTTGGGCAAGGCATAGATTCGATTACTCCCTTGCAGATGACGATGATCGATAATGCCATAGCAAATAATGGTGAATTGATGCGTCCTTCACTTGTATTGAAAATCGTAGACCCATCTGGCGCAATAGTGATGTCCTCGAGTCCGCAATCACTGGGAACGCCTATAAGTGATAACACAGCAAGCCAGATGCGGGATGCGATGTATGGCGTTGTGCAGTGCGGTTCTGGTAAGTATGGCCCTACCCCGTCTCTAGCTCCCGAGTTGGATACGTCTCCCTGGGCTATCATTGCCAAGACTGGGACAGGCGAGGTTCCTCAAGTTAATGGTCATACCGTTGGCGCGGAGGGGTGGCTCCTGACACAAGCTCCGTATCAAAATCCACAACTGACGATTGTCGCGATGAAGGAAAATGTCGGTGAGGGTGGTTCAGCCGTTGGGCCGATGGTTACTCGCACGTACAATGACATTTTCTCGAAAATAATGAAGATACCTACATCACCTCCGGTGGACCCAAATTATTGCTTTACGACGGGCTTGCTGCAGTAGTCACCATGTACTAAAAGAGGGATATGAAAACACCTGAAGAGGATATCGGCAGCATATATAGCGAAGATGAAGCGCTGGTACTGGGTCCCTGGCAGAGGATACGCCAGCGTTTCCTCTCCCCGATTGCCTTCGTACTCTCACGTCTTGGGATAAGTCCAGATATGCTCTCCTTTGCTTCCGTTGGATTTGGGATCGGCTTTTGTGTACTTGCCCCGTTTCAGTTCACTATAGCGTTCTGGCTGCTGGTGGCCTCAATCATATGTGATGGTCTGGACGGTGTAGAGGCAAGGCTGAAGAAAACAAATACAGAGCGTGGTGCGTTCACGGACATGTTTTGCGATCAGATGGTGGTAGCTTTTAGTGTAGCAGGCATGGCATGGATAGGAAAAATTCACCCGGTATTGGCTATCTTATTTGTCTACGTCTATACTGCCCTGGTCACGTTTCTGGTCATACACCGCAAGCTGCGGGTGACCTCTCATTGGCTTATTCGACCCAGTCGTATGGTGCTATATGCTGCTATCGCTTTGTATTTCTTCTTCAACATTGATCTACTTAACTATCTCCTGTTCACCTACCTGCTGGCATTCCCCATGTTATTTTTAAGCTTCTGGAGGCTGCGGAAGGCACTGTGAAGCGACTGTGAAGCGACTGTGAAGCGACTGTGGGACAGCTATTCCGATACCTGCTCTTTTTGCATGCGCTTCCAACAGGTGTCGCAGAACCCCGCGGCTACGAGATCGAGAGTCAGACCGTGGAAAGTATATTTATTCTGTAATTCTTCATGGAGATTTCCTAGCAGTGTATCTTCGAGATGAATTACGGTGCGGCACCCACGGCAAACCAGGTGATGATGCGCGGTACTTTCCGCAGCCTCATAATGAGGTTGTTCTCCTGGCAGGTGATTTTCTCGTACCAGCCCTAACTCTCGTAGTAGTTCCAGCGTGCGATAGATGGTAGAGAGGCTGACGTAGGGGTTGCGCTCCTGTACTCGCTCCAATATCTGATCGATACTTAGATGCCCGCCGGCTTCCTGAATAACACTGAGAATCATATGACGTTGTGGGGTCAGCCGATAACCGCGTTTCCGCAACGTTTCGTTACTTGACTTGACATAATGATGCATCAACAACCCCTGTTCGTAGTCCAGAGAATGAATATGTAACTTTACTATATGGTAACACTGTAGCTATTGAGTAGTCAATTGATTTTGAGTTAATACTTCAAGGTAGTGATCCGCTGGTGAAAAGAGAAATCTGGATGCGAAATGCTTTCATCGGAAGCGTTCATTCCTAGCAGAAACAGGGAAGATAGTGCTATCAAGAAGGTCAAAAATATGGTACATTGGGAACATCGATATTTGTTGGGCACAATGGTCTTTACTATAGCGGGCGATGTTGTGCGCGACTTTGAAGAAGAGTATGAGGCATGGAGCTGGCTGGAGCAGGACGGTTGGGGACTGGTCGCCATCGAGCCGCCTGATCCTGTACGCCCGGGTGCATGCAAGTATTACTTCAAGCGCCAGCGTCTGCCGGAGTATATCAGCAAAACGGCCATAACTGATACTCACGCTAAAGTGAAGCACGAGCGTAGAGAGAAACGATAAATGACCCTGGCAAGCTACTGGCGTTCACCAATTGACCCCGAACGTGTGATGCATGTCGCTGTCACTCATTGGCAGGAGAACGCACAGCAAGAGCGTGAAGATGCTCTCTCGGTTGAGGAGCCATTTGAAGTACGAATGAACCATCGCAACCTGGCAGTGATCATGCGTACACCGGGGCACGATCGCGAGCTGGCTATGGGTTTCCTCTATACAGAGAGAATCATTACTCGGCCTGACGATGTACAGGGGATAGAAGAAGAGAATGACGCTGATGGGCTGCCGCTACCTAACGTCGTCAATATTGTGTTGTGTTACGAGGGGAACGTGCCATCGCAGCAATCAGCGACATTCGAGCGACACTTTGCCGTTTCTTCGAGTTGTGGTCTGTGCGGTAAAACGAGTATTACCGATCTGTTGTCTTTTACGCCATCCATAGAGCCTGCTTTGGATGATGTGCAGTTTCGCGCCTCGACACTCTACGGGTTATCTGATCGCTTGCGTTTTGCACAGACCGTATTTACCTATACAGGTGGGTTACACGCGGCTGGCCTTTTTAGTGCAACAGGTGAATTGCTGCTGCTGCGTGAAGACGTAGGGCGTCATAACGCCGTGGATAAAATAATCGGATACGGGCTGTTACATGGTGCCTTTCCCTACTCCAGGAATATTCTTCTGGTCAGTGGTCGCACGTCCTTTGAGATTATCCAGAAAGCCCTGCTGGCGCGCATTCCCTGCATTGCAGCCATCTCCGCCCCGTCCAGCCTCGCGGTTGAACTGGCTGACCGCGCGGGCATTACCCTCATTGGTTTCCTACGAGACCACTCAATGAACGTGTATACCCATCCTGAGCGAGTTGTTTGAGGCGGTTTCCGTGTGAATTGTTTCAACACACCCCTCACCCTGAGCGACCATGCTTCAGATCCTGCCAGCATATTCTCGTCTTTTCCACCTGGAACGGACGTCCAGATTCACCCTGACTTCTTCACCGTTGACCAGCCTCCTCCCTCGCGGGAGGAGCGCCGTCAGATTCTGAGGCAGTTCTTTCAGACTGTTTCGGTTGATCCTGTGACCCGCCAGCAAAGGTCCAGAAGCGCATAAAGGTGTACGTGAGCATCGTCCCAATGACCACGGCAACCAGTTTTGATGCATTGCCCCACAGCGTGGGATTGGCAATCAGTGGCTGCAAGGCCCTGCCTGCGAGCCACACAAGAGCACTGCTATACAGGACTTCTAGGAACAAGCTGAATGCGAAGCGCACTACTTCCCTGCTTGTCGGTCTCTGCCTGCGCCCAAACGTCCAATACTTGTTCAAGAAAAAACTACTCACGGCGCCACCGGTATAGGCCGCAGCATTGTAGACTACCAGGACTTGTACGTTGTTCGTGGGGAAACGCCACAGAAAGGCATTGAGGATCAACAAATCAAGGGCTGTATTCGCTCCACCGACCAGGCAGTAGCGAAAGAACTGCCAGAATGTGTTGCTCCTCTCCACGCATGCAGTCGATGGGTACCGGCATCTTGTATCCTCTTGGATGACACTCCTGGTATCTGTCTTTCTTTTATCCCTTTCAAAGACAACGGTCACTCCTCACTGCTTGTTGGAACCACTTATCAGTCTCGCTAATCCACCTCCTGGGTAGTCGCGTAGGCGGAGCACCGCCAGTGCGATTTTCGGCAAGGCAATCGTTGTGCTGGCGATAAGATACCGGCTTTCCCAGCAGGGATGAAATTTCTGTTTGAAGTTGAAGAGCGTCCGCCTTCCCTCTAACAAGTGGAGGCAATTGGTGGCAAAGCTGGCGAGCTGTTGTTGACCAGTAGTCATCTCATGCCTGGTATCAGCCATGGCTACCATCCCCAGGCTGACAATGTGCGCTTCACGCGACCGGAAGTGCTCGATGGCACGCACCAGTAACAGTTCCATCGCTCCTGGCGGTGCGTATGGAGTTCGGCGCATCAAATCGAGCGTCCATCCCCACCCTTGCGCTCTGGGCTGCTTGCCCGTCGCAGTCGCTTCCATAGTCAAACAACCATAGGTGGGCATAAAGGTTACACAGGCGCAGGCTGTGCCTGAGCTTGTCGTAGCCACTGCGGTCACGAGTCGTGGAACGGAACCAGGAAAGACATTTGAAGGTATGGAGATGTTGGCAACCATCTCAGCCCGTTCAGCAGCATCGATCAACCCATTAAGTCTTCCCGTACTGAACCCCATCTCTGCCGTGTGTTTGCCAGCTTTGCGCTCCAACCAGGCGCTTGAGATGTGCTCGAGTTGCATCACCACTTCTGCAGGAGGGACGCCTTCGTACCACTGGATCGTTACCCCTTCACGTTCGGCACGCCGGCAACTGGTCCGTACATTGGCCAGGGCAGAGCCACTCAGTGTAAAGCTTTGGGGATGGAGTACCGCTTCTTCACCCAACTTGAATGCGCGCAATTTGAGGGCGCGATAGGTGGTCAGGTGTTCAGGATATGCTTGATAGAAAGCCACGCGCCACTTCTGACGCGCGCAAAAATCAAGGAAGCTACGCGTTACCTGCTCAAAGGCCTCTTGTGGGCACACCGGGTCACCAAGCACTACAGCGACATTGCCCGCCAGTCGATAGTTCACCAGTCCCTCTGCATTTGGGGCCAGGAAATGCTCGTTCTCCGTAGACAGACCAAAGAATGCAAGGGTATTACTCCCATAGGAGCGGACCAGTCCTGCTTCCGGATGACATGCTTGCGCACGTTGTTCAATTGAGTAGGGGTATGCAAACGTATGTTGTATTTTGATCATACTAGATTCCGTTCAGCAAAAAAGTGTTAGGAGAGGAGCACTGCTGCCAACTCCTTGCACACCTGCTGACCGCGAAGCGGTAGCTGCGAGAGCAGCGTTGCAGGTGTGGCTTGGTGCGAGGCGGCAAACAGGTGCCCAAACTCTCGTGGATTGTCAATGTGTCGCGGCGCAATCGTACAACTGGTTTGCCCTGCCCGGACCAAACCCGCTAGAACCAGGGTTGGTCGAGGAAGTTTGCCATAGGCTCGCAGGTACAGTCTTACACTGCTGTATCACCCAGGTTGTGAGTGCGCCTTGTTGACCACCACCAAATCCTCCAAATCCACCTTGCAGGCGATTCCTGAACTGTTGGGGGATCCGATCAAGAATCTGGGGAGGGAGTTGTCCTCCCCGATTAAATGAGTTCAGGAGGAAAAAGCGCACCGTCCCATTCTTGACCAGCGCCGCGAGCTGGCTAGTCGTTAAGATGGGATCACTACCACTGAAGCCTCCCATGGACATCACCGGCTTGTTTGTCGCGAGAATGATCCCGTCGGCCGTCATCGAGCTGGGCACGGCGACCAGAAATTTCGTCGTGCCCTGATTGGCCTCCAGATAGCGAATCAGAGCCGTATTCGTGTTGGCAGTAGTATCTCTCCCGCCCGCAAAGTTGCCGCCGAAGCCATCGCTCTGACTCGGTCCCGCTACCAGGAGATCCGCTTGCGTACCCTGGGTGACAGGAATGGCCGCCCACACGGTCGGGGCAAGCATCAGGGCGAGCACCCCAACGCTGAGTGCTGGCAAAATGAAGCGGACACCGGGGGCTTTGAGATGAAAACGTGGAGCGATGCGGGCAATTATGAGCACCCCTACGACAATGATGCACAGGACGATCAGAATCGGGGTCAGTCTCTGGCTCCATACTGGATAACTATTGAGAAGGTGTATCTGCTCAGCAACGGTGGCGATCAGTGCTAGCGGCAGGAGCCAGCCTCTCCAACCACCTCGCCGGTAGTCTTGCCACATGACTACAAGACCTATGCCGAAAAGCGCAGCAATGGCCGGAGCCATCTCCGTCATATAGTACTGGTGGAAGAAGCCCGCGACACTGAAAAAGATGCCCATGGTGAGCAGCCACATGCCCCAGAACACCAGCGACTGCTGCTGCCGGATGCGCGGTCGTCGTTGCCAGGCGAGAGCAAGCATCCCAAAGAGCGCCAAGGGCAAGAGCCAGGAGACCTGCCCTCCCAGCGATATATTGAAGAGACGCAATGGACTAGGAGCACCAGTATCGAAGATTCCGCCAAATCCTCCACCTGGTGGTTGCTGTTGTCGCGTCACATTCCTCCCAGTGTTGGTCGATCCACCATTTCCATTCGTGGTGGGAATTCCATTTCCGCCAGTGCTTCCGGAACGATTGGTAGCGTTTGTGGGAGTGTTTGCAGGGGGACCTCCCCTAAATCCGCTCCCAAATCGCCCAAGCAGACGGTCGAGGCCATTGTAGCCGATGGCAAGGCTGAGTTCCGAATTGTCCTGGGTGGAATCAACATAGGGGCGTTGCGAAGCCGGGGTGAGGTCCACCGCCACCACCCAGGAGAACGAAACCACCAGGAGCACCAATCCCGCCAAGGCCAGGTGCCCGATGCGCTTCCAGATGCTCCTGGGAGCAGCAAGCAGGTAGAGGAGCCCGTAGGCAGGGACTACCAGGTAGGCCTCCAGCATCTTAATATTGAAGCCGATGCCCACTATTACGGCAGAGAGCAGCAGCCAGCGCAATTTTCCAGTTTCAGCAGCACGCAACACTGCCCAGGCCCCCACGAGCAAGGTCAAGGCCAGAATGCTATCAATCGTAGTGTTGCGATTGGTCACCACACTAATTGGAGTGATTGCCAGAGCGAGGGCCGCGAGCAGGCCAGCCATCACCCCAAAGTGTCGTCGTACCAGGTAATAGAGCAGCAAAACCGACAGCACCCCGGCCAGTGCCTGGGGCAACAGTATGCTCACGGAGTTGAAGCCGAAGAGCTTGGCACTGGCTACCTCGAACCAGAAGCCCACAGGAGGCTTGTCGATCGTCACGAAGCCACCTGGATCATAGGCAGCAAAAAAGAAATTATGCCAGCTGTCCATCATGCTTCTCACTGCAGCTGGGTAGTAAGAGCCGAAGCCGTTCTGTCCCAACCGATAGAAATCCATGAAGACAGAAATGAGGATGATTCCTACCAGCGCCAGTCGATGCCACATCGGGAAGCGCTGCTGGACCCGTTGTTCTTTCGGATGCTCAGGCTCGGCCAGAGTGATGATCGTTGTTGTATCAGCCATATCTACGTTCTCCTTAGGATTTTATCGCTTGATGCTTTTCTCATTGGGAAAGGATACCCACTTGATATGCATCCGCGAGAGCGTCTTTGTGTAGTTAGGGTAACAGGTGATGATGAGAAAGGTATTAGAAAAAAATGAGAAAGTTCTCATAAACCCGTTACATCACCTACTGAAGGGTCACATTACATCGATCATGCCAACCACCACTCTTTGTGATGACTTTGTGAGCTTATAAGCGCACAATGTGATGGATTTGCAACAGTGATGAGATATCATATATGTACAAGATACATATATATGCATTTGAACGGCTGCTGCAGGCGCAGGTGGAAGGATAAGAAGGTGACAAAGATGAAAGAAGTACTCCCTCAAGAGCCAAATGTTGTTGACTCCTGGATCGAGCTCGCTAAGACTACGGCTGGCTTTTCAGCCACTCCGATGGCACAGGCCATCGCCAAGGCCGCCCAGGACTACAGGGAAGCTCCCTGGTTCACTTTGATTGATCGGCTCTGGGAGGCCAATCCCTACAGTGATTGGGTGCCTGTTGATGTTGGAGAAATCCTGAGTGTCTCCCAGCACATGTGGCTCGATGCCTTTAGCCATCCGCTTCGTCTGTGGACGCTCTCTAACGACTTTGTGCAACAGTATACTCAGGTGATGACCACCAGCGCCCTCAAGTTGTGGGGACTGAGCAAGGAGCGCAAACCGGTCATCGAACCGGAGGCAGGTGATACACGTTTCAGCGCCCCAGACTGGCAGCAGAATCCTGCCTTTGAGGCGCTGAAACAGAGCTATCTGCTCATCGCCGCGACCTGGCTGCGGGCGGTTTCGGGCATCGAGGGATTGGATGGGAAGGAGCGCCATAGGTTGATCTTCTTTCTCCGCCAATTCCTGGATGCCATCAGTCCCACCAACTTCGCCTTCACCAACCCACAGGTCATCCATGAAACCATTACCACCGGTGGGCAAAACCTGGAGAGGGGGATGCTGAATCTCCTACGCGATATCACGGAAGGGGAGATCAAGATCACCGACACCAGCGCATTCCAGGTGGGCAAGGACCTGGCGATCGCGCCGGGACAGGTCGTCTACCGCAACCAGTTGATCGAATTGATCCAGTATGCTCCCACGACCGAACAGGTACACATGATCCCCATCCTGCATATCCCGCCCTGGGTCAACAAATACTACATTTTGGATCTGCGGCCACAGGACAGTCTCATGAAGTTCTTGGTGGATTGTGGCTTCACGGTCTTTATGATTAGTTGGAAGAACCCGGATGCCTCGATGGCCGAGGTCGGCTTCGATGACTATGTGACCCTGGGGCCGTTGGCGGCGCTGAAGGTCATCAAAGAGATCACCGGTTCGCCCAAGGTCAATACGGCCGGCTACTGCATCTCAGGGGAGCTGCTGGCAACCGTACCCCCCTACCTGGCGGCCAAGGGCGATGACACGGTCAATTCTGCCACCTTCGTGGTCACCCTGGCGGACATGCAAGCCCAGATCAATGATCTGCTCGCGCTCCTTGATGAGCCCACCGAGCGATTTGCCGAGCACTACATGCAGGTGCGCGGCTACCTGGATAGTCGCTCGATGGCGATGATGTTCAATCTGCTCCGCGCCAACGACCTGGTCTGGAGCAACGTGATCAACAACTACTTACTGGGCAAAGAGCCTTCAGCCTTCGACGTGCTCTACTGGAATAATGATGGCACTCGCGTGACCAAGGCGGCGCATACCTTCTACCTGCGCCATTTCTGGATGGAGAACAGTCTGGTCAAGCATGGCGAACTGCTCATTAAAGGCGTGCCCATCGACCTGCGCAACCTGCGGCAAGACGTGTATACCGTGGCGATGGCGAAGGATCATATTGTGCCCTGGAAGTCGGCGTGGCGCATGACGCAGTTGGTCGGCGGGTCGGCGCGCTTTGTCTTGGGTGGCAGTGGTCACGTAGCTGGCATCGTGGCTCCTCCCACTAAGAACAGGGGGTATTGGACCAACGACAAGCTGGCCAGGAATGCTGACGAGTGGTTGGAGGGGGCAGCGTTCCACCAGGGCAGTTGGTGGCTGGATTGGGCTGAGTGGTTACAGGCGCGCTCCGGTGAGCTGGTCGCTCCTCCCTCGATGGGCAGCCAGGCCTACCCGCCGCTCGTCCCAGCGCCGGGAACGTATGTGCTGGAGAAGTGACCGTCCATCAGCATAATGGGGGTTGAAAGGGTGCTGTTGCAAGCATGTTTGCAATACAACCCACACCGCTATACACGGCAACAAACCCGAACAACGCATTATGAACATATCGAGCATTGGGGCGTGGTGAAGGCCATCAAGAGAGCAGAGAAGCACCGCGAGATAGACCCCATTGACCCCATGTTGTATAATCCGCCTATGCAGAATGATACGATTGCAGCAATAGCGACACCACCTGGTGCCGGTGGCATCGGTGTAGTTCGTGTGAGTGGGACGGAAGCTTTTGACCTGGTACTCCCTCTTTTTAGACAAATAGGAGGGCGTATTAGACAAATAGGAGGGCGTACTGACCTTCCTCCTTCACACCTGCTCACCTATGGACATATCGTTGATCCGGCCACTGAAGAGATAGTGGACGAGGTGCTAGTAGCCTTTATGTGTGCGCCCCGCACATATACCCGTGAGCATGTCGTAGAGATACAGGGACATGGGGGGCCGCTTGTGCTCCAGCGCATCCTGCGTTTAGTATTGGCGCAAGGAGCGCGCATGGCAAACGCTGGTGAGTTTACTCTTCGCGCCTTTCTCAATGGGCGTCTCGACCTGGCGCAGGCCGAAGCAGTTATGGATCTGATTGGAGCACAGACCGAGGCAGGTCAGCGCCTGGCGATGCAGCAGCTACAGGGACGCGTTTCTGAGCAGGTGCAGGAAGCTCGATACGCTATTCTTGCTGTAGTGGCGCGGATCGAGGCCAGCATTGACTTTCCAGAAGAGGATGTGCCGACTCCTCAGCCGGAGGAGCTTGCGCCATTGATTGCTATTGCACAGCAGCAGGTGGATGCTTTACTGGCGGGTTCGCAGCAGGGACGCCTCTACCGGCAGGGGCTGCGTACAGCTATTATCGGTCGACCAAATGTCGGCAAATCCAGCTTGCTCAATGCGCTGCTGCGTTCTGAGCGCGCCATTGTCACACCTATCGCGGGAACGACGCGTGATACAGTGGAAGAAGTGGCAAATCTCCGCGGCATACCACTCCACCTTATCGATACGGCGGGTATCACACCAAGCAATGATCCAGTTGAGCAAATTGGCGTACAACGCAGCCGATCTGCCGCAGAAAGCGCCGATGTAGTACTACTGGTTTTTGATGGCTCTGAGAAACTGACCGAGCAGGATCGACGGGTTACGGAGGAATTGAACACGATGGGATTTGGGGCGAGTTCCGCTGTGGCCAGGGAGGATGGCGCGGGTACTCATCGACCTGTAATTGTAGTGGTCAACAAGGCAGATTGTGTGCAACAACTGGAACAAGATGTATTACGTCAAATGTGGCCTGGTGCGCCTCTTGTCATTACATCAACGTTGACTGGTCAGGGTTTGCCAGCGCTAGAAGAGACCATTGCCGACCTGGTGCTGGCTGGTAAAACATTGCATAGCTCAAGTGTGCTGGTAACCAGTGTACGGCACCAGGAAGCGTTGCGTCGTGCAGCCGAACATGTACGCGCTTCATATATACCCCTCCAGCAGGAAATGCCACTGGATTTCGTTTCTATTGATTTGCGGGCGGCTTATGATACACTTGGCGAAATTACCGGGGAAACGGCGAGCGATGATTTGTTAGATAGAATTTTCAGTGAATTTTGCATAGGTAAATGAGTTTCATAAAAAGGGAGTGGTGGTGGGGGCTTTTAGAAGGAAGCTGTACATTGTCCATCGGAGGTTATGAAAAAACGTGAATTTGCAAGAACGTATGAAAAGAAAAACAATGATCATCACTACGATGATAGCACTTATAAGTACTTTGCTGGTGTCCTGTGCATCGAAAACTTCTACAGTTCAAACAACACAAGGGCCAAATCTCACACCGAAAACTTCTACAGTTCAAACAACACAAGGGCCAAATCTCACGCCGACGCCTATCTATCCATCTGGAGTGCCGCCATCGGCTGTATTAGGTATTACGGCTGACGGAATTAACCCTTTTGATAGTATTACGTGGGTGCGAGTGAGCTATGCAACCTGCATTAGGAATGGCCCAAGCGGAGCAGGGTTGAAGGCTACAGTAGCAAAATACCATGGGCTAGGCGTGCGAGTAATGTTGACGATCTGTCAATGGGCCAAAGATGCGCGACTGTATGACACGAAGCTCTTGAATGACGCCGCGCAGGCTGGCGCTGATGCCGTGCAATGTGGTAACGAGCAGATGAAAACAGGACCCTACAACCTGGGGGTTTCTCCAGGGGTTTTCGCGAAGTTTTTTGATCTGTGCCAGCAGGCGATGCACGCCGTTCGTCCTGAGATACCGATTATTATCGGGTCGAATGATCCTCATGTCGGTGGAATTGACTTTGCTCCTCTCGCCCAGGAGGTGGAGTATTTCAATGCCATGCAAGCCGCTATGAACACGTCGGTGCATCCGGGGGGGAACTGGACCTGGCGGTCGCAGATCATCGGCTTGATCGATAGTTGGCATAATGGCTATCCCAGTCAAGCGACTAACAGCCTCTATGGCCTGTTCGCCTTCTGGGCGCAGCAATTTGGGGTTGATCTGAACAGCGGTGCGCTTGGAAAACACTTGTGGGTCATCGAGGGGACCGGCTGTATCACCGATTGTGGTATTGACTCCTCAAGCCCCTATGTCGTAGCGGTCTCCCACATTATGACGCTCATCACGGATGTGCGGACGACCATGCGCTATAAGGTACCATTCTTCTACTTTAGTGCCAGGGACTTTTCCAGTCAGGGGCATTTCTGGCCAATGGGGGTGCGTGATGTGAATAATCAGCCCAAGCCATTACGCCAGGACCTTTCGATGGGAGCGCGAAGGCTTAACATGACCTGTGCCTCTGGCCAGGTTGTCGTATCAAGCCAGGAGCAACTTTTAGCCAGGCTTTACAATGGCTGCACCCTACCAGGTAATTACATCAGTATATTGACAAGTTAGATCAGAAAAGGACAGCGGGCAAGGAGACGCTCGCTATACCCTTGCGCGGGGTATAGCGAGCGTCTCCTTGCCTTTTCAGATTCTCCTCCTAATTACTCACATTGGCAGCAGAAAAAAACGTTCGCGGTCGCGCGCGACCTGCGTCAACTGTTGAGTCATTTGACGCAAAGACGCGATTACCTGGTTATTCCAGTTATCGGGGGTAAGCTGTGATACGTACCAATAGACCTGTTCGCTATTGCGTACAAGGGCGAGATCAAATTGCAGTAATTGACGCAGCAGCGTCTCTTCCTGACGGAAACGCCACCAGATACGATCCTGTGCAGGTACGGCCATGCCGCGAATGGCTGTTTCGAGGTCAGATAGGGCCTGTTGAGCAGCCTGTATCTCCCGTACCTGCGCCAGGGCTTCCTGGGGTGGATCGGGATTGGCGCGGGTAAGAGGTGGAATAAAGCGTCGCTGGTAATCTCCTCGCAGGGTTGCTAGCATACTCACCGCTTGCGTCAGGTGATAGCTGGCACGTTCTCGCACCAGTATATCATCGGCACGTACTTGATTTGTCGAGTTATAAAAGTTATAGCCGTAACCTGTGAGCAGCAATTGCAACTGCTGTACTACGGGATCGTTGGATGGCCCTGAGCTCATAGTGTGATCTCCAGTCTCAGGGACGCCATCATCTAGCGTCCCTGTCAATGGCTAGCGCGCTGGTAAATTTGGACGAGCTGGTGGTAGGGGAGCTGATGTAGGGGAGCAGCAGGCGGGTTGAGTGTATAGCGATCTGTGCTCGCCGTTGTCGTTACACCACTGATATTGAAGGGCAGACCTATTGCCATATTCGGGGCGGAGACCACGCCTCGTTCCGCCATCATCATCGCGGTGTAATAGCGTACGGAGTCGAGTTCGCTCAGCCCGAAGGCTTTGAGGGAAATCAGCGCTTTCATACGCTCATCACGTGGATATACCAGGACCTTGACGTTATTTAGCGTGATGCCGTAAATGGCAAGGAACTCCTGGAGGTGCTGGAACACGATTTGCGAAAGGTCGTGAATCTTTTCGTTGACTGATTCCAGCGGCGTAATCTGTACTAGCTGGTTGACCGCCTGTTCAATCACTGGACTCGCATAGGCATTTATTTCCTGTGTAGTCAAGGCGTGTCCCCGGTAGGGCATGTGTTGAACAAGCCGTACGGCTGCCTCGCGTGTCTCAACATGGATATAGTAATCCACGTTATAGGCCATCTCTGCCATTTCCCGCGAGAGCGCCATGCCGCCTGTCTTCAGAACCAGCTTTGCGCGGTTGATATAGAGTGCCTCGTACTGCCAGGGACTTTGCCCTCCATAAAAGGCCTGCTGCATAGAGCCAAAGAGAGGACGATCGGGTGTTTGCACAGGATACTGGCCTGTTTCGTAGACTTGTAGAATGGCACCGCGCGACTTGAGTACACAGAAATGGTTGCTTTCTACAGTGAGCAGCGACCCATTCATAATGTTGTTTTCAGGATAGTGCCAGAGTAGGATCTCAGGACCCATAACTTCTTCGCCGTTGTCGGTCAACGTTGAGATGACATTGCGCATTCCAGGCATAAATAGCTCCTTTGTTGCTATGTGTATTTTCAACAGTATGAAGTAGACACAGTTATGTTTGCATCTAGTTATTACAACGTATCAGCTTTGATTTAAGCAAGTACGAATTTCTACTTCATTACTGTTTTTAACGCGAATCACAGAATGGATTTTTATCATTTTGCAAAAATTCGTAAAAAAGCCTTGACAAGTCATCTCTGGTGTGAGAGAATACCGCAGTCACCACAATAGCAGGTACGGAGTCATCTCATTGAGATGTTTCTGTGATACCTTTTCTCTTGACATTTCGAATGGAATGTGGGAGAATAGTGATGCCACCAAAAAGACAATCACCTGATTTTGATGATTGGGTGCTCCTGTCTGTTGGATGAGTAGTTGTTTGTCACGCTAATGTGGCCTCCTCAGGGATCATTCCTTCCCAGAGCATTATCTTACTCGAAAGAGTTCTTTATCCCCTTTTTGGGAATAAAGTGAAAGCGAAGAGCGTTTTCTCTTTGTGGCTGAGATAGCCTGGAAGTAATGCACGTCGAGGAAAGCTGAAAGCAAGAGGAGATATCCTCTTGACAAAGCGCTACAGATGTGTGATACTACCGCTACTGACGCACCTACCCGTTGAACGGGGTGGGATGCGTACACCACCGGGAGTAGACTGGCCGATGGTCAGCGACGAGCCTCCGGGCTTGCTTCCCCCGCGTGTTGAACCTGAACAATTGAAGAGTGGAAAGCAGAACAAACAGCAACTGCTGCTTGGGTGATCCTCGCAAGAGCGATCATCTTGGCAGAGACACACATACACTGAGACACACACCACAAACAAGCAAGCAGTTCCTGTCAATTTTCGTTTCAGCTCCCCGCTGACTAGAGGGGGGAGCAGGAACACAATCTGCGAACAGCCAAGTGTTTACAAAGTAACAAGCAGCTTGGCCTGGATCGCAACTCCGACGCTTGGAGTCGCCTACTCGCTTGAGAGAGCGAGGCAGCGAGCGAGAGCGTCGCACCAACACCGGTAGACACACCCTTTGTGAAGAGGGTGCAGTATAAACGATTGGATGGCGAGTTTGATCCTGGCTCAGGATAAACGCTGGCGGCGTGCCTAACACATGCAAGTCGAACGAGCTTCTTTTCTTCGGAAGGGGAGCGAGTGGCGGACGGGTGAGTAACACGTGGGTGACCTGCCCTTTGGTGAGGAATACCGGCGAGAAATCGCCGACAATGCCGCATAGGCTCTCTCACGAGAGCAAAGCTTCTTGCAAAAGAGGCGCCAGAGGATGGGCCCGCGGCCGATTAGCTAGTTGGTGGGGTAAGAGCCTACCAAGGCGACGATCGGTAGCTGGTCTGAGAGGACGATCAGCCACACTGGGATTGAGAACGGCCCAGACTCCTACGGGGGGCAGCAGTGAGGAATTTTCGGCAATGGGGGCAACCCTGACCGAGCAACGCCGCGTGCAGGAAGAAGGTCTTCGGATCGTAAACTGCTTTTCTCGGGGAAGAGAGAGGACGGTACCCGAGGAATCAGCCCCGGCTAACTACGTGCCAGCAGCCGCGGTAATACGTAGGGGGCGAGCGTTGTCCGGAGTTACTGGGCGTAAAGCGCACGCAGGCGGTCGTGTAAGTTTGGGGTTACAGCTCCCGGCTCAACTGGGAGAGCGCCTTGAAGACTGCAGGACTTGAGGGCCAGAGAGGGACACAGAATTCCGGGTGTAGTGGTGAAATGCGTAGATATCCGGAGGAATACCAAAGGCGAAGGCAGTGTCCTGGCTGGTGACTGACGCTGAGGTGCGAAAGCTAGGGGAGCGAACGGGATTAGATACCCCGGTAGTCCTAGCCGTAAACGATGACCACTAGGTGTGGGAGGTATCGACCCCTTCCGTGCCGCAGCTAACGTGATAAGTGGTCCGCCTGGGGAGTACGGTCGCAAGATTAAAACTCAAAGGAATTGACGGGGACCCGCACAAGCAGCGGAGCGTGTGGTTTAATTCGAAGCAACGCGAAGAACCTTACCAGGGTTTGACATGGATGCTGCACCATCCAGAGATGGGTGTGCCCGCAAGGGACGCATTCACAGGTGCTGCATGGCTGTCGTCAGCTCGTGCCGTGAGGTGTTGGGTTAAGTCCCGCAACGAGCGCAACCCTTGTCGTCGGTTGGATTTGTCCGACGAGACTGCCGCGATCAACGTGGAGGAAGGTGGGGATGACGTCAAGTCAGCACGGCCCTTACATCCTGGGCGACACACACGCTACAATGGCCGGTACAGAGGGTGGCAAACCCGCGAGGGGGAGCTAATCCCAACAAAACCGGTCTCAGTTCGGATTGTAGGCTGCAACCCGCCTGCATGAAGTTGGAGTTGCTAGTAACCGTGAGTCAGCACATCACGGTGAATACGTTCCCGGGTCTTGTACACACCGCCCGTCACACCACGAAAGTCGGCAACACCTGAAGCCGCTGGGCTAACCCCTTTGGTGGGGAGGCAGGCGTCGAGGGTGGGGTTGGTGATTGGGGTGAAGTCGTAACAAGGTAGCCGTACCGGAAGGTGCGGCTGGATCACCTCCTTTCTAGGGAGTCCGAACCTTACAGGTTCGATCCCAGGTCGAACAGGACAGCGTGCTAGGGACGTGTGAAGAAGGGGTATGGGTGCGGAGAAAAGGGGCTGCCTGGACTGGTTTCCACTCTTCAGTTGTTGAGGCGCGCAACAGCGGAGCACCTGCACATTTACAACTGAAAAGGATTACTTCAATTTTGCCGAGAGCAAGAGAGAAGCAGAGGAGAGAGAGCGTACGCCGAGAGGAGTACGACTCCAACCAAGCAAACACACACATATATGCCACGAGCGAGCCAGGATCGCGAGATCCCAGCTTGTTCGAGAGCAGCCAACTCGAAGAAGAAGAGGAGCGTGGGAGGAAGAGGAAGGAAGGAAGCAAGAAGAGAACAAGCTACAGAGAGTACGAGGAGGATGCCTAGGCGCTCAAGACCGAAGAAGGACGCGGAGACCGGCGAAACGTTCAGGGGGAGCTGCATGCAAGCGAAGAGCCCTGAGATTCCGAATGGGGCAACCCCTCCAGAGTGATGTCTGGAGACCTGTGGGGGAACACATAGCCCACAGGGGGGCAGCGGGTGAACTGAAACATCTCAGTAGCCCGACGAAAAGAAATCAAGTGAGATTCCCGTAGTAGTGGCGAGCGAAGCGGGAAGAGCCCAAACCAGCCTGTGCCGCAAGGCAGAGACTGGGGTTGTAGGACCAGGGAAGCCAGGCCAGGCGCGAAGACGAAGGTGTTGGAAGGCACCGTCAGAGAGGGTGAGAACCCCGTAGTGGGAAGCGCGGGCCTGGGGACTGGGATCCTGAGTACCACGAGGCACGAGAAACCTTGTGGGAAGCCGGGGGGACCACCCTCCAAGGCTAAACATCTTGAGCGACCGATAGTGAAACAGTACCGTGAGGGAAAGGTGAAAAGCACCCCGAGAGGGGGATGAAAGAGACCCTGAAACCTCGTACTCACCAGCAGTCAGAGGCCACTGTCCCAGGAGGGACCAAGGGCTGATGGCGTGCCTTTTGTAGAATGATCCGGCGAGTGCATCGACGTTGCGGGTTAAGGAGCGCTAAAGCTCTGGAGCCAGAGGGAAACCGAGTCTGAAGAGGGCGAACCGACAAGCGTAGCGGCGATGGGACCCGAAACCACGTGAGCTATCCATGTGCAGAGTGAAGCGGATGTGAAAGTCCGTCGAGGCTCGAACTCACCAGTGTTGCAAAACTGGGGGATGACGTGTGGATAGAGGAGAAATTCCAACCGAACGTGGAGATAGCTGGTTCTCCCCGAAATGCATTGAGGTGCAGCCACGAGAGAAGTCCGATGGAGGTAGAGCGCTGGATGGGCTAGGGGCCAAGTGCTGGTTACCAACCCCAATCAAACTGCGAATGCCATCAGGAGAGAGCTTGTGAGTGAGACGGCGGGGGCTAAGCTTCGTCGTCGAAAGGGAAACAGCCCAGACCACCAGCTAAGGTCTCCAAATCGATGCTCAGTGTCAAAGGTAGTCAGGACGCCCAGACAGCCAGGATGTTGGCTTAGAAGCAGCCATCATTGAAAGAGTGCGTAATAGCTCACTGGTCGAGTGCC
This sequence comes from uncultured Chloroflexia bacterium, assembly GCA_963775585.1. GTDB lineage: Bacteria > Chloroflexota > Ktedonobacteria > Ktedonobacterales > Ktedonobacteraceae > UBA11361. Next base: position 3,925 of record CAVZJN010000020.1, on the reverse strand, counting down.
CTGGCGCCGACAACGTAACGAGGCTCAAGCATCGTACCGAAGCTGTGGATCGCTTACTGTGAAAAGCAAGCGATGGTAGGGGAGCGTTCTCTGGGCAGAGAAGCCAGACCGCAAGGACTGGTGGAGCGCAGAGAAGAGAGAATGCCGGAATGAGTAGCGTAATCAGTGTGAGAACCACTGACACCGCAAGCCTGAGGGTTCCTGGGCAACGTCAGACGACCCAGGGTCAGTCGGGGCCTAAGCCGAGGACGTAGCAGTCGTAGGCGATGGAAAGCAGGTAGGACAGTCCTGCACCAGAGGAGATCATTTGAGTGAGGCGGGGACGCGGTAAGGAAGGTGAACCCATCGAATGGACAGGATGGGCTGCCAACCGGGAGTGTGAGTCGTAGGAAAAGCCGCGACTCAAGCAGCATGACCGTTGGCACGAGTTCTCGAAAGAGGGCGGAAGTCACCGGAGCCTAGGCCGCCAAGAAAAGCCGCTAGCGAGATCTTGCTCTGCCCGTACCGCAAACCGACACCGGTAGGCAGGGGGAACCCCCCCCAGGTGAACGAGCGAACCTCTGTTAAGGAACTCGGCAACATGACCCCGTACCTTCGGAAGAAGGGGTGCCCTAGTAGCTTCCTCTCGACGAGAGGGGGTGAGGGGGTCGCAGCAAATCGGCTCAAGCGACTGTTTACCAAAAACACAGGTCTCTGCGAACACGAAAGTGGAAGTATAGGGGCTGACTCCTGCCCAGTGCCGGAAGGTTAAGAGGAGTGGTGAGTGTAGCCACGAATTGAAGCCCCGGTGAACGGCGGCCGTAACTATAACGGTCCTAAGGTAGCGAAATTCCTTGTCGGGTAAGTTCCGACCCGCACGAAAGGAGTAACGACTTGAGCGCTGTCTCAACAGGGGGCTCGGCGAAATTGCAGTACCCGTGAAGATACGGGTTACCCACGACAGGACAAAAAGACCCCGTGGAGCTTTACTACACCTTGGCCTTGAGACGAGGCGGTGTATACGTAGGATAGGTGGGAGTCAGGGAAGCGATGCTTGTGGGCATCGTGGAGACGGCAGTGAAATACCACTTTTACACGGTTTTGTGTCTCACGCTTGCCCATGAGCTGGGAAGCGGACAGGGCCAGGCGGGTAGTTTGACTGGGGCGGTCGCCTCCTAAAGAGTAACGGAGGCGCCCAAAGGTTCCCTCAGGGTGGATGGACATCACCCGCAGAGAGTGTAAAGGCAGAAGGGAGCTTGACTGCGAGGCGAACAGGCCGAGCAGGGACGAAAGTCGGGCTTAGTGATCCCACATTTCCGCGTGGAAGGAGTGTGGCTCAACGGATAAAAGCTACCCCGGGGATAACAGGCTTATCTTGCCCAAGAGTTCACATCGACGGCAAGGTTTGGCACCTCGATGTCGGCTCGTCGCATCCTGGGGCTGGAGTAGGTCCCAAGGGTTGGGCTGTTCGCCCATTAAAGCGGCACGCGAGCTGGGTTCAGAACGTCGCGAGACAGTTCGGTCTCTATCCGTCGTGGGCGCAGGAAGAATGAGGGGAGTCATCTCCAGTACGAGAGGACCGAGATGGCCCGACCGCTGGTGCGCCAGTTGGCCTGCCTGGGCCAGAGCTGGATAGCTACGTCGGGAAGGGATAAGCGCTGACAGCATCTAAGCGCGAAGCCGCCCCCGAGATGAGTCTTCCCACTCGCTTTGAAGAGCGAGTGAAGATCCCAGGAAGAAGACCTGGTAGATAGACCACGCGTGGACGCCTGGTAACAGGTGAAGCGAAGTGGCCCTAATGATCGAACGGCTTGTTTCTTCTTTATCTTCCTTACTTTCCATCCACACGAGACGAAAGCGACAGAGAGAAGGAGTGGGAGTGCAGCAAGGGAGGAGGGCTCTCCTTCCTCGGCTTCTCGCTCTTGGTCTCGGCAAAATTGAGGTAATCCTTTCAGTATTGTTCATTAGGACGCAAGCAATTGCGTCCTTTGTGTTTTTGGGCGCGCACAGCTTATTTCGCTATTGACTCTGTCCTCTATCATTGGGGTAAATGGGCAAAGATGTCCGCCCGGCTTTTTCGCTGAAATAGACATTTGGGAAAGCTATAACTCATGCTTATCGATTTTCATACGCATATCTTTCCGCCGGATATACAACAACATCGAGAGCGCTATTGCGCGCGTGATCCATGGTTCGACAGTCTGTATAGCAATCCACGTTCGCGGATTGCTACCGCGGAAGATTTGATCGCGGAAATGGATGAGACGGGCGTTGATGTCTCAGTGACATTTTCGTTTGGCTGGACTGACACAGGGCTGATCGAAGAAACGAATGATTATGTCATTGACGCCATGCGCCGCTATCCTAAGCGTATCTATGGCATGGCGGTTTTGCAACCAACGGCTGGTACTTACGCTATACGCGAACTGGATCGCTGCGCACGGGCCGGGATGATTGGCCTGGGTGAGTTGATGCCCCATGGTCAAGGCTATAAACTGAGCGATATTGATCTGCTCAACCCAATTATGGACGTAGTACGCCAATATCAGTTAATCGTACTCTCGCACTGCAGCGAACCAGTAGGTCATATTTATCCGGGCAAAGGAGATGTAACGCTGGAGGATGTCGTTGCTTTCCTGACGGCTTATCCCGATGTGCGCTTTGTAGCGGCTCACTGGGGAGGCGGCTTACCTTTTTACTGCCTGATGCCGGAGATACAGCGCGTTACGGCCAATGTGTGGTATGATACAGCCGCGACTGCTTATCTCTACCGCAATACCATTCTGCCAGTAGTAGCAGAACTGGTTGGCGCGGACCGCATTCTTTTTGCCAGTGATTATGGCCTCTTGCGTCAACAGCGCATCATAGACTATATAGCACAGTCCGGTTTAGATAGTGATGCGGTAGAGAAGGTGTTGGGCGGCAATGCGCAGAGCTTGCTTGGTTTGTAATGGCTAGATAATGGGACCCGATTCACGTATGCGAGTTACCTCATTGGGCAGTGGTAGTAGCGGTAATGCACTGCTGGTGGAAGCCGGACCGCGAGGGCGTACAAAGTTACTGGTAGATGCAGGATTTTCGAGCCGCATTCTCATCGAACGCCTCCGCAAGGTGGGTATCCATCCCAAGGATTTGCGTGGTGTATTAGTTACGCATGAGCATATCGACCATGTCCTCAGCTTACCTGTGCTAATGAAGTACTACGGCATCCCTGCCATTAGCGCTCCCGCTACGCTTGCGGCTATCCAGCAAAGCTCCGCTACCTGGCCTGTAGACCAGGAGACTTTAGTGAGTACCATTGAATATGGCAGACTGGTTGAGCAGACTACTCCTATGCAGGTAGGGTCTCGCCGTATGATCGGTGATATTGAAGTAGTATCATTTCCTGTTTCTCATGATGCCGTTGATCCATGTGGCTATCTTCTTTCTGCCGGCGGCTGTCGGATTTGTATCGCTATCGATAGCGGCGAGGTAACATCTACCATGCTTGAAGCGATGCACTACGCCGATCTGCTGATTTTAGAGTCCAATCATGATCGTGAGCGACTAATACGCGGTCCCTATCCTTATGCCTTGAAGCAACGCATTCTCAGCGCCACGGGGCATCTATCTAACGACCAGGCAGCAGATGCTGTACTGCAAACCTGGCGTACAGATAGTGTGCGCTGGCTGTGGCTCTCGCATCTCAGCCGCACGAACAATACCCCTAAGCTTGCGCTCCAGGGTATGGTGAATCGCCTGGAAAAAGCCGGGGCTAACCTTGCGCAAGTACACATCAGTGTTTCGCCACCTGGTATGGGTGGTGTGTGGGACTCCACCCAGCTGTGGGAAAGCCCGTCTTTATGGGAGATTCCTGGGTGAAATCACGCTCAAAACGGTGGCTGTTTTTGTTCGTTGGTGTTCGTTCCAATTCGCACAAAATCGTGGGTTTTGCTGTCAAGATTGC
>CAVZJN010000019.1:0-8526 GCA_963775585.1 uncultured Chloroflexia bacterium | reverse complement strand
GGGGGTCTTGATGCAGAAACGCCTCGACTTCGGCGCGCGTGGGTAATCCTGATTGTGCGCCAAACTTTGTGACTTTGAGGGCGCTGGCATAGACGGCGAAGCGTAAAGCGTCTTCTGGTGTTTGTCCCTCCGTGAGAGCCACGGTTAAGGCGCCTACAAAACAATCCCCGGCGGCTGTCGTATCAACGACTGGGACCTTTGGCGCGGATTGGTAGATGACCCTGGCTCCGACCGTCTCTGCGGCGGTGGCAAGGATCGCTCCTTGTGAGCCAAGGGTTATCACCACTTTGGCAATACCTTGCTCAAGGAGTACAGTGGCGACGATGCGCGCATCTTCGAGACTCTCTACGCGCTGTCCACTGAGCAGGCTGGCTTCAGCCTCGTTAACAATCAATACGTCCAGTTGCTGCAGCACTTCTTTTGGCAGCGGTTGGGCTGGAGCGAGGTTAAGTACGACCGGAACACCGCGATTATGCGCGGCAGCGGTAAGAGACACGACGGTTTCGAGAGGGATTTCTAATTGCATCACCAGCGCTTGCGCCTGGGTGATGGACGCAAGGATGTTGGAGGTCTGTGCACGATCCAGTCCGACGCGCATATTGGCGCCAGAGGCAACGACGATGGCATTATCGCCGTCAGGATCGAGAAAGATAAAGGCCACGCCACTGGCTTCTTCCTGGTCGATAGCGATGAGACCAGTATCTACCTGGTCGGCTTGCAAGGCACTGAGGAGCCGTTCACCGAAGGGATCATTGCCAACACGTCCAGCCATGGCGACCGCTGTACCGAGGCGCGCAATCGCCACCGCCTGGTTTGCTCCCTTGCCGCCTGGAATAAGCTTGAGGGAGCCTGCTCCGAGGAGCGTTTCGCCTAGCGCGGGAACGCGAGTAACACGTACAACCTGGTCCATATTGAGACTACCGACAACGAGAATCTGGTTCTGCGTCATTTTTGCACCCTCTGCTGGCTTTATTATGAAGTTTAACAAATTCATCCAGGAATCCGTATGGGTCACAGCACTGTCATGCTGAGTGCAGCGAAGCATCTCGCTGCCCAGCGCGACAGACTCTTCGCTTCGCTCAGGGTGACAGTGGAGGGGTCGATTTCATCATCCGCATTATTTTGTGAAACCTCATTATAAAGCATACGATATAGCAATGTGTGGATGCAAACCTGATGTGCTGGCTTCTAGAGTTCGCTATAGAGCATGACGGTATTCATGCTTTTGCAGTATGCCAGTAAGCGTTGAAAATAGGGCAGTGGTGCAAGCGCCTGGGCAGAACCTACCACGATGAGTTTGCGTTGAGCACGGGTAAGAGCTACGTTCAAGCGGGTCGGATTGATTAAAAACTCACGGAGTGGGTTTTCGGCTCCAGGCGTCTGTGAGGTAGCAAACGACATAATAATCACCATGCGTTCACCCCCCTGGAACCTGTCCACTGTATCTATGCTCATAGGAGTATCGGAGGCCATTCCGTGCCACCTGCTTGACTCATCATCACTGAAGAGATGACGGCGCACATTGGCAACTTGCGCTCGATAGGGTGCGATGATACCGATATCTTCTTGTGCGATACCACGTGCCAGCAAACCCTGCACCAGGGCGCGTACTGCGTGCGCTTCAGCATTACTGCTCTTCGGTCCATCACTGGTATCCCTGGCATGAACATCCAGGAAAACCAGGGGATATGCTGGTTGAAGGGCTTGACTAATGATAGGCGGTTCACCCATTACAGAGACGCCCGTTGGTTGAAACTCCAGTATGCGCCGGGCGACGGCAGGCGCAGCAGCGAGGGTATCCTCGTAAAAAGCCTTAGAGGCAAAGTGTGATATCCAGCGATTTATACGATATTGCAGGCGCAAGGAAACGCATGCGCTACTTGTCGCGTCCCGCTCCTTCATATAGTCATCATCTAAGCGTTTGAGATAGCTAAAAAGCGAGTCAGCCAGTCCTTGTGCGGCAGCTTCTTTACTGAGGACGAGCGGGGGTAGTTGTTTTTCATCGCCGACGAGAATAAAACGTTTAGCCAGGCGTAGAGTGCCTAAAATGGCCGGGATGGTGATCTGGCTGGCCTCATCAATAATGGCGACGTCGAATTGCAGTGGAGAGCCATCGCCAGGTGTTGTCAAGGGTGATGGGGAAGCATATTTTTCAGATGACCATGTCGAAGTGGTTGAAGCTACCACAGGCGTTTTGCATAACACCTCGCGCACGTCTGAAAGCGGATCATGCTCTGCCAGCAGATGTTTCAAGAGCCTGCTTTGTACATCGGCATGGACGTTGCGATCGTGCCCCAGGCGCACATAGTCATGGAAACCCTCGGAGTCGAGCCGCTTGAGCATATTATCGACAGCCTGGTTTGTGTATGCCGCGAGTAATATACGCTGTCCTTGTTGGGACAGCCGCTTCACTATTTCAGCAATGACGCTTGTCTTTCCAGTACCTGGTGGGCCTTGTATGAGCAAGTAGTCCTGCATCTGGAGCGCTTGCTTCACGGCGAGGTTTTGTTCGGGGTTGAAATCTCGCCGCGGTGAAACGCTGCTTTGACTACATTGTGTATATTGTGTATATTGTGGTCGCGACCTACCTGCCACGAGATCGCGCAAATGGGCATCGGCATGCAGCCAGCGCAAGAGATTCTGTATAGTACGTACATGGACAATGTTGGACCCATAGCGATCGATCAGCCTGGGACTAGCGATCAGTTCAGGAATCCAGACCCGTACGCGCTCGGCGCTGATATGTTTGATATTGCCTGTCACTACTTCACCGGAGATTGGGTCGCCGTTACTGAGCAATATTTCGTCACCTTCGCGTAACTCAGATGTGTTGTTGCAGAGGAAATCTTGTTCCCATTCCCCCTGCCCGGTAGGCTCTGGTTTTCCTAGCGGGACCAAATCACTGATAGCCGTGCCACGTTCGATACGTTCCGCAACAGGAGTTTTCCAGAGCATTGCCTGTTGCTGCTCGCCCTCCCGTCCCTCTACATGCAGTACCTGGTAGTACCTGGCAAAGAAAGCCTTTTCCTCATCGCTATACATGGGTTGGAGGCGAAATGGGGGGGAAGGAGTGCTTTTTGCGGATAATGGCCTGTCCCCATTGTGGGATGACGTCTCAGCAGCAGGTTCTGGAGGTTGCCAATTGAGCAATGATGAAACCTGTTCGCACTCAGAGAGCAAAGAGCACCTGGTGCAGCGAGATGGTCCTGGTGGTGCTGAAGGTATGCCCGTGAGATGGCTGAGGACAAGAATATTGCGTGTCTCGTTGACTCGTTGTATGTCTCTTATCGTGGGTTCAATGCCAAAAGCCTGTGCCTCTCCTGGGGTACCGCTATAGAGCAACGTGCCGCGGGCTTTTTTCATGCGGGGGTCGCGTCTTACTGCCAGCAGCGCATGGTAGCCAAAGACCTGCCAGCGATGGTTGGATTTGGGTAATGTTCCCGAGCCGCCACCTGTTTTCAATTCCAGCAGGCTTTGCCGGTTGGTTTGTTGCCACAACAGGTCGAGTCGCCCGCGAAGGCCGATCTCGGGGGCAAGAAGGAATGTTTCGGCGCGTACCATATTCTCGGAGCGCTGTGCGCCGGGTTCCCCGCTTTGATTATCAGCGGAGGTTACAGGTATATCCCACAAGGAAGCGCTCTGATTCTGAAACCAGGTTGCCAGGCTTTCCAGGTGAGGCGCCACCTCTGCACGCATTGTCTCAACCGACACGTTCGCCAGGGCAAGGTCGAGGCTACTCTGATCGAGTGCCTGTTCAAAGTGGCGCTGGAGCGTTGCCAGGGGCGTCTCATGGCCTTTGGCCGCATGACCGTTCATCAATTCTCCCCGGTCATGTTCTTTCAGAAGTTCTTTAAAGCAATGATGGACGAGGTTCCCGCGAATGGTGGCAGCTGATGTTGAGGAAGGTACTAGCATGTTCAGAAGATATTGACGTGAACAGTATTCGGCGTGGTTGAGATCGGTGATATTCAGCAAGACATCAGGTTCCAACACGGCAAGCGTATAGGAGTTGGTCTGATAGATGTACCTGGGTTGGCCTTTATATTCTGTGATGATTGGTGGGGTTGGGAGATGATAGAGGCGTAGGGCGAGGTTGTGTATCGTGACACCACGCTCATTCAGTTCTTTGACAAATTTGCCGTAGTAGTTCTGTATGAAGTGAACTTCGATACGTGCTGTCCCAGTATCCAGAATGATGGTCGGTGTCTTCTCAGCATTGATGGTTTGTTCAAAGGCGGCTACAATGCGCCCATCGAGCTGCCTGGTGGCGCAGGGGGGATGTGGATCGAGGACACAGAGAAAACACTCTTGTGCTGACTCTTCTAGTTGACTTGTTGTGTGGGCTGCCATCAAGCTCTCTCCATTCTCTACGGCTGCTGTGAGCAGTGTATGTGAAGAACGGATATTCGTCAAGGGGAATAGGGTGTGTGTATAATACATTACAACAAGTCCTTAGAAAAGAGGGAACGTACATGCCCACACCTCCTATTCGCACAATCACATTTGGAATAGACGAAGCCCATCCCCTTACATCTGCGGCCATCGAGCGGGCAGCATTTACTTTGCGGGAGGCTAGCACACGGTATGAAGCGGCGGGGTATGAGATACAGACCGTGCGGCTTTCGACGCGGCCAATCTTTGACGACCTGGCAGATTGGCCGTCGGTTGAACTACTCAACTACGCTCGGGAGCTGCAGCACATGTTAGATGATTATGGGCTGAGCTTTTGCTCAATAGGGACCGCAATGGCGGCGCGCCCAGATTTTCCCCTAGAAAAGATTCATGTGATTGCTGACCTGCTGGCTGCTACAAGCGCACTTAATGCCACGGTGCAACTGGCGACAGTACGATATGGCCTGCGGGCAGCGGCCGCTTTGCCCACTGCGGAGGTGATAAAACGATTAGCTGCGGAGACGCAGGAGGGATTTGGGAACTTCCGATTTGCTATGCTGAGCTGTGTCGAAGCAGGCGGGCCATTTTTCCCCTCTGCGTATCATAGCGGCCCTGCTAGCCTAACTCTCGGTTTACAAGGTGCTGGCATCGTCGCCGAAGCGCTGCGGAATCTGCGAGCAGATGAAAGCAGTCCTTTGGATCTTGCCTTTGTCAGTGAGAGGGTAAAGGCTGCGATTATCGAGCAGGTTCAGCCAGTTGTGATGTTGGCATATGAGCTCGTAGCAGCGCATGGTTTGATTTTTGGCGGCATTGATCTTTCACCAGCTCCTCTGGGAGAAGATAGTATTACCGCTGCAATGGAGCTTTGTGGCTATGGCCCTTTCGGCACAACCGGAACACTGGCGGTGTCTGCCGCGGTTACGGCAGCTTTGAAGAATACAGGAATGCCTGCCTTGCCTGCCTTGCCTACCTGTGGCTATTGTGGGTTGATGTTGCCTGTATTAGAAGACGCGGCTCTTGGCCGGCGATGGGAAGAGGGGTATGTCAACGCCCATCAGCTGCTCCTGTATTCAGCAGTTTGTGGAACAGGGCTGGATACGCTGCCGCTTTCAGGAGATATTACAGCAGGGGAGATTGCTCACCTGCTGCTTGATGTTGCGACATTGGCATTACGCTTAAACAAACCTCTATCGGCCCGTCTCTTTCCAGTTCCGGGCAAGCGGAGTGGAGAGCGCACAAGTTTTACCTCGCCCTATTTAACAAATACGCTTGTCAGGTGAGATGCCAGGTTGACGGCGCAACTCTGAGCGCAGCGAAGGGTCTGTCTCGAGTGGCGCACGAGATGCTTCGCTGCGCTCAGCATGACAAGACGGCGCTCAGCAGCGATGAGAGCAGCGATGAGAGGAGGTAAAGATGAGTTAGCTCTTGCTTGTGCCCCAGAGAACGTCCATTACGCCGTCGTAGGAGCGTTTGAGGTTATCGTAGAGGCTGGCATTCTCAATAGCGAGAGCGGCAAGGCTGGCCAGAACGGTAAGAAACTGAATATCGTCCTCGTGAAATATGATTTTTTCACTGGCGTAGACGCGCATAACGCCGATGGCCTCACCGTGCACCTCTAACGGGACGCATAGGACAGAAACAATACCCTCCTGTTTAGCCGCCTCAGGGTACTGGAAACGGCTATCAGTGCTGACATCTGGGATGTAAACAGTTTTACCGCTGAGGGCCTCGCTATCAACGGGACTATGCTCGACATCAACGGGGCCCTTTGCCAGGTAGCTACCGCTGAGTCCATAGCCTGCACTCAACTGCAATTGACCGGTTCGAGGATCGAACAAGCGCAAGATACAGCCCTTCACATGCATAGCCTCGCTGATACTGATGACCACGCTCTCTAAAACTTGATCTAGCTCAAGGCTGGAGGTGATGGTCAAAGCTGCCTGGTGAAGTGCATGATAATAATCTTTATGTGAGTGAGACGGGGTAGCAGCAGAATGAGAATTTGTCGTCATTGGTAGAATCCCTCCCAATCGGGCAATGTTTATACACATGCATTAGATAATGCGGAGCGCAGCAAGGATGAGTTCACTATTTGAAATCCATCACTGCAACGCTGCTGTAGGCTCCGCGGTGCCTACTAAAGTTAGGAGCGATGAAAGGAAGTATTAAGTACACATACCATTATAACATATCTGTTTGAGGAAAAAAGACGCGAGGTTGACCGCAAGGGTCAACCCTACTATACTCGGCGCGATGCTGCGCATCACACGCGCGGCTGATAGGAGGTCAGCAGTGTCGAAAGGTAGTTGTTTGTGGATTGCAGGACCGGGTGCCAGGTCAATTGCCGGCTAGCCTCTCTCAGCGCGTGCCTCTTTGGGCGGATCTCGTACAATCCATACGCGGCACGGAGCATTTGTCAGTACATAGGGTATTGTTTTACCCAGGTCGTTCTGTAATTTATGAGTGTCACGTACCATCCCCAGCATAATCAGTGCAACGGAATGATCTCTTGCTTCATCAACGATAGCGGTACCGGTATCGCGTGCCTGGACTACTTCGGCAACGGCTTCACAACCAGCATCGTCTGCAATGTTCAACGCCTCGGTGAGAAGTTTATCAGCGTGTTCAGATTCTTTGGTGAGAACGGCTTTGAGAGGTAATGTACGTGGTACTTCGATTATATGAACAAGATGTACTTTGCGTTTCGCTTTTTTTGCCATCAGACAGGCAAGTCGGACCAATTCGTTATCGAGTTCCTTTCCCTCGACAATGACGGCGATATCGCCAGTTGCCCCAACTCCTGGGGCCGATTTGCTCGTATCTGTCGCAACTTTGTCTTTCGAGCGCCATAGGTGAACCATAATGTCTCCCTTCCTGGTGGAGATGATGAACAGCATCATTGTAGCATTCTTCAGTATTCAGCATTCTCAGCGGATAGTCTTCAATGCCTTCCACACAGGTTACTATGATTCTATCGCTTAAAATTGATAGCGTCAATGTCTGAATTGTACAACAAAGACAGTGGTTTATGATTCATCATGACTGTATCAAGGGGTGTTGAAGCACTTGTACTTCAACACCCCTTGAAAAGGCCCGCCAGATGTACATTACTCTGGTTCAATTGTCGCCGTGAGTCCGTAACTCAACAAGCGTTCCTGGTAGAATTCGGCAAGCTCTTTAGGACAGACTGCGGCTATGGCGCTGCCGCTAAGATGCGCGGTGAGCATAATGCGTTCAGCCTCTGCTTGCGTGAGGTTATTGATAGAGTGGAGCAGTACGAAGACAACATACATCATTTCATTGTAGTCATCGTCGTATAAGACAACTCTGTACGGGGGAAGAAGTTTGGTACGGAGGCGTAGGAGTTCCTCCGTTTCCACCTGAAACAGGGGAAGAGTCATAACATTATTGGGCATAGCGAGCATTCTCCGATAATAAAGATAAAATGAAAGGATAAAAATCTTCTCTCACTATTGTAATCAAGTTTTAGCTAGATTTCTAGCCTTTTAGAAAACAGTCCTATAGAAGCTTCATGGAATGTTATAAGATGTAGACGGATAGAATACGGTAATGTCAAAACGAGGTCACATTGATGAACCATCAAGATCATGTCAACTTGCTACGAAGAGGGATAGTGGAAGTTGGTAGTGTATGGGCCGATTTTGGTTCGGGGGCGGGGGCTTTTACGCTGGCACTGGCTGATTTATTAGGGCCAGGCGGGGAAATCTATGCAGTGGACAAAGATAGGAGCGCGCTCAAAGAGCAGGAAAGAGCAATGCGTACTTACTTTCCTGATACGATGGTTCACTACATCAATGCAGATTTTACGCAGAGACTGGCTCTTCCTTCGCTTGATGGAGTTGTGATGGCCAACTCGCTGCATTTCCTACGTCAGAAAGATGCCATGTTGCAGTTAGTGCGCAGCTATCTCAGGCCAGGTGGGCGCTTGCTCATAGTCGAGTATAATGCTGATCGGGGCAATATGTGGGTGCCGTATCCCTTCTCGTTCAGGACCTGGGAAGTGCTGGCGCATAAGAATGGGTTTTCTTCTACACAATTGCTGGCAACGGTTCCCAGTCGCTTTTTTGGTGAGATGTACTCCGCCCTGAGTATCACATAGGCTTCCCAGGTGGG
>CAVZJN010000018.1:0-61541 GCA_963775585.1 uncultured Chloroflexia bacterium | reverse complement strand
GAATGAGCTTGAAGGCATAGGCGTTATCATACGAGTGCATAGCAGTACAATGGCTTGCTGTGACACGTCCCTGCCAGACCTTGAATAATCGGTATTTTACGTTTATATGCATCTTTCTGTAAAGCGCGAATGGGGATCATCGGTTTCATCACAATGGCAGTCGATTCGCGGTCGAACTCTCAGGCAAGAGCAAAGGCATAATGGACATCTTCGACGCCCATATCGCGTGTCCATTCGTAATGTGGAATGCCTCCAACGAGATCGCAGCCCAGTTCCCATGGCTTGTCGCATTAACTCACGGCCATCAGGAAAAGAGAAGATTCCATCCTGTGGGAAAGCGACCAATTGCAAATTGCAGATATCGCGCACTTCAGCGCGGACTTCAATCAGTGCCCTCAGCGCGGTCAGACTGGGATCGCAGACATCGACGTGGCTGCGGATATGCAAGGTTCCCTGCGCGACTTCCCACGGTATTTCCTCAAGGGCACGTTTTTTGACATCTTCGCGGGTCAGGCTCGGCTTGCGCTCACTCCAAATCTGGATCCCTTCGAGCAGAGTGCCCGTCGTATTGTAGCGCGGCTGCCCAACGGTAAGAACGGCATCGAGATGGACATGGGCATCGATGAAGGAGGGGGGCTTCCGTGGCCCTCCAGCGTCGATTTCACGTGTTGCGCTGCTGCCGGGGGGGATTTCGCTGCTGATCCTGGCAAAACGTCCATCCTGGACTGCGATTTCTACCATTCCGCTGTGACGGTGAAGTTGGGCGTTGTGGATGATGAGATCGTACTGCATTGAGGTTTCCTCTTACAACATAAGGGACGGCATATAGAAGGGGCCAGGTGATCCTTTTGTTTGCCCTGGTTAAACCCGATGTGTATGTTTTTCTGGGGCCTCATCGCTACGCTCTTCGCAAGATTTTTATTTGTGAGGTTGCGGGTTTTGCAGACTGTGTCTGCAGAACCCGCAACCTCACATATAGACGTTTGACCAAAAAGGTTGAATTGATTACCGTCCTGGATTGGCGTTCAATTCGATGCGCCGCAAGATCAAGTAGGCGATACCAGCAAAGACGATGGCCAGTTCGAAGCCAACGTCCATCCCGAAAGGATGATTGATCAAGCCACCTATAGGCCAGTGATAGGATTGACGTACTGTGAATACCTGAGCAAAACCAAGCCGGCACCTAACAAACCAAACACCATAGAACTATTGCAGCCCAGCCAACTGGGAGCCGACTGGGTATTCCAATCATCGACATTGTACCGCCCATGACGGTACACAAAGTGTTCGATGATGAGAATAATCGAATATGGACCCAGCCAGTAAGCAACGAGCAGCATGAAACTGGTCAGAGTGTCATTAAAGTTACCTGAGACAGCGAATCGCGATCGCGACATACACAACTGCTCCGATGAGCGTCCATATATAGCGCGGGACACGCATGAACCGACTTCCCAGGCACCTGCATCGAGAGTCCAAGGCTATAATTGTTCGGAATATTGTTGGCGACGTACTGAGAGCAAGCAACGCAGAAATGTTCCAAAGCCGCCTAAAGGAGTAACAACAGCAGCAAGTAAATCACCACCACCCATTGGCCACTGTAGTCCCCAGGATAACTGGTAAATGCCATACCCAACGTTTCTAATATCACACATGGAATAAAAACGCCAAGAAAGGTTAGCCAGAAGACGCGTCTAGCCGGTGTGTCCTCTGGCTGGTTGACGTTGTAGTCAGCAGCGTAAGAACTCCATCCTGTAGCAAACCCAAAGATAGCGCCACCAAAGGAGACGAATCCTGCAATTTCATCCACCCAAATGCAGGTGTAGGTATGATGTTCATGTGCGGAACTGCTACAACTATCAGGATTGCAAAAATGATGGCCATAGGGATCCAGGCCCATCGCTCATAGCGATGCACGTATCTGTAACCATAAATGCTAACCAGGGTTGTAATAATCGCGATGACAAGAATTCCTGTCCAACTGGGAACTAGCTCCTTCGTCAGTGCAGTGATCAATTGACCGCCAATAATGACGTTGACAGTAGACCAACCAATGCACGCACCGACATTGAACAGTGCCATGATGATGCCACCCACCCAACCGAAAGAGAAGCGTGAGATGGTCATCTGGCGTAGGCCCAACTTGGGGCCAAGTGTGGAGAAAAAGGCAACGGGTAAGACGCCCAACACATTGAAAATGATGATAACAGCCACGCTATCCCAAAAACCAAGACCAAAGACCGGAACAGCTAGAGCACCAAGGCCGATAGTAGAGATCACGAGATTGGCGGAGAGCCACATGGTGAAATTGTCGAAGATACGAACATGGGTACGGGTGGTAGGGGAGACACGTTCAATACCGTGTGTCTCAAGACCCTGTTCTTCTGGGATGGTTACGATATCGGTAGCCATTTTTTCTTCCTCCTGGAGAAAAAAACTGATGAACACATCCTGGTAGGGGTTTTGTCAGTCGAAGCCCTATCTCATCGGAGATAGCTGACGCTCAGAAGTTCTCCGCATCTTCTGAGAATGTTCAGCAATTGCTCAGTCAATTTCGTGTATGACAATTTGCGCTGTATGAGTGATACGTTATGAGGTTACACAGCGGCGTGCGCTACAATTGAGATATCTCAAGTATACCAGAAACAGCGCAAAGTAGCCAGGGTCCTGATTTCTCAAACGAAAAATAAAAGAAATACGACAATTTTTTGCGAATTTATTAGAATAACGTCATATAATGCCTTGTTTTTCGTATATATATGCCATCATTTGTACTAATCAGTGGTACAGAAGAAGAATACACTGGACTATGTGCCGAAAAGTATGTACAATAGCGCATATATGCATATCATACATATTTCTCTGGTTTGTGTGGTAGATATAAAATTCTTACTATAACCGCTTTCCTGGATCGCAAGCTTGACACATATTATCATCTTACAGGATTTCATCAGGAGGTTGACATGTCTTCCTCGCATTCACACAAAGTAGCCCACGGTAGTTCCAGCATTAATGAGAAAACGCAGTTACTCAGAGTTGAGCAGCTTGGAAAAGAAAACAGTGAGCTACGCACGGCGCTTTCCACCAGCCGAGAGGAAAATACATTGCTGAATGAAGTTATATCGACGATCGGCTCAACGTTGAAGCTCGATGAAGTACTGAGCCACCTGGTCGATATCATCGTTCGCGCTATCTCTTGTCATGCTGCCTTCATTTATCTCTATAACAAGGACAAAGACAGACTTGTGCTGGCAAGCACCAGCGAACAGTATGAACACCTGGTAGGGAAAATCGAATTGGGCCTGGGCGAAGGTATTGCAGGCTGGGTGGGACTGACATTGAGGCCGGTGATCTTGAAAGACGAGGCAATGGAGGATCCCCGCTTCCACTATGTTCCCGAATTGGAAGAGGAAAAGTTCCAATCGATTATGACGGTGCCTATCATTGGTAAGGGACGCAATCTCATCGGTGTGATCACGATGCATACAGTCGCTCCCTACGAATTTACTGAGCAACACCAAGCCTTCGTGAGCAATACGGCCACACTGGTCGCCTCCGCCATCGAGAATGCCCAGCTCTATGAAAATACACAACGCAAGCTCAGTATCCTCACGTCACTGTCGGTCTTGAGTCAAACAATCAGCTCCGGCCTCTACCTTGATGATATGCTGCGTTCCCTGGCAACGCTAACAGTGCAAATAATGGAGGTCGATCTTTGCGTCATTATGCTGATGGATCAGGCACGAGGACGATTAGCGGTACGCGCCTCCTCACCTAATCTCAATGATCGAGCTTTGAACTTTCAACCTATCGAGGTTGACCGCAATGTCTGGGAAAGGTTGCGTGAAACAAATGAAGCCTCGTTTTACAAAGACAATGCGCGAGGTCAAACCACTGATGTAAGTTTTCCCGCGCTCGAACGACTGAACCCGCTGAAAGATACACAATACAAGGCCTTGCTCTCCGCCCCGCTTATCGCAGGCACCGAACATCTCGGCCTGATAAGTTGTTACGCAAGTAAAACTCGCCGCTATATATCTGAAGACCATACACTCCTGAGCACGATAGCCAACCAGGCGGCAATCGCGATTAAGAACAGCCACCTGGTAGATATGCTGGCACAGAAAAACCTGGTGAAGGGCTTCTTCGAAGATCTTATGTATGGCACGTATGACGCGGAAGATTCACTACGGCAAAGGGCTAACTTCCTGGGCTGTGACCTGCTCAAGCCGCATCTTGTGGTCCTGATAGAAATTTCACAGATAGATGGAGAGAGTGACGAAAAAAACGGACAGCAGGGAGTGGGCACTGCACAGGGCAATACGCAAATGCTACAGACTGAGGAGGATCGCCTGGCAGCCCACAAACGCATAGGTGGTATTATTCGACGCCGCGTTCAGGATAGTTACCCTGGCTCGATACTCTACGAGAATGAAAATATTCTTACCGCTCTGTTGTGCTTGAGCAAAGATCCGGCCGCCGCGCGCCTCAAAGTATGGCTACGAGATCTCTCTCGCCAGATGCGCAGTGAGCATAATGTACGCCTGTCTATTGGCGTTGGAAACCCTTGCCAGAGTATTAGCGACTACCGCCGTGGCTTTGCTGAGGCCAGCGAAGCACTACAAATGGGGCAGAATCTCAACCGCGAAGGTGGCGTTACCCATTTCAATGACCTGGGAGTCTATCGCTACCTGTATAAAATTGCGCGCATGGATGATTTACGCGATATGTACCAGGACCAGGTGGCGCGTATTGCAAACTATGATCGTCGCAAAGGAACTGATTTGCTCGATACACTGGAAACATATCTTGAATGTGCGGGAAACCTTACCAAGACTTCTAACCGTCTCTTTGTGCATCGAAACACGTTAATTCAACGACTAGAGCGGTTACAGTCGCTGTGTGACATTGATTTACAAGAACGCGGCAACTGGCTGACGCTGCAGGTTGCTATTAAGGTGTATAAGTTACGCTCAAATGGAATAATAGGAAAAGCAGGCCAATAAAAATCAGCGTACCTCTTGTTTGGGTACGCTGATTTTTTATTGGCCTACAGTAACGTTAGATCATAGCAGCCATGCTGTTCTCTGGCTCAACAGCATCTACCACTTCGCCAGAAACTTCCTCGCTGCTACGTTTACCCCGCAGAGGAATCTCCTTGAGGAAGAGTACCGCGATCAGGCCGACGATCATGAAACCAAAGCTCAGTACGAAGACGTTGTGAATGCCCTGCGTCAGGCCAGTTTTGACCGCGTCAATGGCAATGTTGAAAAGTGCCAGGCCTTGCTGACCATGTGCAGCCGAAGCTACACGCATTTTCGATAATACATCTGGCGAGAGCAAAATCTGTGGATTACTGAAAAGCGCCACGAAGCGCGCCTGTATAGGCTGCAAGGCCGCCGCCGGAATGGACAGTTTGCCCAGGCTACTGCTCAAAGCACTTTTAAACGCAGGCAGGTATGCCGAGGTCATTAACGAACCCATAGCCGCCAGGCCTATCGTTCCACCGATAGATCGGAAGAAGACCAGCGCCGAAGTCGCCTGACCGATTTTCTGCGGCAGGGCATTCTGGACGATCAGGGTATACAGGGACATACCAAAGCCCATACCAAGACCGAGTACCAGCATGGCAATCAGGACATCATTGTTTGTAGCATTGACATCCAGGCGCAGCAGTAGCAATGAACCTACTACACTAATAACCATGCCCGTGATGGCGATCCATTTGTATTTGCCCAGGCGTGAGACCAACTGACCGGAGAGGACGCTTCCGACAATCAAGGTCAGCATCAATGGCGTCAGGATGAGGCCGCTATTGGTGGCAGAAGTTCCGACAACGCCCTGTGCAAACAGGGGGATGAAGAAGATACTGCCGAACAAGGCCATACCAAAGATGACGGTGACGATGGTAGAGACAGTAAAGATGCTATTTTTGAACAAGCTTGGTTCAATAACCGGTTGCCCACCAAGCCGCTCCAGCCTTGCCTCATAGATGACAAAGGTGGTCAATGCGACCAGCGCTCCGGCGAAAAGTCCAATAATTTGCGGTGAGAGCCAGGCGTACTGGCTGCCGGCCCAGGTAAAGCCGAGTAGAGCAGGAACAGTGCCAACAACGAGTAAGGCAGCACCAATGTAGTCGATGGAGACCTTCCTGGACGCGCTGCGCAGCCAGGGCATCAAGAAAATCAAGACCAACAAGGCAGCGATGCCGATAGGGATATTGACATAGAAGACCCAGCGCCACGAGGCATTCTGCGTAATCCAACCACCTAGAGTTGGGCCGATGATGGCTGAAAATCCCCAGACAGCGCCCGTGAGACCCTGCCATTTCCCGCGTTCGCGTGGTGTGAAGAGGTCAGCCACAATAGCAATGGCGATAGGCATAAGAGCACCGGCTCCAAGGCCCTGAAGAGCGCGAAAGGCGATCAATTGATTCATGTCTTGAGCGGCACCTGAGAGCGCTGACCCGATCAAAAACACCACAACGCCAAAGAGGAAAATTGGTTTGCGGCCAAAAAGATCAGAAAGCTTGCCGTATATGGGCACCGTGACAGTTGATGTAAGTAAGTAAGCGGTTGAGACCCAGGTGTAGCGATCAAAACCCTGTAGTTCGGCGATTACGCGAGGCATTGCCGTCGAGACGATGGTCTGGTCTAGCGACGCAAGTAGCATGACCATCAAAACGCCGATCATGGTCAATACTGTGTCGCGCCGTGAATAGCGCGGCTGCTCATACTCCTGGGATGTATCAGGCTGTTTTGATGTCAAATCAGCAACATCAGAAGGAGGTGCGATAGTTTTCATGGTTAACGGTTCCTTTTAAGATTGATTATTAAGATTGATTATTAAGATTGATCCTATGTATCAACGGCGGCAATTCCTTTGAAGTAGATGCGCCCAAGTTGCCTGGAGACCTCTTCCTGGGACATCTGACCTTCGATCATGAGGCGATCATAGCTTTTTGGTGATAAGAGGCTAAAGAATGCGCTCAACATGACGGAAGTTGGGATTGTTGTATCGAATTCACCGGCTGCCTTGCCTTCTTCAAGCAGAATGGTGATGAGCGCAGAAATCTGTTCCCACATCTCACGCATACAGCCTTTTTTCTCAACAAAAATCCTGCGTAGATCTGCGCTGTTGGATAATGAGTACAACAATTGAAAGCGCTTGCTAAAAAAGCTGCCATAGAGAACGTGCAAGATGGCTTCCATTTTCGCACGCGCGGTCAACTCTGAGGCAACGGTGCTGTCTACGAGTTGTTGAAATTTTTCCAGGTCTTGCGCGAAGAGAGCGAATACCAGGTCTTCTTTGCTGGCAAAGTGCAGGTAGACGGTACCTTTGGCAATGCCTACACGAGAGGCTATCTCATCGATAGATGTTTCATGATAGCCCTTCTCCATTAAGACTTCTTCGGCTGCCTGGAGGATCAGAGCTTCGCGTTCCTGGCGTTGTTTCTCTTTGAGTGTACGAGGAACTGTTGTTTGTGTCATCGTTGACCTCCCTACATAATTGGGTGACTTATATGATATTTTCTGACTTTTAATAAATTTTATGACCTACAATAATTTTTATGACTTCCTAGTCATATTTTATACGATATTTATGGAAATGTCAAGGGGGGTCTCGCTGCGTGAGGCGATGGAGCATCTAGAAGAAACTGTTGAGCTTGTTCGACTTCCACAGCACACATGTCAATAAAAGCAGATGCAACGGCGCAACACAAAGGGGGTGTATGAAGCGGACGATGAAGTAGACGAGGACGAGTGCAGCCAGGGAGGGGGTCTGCCCACCAGAAGCCGAAGAACTGGTTGAGGAGCAGGCCAAGACCACCCACCCCTACGGATAGTGTTCGGATAGTGGTATTACGCTGTGTTCGTGGTTGTGGCCGTTTTGTTTTTCTTTCGCCAATTCCATGCGGCAGTAGAGGCCGTCTATTTCGCAACAGGCTTCCCTGTGGTTGCCACACTCAAATTGAATGGTGGCGTGACCGATATGGTACTTTTCATTGAGCATAGTGGTAAGGGATTGCAAGATGGGCGAACTGCCACTTGGGGGAAGGTCATTGATGAGCACGTGACAGGAGAGGGCATACATGCCGCTGGCGATACACCAGACATGCAGGTCGTGTACGTCCTGCACGCCCTCAATATGCTGCATATCTTCGACAAGGTTGGTAAGAGAGATATCTCTGGGAACGGACTCCAGGAGAATATCAGTGGTCTCGCGCAGAATACTCCATGCTCCTACGGCGATCAGCACGGCTATAGCGACGGAGAGCAGTGGATCAACCACTGTCCAACCCGTCAGGAGGATGATGACGCCAGCTACAATAACGCCGATGGAGGCTATCACATCGCTAAAGACATGAAGGGTCGCGGCCCGTACATTGAGGCTGTGACCTTCTTTCTGTAAGCCAAAACCAATGTAGAGGTTAACGGCGATGCCAATGCCCGCCGCAAGGAACATCACAAAGGGTTGCACTGGTTCTGGATGTTGAAAACGCTGGATGGCTTCCCAGGTAATGGCAATGGCGATGACGATGAGGGTGACGGCATTGACAAGGGCGGCAAGGATGCCCACGCGGTGGTAGCCAAAGGTCTTGCGGGCATTGGCGGGTCTTTCAGCCTGTACTGCGGCGAACCAGGCTAAACCAAGCGCAAAAACGTCGGTGATGACATGGCCGGCATCGGAGAGCAGGGCCAGTGAATTGGCGAAAATGCCGCCGACGAGTTCAGCGACGAGAATGATGATGGTTAAGAAGAAGGCGATGCGCAATGTCTTTTTTGCCATGCCATAGGTATGATTGTGGCTGTGCCCAATATGCTGATCACTCATGCCGGCACCTGCGTTTCTCTTTTGAAGGAGTGAAGTGGAGAGGAGACATGTAACCTTCCTTCACATTTTCATATCTGCACATACATGCACCTATCTACCATTATTATATCTCAGGGATGGCAGTTCAACAAGTTGGTGAGCTTGCATACCTATTCACTCACATGTTAGACTTAGGCGTGTCTACTTCATCTATTCGTACAACATATGATCCATGGTGGCAACGGCTAAAGCCTCGTCTGACAATAGTATATGTGCTTGTCGCCCTGGCACTGCTCATCATCAGTTTGATCGGACATGTTCGCCTGTTGGGCGAGGTAGGTAAAACCTTTGGCGGTTTTTTCTGGGCAATCGATACTGATGGACAGGTGGTTATTGTCTCCACGTTACCGCAAAGCGGTTCATTTGGGGCCTCAGCTAGCTCACTCACCAATACTGACCGTATCATTGGGATTGTCGTTAAGAATAAAAATGGTGAGACGGTATACTCGAGGCAGCAAAACCAATTCCAGACTGAGGCCGCACCGCTGACTGATGCCTACATGCATGCCAGTCCCGGCGATAGTATTACATATACTATCCAGCATTCGAACGATTCTACGGAGCAAGCGACGCTGCTGGCTTTGCAATTTAGCTGGGAGATGTGGTTTGAGAACTATGGCCTGGCACTGCTCGCGGGTATTAGCTGGCTGCTGGTGGGGACAATATTGTTGGCCACTGCCCAGGATTGGACCGGAGCGGTTGAAGGTATTACGCTGCTGCCGCCGGCGATGCTCTTTTTACTGTATAGCCACTGGGGCAATGTCCAGCAAGCCTATCCCGCGGATATCGTTTTCCAACTGCTGTGGGTGCCCTCATTTGCCTTGCTTGGAGCAGCCTTTATTCATCTCAGCTTGACGTATCGACCAGAGGCGATGAGCGCGCCGCGCCGCCGCCCTCGACTGATGATAGATGGCCTGCCTTACCTGCCACTCATCGCGCTGCTCGCCTTCGAATGGAGTTCTTTTCTCATCTTTGGCAGGGTGGCCGGGCGGCCTCATTTCATCATTGCTCTTGGTTACGGGGTCTTCGGTGGCGTGTTGAGCCTGGTGATCGGCGTCATTTCATTGTTACGGGTCAGCCGCATATTGCCGGGGACACGAATACCTGATAACGTGCGCCGCCGCGTTGGAGACCTGCTTACGCTGTGGATTGGAGGAGTGGGACTGGGATTCTGCTTCGGTATTCTGCCCATTCTGCTGACAGGCCAACCACTATTACCACTAGAAATCTTCTTTACGCTGGCGTTCGTCTATCCTTTGCTTCTGCTCTACGCCATTCGTTCTTTGCGCCTGATCAATCAACTACAAATTACACTGAAGCAGCGTGAAGAGGCATTGCGCGGGCAGCAGAAAACCGCGGCTGCATTACAGAGGACAAACAGTGAACTGCACCAGGCAACCTCGCTCTTGCTGCACGCCGATGCGCACTTACGTTCTGTGCTTTCGCAGCGTATTCACGATCAGCCAAAACAGCAGGCTCTGCGTATCCGTTCGCTGCTGGGGCACTGGCAGCACAAGCTAAAAGTGGAGGCTGAACGAGATCCAGAGGGGAAGGTTGCAGTACAGCCAATTGCCGAAGCGCTGGGCAAAGTGCGTAAGATCAGCGAGGAGTTGGAAGTGGATCTACGAGGGCTGCAATTGCTGGTCGAAGATGCGTACCAGAGACGCAGCCTGGGTTTGAAACTGCACCTGGAGAAATTGATCCGCGAGGACCTGCCCGCGCTGCATCCCGAATCCCCACTCAAGGTGCAGCCAGACCTGTGGGCACTCGACGCATTAAGTCACGACCTGGAGCAGACCGAGGAAGGAACGAAGATAGCAGAGGCCATTTCATATACGGTGACCCAGGCGTTGCTTAACGTCTATAATCACGCGGGGGCGAGTTTTGCCACAGTGAAAACGGTACGCAAGCATGGCTACATCGAGGTGTACATTACTGATGTTGGACGTGGCTTTGACACGAGTTCGATCTCACCTGAGAAAACCAGCCTGTTTAAAGCACGGCTAAAAGCTCGGGAAGCTGGCGGTATTCTGGCGATTAAATCGATACCACGGCCACAGGTCGAACATGGTACAACGGTTATGCTGCGACTGCCCATTTCACCTAGTGAGATAACGTACACTTCCGGGCCACTGCCGGAGTCACAGTTGCATGAGATGTAGAGCCAGGTGAGCGGTCACCCACCAATTGCAATAATCAGAATCCCAACAAAAATTATGCTGGCCCCGAC
This sequence comes from uncultured Chloroflexia bacterium, assembly GCA_963775585.1. GTDB lineage: Bacteria > Chloroflexota > Ktedonobacteria > Ktedonobacterales > Ktedonobacteraceae > UBA11361. The sequence goes on along the minus strand of CAVZJN010000018.1, from coordinate 50,437 downwards.
CACGCGCAGCAACCCCAGATCTTCTCGTAGCCACCGCCAGCCCATGAAGGCGGCGAAGACGATGCTGATTTCGCGGACGGCTCCGGCATAGCTTACCGGGGCGATGGTGTAGGACGCCAGCACGAGCATATAGGATACAAATGAGAGAATACCGACGAGGATAATACGCAGCCAGTTTGTTCCCCACTCGGAGACAATGGCATTGCGCCCGTAACGTAGCAGCACCAGCGGGGTAAAAAAGGTGGTGGCGAGGCTGATCACCAGGACGGTGTAGGGAAGAGGAGGGACGATATGTACCGCGGCCCCGTCGATGGCGGAGTAGATGGAGATACAGCAAGCGACGCCGAGTGCCAGGACAATGCCGCTGGTGCTCAGCTTCGTTGTCTTTCTTAAGGCCCACCAGGTCTTGCCGCCGACTATGACGAGACCGAGGACGAGCAGGGCCAGGCCGACAAATCCGGCTGGTCGAGGGCGCTCGCCGAGAAAGATGATGGCCCACACGACGAGAAAGGCGGGGGCGGTGCCGCGCGCCATTGGATAGACAAGTGAGAAGTCTCCATGCTCATAGGCCCGCGTGAGGGTGATGTAATAAGCTGCTTCTACCAGCGCGCTACAGATGACAAGCGGCCACACTTGCAGCGGGAAAGCGCGAGTCAGAATGAGCAGGGGTGCAAAACATACAGCGCCCACGACTAAAGCCCACCAGGTAAAGACTTGCTTTTGGCGCGCGTTTTTAACCAGCAGGTTCCAGATAGCGTGCAGTGAGGCGGCCAAAAGCAGCAATCCCAGGGCAGTCAGCGGCATCGTTATCTCTTCCTGTTTTCAGAACACGATGATATGCAGTAAGAGCGTACATATCCTTAAAGCATGGTGTAGCTACAAGTATAGCACGTTTTTCTTTAGAGGAGTGGGACAACAGAGCCGACCAGCGAGGCATCACTACCCAGGCGAGCGGGAACAACGTCGATCATAGTACATACATTGGAGGAGGTACGGGTCATCAATATACAGCGTACCTGGTCCAGTAGCAGGTCGCTGGTACTCAGCGCGTCCCCAGCGAGGATGAGCTTATGTGGCTCGAAGATGTCGATATACCTGGTCATGGCAAGACCCAGCCAGCGTCCAACTTCACTATATACTTGCATTGCAACGCTATCTCCTCTCTCCGCTTCCTCAGCAAGTAATTGCGGGGTGAAGTATTCGCGATTGAGCAAACGCTGTGTCAGGCTTGTCTGTTCTCCCCGCCGCAAGGCACGCTGCACCATCTTTTGCATAGCATCTATGGAGATCAGCGTATTGATACAGCCACGTTTCCCACAACTACAACGAGGGCCGCTTGACGTGACGAGCATATGGCTGATGTGTCCAACGTACTGTTGGGCAGATTGCTCAAGCTGACCATCAATAACGACAGAGGCGCCGACGACGGCGTTGACAGCGAGAAAAAGCAGGCGGCTCACGCCCTGGCCTGCTCCAAAGCGATGCTCACCCAGCAGAGCGGCATCCACATCGACGTGTAACTGCACGGGTAGGCCATAGCGAGCCTCAAGGAAATCACAGAGGGGGAAGTCATTCAAAGAAGGGAGCGTGGGTATCAGGAGTGGACGGCGGCTGTTGTTATCGAGTGTCCCTGGCAGGCACAATCCCAGGCCGCGAATCTTGAAACCCTGGGTGAGGGCATAGGAGAGCATGGTTTCAATGGCACGTAAAGACGGCTCAATGGTGGGAATAGCCGGGCGGCCGAGGAGCGTCCTGGCGTAAAGACGATGGCGTACATGACCACGGCGATCAACCAGGGCCACAGTCGTACCTCTGCCAGCAAGCTCCACACCGACCGCGACGCTTTTGCCTGTGCTCATGGATGGACACACCTGTGATTCTTGTATTTGAATAGAACAAATGTTCTTGTTTCAACAGGTTTGCTGATGTAAGCGCACGAACAATAACAACATTTTATGTAAAATAAGTATACATGGCATTGAGAACATTTGTCAAGAGCATATGTTCAAGGTGCAAATTGAGAGATTTCTGTGATATCTCTGAGAGACTGTGAAGACTTTGTGATGTTACGCAGCATAGTTGCGACCAGATTGAGATATCTGTTTCATACTATGTTCTCATGAACGACTCACGTCATCCAGAGTACTACCCATGCCTCACTTGCTAATCATGCTCTTTGATGAAAAGCATAGTGATTGTGAACATGATTAGTGCCTGCATTGAAGAAGGAGAGGTGATTGTGACGCCTGAAAAACATCCACAACAACTGCTAGCGCGCAGCTTGCAGGAAGAAGAAGAGGCATTTGCTGAAATCGTCCAGCAGCACAACGTCATGATGTTGCAAACAGCATACCGAATTGTAAAAGATCATGATATTGCGCAAGATGTTGTACAGGACGCACTGATCAAGGCCTGGCTGCATCTGCCGGAGTTGCGAAATTCAGGCGCATTACGTTCGTGGCTCAAGCGCATTGTGATCAATCATTGCATTAGTGTTGAGAGAAAAGAAGCACGATCGCCAAACTTAATTAGCCTTTCCCGCGATGAGCTAGCGACAGAATTCGTGGCACAGCTAGCCAATGACTTCTATGGGGATCTGGAACGTGATTGGGACCTGGCGCGGGCCATCAAATATTTACCTGTAAAGCAACAGGTGGTCATCATGCTCCATTACTACAACGACATGACACTGCCATCAATGGCGAAGGCATTGAACCTCTCGGAAAATACCCTCAAGAAGCGCGTTCAAGCTGCATTGATCAATTTACGACGCACAATGAGAGCCGCTGATAGCAATGAAGTTGAGACGTGCAGTAATCAGTAAACTACGAAAGTAATAGATGCTCTTGTGGCTAGCAGGTTGGCGTGATACAGTAATACGAAAAGAAGATACGCGTTACGCGAATAAAGCAAGGAGCATTTTTGTGTCTTACAACGATAGATCAGCAAATGACGCAAGACGCAATGGGCAGAGACCCAGGAGATCACCTATTTTGGGTCAGGGGCATGGTCTCTCCGATGAAGAGGGGAGAATGATCCAGCAGATGATTCGCGAGGAGCAGAACTCGGCGCGAGCGCTGCATATTCCAGCTGAAGACCTGGCTGCGGAGGCGACAACGCAGATGTCAGCAGAGGTGGCACAGGTCATCGAAGACAGTAGATTACGCAGAATTTTGCAAATGTTTAATCGCGATTATCTGTATGGTCAGGGGCGGTTCGACGAATACAAGGATGGGCTGATCTTAAAGTGGGGCGACGGCTATTCGCGTAAACATATCTGGGCAACAGTTGAGGACGGAAACCTGGTATTTGAGACGAGCCATTTCAAAAAATGCGCCAAGCCCTATTGCAATGGAACGCATCATGTGTTGACGCGCGAACTGTACACGGATTGGAACGTGGTCAACGAGGAACTGGCCGACCTGTTCCGCAGGCCGGTACAGGAACGATCAGAAGATTAGGCGGGATTGTAGAGCGTGACAATACAAATTCTTGCACTGGAAAAAGATCTCTTCTTCTCGGTGAAAATGCGCGATACGCTGCGACATCACGGAATGGATGTTACGGTCGTACGCACACTTGCTGCGTTTGAGCAACGTGTCGCGGCGGAGGGAGATGAGAAGCCTGCGCTGGTGATTGTGAATACCGCAATCAGTGGGGTTGACTGGGAAGGAGCAATTCGTCGGGCGCGTGAGCATGGTTTGACAGTGCTGGCTTTTGGATCTCACATGGACCTGGAGGCACGCCAGAAGGCATTGCAGGCGGGTGCACAGCGAGTTGTGGCAAACTCTAAGTTTGCCAGCGATATGCCAGGGCTTGTCCATAAAATGATCAGTGAGTCGGTCAGCTCAAAGGCTCAGGAAGAGTAGGGGATCATAAATCGCAAAGCAATCCAGGCCGACCGCAAGTTATCTCAGGCCGAAGGCCACGTGTCCCAGGCCGAAGACCACGTGTTCCAGGCCGACCGCAAGGGTCGGCCCTACTATACTGCGATGTCCTATTCCAGGGCGATGCGCTTATGGTACACGTTATGCCCAGATGCTGTGGACGAAGCGATAGATGGGTATGAGAAGAAGGCCCTGTCCCAGGGTTGGTTTTTGATAATTGAAATTGAGGCGACGGTAGGTCCAGTGTTGACGGAAAAATTCTTGACGAGTACGTAATGAAGGTGGTGAAAGAGGTTTTAAATTGCGATAGCGGGGACGATGGGCAATACGTCTGCTGCTCATGCACGCTCCTTTAATAGCTAAACGCCACTGCTACAGAAGGTCAAAAAGAACAACAAAAGAGGTCTTCTCCTATATATTACGTTAGGAGAGACCTCTTTTTTCTCACGAGTTGTGTGAGTAAAGATACCCATTCTGTCGTTTGAAAAGATTAATGGCCGCAGCCGCAGCTCCTGGCGTCGCCACCACCATCAGCAGTCTTGAAGGAATGTCCACAGCCGCAGCTAGAAACGGCGTTGGGATTATTGACGGTAAACCCGGCGCCCATCAAGCTGTCAACGTAGTCAACTTCACTGCCATTTATATAGCCAAGGCTCATCTCATCCACGAGGACGTTGAAATCGCTCTGTGAGATGATAGTGTCGCCGTCCTGTGCCTCGTCAAGGGTCATGCCGTACTGGAGGCCGGAGCACCCACCGCCAGCGACGAAGATACGAAGGGCGAGGCTAGGATCGTTCTCCTGCTTCAACAGTTCGCGAACTTTTTCTGATGCCGCAGGGGTAATGGTCATGATGCTGGTCTCTACCGCCGATTGCTGGCTCTGCTCGATCATGTAATTTGCCTCTCTGTTAATAAGTAATATCTCAACCTTTTGGGACGTTTTCACGTTTCCGCTGTGAGTATTATAAACTATACAAAGGGAAGCGTCAAGGCAATTGAGGATAGATTTACCCCTTGAAGCGTTGCTGGACGCGAACGATATTGGCAAGGAGACTGGGGACTTCGGGGCTGGAGCCAAAGAGTTGTTCGTTGCGCTGATCCTGGCCTGCCGCGATACGGCTGATAATGTTGGGGGCAGACCAGCCCTGCGCGATGAAGTGGGCGCCGAGTGCGCTGATGATGGGTGTAGCAAACGAGGAACCACACCAGTCGGCCCAACCCGTTGTATTTGGCTCGTCGTTGGGAAATGTAGGGGAGATATAGAGGCCGCGCACGGCATCGGGCAATTCGTTGGCATCGGTTACTCCTATATCGTCACCGCCAAAGGTGGCGACACCGGTATTATAGGGAGGCATACTGGCCGCGTTGGCAAAGGCAGAGGGAGCAAAACGGCTATTTACCGAGGTGACGCTAAGTGTTGTCTCGTAGCGCGCGGGAGCACGTGGGGGACGAGGCATCTTTCCCTGCTTCCTGGCATTGAACGAGTCGTTGCCGGCAGCGGCCACGATCAACGCCCCGTGAGTGTAGAGGCTCTCGAAGAGCAGGCGCAGTCCCTCCTCGATATGGGTGAGGACACGCATGGCCCCTGGTAACTGCTTGCTTTGCCATTGGTGGTCAGAGAGCCAGAGATACGGCAAGCGGTTGATATCAGGCATGATCGTGAGGCTGAGGTTGATGACCAGGCTGCGAATTGAGCCTGAGACAAGTTCCTGTTCCAGGTCTGTCAGGGCTGCAAAGAGGGCGTATAGATCGCCGCCGCCAAAGTCGTTCAGGACACGGATTAAACGGATGCGAGCGCGGGGAGCTATATCGCGGATGAGCCCAGCCACAAAGAGACCATGATCGGACATGTTGTAGTAGCGTGATTCATACTGAGCATCTCGCCCGGTTTGCACATCGCTACTGACAGGATAGCGATCATACTCTATTTCGAAAGAGCCATTGGCGCTTTGGAGATTGTAGACAAGCCGTTGCAGTAGCCAGTTACGGCTATATTCAGGAAGATATGCATCACGCAGTAAATCGTCGGGATGATGGGCGGTATCAAGTACGGCAATGAGGACTTCTGGCGCCCCATTGGGATCAAGTGGCGTTCCCTGGTCTACGAATGAGATGTACCAGCCGACGGGAGCGTCTCCCACTGCGGGGAGATCGAGTTTGGGTGCAGGCCTGGGAGGCAGTGCCGGACCGCCATTACCATAGAGAACGGGAGCAGCGGTGACCAGCCAGTTGGGCATGGCAGAGAGCAGGTGTAGGCCGACCTGCGCGAGTCGTTCAAGTTGCGCTTGTAGATGTGAGAGGGCCATGGGAGCAGGATCTTCGACGGCCGGGTCAGCATGATGAGCATGAAAGAAGATGGCAATGAGCGGCTGCGATCTATGGAGGCCGAAGACAAAGGCGCGGCGACCCACGGGCGGCATGGCGGACGAGTCCTCAAGCCAGCGACCATGAGTGCCATACAGCTCAAGAGAGATGTGATGGGGTTGTAGCATTATATTGAGTTGGCCCCGTACCTGTTCGACAAGCGTGTCCAGTTCGTCGTCGTCAGGGCGTTTCGGTAGTCGAACGATGACTACTATTTCACCAGGTATCCAGTAATATATGCTGTCGGGCGTGCCCATTAAATTAAAGACATAACGAGACATCCACGTATCCCCCATGTAGGTGATGTCATTTCGAACTTTGTATGATATCGTCTGTTTGTATGCATGCAGAAATGGCTGTAGCGAAAGTTCCTGTTCAGGGCATTATAGCCGATATAACGGTTAGAAACAATCAGTTATTTTTGTAGGTTCTCCACAGTTCTAACAGGCGCAATGTATCTGTTACTAGCTGTTCGAGGGGATCTAGCGCGACATACTCTTCAAAGGAGTGTTCGTTGACGACGCCAGTGGAGATGGTGAAGGCTCTGATAGCGGGACGGAGGCCGCTGGTATCACTGCCTATAAAGGTTGGCTGCATGAGCAAGGTCGCTCCACGTTGGGCGAGTACGCTGCTATAGGTCTGTAGCAGTGGTTCATCAGGGCTGATCTCGTAGCCCCTGGAATGTGTGTTGAAAGTGACGGTAGCGTCTCCACCGAAACGACGCGCAGTCTGCTCAAAGGCTTCCTGGATGGCTTGTTTGTACTGTTGACGTACCTCAGGTGGCTCAAAGCTGCGCAGCTCGCCTTCGATAGAGACGGTTGCGGGGATAGCGTTGCGCGCGCTGCCGCCAAGAATATGGCCAACGTTGATGCGTGTCTGGTCGTTGGCCAGCGAGCCATGGGCATAGTTGGTGGCGCGAAAGATGTCGATGGCGTGAACAGTCTGCGCCAGGTCTTTGCCAGGATGCCCGGTGCGGCCAGTGATCTGAACATCGAAGGCCTCGTAGGCAGCGCCTTTGGAGACGACGACACCTGCTTCGAAGGCGTTATCGAAGACGATACCGTCGGCGACGTGCCACGGTGCACTCTCAAAGCCTGACGCGCCACAGAGACCCGCCTCTTCCTGGACGGTGAAGAGTAGGACCAGGGGTGGATGTGGCAACTGCTGCTGAACGGTGCGCCTCACAACCTCAAGGATGATGGCAATACCGGCGGCATCATCGGCGCCAAGGTTGGTGGTGCCATCGCTATAGAGGATGCCGTCACGCAGTATTGGCTGGTGCCCAAGGCCTGGGGGTACACGATCCATATGGGCGTTGAGCAGGAGTGGTGTGCCTTCTCCAGTAAGGGTGGTGATGAGGTTGCCGTTTGCGTCAACTTGTGTACTTAGTCCAAGGGAGGAAAGGTATTGTGTGAGGTAGGCACGGATGTTTTCTTCGTGACCTGATGTGCTGGGGATGCGTATGAGTTCTACGAGTGTTGTGTAGAGGGTGTTTGAGTACATGAATTCGTTTCTCCCTGGTGCATATACACTTTTTTCTTAGATTATAGCAGAGAGAACGGGCCTGCGGTGGCAAGCGGACATTGACAATTGACCACTCATCCCGTTAGAATGTAAGCAAATCAATAGCTATAGTTGATCCCAGCAAAGGATATACCACCGCCGATGCCATTACCAGGTCATCAGTTTGAACCCCTGGCTAAAGCCGGGGGCTGCCTTGCCCAATCTCTGCTGAAGCTCTTCTCGGAGAACCTCTCGCAATCGAAGATATTTCTTTTGGCATGGAAAATCTAAATACACGGCCCAGAGATGCGTCAACACATTAAAGAAAGTATCTGAAAGGTGGTACATTATCGTGGATACTTACTATAATCCCAAAGATCTCGCTCATTTCCCTGACGTTGGCGAAGAAGCGCCTGAACTCTGGAAAAAGTGGCTGGATTGGTATAATGCCGTTTTCGCTGAAGGCGCACTGAGTGAGCGTGAGAAAGCACTGATTGCTCTGGCCGTTGCCCACACTGTTCAATGCCCCTATTGTATTGATGCATATAGTACTGCTTGCCTTGAGAAAGGATCGGACCTTGAGCAAATGACCGAGGCGATCCACGTTGCCGCTGCTATTCGTGGCGGCTCATCTCTCGTGCATGGTGTACAGATGCGCAACCACGTTCATAAGCTCTCCATGTAATCGCAGAGGATTCTCTCATGGCAAAGATCATCCCAACCCTGGTCAAGCAAGGCCATCAACTCTCGAAAACCGAGACGCAGCGACAGATACTCGAGGATTTGCCATTGCGCTTGTTTACCGAGGCTTTGGCAAGCACCAGTCACAGGCCATTGAGAGCGACTGGCATTGAAGTTTTGCAGATCAATGTCGGCAAGCGTTGTAATCAGACCTGCCAGCACTGTCATGTTGATGCTGGACCTGATCGCAAGGAAGTGATGACTCGCGAGGTCCTGGATGCTTGCCTCAACTTTCTGGCGCAGACCGATATTCCAACTCTTGATATTACTGGTGGCGCGCCAGAAATGCATCCTCACTTCCGTGAAATTGTTGAACGAGGCAGTGATCTTAACCGTCATGTGATCGACCGTTGCAACCTCACCATCACCCGTCTGCCCAACTACTCCTATCTCCCTGAATTTCTGGCAAGACATGGCGTTGAAATCATTGCCTCATTGCCCTCGTATGCTCCCAAGCAGACCGATGCGCAGCGCGGAGAGGGTGTGTTCGAGGATTCTATTCTCGCACTCCAGCATCTCAATCAGCTTGGCTACGGTAAGGAGGGTACGGGGCTGCTTCTCAACCTTGTGACGAATCCCGTTGGCGCTTTCCTCCCAGGCAACCAGAAGTCGCTTGAGGTGGAGTGGAAGCGCCAATTGAAGGGGCGTTACAACATCGAGTTTAATAATCTCTATACAATTACCAATATGCCGATCAGCCGCTACCTGGATTTCCTAATAAGGTCGGACAACCTTGAAGCCTACATGGAGAAGTTGGTCAACGCCTTTAATCCGGCGACCGTTGATGGGTTGATGTGTCGTACCATGTTATCAGTTGGTTGGGATGGGAAGCTCTATGACTGCGACTTTAACCAGATGCTCAAACTTGGCCTTGGTCCAAAGTCTTCTAAGACGATTCTCGAGGCAAAGTTAGAGGAACTGGTGAACCGCATTATTCAGATTGGTCAGCACTGCTTTGGCTGCACGGCTGGCCTGGGTTCGAGTTGAGGGGGCACAACAGCGTAGCGGTCGCTACGAGAGCAAGCAAAAGGAGCAAAGCCGGTGACGAGACGATATGGCAGCCAGAGCATGATCGCACCCTTAAAAACAGTTTTAGTGAAACGGCCAGAGGAGGCATTTGCGGTCGAAGATCCCGTTGCGTGGCACTATACCGCACGTCCAGACCTGGCGATTGCGTGGCAGGAACATGATGCACTGGCGTCACTGCTGCGACAGGCCGGGGCAGAGGTAATGTACCATGATGAGCCGCAGCCCGAGCATGCCGATGCAATCTTCACCTTTGACCCGGCGATTGTGACCGACAAGGGAGCGATTATCCTCTCGATGGGCAAGCCGCAACGGCGGGGAGAAGAGGCGGTTATGGCGCGTCGTTTTGAGTCGCTGGGCGTGCCCATTCACTATACGTTGCATGGAGATGCGCGGGCTGAAGGTGGAGATCTGCTGTGGCTCGATCAAGATACGCTGGCAGTTGGACTGGGCTTTCGCACCAACGCCGAAGGATTGCGCCAACTGCGTGAGGCGCTGGCGGCAATAGGCGGCTCAGTTCTGCCAGTGGAGCTGCCCTACTACACGGGCCCGGAGGCCTGTTTGCACCTGCTCTCGCTGCTCAGTATCGTTGACGACCGGCTGGCGGTCGTCTATCCCCCTTTGATAGCGGTGCCGTTCTGGCAAGAGTTGAAGCGGCGAGATTTCCGACTGATTGAGGTTTCCGACAAAGAATTCGCATCGATGGGAACGAACGTGCTGGCGCTGGCTCCTGGAAAATGCCTGATGCTTGAAGGCAATCCGATCACGCAAAGGAAGTTGGAGGAGGCAGGATGTGAGGTGGTGACCTATAAGGGCAATGAGATTTCGCACAAAGCTGAGGGAGGGCCGACGTGTTTGACAAGGCCAATCTGGCGGGAGGAGTAGGGAAATAAAATACCCCTCAATCGTGTTTTCATTAGTAAAGAATCAAGTGGACAAGCGAGGAAGACCCCAACTATGACAAAACTATACGATGTGATTATTATTGGCTCAGGGCCAGCCGGATATACTGCCGCGATTTATGCCGCACGCGCTAACCTTGAGGTGTTGATGTTCCAGGGATACCAGGTTGGTGGTCAGTTGATGTTAACCAGCGACGTGGAAAATTATCCTGGTTTTGAAGAGGGCGTTCTTGGCCCCGAGATGATGGATAAGTTTGAGGCCCAGGCGCGCCGCTTTGGCACAGAGATGCTTTCCGAGGATGTGACGGCTGTTGATTTCAGCAAACGGCCCTTTACGGTGACGACCGATTCAGGCGATTACCAGGGTCGAGCTATTATTATTGCGACGGGTGCCAGCGCGCAGTGGCTGAGATTGCCGAGCGAGCAGCAATTGCAGGGACGAGGTGTGAGCGCCTGTGCTACCTGCGACGGCTTCTTCTTCAAGAATAAGGACGTAGCGGTCGTTGGCGGCGGAGATACTGCCATGGAGGAAGCGATCTTCCTGACACGCTATGCCAACCATGTGACGGTTATTCACCGGCGCGATACGCTGCGAGCAAGCAAGATTATGCAGGAGCGCGCTTTCAAGAATCCGAAAATTAGCTTCATCTGGGATACCGAAGTGACTGAGGTTGTGGGTAAGGATGCAGTGACGGGTCTGCGACTGAGGAACTTGAAAACCGGTGAGGAGAGTGTGCTGCCCGTGCAGGGATTTTTCCTGGCCATTGGCCACAAGCCAAATACCGATTTATTCAAGGGCTTGATCGACATGGACAAGGCCGGGTATATTGTGCCGGTTGAGCACACAATGACCAACATTCCGGGCGTTTTTGCCGCTGGTGATGTGACCGACCATCGCTATCGCCAGGCGGTGACGGCTGCCGGCGATGGGTGCCGGGCCGCGATCGACCTTGAACGCTGGCTTGAGAGCCAGGGCGTGGAAGTGGACTTCTCGAGCCAGGTGTACGAGCAAACGAGATAAGATAACATAGAAAAAGGGTGTCAGCCGCGCGGCTGACACCCTTTTTCTATCCTGAAACTGCGCGCCCTGGCCGCGGTCGCCGAATAAACGAGACCGCTAGGTTGACCGCAAGGGTCAACCCACTATACCACGGCACGGCTCTCAGCACCGTTCCATGGTCGTGTTGGAATCGTACGTATATAGTAGGGTTGACCGCCAGGGTCAACCTGGTCTCGCCTGTTACTGTATAGAGCCCTCATAGATACCCATGATGGTATTGAGGAATTTCAGGGCGTCCTCTCTCTTACGCTGGAAAGAGTTGCGGCCTATGATGGAGCCGAAGCCACCACCATCGCGGATAGCACGGGCCTCTGTAAAGACCTGTTCGTCGGCCGCAGCGGCGCCACCGGAGAAGATGACGATACGGTGACCATTGAAGGAGCTCTGGATGACGTGGTGCACACGTTCAGCCAGGGTGGCAATGGGAATCTCGTATTTCTGGTAGACTTTTTGCGCCTCCACCAGCTCGACTTTCGCGCTCGGCAGTTTCACCTTGATGACATTCGCGCCTAGTTGAGCTGCAATCTGGGCAGCGTAGGCCACGACATCAATGGCGGTCTCACCCTCTTTCGTCAGGCTGCTGCCACGAGGATATGACCAGACAACGACGGCAAGACCAGCAGCTTTGGCTTCCTCGGCCAATCCACGCAACTGCTCGTACATGGTCACGCGCTCGCTGGATCCAGGGTAGATTGTATAGCCGACAGCGACACAACCCAGGCGCAAAGCGTCACCCACATCAGCAGTGATCGCAGAAATGGGGTCTTTTTCGTCGTTCAGGGTATCATGGTTGTTACATTTCAAGATGAGGGGTACCTCACCACAGTAGTCAGAGACGGCTGCTTCAAGAAATCCCAGAGGGGCAGCATAAGCATTGCAGCCAGCTTCGATGGCCAGCTGAAAGTGGTAGCGTGGATCATAGCCAGCAGGATTCGGAGCAAAGCTCCGGGCAGGACCATGCTCAAAGCCCTGGTCTACCGGCAAAATAACCATTTTTCCTGTGCCTGCCAGGCGGCCATGATTGAGCATACGGGCAAGGTTAGTGCGAACGCCAGGATTTTCGTTGGTGTACCAGCTTAAAATCTCTCGGATGCGGTCATTCATTGTTTTCAGCTCCTTTTCACTCGTCGATAAGCGATACCATTGACCACAGACAACATATAGCCAATCATATTGTACCACTTATTGATCAAACCACGAATAAGCCATTTATCCAATGATAGGGTATCGACCTCACAATTCCCACACAACAGCACGGTCTCATATTACAAAGCAATCACAGATAAAGAGGGCCTTTTCTTACTCAAACCAATACTAACATACACTAACCCCCATTTCCGATGCGTTTACAAGTTTATTTACTTACTCATATCTCGAAGCGATAAAGCAGGAGGGGTGTGGCATGAATGAGTATAAAGATGAGGCATTTCGTGATAACAGTACCCTTAGCGCTAAAAAAGAAAAGCCATGTGTACAAGTAATATAGACAATTCAAGATACCATAAAGGACTACACAAGTAGTTGAAACAAGCACAACCATAGTTACTTAGATCACATTAATACGTTTTTAATACAAGAGCAGGGAGAAACCACGCCATATTTAAAAAGTGTAACACTAGTGCGCCTACTGGCACAGCCCACCTGTCAGAATAAGGCATAATTGGAGGAACAACAACATGGCTGGAACTAGCTTTGAGCAACTCATGGAAGAAGTGCTCAATCAAAAACAATACATGGAGGAGCTACTAGCGGAAAACCACGAATTGCGCCGCCAGCTTGCTGGTTTGCGTGATGGACTGGGTATTGTTCTCGAGATACAGGGGCAGCGATTCTCGCTTGCTGGCGAAACTGCCGCCGGTTTTCTACTGGCAGAGCCAGAAGCACAGGAGACAATTTTCACTGAACAGCCAACCACGATAATGCCCATCAGTGAAGCCGCGGTAGGGACAATGACTCCTCTTGAAACGCCTATGCCAAACACCGACGATTTTGAGCTTATACCGTACTCTCTCAACGAAGAGGAAGAAGAAGTGCTAGCAAGGACCTCTTCAATCCTTGAGGACATGCTGGTTGACGAATTTGCCACTGAAGTCACCCGCCCAATGGCAGTTCGGCAGGGTTCTAAAACCCGGAAGCTTGTGTCGATCGATGAAGAGGAAAAAGCGACGCTGCGGAAACAACTCGTTGGCAGCTTCTTATTGGAATAACCAGGCCGGTCTAGCTGCGTACAACTGTCATCTTGATATGTTTTTTTTGCAATCATCGTTATATAGACAGCGAGTCGCAGCGTTGTTTGATGCTGGCTTGGAATGCAATCCCAGCGTATTAGCGTCTTATCTCTCTGCTCGTACTCATCCTTACTTCCTTTTTACCAGGCCCAGTGTCGCAGGGTAGGTACCCGGCGAGGTACTGGGCCTTCTTGCGAACACAGGGAGCGTACTGTCGATACCTTTCTCACAGAACTAGGGATAAGGGCTACCTCACGCTTCATATTTCAGTACCCACTCCAACTGCTTCAGCATGAGCCTCGTTGGCATGACCTTGAATAGAGTGTTGCGCGCATTCGTCGCGAGAGGCTGTTCCAATAGGGCGACCCGCCCAATACGCAATGATTGCTGCATAGAATCTCTCCATTTTTTGACCGGAGCTAAATCTGGAAAGTGGTTGTAACCTGGGTGGCAGCTGGCGTTGTATCGCTGCGTGGCAGCATAATCAGCGTAAACGACGTGGCACTCTTCGGCATAAGGAACGTAATCGTTCCAGTGGAACCGGTAGTACCAGCAGCAATAGAGGAACTTAAGGTGTTGTCGGTTGGTGGCGAAGTGGTCGTTCCCGCCTGAAGACGCGCATAATCGTTAGGAAAGACGTAGAAGTTGTTCTGCGTGGGGTTATTTGCTTTCAGCGTCACCGTGATGTAGCGCATTCCAGTCGTAGCTTGCTTGCCATTCGCGCTTAGGCTCGATGTCACCGTCGTCAGAGTCCAGTTGAGGCCGGCATAGGTGAATGCTGAATTTGGCGTGATCGTCTTGAGTTGGTACTTACTCACGTCCGGGCTAGTCGTCAAAGGGACGTCCATCTGGGCCTCGTTCGCGCCGCCGATGCGCAGAGTAAGTTTGCTGACATCAACATTGGCAGTCAGAGGAAAATCGACCCAATTATTGCGGGTGACAGCCTGGCCAATACCGCCATTGTTTTGCTCGGAACCGGCAGCAACACTTGATCCATCCGGCAAAATCAAGTGAAAGTTATCGCCGTAAAACTGGTAAATGGTGTCCGTTGTCGGGTTATGCTCCTTGAGGTTGAGACGTACCACATAAGGCGAGCTTATATTAGTGTCATTGGTAAAGCTGCTGGCCTTCTGGGCATTCACAATGGAAACATCAACACTGGCATAGGTCACAGCCGCATTGACCTGTGTGGTTGTTGTTGGTATAGCCTGCGGTGTGCCATTTGTTCCATAGCCATTGCCGGTTGTAGTAGTGTTATAGGTAGAAGTCGTACTACTCGTACTACTGGCGGCAGATACAACATACCTGTATACAAGGTAGCTTGCTCCACCACAGACGCCCACTATTAAGAGGATGACGACAAGGACACCACAGCCCAACTGGCCGAGTACGCTTTTTGAAGAATCCTTCACTGGCTGCGCGTAGGCAGGAACTGGTGCTGGTGCTGGTTGATAGCCCTGCTGTGATGGGTAGCTTTGTCCCTGTTGCGGCGGGAAAGCTTGTCCCTGTTGCGGTGGATAGAATGTATTAGGCGCAGGGGTTGGCTGCGCAGGTTGCGCGTACAAATTCTCCGGTGGCGGTGGTGGGGTTGGCTGTGCAGGTTGCGCGTAATAACTTTCGGGCGGAGGTGGCGGTACTGGAAGTTCTGTAGGCAATTCAGGGGCTTGCGGATTATTTACGCCGCTTCCCATGGCGGTTGGCTTACCAAAATTGGGGTCCGCCGATGCTCCACAGTTCGAGCAGAAACGCTGCCCAGGGGCTAAAGGGGTACCGCATTGTGGACAGGAGGGTTGTGATGACTGTGCCATTTCCTCTCTCCTCTGATTTAAAGATCTAAAAGTGTCTGTTCTAAAAGTCGTACAACTGTACTGGGCACAAGTGTAACAGTTATCGAAATGAAAGTCTATAATGTATATCATTGGCTACATATGACCTATGTCACAGAAAGCAGAGCAACCATTTCGATTGAGGAGATCTCAGGGCAACCGTGAGGGTTGCCCCAACAATTTATGTGGAGTTACGCGAACTGAAAATCGGTGGTGGCTTGATCTGCTCCGCCTTGCGGCAAAAAGATGAGGGTGAAGGCTTTGCTGGACTGGGGCACGAGGAAAGTTATCGTGCCGGTCTGGCCTGTTTCTCCTGTATCAAATGAGACGGGCAGGTCTGTAAATTTTGGGGAAGCCGTGGTATTACCGGCTTTCAAGCGTGCGTAGTCGAAAGGAGAGCCAGTTATAGCCGTTTGCGAAAGCGTATTATCTACCCTGAGCGTCACTATGATATAGGTCGTGCCTTTGCTCGCTTGCTGTCCGGCAATACTCAGTTGCGACGTAGCTTTCACCAATGTCCAGTTCAGGCCAAGATAGAGAAATTGTCCA
This sequence comes from uncultured Chloroflexia bacterium, assembly GCA_963775585.1. GTDB lineage: Bacteria > Chloroflexota > Ktedonobacteria > Ktedonobacterales > Ktedonobacteraceae > UBA11361. Next base: position 34,351 of record CAVZJN010000018.1, on the reverse strand, counting down.
TTTGGTTGAACGCTCCGCGGATTATATTTTCCCAGATCGGCATGTCCGTTCAGAGGGATATCCATCTGCGCTTCATTTGCCGCACCTAATCTCAATGTCAACTGGCTGATTTTGTCGTTTACTGGCACAGCAAAGTCGAGAACGCTTTTTTGTGTTGCTCCAGGAGCTATTCCGACATGCGCATGTACATAGACCGGCCCAACGAGCGTTTTTTCCGGCAAGAGCAAGCGCGCGATATCAGTATAGAGCCAGCTTACCTTGACGGTTGTTTTATTCTGCTCTTGAATATTCAGGCGCACCATCCCGGTCGAGGTGGTGTTGGGATCATTTATAAAGCTCTGCGATTGCTGGGCGGTTAGAACGGTCAGATCAACACCCGCATAGGTCACAGTGGCATTAATTTGGGAAGTAGTCACGGGTGGCTGTGTCACGGTTCCACCAAGAAAGCCTGGCAGGCGGAAGCCCAGGGCGAGGGCACCAAGATAGCTCCCTACTCCCAACAGGACAAGAAGGAGTACAAGAATAAGCACCAGGATAGTTCTGCCAGAGGTCTTTTTTCTGGGAGGGCGTGAAGGTGTGATCGGGGCAGGCTGCTCGGTAATTCTCCACGATGGCGGCGGTTGGGCAGGCTGCTCGGTAACTCTCCACGACGGGGGCTGTGGGTCTGGAGTGTTTACAGTTATCTGGGGCCTGGGCGCAGGAGTCATGGTTAGCCCGCAGTTGGCGCAAAAGCGTTGACCTGGTACCGCTGGTGCGCTACATCTTGGGCAAAAGCGAGGGGAAACCTGCTCCATAACTTGACTTTTCTCCTTTGATCTAGTGGGTACATTCACAGCGCTTACTGTGTTCATTGTAGCACAAGTACACAAGCAAAGGCAACTGCTATGGAATAGTTCACATTTCCGGTCGCTCGTGTTCTACCTGATATCTTGATAGCGCACCTGGTAGAAATTCGCCAGTGTGCATGTGGTATAATGTAGGGCAATTTGGAAAAGATATTCTACTCTTCAAGGATATAAAGGTCATGCAGGAATTTAAGGTGGAAGCACCATTTCAACCAACGGGAGACCAGCCTGAAGCTATTGCGCAACTGGTTGAAGGCATCAAGAATGGCTCTAAGATGCAAACCTTGCTGGGGGTGACAGGGAGCGGCAAAACCTATACAGTAGCAAAAATTGTCGCTCAGGTACAGAAACCGACGCTGGTGCTCGCCCCGAATAAGACGCTGGCGGCTCAGCTCTACAGCGAGTTCAAAGAGTTCTTTCCCAATAACGCGGTAGAATATTTTGTCTCCTACTATGACTACTATCAGCCTGAAGCCTACATACCACGCACCGATACGTATGTTGAAAAAGAGAGCATGTTGAACGAAGAGATCGAGAAGCTGCGGCTCTCGACGACACGCAGCCTCTTTGAACGGCGCGATGTACTGATCGTTGCCTCCGTCTCCTGCATATACGGCCTGGGTAGCCCTGAAGAGTATGGCGAGGTGGTTCTGACCGTGAAGGTAGGGGAAGAACGACGACGCAATAAGATTTTACGCCACCTGACGGAGATCCAATACGAGCGCAACGATGCCAATTTCATTCGCGGGCGTTTCCGAGTGCGCGGCGATGTGGTGGAGATATTCCCCGCCTACGAGGATGTCGCGGTGCGCATCGAGTTTTTCGGCGATGAGATCGAGCGCATGACCGAAATTGATCCGCTGACGGGTGAAGTGTTGGGGAAACGACAAAGGCTAGACATCTACCCGGCCAAGCACTGGGTTACCACACAGCAACGGCTCAACAGAGCTATCGAGTTGATTGAGGCGGAGTTAGAAGAGCGGCTGGCTGAGCTAGAGGCAGAGGGAAAACTCCTGGAGGCGGCGCGCTTGAAGCAGCGCACCAATTTCGATATCGAGATGTTGCGCGAGACCGGTTTCTGCTCAGGCGTCGAAAACTATTCGCGTCACCTGGCGGGACGCGGTGCAGGCGATCAGCCCTGGACGCTGATGGATTACCTTCCGGATGATTATCTGCTTGTGGTGGACGAGTCACATGTGGCGCTGCCCCAGGTACGAGGCATGTACGCCGGAGATCGCTCGCGCAAACAGGTGCTGGTCGATTATGGCTTCCGGCTTCCTTCCGCGCTCGATAACCGACCATTGACATTCCCTGAGTTTGAGCAACAGATCAACCAGGCCCTTTTTGTCTCCGCCACCCCCGGGCCGTATGAGCACGAGCATAGCCAGGCAGTTGTGCAGCAGGTTATCCGCCCGACGGGTCTGCTCGATCCGTCGATCAGCGTGCGCCCAACCAGGGGGCAGATCGATGACCTGCTGGCGGAGATCAGGAAACGGGTCGAGAAGGGACAGCGCGTGCTGGTGACGACGCTGACCAAGAAGATGGCGGAAGACCTGGCGGACTATATGCAGGAACTGAATATCAAGGTTCACTATCTCCACTCGGAGATCGATACGATTGAGCGGGTCGAAATCCTGCGCGACCTGCGACTCGGTGTCTATGATGTGGTGGTTGGTATCAACCTGCTGCGCGAAGGACTGGACCTGCCAGAGGTCTCCCTGGTGGCGATTCTCGATGCCGACAAAGAGGGGTTCTTACGCTCAGGAAACTCGCTGATCCAGATCATTGGACGAGCCGCCCGCCATGTGGAGGGCAGCGTGATTTTGTATGCCGATACTGTTACAAGATCGATGCAATATGCTATGGATGAAACGAACCGCCGCCGCAAGCTGCAGACGGCTTTTAACGAGCGCAACCATATCACGCCGCGCGGCATCAAGAAGGATGTGAAGTCCCTAACAGAGCGCATCAAGGCGATGAGCGGCGTCAATATTGAGGAGGCAGACAGGAAAGCGGTGGCAGCGGTGCTGGCGGGTATTCCAAAAGATGAAGCGCTGCGACTGATTAAAGATTTGGAGTCGCAGATGCGCGCCGCGGCTAAGCAGTTGGAGTTCGAGAAGGCGGCACAGTTGCGCGACCAGATCATCGAGATCAGGCGGTCGATGGTGGAATAGAAAGGTCTTGTAAGATGGATAAGGCTAAGTTGCAAGAAATGATCCAGTCAGACCGGGCGCAACTGGATGAGCTGCTGGCGACGCTGAACGCCGAGCAAATGTGCCAGGCAACGCTGGAGAATCAATGGTCCGTCAAGGATGTGCTGGCGCATATCGCTGCGTGGGAGAAGAGATGTGTGGGTTGGATCCAGGCGGGATTGCGGGGAGAGAAGCCCGACAAACCGGAAGCAGGATATACCTGGGAAGTGGTTGATAAGTTGAATGAGAAGACGTTTCAGGAGAACCGGGAACGCCCTCTCAACGATGTGCAGGCTGAATATCGCCAGGCACACCAGGAAATGCTGGCACAGGTACAGGCACTCTCGGAAGACGATATTATAAATCCGCAGCGCTTCTCGTGGACGAATGGGCGGTGGCTGGTTCCTTATATAGCGGCCAATACGTATGAGCATTACCAGGAGCATATTAAGCAGATTCGGGAGTGGTTGGGAGAGGAGACATGAGAAATTCTATAATCAGGAGTTGTGCTCCACCCATTTACGAAAGATGGGGGTAGCAATCTGGTAGGTGTTACCCTTGTTAAGCCGCACGAGGTCACGCTTAAAGAGAGTTTGCAAGGAATGGCGCACAAGCTTTTCGTTGAGGCCTGAATGTTGTTGAATGTGTTGTATGTCTGCGTGCTCTAACGCCAGTAGAGCTGCCAGACAGGCACGCTGGTTGTCGTCTGTGCGAATCCACAAATCACTGAAGTAGCCATTCCATGCTTCCAGGACCTGGTCAATAGCATCCTGCACATCGCGAATATTCGCTCGTTCGCGTTTCTGTGAATTCAGAGAGTCGATGATCTCTGAGCAGATGGCTTGTATCAGGAAGGGATGACAGCCTGTCTCATACATGATCTGATCAACAACATCCTGGCGAAAGATGGTATCGCCTGGATAGTCCTCTTTAGGGTGGATGATAAGATGAAGAGCTTCGTCTCGTTTGAGAAAAGACACTTTCAGTACCTGTACATTGACGAAGTCGCCTGACCAGTTCACGCCTGTCGCACCGCCCATCTCGCTGAATGTGTGTACACCACTGAAGAGTAACGCGATACGTGGATGGAACTGGATGACCTGGCGATACCAATCCAGCAATAGACGCAGGTTTAGATCGCCTGCCTGTCCTGCTTCTGCAAGCTTCTCAAACTCATCAAAGGCGAGCAGCAAGGTACGATTTTCGCGTTCCAGTATTGTCTCGACATTCGCGAGCCAGCGTTCAAACATATTATAGGCCGAAGAATCACTGAACTGTCTTGACTCACGCAATGATGAATAGACGAGTTGTTCGATAGGCATGCCCCTGGTCGACATTTCCTTATAGATGCTCTGGGCAAGTGTTCCCAGGAAAGTGGTGGTCTTCGCGTAAATACCCGGGTCTTGCAGATTGTAAAAGACAGGAATATAGGTTGAGCCAAGGAGGTAGGGGAGTTGCAAGAGGGTACTGCTCTTACCCATTCGCCTCTCACCATTCAAGAGGACTGTTGGACGGCGACTCCCCTTATTCAGCGCATATTCCAATTGCTGCGCAAGGTCCGTACGGCCAACGAAGAGGGGATCGTGAGGTTTGAGCACCTGTCCTGGCTTGTAAGGGTTATCAATCTTGCCTATATCTTGCGCTACACGTTTGAGCTGCTCCTGTTCGAGCCGTGCCACATCTAACCATAACTCAACAACCTGCTGCAGGCGCCGATTTAAGCGTTGGTCTCTAAAGGCGACATTGGGACGAACCTTGTGTAGGTTCGCTATCATCTCGTCAATCGCTTCCTCACGTGCCTGCCGCCCGAGAGGGAGAGTACAGCGCAGAGCATCTCTGCTGCCATCGCTGAGGCGAGTAAGGGCTGTTCCCCATTTTGGATCAATAAGTTTTGCTTCTTGAGGAAAAATCTCATTCAGTTGCTGTGCTGCTCCCGCAATTTCAGGAAGGGTTTTCCGTGTCTCCAGGTCACGCATAGCGATCTCTAAGGCTACCGCCCGCGCCGCTCGTAGTTGCTGCGGTCGCTCTGCGGCAATGAAGGCTATCTCTGCCAACGCTTTATCTATCTGTTCGTCACAGGCAATAAGCATAGTTCGCTTCAGATAAGGCAAGGGTAGATAGACAAGCTCATCCCAATGCAGGGCAGAGCGCTGCAGGAAGGAAAAAACTCCCGACGGTCTCTCTCGACTGGATAGATATGCCCACAGTGCAGAAGGACCGCTTACAAGGTACAACGGAATACGATATAACCCAAGGATGACTCCGATGCCGACCGCGATGCCGACCGCGATGCCGAACGCGATGCCGAACGCGATGCCGACCGCGATGCCGAACGCGATGCCGAACGCGATGCCGAACGCGATGCCGACCGCGATGCCGACCGCGATGCCGAACGCGATGCCGCCCCCGATGCCGAACGCTGTCTCTAACAGAAAACTTGTTAGATCAGGGTGCTTTAACAGGTGAAAAGGCAGTAGCGTTGTTTTTAATAGAAGAGCAAGAGGGTAAGAGACAAGAAACATGGGAATAATGAGCCGGAGCATGGGTATAATACGTTGTTGAAATTTTGCCGGTTCATATTCTCTTTTGAACCTTGCCGGTTGAAAGAAGGCCAGGAAGATCCATATCAAAGGCTCGATCAGCAGGTAGTGCCATGCTCGTTTTATGTTTGTCATACGTGTCTCACCACCGCCTGGTACTCTTCGCTCAACCGTTTCTCGAAATCCACCTGGTAGCGAACATCGTGGAGCTGGTAGCGCTCCGGCTCATTTAGCGCAGCTTGTTTGTCGTCCAGGAGCATCTGACCCACCAGTTGCAAACGGAGAGGAGGCTATTGCTTTGCACCTTGCTGATCATAGGTGGTGGCACATTGCTTGAAGTAGGCTCGCTCCTGGTCATTAAATCCTGCCTGAGCACTTTTGTCCTGGATAAACGTTTCCGCCTCCGACTCAGTAAAAGGCTTGAGCGTTATCTGTTTAATGATATTGAAGAGCGGGCTGCTTTGTCCCGTCAAATCAACAATGATGTCTGCGAGTGGGCGCCTGCTGGCTGTGATCAGCACCAGCCCATCATCCTGCGTCATCGCGCGCAGCCCTTCCACAAAGTTCTGGTTAAATTCCTGCTTATCCTCGAAGCCTTCAAATTCATCCATACACAGCACAGGGACAATATCTTGCGCTTTCAACTCCACCACGGCATTCCCAAGCTGGCTAAGCTGGACAGGGGATTGTTGGATATGGGAGGCAGGTACTTTAAGCACTTCCAGGGCCTTCATGGTAAAGCCCGCCACTGTTTTGCATTGTGGGTTCGTTGCACTGAGATAGCCAACGCGGAAGCGAGGGCCGAGGTTTTGATGCGAAGGCGCGACCAACTGGAGATATTCCATCAGCCAGGTTTTGCCCATTCTGCGCTCACCCACAATCGAAGTAGATCCGCCGTTAGCAGTACGGCTAAGCAATGTTGTACGCGCCGCAACACGTCCAAAATATTCATGTGGGTCCTTGAGCGGCATATTATAGCGAAAGATCGGTTTCCCTTGAGAAGAATCTTGGAGAGCGTTATGAGAAGAATTATCGCCAGAAGTTGAAGTTGCGTAGTAGTTATTAACCACAGTTTTTGGTTCGGATGGAGGTGGGAAGATAATGGGGCTAAGCTGGAGAAAAGAGAAGATAGCAGAAATGATGATGAAAAAGGAACCCAGGAGAGTATAAGGAGAGGTAGCGCTGGTTTTCAAGAAGGCTATCCCTGTGACAATAAGTAATATCAGGGTAAAAGTAAAGCCTATAATAGCAAGTATCAATGACCCTTTACGGGGGGATTTATACGGAATTTGAGGCGAATGTTTGGATTGCTGATTTTGCATTTGCATTGTTGTAAAATCCTAACTACTCTACTTAAGCCACCCAATGATGTTGTGATTATAGCATGATAAAGCTGAGATGTACATAATAATACACCTATGATAGTGACTGTAGAGATTACAATTCAAACAGGTTAGAACTGCGGATAACTCAAGGTGATGCACGCTGATACTTTTTCTTTCTAATGGTACAATACAATGCGTTGGAACATCGCTAAGCTGTCTGTCCCATGAGAAAGGAACACGATTTCATGCATCATCACGATCACCACCAGGATACTCCCAATGCCCATCATCACGAGCTAAGCCAGAGCGATTACCTGAGTGGAGCGCAAATTATTCCCAGGCGAGTTCATGCTAATATGACGGTCGCGGAACTGATAGATCAGCAATACCAGGCGTATAATAGTGCGCGATTGAATGAGGCGGCGCGCCTCTATGCCCAGGAGATGTTGGACCCTGAGAAGGATGTGACCATTGGTCTGACGATGGCAGGAGCCCTGACGCCCGCTGGCCTGGGAGGCTGCGTTATCACGTTAATGGAGCATGGCTTCGTTGACTTTATCATCAGCACGGGCGCCAACCTCTATCACGATATGCATCACGCGCTGGCGATGACACTGCACCGCGGCGATTTCCGCCTGGACGATACGAAGCTGCAGGAAGAAGGGGTCATCCGCATCTATGACATTCTCTTCAAAGACAGTGTACTCCTGGACACCGATGCTTTCGTACGTGAGTGCCTGAAAAGCTTGCCGAACAGGCCGATTGCGACCTCGGAACTGCACAACCACCTGGGCATCCAGTTGCTCAAAGCCGGGGTCAATCCTGAGTATTCTTTACTGGCCCAGGCAGCACGCTGGAACGTTCCCATTTATACCTCCTCACCAGGAGACTCGTCGATTGGGATGAACGTTGCACGCAACGCCCTGGATGGCAGCCTGTTGACGCTCGATCCGCTGGCCGATGTCAACGAGACCACTGCGATTGTTCACCAAGCTACGCGCAATGGCGTTATTATTCTTGGCGGTGGCAGCCCGAAGAATTTCTATTTGCAGACGCAGCCGCAGCTCTGGGAGGTCCTCGGCATCCACAAAGGGGGGCATGACTATTTTGTGCAGATCACCGCTGATGCTCCCCATTGGGGCGGACTTTCAGGAGCAACACCTTCGGAGGCTGTTTCATGGGGCAAGATCAAAGCAGATCAATTGAGCAGCACGGTGGTAATTTACGGCGACTCGACAATTGTGCTGCCGCTGATCACCGCGTACGCGGTGACCAGGGCCAGGCCACGCCCACGAAGAGAACTCTTTGCCAGGCGCGAGCAGTTACTAGAAGAACTGAAACAGGCTTATGCTGCAGGAAAAGAGATACGGCCATAGCAGGCTTTCCACCTAATGCTCATACGTTTCCTATTTAGGTGGAATGTCTGCTTGCTTTTAGGTGGATATGCACTGGTTATTAGGTAAAAACATTGAGCACATCCTTCTCATTAGCTTGACAACCTAATGTATAATGACATTCGGCGTTAAAAAATGATGCCGTTTGTGTTACTAGAGCTAAGAGGAGGTAAAATCGATGCTTGTCCATTTAATGTTGGAGCTGTACGGTTGCGACCGGGAGCTTCTGTCTAACGAGGCATTGGTACGGCGTGCCCTGGATGAATATCCCGCCCGTGTCGGTATGGAGAAAGTCAGTCCAGTTCACCTGTACCATATTGAAACATCCAATCCATTGGATGCTGGTCTTTCGGGCTTTGTCGTCATTGCCCAGAGCCACATTAGTTTGCATGCCTGGCCTGAATATGGCGAAGTCGATATCGACGTCTGTTCCTGCAAAGAATTTAGCCAGGAAGAGGCCATCGCCTTTGCCAGGGAGATGTTCCAAACAGATGATGTAGAGGCGCATTTCGAGGTACGCGGCAACCGTTCCCTGCGCCCGGAGACGCCTGATCCTGTACGCTACGAGGCAGCAATAGCTGAGCGTAGTGCAAGAATGGCGGTGCGCTAAAAAGAAAGAGTACGATCTTATGACTGATTCGCCTGTGACCCAGTTTGGTGTGCCAGATGCGCCTTACTGCGACCCATCAACCGCTCGCGTAACGATTATCCCGGCCCCGCTTGAGTATAGCGTATGCTATATGAAAGGCACCGAACACGGGCCACAGGCGATTCTTGATGCCTCCTGCCAGATGGAATTGTATGACGAGGAACTCGATTGCTGCCCCATCGAGGTAGGCGTTTACACACGTCCGGCATTAGAGTACCACGGCATGGATCATACCGTCGCGCTTCAGGCCACCGGTGATGCTGTACGTGAAGTACTTGAACGCGGACAACTCCCCTTTACGCTAGGCGGAGAACACTCCCTCTCCGCTCCTCCTATAGCTGCTGTACGAGACTATTTTCCAGACCTGACGGTTGTACACATCGATGCTCACGGCGACCTGCGCGATGAATACGAAGGAACGCCCCTCTCACATGCTTCTATTGAGAGACGGGTTGTAGATATGGGTATTCCTTTGACCGAGATTGGCATTCGCAGCTTCAGCCCTGAAGAGGCCGAATTTATGAAAACTCGCCCCAATGTGGCGGTGGTATGGGGCTACCAATTAGCGAAGGGGGCGGCGGTTATTCCCTGGGACCGCCTGAGCAAACATACGTATGTCACGATCGACCTCGACGCCCTTGATCCCAGCGAGATGCCAGCGGTGGGTACGCCTGAACCAGGCGGATTACACTGGTACCAGTTACTCGAACTCTTTCGAGAAATCTGTCACCGCACTACTGTTGTCGGGATGGATGTAGTCGAACTCTGCCCGATGGAAGGGCAGGCCCGCGCTGATTTCCTGGCCGCGAAGCTGGTGTATAAGATGATCGGTTATCGCTTCTGCGATAAAGGGTGAAGCCCGGCCCTTTGGCTCTTCGGTTTGCGTTTGGCATCGCATAAGGTATGTGGTATGGTGTAAAGGAAATTATCAAATAATCCGCTATACGCTACAAAATGACGGAGGAATCGATGGCAACCGAATGAAGTGGATGCCTATTTGCGCAATGAAAAACGATAAGGACATTGGGCACGTTCCCCAACAAGGTCAGAGTAAAATTTACAGCACGTTCATCATACTTTGTCTATTTACTACTCTTCTTACAGCAGCCTGTGCCGGTTCAGGCAACACAACTTCAGCTTCTAAGAATGGCAAAAGTACCCGCGCAATACCAACAAATAATGGGATAATCACATACAGTACAAATCCGAACGACGTCATCGTTCGCACGTTCTATGGGGGTGGCAACTTCGGCACGTTGGCATTCAGTCCCGAAATGAGTATTTACGGGGATGGGAGGTATATTCTTGGGCCAGGTTTGCAAATGAGAGAGGGAAGGCTTGACACAGATTCATTGCAACAACTGTTGTATGTACTGGTGGATGCGGATGGGCTGCTCAGTTTTACTCAAACGCAATTTTATGATGTGCCAGATCAGAATGCTACTTTATTACAACTGACATTGAATAACAAATACTATGAATTTCAGTACGGCAAATTTGGTACACTGCAGGAGAGCGCACAGGCATTGGATGAATATCACCGGTTGGATCGCGCTCTGACCACGATCAGGGAGTTGCTCAAGGGTCCAACGCATCCCTATAGCAATGCAACGATGACCGTGCTCGTCCACCGGGATTTTAGCCCGGATCTGACACAGAACATTCCCGCATGGCCTTTACCAGATTTTACACTGAGCCAGCTGGCGATATTTGAATGTGGTATCATTCCACCTGACCAGGTTGGCCCGAACGGCGATACCGGTTGCCTGACCTTCACTGTGCCACGAGTTGCATATCTGCCAAACTGGCGGCAAATACAAACTATCAAGTCATTGCTCAATAATCAGCAGCAGGGAGAGTTTTTTGAGCAGGGCTTGTATTATCGTCTGGTGATGCGGCCACTGCTCCCTGATGAGTTACCCTTAAAGACGGTTGCCATGTTGGGCAGTAATGAGTTAAGCTATAAGGGTGTTCCACTGCAAAGCGGCCCGATACCGTAGCGGGTGCCAAAGCCATAACTATCGGGTCACGCGCTACGCAGCCAAAAGAGTAGTATTGCGCAGAATGCTCGCTTAGCACGAGTAGTTTGTGGTATACTATAGGGAGACGCAACCCCTCTGAACATGCCAATAAAGAACAAAATGCGTCAAGAATGCTGGAATTGGTGCGGAGCCACCGACGGGAAGTACCTTCGAAATCTTGCCCATATGTCCACCACTTAGATGAAATTAACTACCCTCCAAAACGGGACAACCCGGAAAGGAATCATGACAAGAGATTACAACAAACAGCCGCGAGACGACATACGCTCGTCCTCTCGAGGTCAATCCCCAAACAGGACGGGAGAAGAGCGAACTCCACGTCCACCTCGTCCTCGTCTTAATCGCGAAACGGTAGATCGCGCCTGGGAGTCCGGAGCGCCTACTCAACACGCCGACTATCGCACACGCAGCAGTAATGGACAACCATCACGCAATAACTGGCGGAATAACCAGCCATCAGAGCATTCCTCTGCTCAAAATGGTCAAAGACCCTACAGACCATACGGACCCAATGGCAATCAACGAAGTTTCGAGCGTTCTCCCAATAGCAATTTTGGTACTCGTCCCCGATCTTACAATGCAAGCCGTGAGAGGTACGACAATCGGCGCCCCAGTGGCAATGGACCCGGAAGTCCGAGTGGATTTCAGAAGAATGGAGCTTATCCCGGCTCTCGCGATAACCAACAGCGGCAAGCTCAGGATCAACGGCCCCCATTCCGTGAAAGCGAACGTAATCGAGGCTATCAAGGTCGCGGTCCCGATGAACCTCGTCAGCGTGATTTTAATCGGCAAACGCGCGATTTTACACGCGATGATCGCTCACCCCGCAGTTTTGAGCGCAAACCTGGGAACTTCGAACGCAATGGTCGCCCGCCGCGCAATTTTGATCCGCTAGCCCGCGATAATGAGCGCAAGCCGCGCGAATTCGAGCGGGGTGAGCGTCCACAGCGGAACTATGCTGGGGGCAATCGTCCATTTTATCCTGCTGGTCAACGGGATACACAAAATCCGCGCTGGCAAAGTCGGCCAGCGGCGCGACAAGATAGTTCTTCTCGAGAGCGACCTGGCGTCAACGGACGAGAAGGCGAACTTTTTGAGGGGGATTATGAGCGTTTTGATACCCCGAAGAGTCAGCAGAATGTCAAGCCTGAGCGACCTTCACGGGAAAGTAAAACAGGCGGTAGAACTCGTACCGAGCCAGAAGAGCGGCACGTGACGCGTTTACCTGACGGGCGTGTGCTCAAGGGTCCGCGCCCGGCACAACGCAAAAACGCACAGTTCTGGACTGGTATTGCCAATGAGACAGAAGAGCTGGTCAAGCAGGTTGAGACGCTTGTGACGTCTGATGCGCCTTTGGTGCCTGTGGTATCAGAGTTAGCAGCCACACCTGAAGTGAAGCCGGCAATTGAAGATGCTGTTCAAGTTTCCGCTGCGGATAAAAAAAAGGTGACAAAAGCTCCACGGAAGGCGCGTTCTCGCGCTGCAAGTGCGATTGCTAGTAGCAAGAAGGAAGCGAAGAAGGAAAAGGCGGCGAAGCCGCGTTCGTCCGGCCCTAAGCCATCGCAGCATGGCTTTAAATGGCCCTCGCCCCAGTGAAGAATTTCATTATATGCGCTCTCTCGCTGCCGCAAGCAGCGAGAGAGCGCATATAATAATGTAAGGACTCTTTTTATTTCGAGACGCCGAAGCGATTGTTGACACTACAAGGTGACTAATGCTTTATCCTAGCTACCTCCATCTGTATGAAACAGGCGAGCTGGCTGAGCGCGCAGCTAGAGCCTGGGAAATCTTACGTAGTTGCACAATCTGTCCACAGAATTGTCGCTGTAATCGCATTGCGGGGAAAACAGGGGTGTGTCGTTCAGGGACAGAGGCCATTGTTGCATCCTGGAATGTGCACCGCCGCGAAGAACCCCCGATAAGTGGGACACGGGGGGCAGGGACGATTTTCTTTGGCTACTGCCAGGCCCGCTGCACGTATTGCCAGAATTTCTCGTTAAGCCAGGGGGGGCTTGGCCACCGCGTTGGGCCAGAACGGTTGGCGGATATGATGCTCTACCTGCAAAGGAAGCGTTGTCATAACCTGGATCTTGTGACCCCCACTCATTTTGTGCCCCAGATACTGGCAGCACTGGTTGTAGCCTGTGGCAAGGGGTTGACACTGCCCATTGTTTATAATTGTGCCGGCTATGAAAACCTGGAGACACTCAGGCTGCTGGACGGTGTTGTCGATATATATCTCCCTGATGCCAAGTACGCTGATAATATAAACGCGCTACGCACCTCGAAGATGCCGCACTATGTCGATCATAACCAGATTTCGCTGCGTGAAATGCTCCGGCAGGTCGGCCCGCTCCAACTCGACGAAGATGGTATCGCACGGCGTGGATTGCTCATACGGCACCTTGTGATGCCCGAGAATATAGCGGGAACGCGCGAGGTATTGCGATGGATAGCGGAAGAATTAGGTCCCGATACACCTGTCAGCCTGATGGATCAATATTTTCCAGCCTGGAAAGCCGTGAATGACCCGGTACTCAACCGTCGTCTCACCTGGAGCGAGTACAAGGCAGCGATCGATGCACTGGAAGAATTTCAATTGGACGCGGGTTATGTCCAGGAAGACCTGATGGAGCTGGATACGACGTCTATAGTGTAGACGTTTTGAATGGTTGAGTCGTGGTATAATCTGATAAATACGACTCGCACGTACTGTTAAGAAGATTAAGAAGAAGACCGGCACTTGAGAGACACTGTACGCTGTGTACACGGTGCTTCCCTGGGTAGGTGCATTTCTAAAATAAAGAGAGTTAAAGAGAAGAAACGTACTTGAAGGTGCCTGAAATGGAGAACCATCATGAATGACACGGCCACTTTGAGCCGCCTATTTACCAATATCCAGGTTGACCTCGACCAGGTGGATAGCACGTTTGAGGAGAGAGCGACATCTGGCCTCGACATCCTCAATACCGCTTCAATGCATGCGCTTGGTTCACCTGGCAAGCGACTAAGAACGGCTCTCACATTACTTTCAGGCAAGATGAAAACGTATCGCTTCGATAAATTGCTGCCCTTGAGCGTCGCCTTTGAGATGGTACATCTGGCGACGCTCATTCACGATGACATTGTGGATAATGCGACGACCAGGCGTGGCAATCCAACCGTCAACGCTCTGTGGGGGAACAATATCGCGATTCTGCTCGGTGATTACTACTTTGCCAAGACCGCTGGCTTGATTGCCGATATTAACGACAATCGTATTGATCATCTCTTCTCGGATACTGTGGCAACGGTCTGCGAAGGCACCATTATGGAGATGATGACAGCCGGACGTATCGACCTGACCATCGAGAGTTACTATGAGAAAATCAACCACAAGACTGCCTGCCTGATTGCTGCTTGTTGCAAAGGCGGAGCGATTGTCAGCCAGGCAGCGGACGAGGAAATCGAGCTTCTCTACGCATATGGTTTGAACCTGGGTATCGCATTTCAAATCATTGATGACATCCTGGATTATACAGAAGACCAGGCGACGATTGGAAAACCTGCCGGTAATGATCTGCGCCAGGGCATGGTCACATTGCCTTTGATCTATGCATTACAGGAGCAGCCGCGCAATGGTCAGTATCAAGCGGTACATAGACTACTAAATGGCACATCGCAACGGGAGGAAGACCTTCTCTCGGTAATCAATTGGGTCAATGAAGGCCAGGGGGTAGAACGTTCACGGGCAGATGCCTATAACTTTGCGAACAAAGCGCAAGCAGCATTATATCATTTTCCCGCCTCACAAAATCGTGAAGTGTTGGATCAGTTGATCGATTTCGTGGTCGCACGCAAACACTAGCTGAAATGTGGATGTAGTGACCGCAAACGAGTATCGCAAGCCGGTTTTGAGCAGCCGAATGAACGAAGGGGCCGCACTGTTCGCGGCCCCTTCGTTCATGTCCTTTACGGATGAAAACCGCGGCTGAATACAATGACGAGCACCAGGCATACTGCAATAGCACCGAGCCAGATCGCTGCACGTAGCAAGTGATTTCTTTCTTCCATGGGGGGCAGTTCCTCTGGGCGAGGGAGCAGCAGTCTCTGATTTTCGTCATCGTCGGGGGCAAGTGACCGCAGTGCCTGTGCTACGCTATCGGGTACGGGCGGCGCCGCGGCTGGCTCAAATTTTTGCCCTTTTTCAGCACTATCGGCGACGCGGCTTAAAGGTTGCCCCAGACCTTGTCCAGCAGACCCAGGGACGAGTTTGCCGCTGACTGAACGCATCGCCAATAGATCCTGGCGTAGTTCGGATGGGCGCTGGTAGCGCTGGCTGGCAATAGGGCGTAATCCTCTCCCCAAAATGGCATCGAACTGCGCAGAAATGTTGGGATTCAGGCGTTGTGCCTGGGGAATACTGCCACTGACGCCTGTTGGCATACTGCCGCTGACTACGTGATACGCGGTAGCCATCAACGCATAGAGATCGGAGCGTACATCGATAACACCACGAACGAACTCGGACGCGACATACGGAGAGAGGCGCGTTCGGTCAATGCCAGAGACAAATTGCGTTGCTCCTCCGGCAAGGACTACAGAGAAGTTGGTCAGCATGTACTGAGAACCTGTGCGCCCAACCAGAATATGTTCTGGCCGAATAAGGCCATGTATTAAGGGTGGAGATTGCTGTGCAAGTAGCTCTAATACCTCAGTCATTTGTAAACAGCACTCGATGACATCTTGCTCCGGCATAGCCCTGCCAGTACGGCGCATACGATTTAACAGGGATTCGCCTTGCATTGATTCAAAAACAAAGAAGTTTCGTCCACGGCCGCTGAAAGCGTCCCAAAGCGTTGGAATATGTGGATGCCGGCCGACAGAGGTCAGGGCCATCGCAGCGGTACGCAAGATGGTTTGCAGGGCGACAGGGTCATTTTCGGGTAATACGAGCTCACAGATCATCACCTGAGACATGCCTCGTTGGGCGTCCTGGCCAATCCATGTGGCTTCATAGGCACCCGCAAGCCAATCCTGCCGCTCATGTAGTTCAAGTAACCGATAGCGACCGCCGCGTAAAACAGTGCCAGGAGGAAGCGGCTGTGTCGCTGCACCTGACGATCTGGTATAGGGAAAAGATGGCCGCCCTGCATGTTGACCCTGGGGTTCCATGGTTAAAGGATCGGTGATTAAGCGGTTTGCCCGAGGAGCACTTTGCGAATGTTGTAAGTCTGATATAAAGGTATCGGCTGATTGTCCCGGCTTAGTTGCTGATTGTGGACGAGGAGGCACATTTCTCGAAGCCAACGCATCAGTACGTGTCCCCGCAAATTGCGTTGATGTTTGCTCAAAATTGGGTGGCTGTGAGATATTTTTCTGCATGGGGGAAGAAGCGGCACGCCCCAGAGGTCCCGACTGACCAGGCATACGTATCACGAGTCCACAACGTGTACAAGGACTCTTGTTTGCATCCCACTCATTGCCACAACGTGGACAAATCATGATAAACCCCTCTCTACGTATGAGTAAAATACGTACTCAGGAAGCGGTTATAGTATGAACCAGGCCTAAGCGCACTCTGGCACAACAAGCCCTCTGCTCATTACTCAGCAATACTTCAGAAAAATGAAAGCCGGGGAAAATAACATACTTCGGAATCATGCAACGGAGTGTGAAGAGCATGTTCTTGGGCAGAGTATAGTGGAAAACGTGCATGAATGTCAATCATTTAACCGATATTACTACCAATACATTTAGCTCACCTCTTAAGCGTGCGTCCAATGGGTGCGAGGGCGCCAAGAAATCCTTCTAGAGCTTTTGCCAGTTCATACAGTTGTGTGGCCTCAACCACAGAAATTTCGTGGTTTGCATGGGCAACCTGATAAAGCAATTGCACAGCGGGATGTTTTGCGGGTGACGTTGTTTCTGAAGTTGATGCGCCAAGAAGAGTGGCACGCATAGCATCGACACTGGCATTCACGTTTTCAAGGTTAGCGATATCGATAAAACTCGCCGGTTTTGGTTGACCCTTTCCCCTGTCTCCTGTGTGTTGTGCATCCCATTGGCGTTTTGCCTGCTTACCGGCAGCGCAATAACAGAACTCAGGGTGGGTGGAATCGGAGTTTTGCAACCCGGTGTCGTCGCAGATTGGGCAGATAGGCATAGTTGGCCTCCTCTTCATTTTGAGTATAATACACGCTGAAAACACTATATCACATGTCAGGCAACATGATTTTGATCCCATAACGCGGTAAGGGGATGGTTTTTCCTGTTTTGGTTCGGTTCACGAAGCTGGTGAACTACTGTAAGATAGTGGTACTTTGATTTGTGATATCACACAGTTACAACTTCTCAGGAGCTGCCAGATGTACCGTATGCTCGCCATCGATCTGGATGGCACGTTACTTACCCCCATGCCACACAAACACATTACACCACGAACGCATGATGTATTATGTCAAACCGCACAATCTGGTGTGGCCATTGTCATTGCGACAGGACAGACGGTGCAGGTGTTACGCGCCATCTGCGGAGATTTGCCTCTGTCGGCCCCACAGATCATCGAAAACGGGGCACTGGTGGTAGATCTACAGCGTGGGGCAGTGCTGCATGAGAAGCTGATACCGTCTGAATATATTTTACCAACACTTGATATACTGCGAACTTTCGGACTCTATCGCGCATACCATACCTACGAGCGCGTGTATGTCGATACCAACACGCCGCGGGCGCGCAACTGGTATCGACCACCTGTGCCGCCAGTGGTGGAAATAGAGGATGTGGCGAGCCTGTATCCGCGGAAGTGCATTAAAGTTGCTGGCATCGGTGAAGAGAGTACGTTACGAGAGAAGCGCAGAGAACTTGAACGTATCTTTGCCGGAAAACTCTATGTGACGCAGTCTTCTTTTGATCTGTTGGAGTTTCTTCATCCAGCAGTCTCAAAGGTCAATGCTCTGAAGGCTATCGCGACCGATTTAGGCATCGCGCCAGCAGAGATTGTGGCTATAGGCGATAACCACAACGATATCGGCATGATCCGTTACGCCGGGCTTGGTATCGCTATGGGCAACGCACATGATGAGGTGAAGGCAGCAGCTGATTTTGTGACCTTGAGCAACGCCGAAGAAGGTGTGGCTGTAGTGATTGAAAAGCTGATACAAGACGGAGAGATATGATGGATTCCGCTGCTGTGTAAATTTTGTCGGTCCAATAGCGTGTATAGAACAGTATCATTGCACCGACTATTTTGTGTAGCTGAGGAGTTGTATCTTTTATGTCAAGTGAACAAGTTGCTATTGTCATACCCGCCCTGAATGAAGAAGAAGCCATACGCCATTTACTACCAGAAATTCCCCCCGACACTGCGACATGGATTATTGTGGCCGATAACGGGAGTACCGATAATACGGCGGAGGTGGCCCATTCTCTAGGCGCCCTCGTCTCCAGCGAGCCGATTCGCGGTTATGGACGCAATTGCCTGGCAGGCTTCAAGATGGCCCGCACGTTAGGGGCCGACATTGTTGTTTTTTTGGATGGAGATGGGAGCGATGATCCCGCAGACCTGCCCATGATGCTGGCTCCGCTCAGCGAAGGACGCGCGGACCTGGTTGTTGGTTCGCGCGTGAGTGACCGTTCAGAGCGTGGCGCGGTCTCGCCACAGGCGCGGTTGGGTAACTGGCTTGTCAGCCGCTTGATCCGCATATTGTATGGCGTGCGTCTCTCAGACATAGGGTCGTTTCGTGTCGTGCGCTGCTCTGCATTAGACGCGCTGAAGATGAATGAAATGACCTTTGGCTGGCCGGTTGAGATGTTGGTGAAGGCTGCACGAGCGCGGTATCGCATTGTTGAATTGCCTCATCACTACCGCCATCGCAGTCACGGCCATTCAAAAGTAGCTGGTACGATCTCCGGCAGCCTCAAGGCCGCATATTTCATGTTGCGCACAACAGTGCGCTATGCGGGAGCACGAGGTGGCACACATGCTTGATACGGCACTTGTCTCTATGGCGCGCTACCCGGAGGCTGGAAAAACCAAAACACGTTTAGCTGATGCGATCGGCCATGAAGAGGCTACGGCTCTCTACCAGGCTTTTCTCACCGACCTTGCTCAGCGTTTTGCCGGTGGTGACTTTCACTTCCACTGGGCGTACACGCCAGCAGAGAAGGACTTCGCTGCCTTTATATCCACCCTTACGCCGGCGATTGCGCACTCTATGTGCTATTTCCCGCAAGAGGGGCCAGACCTGGGCGCACGCCTGCTCTCTGCCTTCCAGTGGACGTATGAACGAGCATTTCAAAAGACGATCGTCATCGGTTCGGACTCACCGCACATCAGCCCGGAAATTATTGGCGCTGCGCGGGCGGCACTGGACGAGGCCGATGTCGTACTGGGGCCTGCCGAGGATGGCGGGTACTATCTTCTTGCGATGCGCCAACCTCACGATGTCTTCAGCGGCATTCCAATGAGTACCAGTGTGGTAACGCAGATGACAATTGAACTGGCGCAGCGTCAAGGACTCGCCATTCGCCTGCTGGAGCCGCTTTTTGACATTGATGAATTACCTGACCTGCTACGTTTAGCGCATTTACTGGAGGCAAATAGCTCTCTGGCACCTGCTACCGCTGCATACCTGGCTAGAAGAAGGGCATTACATGACCTTGACACCCACAGTTACGCTGCCACGTTCAATCTACATTGAGCCGACGAGTCGTTGTAACGAACTCTGCCAACAATGTCCGCGAACGCTGCTTTCAAGAGAGGATGATCGTGATCTCAGCTATGAGAAATTTTGCTTCATTGTCGATCAATTTCCTGTGCTGGAGCGCGTGGTGCTACACGGCCTGGGAGAACCATTGCTCAACAAAGATCTGCCGCGTATGATCGCATATCTGAAAGAGCGGGGAACCTATGTGCTCTTTAACTCCAATGGCATTCTCCTGAACGCGAAACGCGGGCAGGCTTTGATTGACGCGGGGCTTGACGAATTGCGACTCTCCATGGATGGAGCCTCGCGTGAAACCTATGCATTGGTACGAGGCGTGGACGCTTTCGATAAAATCTGGCGCAATGTTAAAGCTTTTATCGCGATGCAACGAGAGCAGGATGCGAGCAACCCTGCTCTATCGGTCTGGTTTACTGCCATGCGCGAGAACTTGCAGGAACTACCTCGCCTGATCGACCTGGCCAGTGAGCACGGCGTACGAGAAATCTATCTGCAACGCCTCGTTTATTTCGAAGAGGGACTGGCCCATTCAAAGCAGTCCCTGTTCCGCCGCTCAAATCGCGAGGAGCTGGCACTGATCAGACGCTGCGAAGAGGTGTGCCAGGAACGAGGGATGCTTTTTAAAGCCTCAGGATCAGCCAGCCCAACAGAGAGCATCGTGCGGGATTTTGGAGAGCGTCCCTGGTCCGGCTGCCAACGACCCTACACATTGACCTATATCACATCCAATGGCAATATGCTTTCCTGTTGTTTCGCTCCCTTTGGGCATAAAAGCGCAAAGGAGTACAGGGAGGAGCGCGTACTGGGCAATGTATTTCAGGAGTCAATTGCTGAAATCTGGCGTGGGGAGCGTTATGAGAGCTTCCGACGCGCCTTTGAGAGCGATCATCCTGCACGGCACTGCGCGCAATGCGGCACGAATTGGAGCTATTAGACATCCAGACAAAGAGTGGCGATCCACTTTTTATGGTGGCCCTCCTTTTTCACTCAGATTCTCTTCTAAGAGCTTTTGCTCCTCTTCGTAGTATCAGGGGAAAGGCGTTCGGCGAGATATTTCAGGCTTAAGGGATAGCGGTACTCGATGCTCATGTGGGTGGCATCAAAGAGATCGAAAAACGATAATGGCTGGCGCTGAATGGCCAGCCATTTTCTCTAACCTTCGTTCTATGCCTGAGCGGTGTTCTTTGGGCGACGGCGGCTTATAGAACCACCTTTGCGTCCAGCAGCCTGAGCCTCTTCACTTGTCCATTTGTGTGCGGTTCCCTGGGAATGGGCAGCTTTACCACCCTTACTAGCAATTTCGCGTTTTTTTTCTGGACTCATTGACGCAAATCCACGGCCACGACCTTTTTGTGTCTGCACTGTTCATTCTCCTTTTGTTTAAGTTTCATAGCTTGTAAAGACTTGACTCAATTGTAGCGAGAAATACAGCGTTAATATGCCTGAACAAGCCAGAACCTACTACGCGCCTTGCACCTTCCTCAATTACGCGTCAGGTAGTGGTAGCTGTATCCCTTACCTTAAGAATAACAGAATTAGCTCTACAAATACAAGTGACTAATAGCAGTTTTGGATTCTCTAAGCAGATTTTAATGAAATGATGAGGTAAATCAGCCATCCGCCAGGCTACCTGGTTGTGCCAGCCTTTTTGTCAAGCTTACGATCTCATCAACAGCAAAGGGCTTCTGAAGCAGGGCGACATGCAGATCTTGTAGCTCTTCAGTGTCGTGAATGGTTGCGGCAGTTGTTAAGATAATGGGAAGGGCGACAAATAATGGATTATCACGAAGGATACGGATTACTTCAGTACCAGGCACTGAACCGGCTAAACGCCAATCTACGATGAGTAGGTCAATTGGTAGGCCCTGCTCCTGCTCCGGTTGTAATAAAGCATCCAGGCAATCTTTGGCTGTGGGGTAGATAGTGATGGCGTAGCCCTCGCCTTGAAATACAAGAGTAAGCATTTCCTGAATGGCGATGTCATCTTCGAGCAGACCTATTTTCATATCTTTTTCCCTTGACTATTTCTCTAAAAATATTGGGAATGCAAGGATACTATAGCAAAGGCTTCAGTATTTAGCAAGCCCAGATTCCCTTTTTGGGCGATGTAACTATGTCCCTTTATGTAAAGTGATAGAACCTGTATTCGTTTTTAGAGTGACATTGGCTTGAGGAGGACTCCCAACATCGACATGTGCCTCATCATTTGATGACGCAAGGGCGTTTTTGCTATTGACCAGTGTAGCAGCGGGCGGTACAATGAGCAAATACCAATGAAGATATTTTTCTAGAGAATATGCAGGAATAGCTCTCGCGAATACGCAGTAAAAGGATAAATAACGTATGTCCGATACCCGCTTAGAGCAGACAAAATCTACAGAACCATCCAGCACTGGCGCAGCCGAATCTGGTGAAGTCCGCCTCGATGAAACAATTGCCTCCACTTCTGTAGTGACGCCAGTGGCAACTGCAGAGTTTGAGGCGAAGATAGTTGCTCCGCGACAGGCCCAAAGCAACAGGGGTACAGTTGAACACTTAGCAGCGCGACGACCTGTAACGCCAGTTGATACTACTTCGGCGGAAATCAAAGAACGGCTAAGTGATTTGCAGTCCACTATTACAAGGATAGTGACGGGATTCCGTTGGGGTGGTCTTTCTCTGGAAGAAGCGACAGAGCGAATCATTCCGCTTCTCAATGTAGGTTCAATTTATCAATGGCCGCCAGTGCTGGTGCCCCTTATCCTGGAGATAGATCGGGCGGGAGACTTCATTCCCGTTTGGCTGAACGTCATCGAGCAACAAGATCCAACTGATCTACCCGCAGACAGCGACCCGGCCGAGACAATGATTGGAAGAGCAAGGCGCATTGCAATACTCATGCTGGGCAATTACAAAACCGTCACCAACTCAGACGAGAGTAGACCGCTAGGTTTCTCAAAGCAGAATAAGAGTAAACGAAGCCTGAAGAGCGCCGCTAAAACACAGGACCTTGCTCCATTTCTTGGCAAGTTGTCTGGTGATCCAAATACCTCCTTGTATGCCACGCAATCACTTGTCAAGCAAGGGACGACAGCAGCCCTGCAAGCATTGATCAGCGCGCTCAAAGATGCAGAGGGTTGGGCAAAAGTTGACGTTGTTGAAGCGTGCCTGACGCTGGAACAACCGCGCTTTTACGAAATAGTGGTGGCGAGTGGACTTGACCGGGTAACTGGTCTGGAAAGCTATGTTGCCGTACCAATCTACCGCTCTATTCCTTTGGAGGGTTACCTGCGCGAAGGGACCAATGTTGCTCCCCGCCTATCTCAACAGGTCGCGCTGATCTTTGGCCAGGTACTCCAGGAAAGTATGAAAATAAGCGCAGGTACAGATGGAGATGCCCTTCCTATCGTCTTTGAGCGTAACTTTGCTCCACTGGCAAACGCGCTTTTTGAAAGTGCGCGCATTACGCCTTCCTGGCAGTACGTGCTGGCCATTCATCGCCTGGCGACACTGCTGGGCTATTACTGGAGCGAAATTTCGCGTGGTACGGTGCAGGATGCGCGCATTCTTGAGCCGGTGTACGCCTGTCTTCCTATGATGAATGATGTCGAACGCTGGATGAACGGACCCGGACGTGATGTTTTGCTGGAGGCACTCAGTGGTTCTGAGGAAGAGGCTTTTATCCCGACCGTAAAAGTGCTGGGAGAGATGCGTGAACCGCGCGCTATTTCTATCCTGATCAACCAGCTTAGCAAGACAACAAGCATCAGCAACCGTGAACAGGCTATTCGACTGGTGCATATGTGTGATACGTTAGGGCGCTTGAATGATCGACGGGCGGTACAGCCATTGATGCAATTGATTGGGCGCGTTGTGGATGTTGAAGGGCGAGCAGCACGACACAAGCGGCGAGATAACTTGCCCTTCGATGATAAAGATATCCCTGGGAGCATCGTCTACGCGGCGGTTATTCGAGCTTTTGGCCAGCTAAACGACAGAGGTACGCTCGATTTCATCTGGCGCGCGGCCAAAGACTTTGACCCATTCGTACGTGTGGAGGTACTTGAAGCACTGAAACAGATAGATCCTGTCGGCGATGACGCCAGAAGCCGGCTTACCGCACACGAGGCGTTGAACGATCCACGCGATTCAGTCGTTCGTATCGCGTGCCGGGTTGTCGCGCAATATCGAGATACAACTGCCGGCACTACTCTCCAGCGTTTAACGGAGACACGACCGGAGGTTGCGGCGGCTGCGCATGAGGCGCTGCGGCAGCTTGGTTAATAATTCAGTCACAAAGAGGAGGGAGCAGGCGGCACCTGCTCCCTCCTCTTTGTTCTACCCTGGCCATTCCACTAGACCGGAGGGAGAGCCGCAGTAATAATCGGGACGATTGGCAGCTCGACATAGGAGGGATGATCACTGTCATGCAGGATAGTCTGATGGGCTACAGCGAGCTCATCATCAGCACCAATTTCATGACCGGTGTTGGGGTTGCGATCCCAACGCGGGAAGTTACTGCTGGTGATATCCAGGCGAATCGCATGACCCGCCTTAAAGACATTGCTGGTTGCCCAGAGATCAATTTCATACTCGTAGGCTTTTCCTGGCTCGATCAGCGTTGGAGCCTCTCCCTTAGAGAAGTTGCGATAGCGAGCGCGAATGATGCCGTCGGTCAGATTCTGCGCATAGCCATCGGGATAGACATCGACCAGGCGTGCCACAAAATCGGTGTCCGGCGCGCTTGATGTTGTCCAAAGGTGCACGGTTATGGGGCCTGTCACTTCAACATCCTGCTCTAATACCGGGGTCGTATACACCAGGACATCTTCGCGGCTCTCAGTTGCACGCTGATCAAAAGGGCCGGGACTGAATTCTGGAGACATCAAGAGGGCGCCACCGCGAGTAATCACGGGGTTAGCGGGATCATAATCATACTGATCAGGGGATTCGGAGCCGGGGCTCTCTGTGCTTAACAGGCCATTGCCGCCTAAAGAATTGGCTTGCCCACCGCTATGCAGGTAATAACGGGTGTCAACAGCACGCGCCAGGGGCCATTCTTGTTCATCGCGCCAGACATTGGCTCCCATGACGAAGAGCTTGATCGGAGCTTCACGCAATATTCCTGTATCGACACCCTTGAGCCAGTGATCAAACCAGCGTACCTGCAATCTTTGAAGGTCAATCTGCAAGTCGATATAGGCAGAGGATGAGGCAAAACCGAAATTGAGTTCACCAACAGGATTCGAATAACCGGAGTGCGTCCATGGCCCGATGAGCAGTTTGCTCTGGCGAGCTTCCGGCGTACTGCCTTGCTCACGCATGATCTTAAAATTGTTAATGGTATCTTTGAGAAAGATATCGTACCAGCCGCCAATGTTGAAGCTAGGAGCGGTGACGTTCTCATGCTTACCAAGAATAGTCATCGATTTGACCTGGTCGTTTTCGCGGTCTAGCTGCCTGGAGAAATTCTCAAAATAATAATGAGCAATGTCATGGCGCTTGAGTGGCGCGAATTCTGAAAGCGGCAGGGATGAGTAACCCTCGTGGGCAAGCGCATCCATCTCTTGCACCAGCATATATATCCTACGCCCAAGGGATTGGGGATCGCCACGGTGACGGCGTATAAGCACATCGAGGCCCATCATGAGATTCCAATTTGCCGAGGAGCCAAGCTCTATGGCTCCTCCACGCGATATCACACCGTTCAAGGGGTCGTTCCACGTGACAAGAGGTATCATGGCTTTGAGAGCTGCTGGCTGGTGAACGGCTGCCGACCATTGGGTAAAGCCAAAGTAGGAGGCGCCAAAGACACCGACATTGCCATCGCTGTAATGTAATTTGGATGCCCATTCAATGGTATCGACACCGTCTAACGCCTCATTGATATAAGGCGTCCATTCGCCCGCGGAACTCACGCGTCCACGGGTATCCTGTACGATGACGACATAGCCACGTCGCGCTACTTGAGTCGGGTCCAATATTGAGGTGGCGATAGGAAAATCTTTCCCATAAGGTAAGCGGGTGAGCAGCACGGGCCATTTTCCCTCACCTACGGGTCTATACACGTTGGCACGCAAAATCGTGCCATCTCTCATTTTAGCCGGGACATCAAAATCAATGGCGACTTGTTGACCCAATTGCATCGGCATAACAGAAAGGCTCCTCTTCGTTGAAAATGATACTATTGTCTGTCATAGTATGAAGCTTTGTCTTCGAAGGTATCATACAACTTCCATCGAAAGGTGCGCAATCATGCCCCTACCTGAACTTCCGCATGGAGTGCCATCGCTGCTATCGCGCCATGGCGTCGCTTGACACCCTATGCGCGATTGGCTATACTCAGTCCATTCAGAGGTGGAACAGCTTTCCACTCTACAGAACTGATGGGCCAGCATACCTGGCGGGGGAAAGATATGCGACATGGAGAAACACTGGACAGGGAAAAAACCGTTCAGATTGTTCATCGTATTGCCTCCGTCCTGATAGCCTTCGGCAACAGAGGATTACTCGGCATCACCGATGTGGCGAACGTGACTGGTTTACCCAAGTCAACCACTCATCGGCTTGTGACAGCCCTGGTCAACGAGGGTTTACTGGTGCAGGACGAGGATAACCATAAATACGCCCTGAGCCTGCGTGTCACTGCCCTCGGCGCCAGTATACTCAGTTCCCACATAGTACGAAAAGCCGCAAGGCCAATACTGATGGAGTTGCGGGACCAGACACATGAATCCGTCCACCTCGCGGTGCTGGAAGGGTTGGAAGCCGTCATTATTGACACAGAAGATTCCTATTTTTTTGTACGCGCTGTCAATGTTCCTGGACAACATCTGCCCGCCCACGCTGTCTCAACGGGAAAGGTGCTGCTGGCCTATCAGTGGGAAGTGCGCTTGCGTGAAATATTGAGCCATGCGACGCTGGAACGCTACACTGACCATACCATTACCGATCCTCGTCTACTCCTTGAAGAACTTCGCCGCGTGCGGCGTCTTGGTTACGCTATCTCCTGTAGTGAACTTGAAGAGGGTATCGATGCTGTCGCCGCCCCAATCTTTGATCATCTCGGGACAGTTGTCGCCTCTGTATCGATTGGTGGACCCAGCGAACGGTGCCGCCCCAAACAGCCCGAGCTGATTGGGGCTGTAACTCAGGCTGGGCAGCAGATATCGCAAGCTCTGCGCTACGTTAGTTGGCACTAGCCTGGCAAGGAAACTCTGCTGTGGATTATTCTGAAGTGCGTATACGGGAAACGCTGGTTGCAGTGAAAGGCGCAGGCGATCTTGCCAGCGGCGTAATCCACCGGCTCGTTCGCACGGGTTTCCCAGTGATGGCCACGGAGCTTGCACAGCCAACAGTGGTGCGGCGGACGGTTGCATTTGCCGAAGCGGTGGCACTTGGAGCAATCACCGTAGAAGGAGTAACGGCGCGGCTGGTCACTTCACCTGAGGATATCCATGCAGCGCTAGCCGTTGGAGAGGTGCCTGTGCTGGTTGATGAAGACGGATCGATGCTCAAACAAATACTGGGCGACCGCATGGGATCGCCCATACATTCCACGGTGTTGGTAGAAGGGACGCTCTCAAAGTATAATAGCGGTGTAACGATGGACGACGCTGCTATTGTTATCGCGCTTGGCCCCGGTTATGAAGCAGGTAGGGATGTCCACGCTGTCATTGAAACGAACCGCGGGCATAACCTGGGACGTGTCTATCTAGAAGGATGCGCCGAGCCAAATACAGGCGTACCTGGGGCTATTGGCGGCTATACTGTTGAGCGCCTTTTGCGGGCACCAGGTGCGGGGAAACTATATGGTGTGCGCCAGATAGGCGACCTGGTACAGGCCGGTGAGACGGTGGCCACAGTGAAAAGCGCAGAGAACGACGCGATGCCTGTTACAGCGGCAATTACTGGTATACTGCGCGGCCTTGTGAGTGACGGCCTGGACGTGAGGCAGGGTATGAAAGTTGGAGATATCGATCCACGCGCTGCGCGGGAACATTGTTTCACCATCTCTGATAAGTCGCGCGCCGTTGCAGGAGGCGTTTTAGAGGCAATCCTCTATTTTTTGAACAAAAGGTAATCGTTTGAAAGCCATCCCTGCAACGAAGCCGCCTACGGCGAGGTGCACGATAAATCGGCCCCCTACATTGTAGAGTGCGGATTTATCCAGCACGTCGTCCCGATTTATCGAGGACCCACCACAGGTGGAGGGATGAAAGGTATCGTATGTATGCTTAAAATCGCAGCCTATCATAGTCCCACGACATTGGCCGAAGCGGCTGCTTTACTTGCCGAGGTGGGCCGCACCATTATCGCAGGTGGGACAGACTTGCTGGTCAACCCTCGCTTCATGGTTGGGGTAGGAGAGATTGTGGATATCGGCAGGTTGGGGTTGAACTTTCTCGTGGAGGAGCAAGGATGGCTGCGCATCGGCGCAGGAGCAACGATGCGTACGGTTGCGCAACATGCGCGGGTGCAGGGCCTCGCCAATGGCATCCTTGCGCGCAGCGCAGCTGTGTGTGGCTCTCCAAATATTCGCAATATGGCGACACTGGCGGGGAACGTTGCCTCCGCGCTTCCATCGGCTGATACACCCCCTGCATTACTGGCGCTGAATGCCCAGGTTGTACTTGTCGGGATACATGGCGAACGTCTCGTCCCGCTGGATAGCTTCTTTGTTGGGCCCGCCAGGAGTGTGCGCGAAAGAGAAATTATCAGCGAACTGCGTATTCCCTTAGCGAGTAGTGACAGCCTGCGCGGTGGGTTTTACAAGATTGGGCGCACGACCGAAGATATCTCTATTGTCAATGCCGCTGCCACGCTAATGATGAAGGATGGGAGAATCACTGCGGCTCGCCTGGTGTTGGGAGCGGTCGCTCCGATTCCGTTGAGGGTCGTACGGGCAGAGGAAGCCTTGATAGGGCAGCCTGCAATAGAAGAGACGTTTCGACAGGTGGCCGAGATCGTGCGCGATGAGGTGAAGCCTATTAGTGATCAGCGGGCATCAGCAGCTTATCGCCGGAGTATGAGCGGGGTAGCTGTAACGCGAGCACTGCGCCAGGCGGCGGGATTAGCTCAACCTGGAGAGGAGTGGCGACATGCCTGAGCTAGATATTGCGCTGAGGGTGAATGGACGGGCCGTGAAATGGCGCATAGAGCCGGGAGACACGCTCCTGGAAGCGCTCCATGCCCACTACTTGAGAGGCACAAAGCTGATCTGCGGCACGGGAGACTGCTGCGGCTGTGGCGTTATCCTGGACGGTAATTCGATCAATGCCTGCTGTATGCTAGCCGCTCAAGCTGATGATCGCGAACTGCTCACCATCGAGGGATTGGCGGAGGATGGAAAGCTCCATCCGATACAGGAGGCTTTTGCCGAGGAGGGAGCCGCACAGTGTGGCTTCTGCACGCCTGGCTTTATCATGCGCGCTTATGCCTTCTTACGCGAACAGCCTCGCCCCACTGAGGCAGAGGTACGCGCTGCACTGGCCGGTAATATTTGTAGGTGTACGGGTTATGTCAAGCCGGTCGCGGCGGTATTAAGAGCGGCAGAAATGATGCAAGTGGAGCAAGAAAAGGGTCCTCATGAATAGCGAGTATTACGAACCAGGCGGCGGCAACATTACTGACGCAGCACATCAACATACGCGCCAGGTCGGACGAACGCGGGTCGTCGGGCAGAAGGAACGACGAGTGGACGCGCGCCCGCTGGTGACGGGTGCGCCTGTGTATGCGGCAGAGTTTGAGCAGCCTCATATGCTGCATGCCCGCGTTTTACACTCTCCGCATGCTCACGCGGACATCCTGTATGTCGATACAAGCAGGGCGCTGGCCTTGCCTGGTGTTCATGCAGTACTGACGTATCAAGATGTGCCGCGTGTAGCGCATAGCACCGCCGGTCAGCCCTATCCAGAAACCTCTCCCTACGACGCCTATTTACTGGACAAGCGGGTGCGCTACGTTGGTGATTGGGTGGCCTTTGTCGCTGCCGAGTCACCTGCCATTGCGCAAGAGGCGCTGCAACTGATAGAGGTTGAGTATGAGGTACTGCCAGCCGTCTTCGATCCACTGGAGGCGATGCGTGACGGCGCTCCTCAACTGCACGAGACGGATATCACGCACCCAAATTCCGGGAAACATTTTGGGGATATTTACGATGCCGCACATAACATCGCGGCACATGAAGAAATAGCGCATGGCGATTTTTCCGCGGCCATGCGCGAGGCCGACCTCGTTGTGGAAGGAGAATATCGCGTTCCATATATCTCTCATGGAGTTTTAGAGCCGCACGTCTGCGTCGCTTACCTCGATGGATACGAACGTTTAATTGTCGTCAGCAGTACACAAGTCCCTTATCATACAAGACGCCAGCTGGCAGCAGTCCTTCAATTGCCTATCTCGCGGATAAGAGTCGTCAAACCGCGTGTGGGAGGCGGTTTTGGCAGCAAACAGGAGATGTTGTTGGAGCCGGTGGCAGCAGCACTGGCATTGAAGACGCACCGACCTGTGCGCATTGAATACAGCCGCCAGGAGGAATTTACGGCGGCGCGCTTCCGTCACCCTATGATGATACGAATGCGCAGCGGAGTCAAAAGCGACGGTACGCTGCTTGCTATCTCGATGCACTCTATCGGCAACGCAGGCGCATACGGGACGCATAGCTTTACCGTGACTCGCAGCACCGGGCATAAAACGCTATGCCTCTACCGGGCAAAGGCGTACTTTTTTCGTGCCGATGCCGTATATACGAACCTGCCAATCACAGGAGCAATGCGGGGGTACGGTGCACCACAAGGCTTTTTCGCGCTGGAGTCACACATTGACGAGATCGCGCGCAGGCTTGGGATGGATCCGCTGGAATTTCGTCGCAAGAACCATGTACAAAGAGGCGACTGGGATCCCATGGAGATGGAGCTGGTGGATGGCGCATGGCGCTCTAAACGCCAGTTCCGTTCCTGCGGCCTGCCGCAATGCTTGGAACGAGGAGCGGAGGCATTCGGTTGGGGTCAGCCGTTTGATCGCGGTGACGGGAAACCCATCCTGTGTGGACGTGGGATGGCAACCGCTATGCAGGGCAGCGGTGTCGCCAGTTTCGAGTTAGGGGGCGCTTCGATCAAACTCAATGAGGATGGTTCGTTTAATGTAATGACGGGCGCTACCGACATTGGGCAGGGCAGCGATACCATCCTGGCGCAGATTGCTGCGGAAGCTCTGGGCGTGGGCATGGATAAGATTATCATGCACTCCGTCGATACGGACTCCAGCATCTTTGACTATGGTTCGTACGCCTCCAGCACGACCTATATCAGTGGTGGAGGGGTGAAAATTGCCGCGGAACGAGTACGCAAACAGGTGCTAGAAGTGGCGGGCGACATGTTAGATTGCGCGCCCGAAGATATGTCTATCGTTGATGGCGTGATCTACTCGCCGCGAGGCCCCAGCAATTTGACGGTCGCGGATATAGCCAACGAGACATTATATGGAAAGCACCGGCAACAGATCATGGCAAAAGGCGATTTCTGGACGGATGATTTGCCGGCGCCGTTCTTTGCACAGTTCGTCGAGGTTGAGATAGACACCGAGACAGGGCAGGTGCGAGTGACAAAGGCCGTCAATGCGCTGGACCTGGGCAAGGCGATCAATCCGACACTGGCATCTGGCCAGGTTGAGGGCGCAGTAGCAATGGCCCTGGGTTACGCTTTGAGTGAAGAGGTACAATTTGACGAGCAGGGGCGCGTACGCAATGCTGGCTTCGTTGATTACAAGGTGATGTCTACGTTGGATATGCCGCAGATGACGACTATCCTGGTAGAGGATACAGAATATACGGGACCATTTGGAGCCAAATCCGCCGGGGAGGTACCAACGAATGGCATGGCACCGGCTGTAGCAAATGCCATTGAGGACGCGCTGGGGATACGCATCCGCAGTTTACCGATTACACCTGAAAAGATATTGCAAGCACTGGGCAAATTGTAAGCCCTCCGTAGGAGCCCAATTCATTGCGCCCACACTGACCACACTGAGAGGAAGTGAAGTATGGAGCAGGAGCAGATATTATCGGCCTATCTTGTTATTCAGCAAGGACCACAGGCAGGCAAACGGGTGGAGATTTGGAAGGATTGTACGACGATTGGCCGGAGCCGCGAGTGCGACATCTTTCTCGAAGACATAGCCGTCCACCGCAAACAGGCCCGCATCGTCTATACTGCCGCCGGTTATGCTCTGTGCGATGATCATGGCAGTGGAGATAGTTTCGTCAATGGAAGGCCCGTCAAAGAGAAACTGCTCAGGGATGGAGATGAGCTGCTTTTTGGCAATACAAGACTCACGTTCTATTCTCACGAGGCGACGCGAGAATTCCCTCGGCCGTCGTCGAAGGGGCGGGAATTACACAAAAGGAAAGCTGTCGATCCAAATGCCAGCGCCATTGCGAAGCTGGATTTCAGGAACGCGCAAGGAGCCCCCAGGAGCTTTGAACTACATCCAGAAATGACTATCGGGCGCAGTCACGAATGCGATATTTTTCTGGAAGACCTGGCGGTGAGCCGACTGCATGCCACCATCCGCCAGTTGCCCGATGGTGGATATGAGCTGGAGGATCACCACTCTGTCAGCGGCACCCTGGTCAATGGGAGGGTCGTTACTCGTTGCCGTTTGAACGAAGGCGATATCGTGCAGATTGGTCAAAGCACGCTCACATTCAAACGGGTATGAATGTGCACCGCGTGCTATCCTATTTCAGGGCGTTTTGCTTGCGAGCAATGCCTTCAGCTTCTTGACTCGTTCTTCATAGTAGTCAATCTCCGTTCCATCCTCCAGGCGCGTGGGAGGATCATAGGCATGGGTTTCGCTCATGAAGCTGCGCACTTCTTGGGGTATGTCTTCAAGGTGTTCTGCGCCATGCTGGCGTATGCGGCTTGAAGAAATATCGCGATAGGCGCTACTCAAGGGTAACGCATGGATAGAGGGGGCAAAGGGCTGGTTTTGTGGTTGACGCAACAGATCAGATAGCGTGTAAGCACTGGCTGTTCCGCGCGGCGCCACTAACAATTCGGCCAGGGAGAAAAGGGTGTTGAGGGCAGCATCACGGTCCTCGTAGTAGTGAGGGTCAAGTATCTGCACAATCTTATCAAAGCCCAGGAGAAAGAATAATCTTTTCACCGCAGGGAAAGAGATGCGGACGGCCTCAGCCTGCTCGACGTACAAGCCCCGGTTAAAGAGCATAATTCCCGTTTGCGGTAGACGCTGCTTGAGCAATGTATCGAGCAGGATAATGCGATCAAGCATCAGTGGCCGATCGACATTTTCTTTATCGGTGGTGCGTTTACTGATGGCGGCATAGAGGAGCAAGCCCCGGTTATCTTCGGCAACCGAAAAGGTAGCTGAATGTGCGAATTGTTGTGCCTCTTCGAGCATGGCGAGATGAGCATTCGTAGGAGGGTTGTATGAGCCGGGGAAGACGATGATATTGCCAGCAGGTTCGGGCGAGCCTGTGACAATAAGCGCCTGTGGAGGAGCTTCTGGGCGCAATTGATCGAGAAGCGTTTGCACCTGTTGGAAGCGCAGGATGGTTTGTTGGGAAAAATGTAATGGGTCTTTCATGGTTTTTATTGTAGCATAATCCCTATTCGGATTCCTGAAAATACTCTTTAGAGAAGATTATGAGATCGGGAAAGTCCTCATAATCATCATCGTCACCATATCCCTCTTCCCTAAGCTGTTCAAATCTTTCTTGAGCTTCAGCGGCTTCGTCATATCTTTTAAGTTGCGAGAGCACCTGAGCTTTGCCACTCCAGGCATCGACGTAATGAGGATCTCGCTGAATAGCCTGTTCAAAGGCGGCCAGGGCATCTTGGTAGAGGCGCATATTTTGTAGTAAAACACCCTTATTTGAGGAATACTTTGGTTCCATGGGATTAAGTTGAATAGCCTTATCGTAGGCTTGAAACGCTTCTTCATAGCGTTTAAGGAAATCCAACAAAATGGCCTTGCTATTATAAGCCTTAGCATTATGAGGATCGAGCTGAATGGCCTTATCATATGCTGCGAGAGCGTCTTCTTCGCGGTCAAGCATCCAGAGAATATAAGCCTTGTTATTGTAGGAATTGCTATTTTCAGGGTCAAGTTGGATGGCTTCTTCAAACTCTTCTAGAGCTTCCTCGTTGTAATCAAGCATCATCAAGGCATTACCCTTCCCATTATGGGCTTCTACGCTTTTGGGTTTAAGCTGAACAGCTCGTTCATACGCTCTTAGAGCAGACTGATACCGACCAAGTTCATAGAGTGCATCGCCTTTGCCTATGTGAGCTCTCACCATCCCAGGATCGCGTTTAAGCGCTTCTTTGTAGGCAGCTAACGCCGCATTGTAATCTTTCTCATTAAGGTGGAAATCACCTTCTTCCGCCCATTGTTTCCCCGTTTTGCGAGGAGTGCTCGAGGTACTTTGATCTTGTTTGTTATGGTCGGATCTTTTTGGCATATTGTTGTCCTTGTTAGATTTTATTCTAGCCCATGTTCTCTTCAAGTTACCCTACGTTTCCTCATTATACGCCCCCAATACATTACCACCTGCGTCAACAGAACACCCAGAATTGCGAGAATAATAAACAATGAGAAATTTACCCCACCAAAAATACTCCCCCTACTCTGTGATAGAGCATCCTTTGGCGTCGTT
>CAVZJN010000017.1:0-35796 GCA_963775585.1 uncultured Chloroflexia bacterium | reverse complement strand
CTTTGGCCTATATAGCACGAAAAAACTAGACAAAAGGCCTGCAACTTCGTTAGAATGCTATAAGTGAAACACGTGATGGATATAGGGATGGGGGCAGGTATAGGGGTAAGGGGTATGGAGAGATGACGCGACTGATAGCGCTGGATGTTGGAGAGGCGAGAATAGGGGTGGCTGTGAGCGATGCGATGGGATTGCTGGCCTCGCCTTATACGACTCTGCAAGTTGATCGAGGCGATGAGACGAAGGTATGGGCGGCGATACAGCGATGTATCGATGAAACGGAGGCGGAAGGCCTTGTGATAGGTTTGCCGATTAGCCTGGATGGGCAAATTCATGCGCAAGGGGAACGTGTGCAGGCGTTTGCTGAACGCCTAAAGCAACATATCGCCATCCCGATGACGTTTTGGGATGAGCGTCTTTCAACGGTTGAGGCGCAACGTTTGCTTGCTGAACGCAACGAGCAGGAGAGAGGGAAGCGCCAGAGGGGGAGAGGTCAGAGTTCGCAGCAGGGACGAAGGCACGCCAAGCGACGGCAGAAGGGACAGAGGGGAGGCCACGAGATCGATGCCATGGCCGCGGCCGTTTTTCTACAGGAGTACCTGGATTCCCTGGGGCGCGAAATAGAGGAAACGACTTTATGAAACGAAGAAGCGCACGCGGCGCCATCATAGCTGTATTATTGCTTGGCTTCCTGATTTTTGGCTTGGTCTACTTTGCGTGGAACACGGCCGCCGCGATTTTTCAGCCGGTGGATGCTCCTAGACAAGGAAGAGATATTCCCATTCAGATTCACACGGGCGAAACGATTACCGTGCTTGCCAATGATTTACAGGCAAAGGGATTGATTCGCAATGCGTTGGCGTTCCTCCTGTGGGCGCGCATCAAGGGCTTGGATGTGCAATTGCAGGCAGGAGAATATAACCATCTGAACACAAGTATGACCATCAGCGATATCATTGACCAACTGCTCACTACTTCACCCGATGCGGTTTATGTGACGATTCCAGAAGGATATCGTATCGAGCAGATTGCGCGCGCCTTTGCAGAGGCGGGGCTGGTCAAATTCAACCAACAAGATTTTCTGAAGTATGCGCTGCATCCAAACAAGTTTCCTGATGCAAGCAAATATCCTATTCTGAAGCTCATTCCGCGTGGTCATAGTATGGAGGGATTGCTCTTTCCCGCGACCTACGATATTCCTATCGATGGCACTACGGGAGACGTGGTGAATAGGATGTTGACGGCCTTCGATGACTATGCGCAGAAATATGGGTTGGTAGCAACGGCCAGGGCGCACGGCGTGAATGAGTACCAGATGGTGATCCTGGCTTCAATTATTCAAAGGGAAATACTCCATAGTAGCGATGCTCCTGGAGTAGCCGGTGTGTACTGGAACCGCGCCTTTAGTACCGTGCCCAATGATACCGCGGGCTTTCTTGGGGCTGACCCAACGGTACAGTATGCCCGCGATACGGAGAACCCACCCAAGGAGTACTGGCTGCCATTGGCGGGCACAGGGAAAAATATTGCCCCCAACAGTCCCTGGAATACCTATACCTTCAAGGGGCTGCCGCCAACGCCGATCTGTAGCCCTGGGCTGGCCACGCTGCAGGCCGCCGCGTCTCCGACGAAGTCGAATTACTTCTACTTTTTTAACACAAAAAGCGGGAGTGTTGTGTATGCAACCACGTACAATGAGTTTTTGCAAAAATATAACTCAATGCCACATTAAAGAGAGTAAGTAGCAACATGAACCTGAACATCTGGCAAATTCTTTTTCTGGCCTTGCTACAAGGCGTGACGGAACTGTTCCCTATAAGCAGTCTTGGCCATACCGTGATCATTCCGGCACTCCTGGGCTGGGGTGACCTTGTACACAACCCAGCATTTTTACCCTTGATTGTTGCACTGCACCTGGGTACCAGTATTGCACTGTTTATTTATTTCTGGCGTGTCTGGTTTCAGGTAGGGCGGAGCGTGGTAAAGAGCGTCAAGGATGGCGAAGTGAAGAGAGGGACCGAGGAGTGGGTGAGTTTTCTGATTATCATCGGCTGCATACCTGGGGGATTGCTTGGCGTTTTTTTAGAGAAGCCGCTCAAGTTGCTGTTTGCCTCTCCGCTGGTTGCTTCTGCGTTCTTAGTGGTCAATGGTTCATTGCTCTTTCTTGGTGAGCGTCTGCGCCGCCGGGCAGAGGCAAAAATGCAGATAGAGAATGTTGATGTCAAAGAGCGAGAGGCACGGTTTCGCCCGCTTTCTTCCCTATCCTGGATGGAGGCCGTTATTATCGGTTTTGCCCAGGCGCTCGCACTGATCCCGGGCATATCGCGTTCGGGCGTTACCATGGTGGCAGGACTGGGAGTTCGTCTCAATCACGAGGACGCGGCTCGTTACTCATTTTTGCTGGGGACGCCGCTGATAGGTGCGGCGGCGCTGCTGGAGGTGCCACAACTTTTTAGCCAGTCTTTGCAAGTTTTGCTGCTGGTCTTATTGGGAATGGTCGTGGCAGGAGTGGCAGCTTATTTGAGTACCAGGTTCCTGATGAAATATTTTGAGACGGGGCGGCTCTATCCTTTTGCCTATTATTGCTGGGCAGCGGGTTTATTGTCGCTCATTCTTTTCCTCTTTGTTTTACCAGGACGTGGGTAAATACCCAAAATGGCTATTCTATTCCTGCATATGCAGCTTGAATAGGTTCATACGTTTGATACAATGGAGACGCTCTGGATAGGCCAGAGTAGATATTTTTAGAAGAGGTAGGTATAGACCCTGATGAAGAATCCCGTGGCTTATTATGCAATCATCGCCCTTGGCGTCGTAGCTCTCGTAATAGGTGGTTATCTGCTGTATACCGCGACTGCGGCGGCTCCTCATCATTGGAGCAGCATTGGGGCAATTGCCGTTGGTGCTGTGCTGGTGGTCGGTGGCGTCGTTGGTATGTTTGTCATGAAGCCCACCAGAGCTGCCAAGTAATCTTGACGGTTGCAATGGGAGGTGCGAAGAAGCACTAAGATGGAGACGTGTCTTAGTGCTTCTTTGATATTTCCAATCTGGCTACCTGGTTGGTAGTGTATTTAAAAAGCGGTATGTGTCTGCTATAATGATGGTGCCCTTGATGATAAAAAGAAGATAGCGCTTGAAAAGGAGATGCTAAGGAGATACTAAGGAGATACTTATGAATAAGTCAACGCTTTTTTATGGAGGAATTGTCCTCGCGATAGTCTTTTTCGCCTGTGCTGTTTATTATGCTATTCCTGGTATCTATCATCCTTTTACATTTAGCCCACCCAAGGATTCGCATATAACCCATGCAGTTGCGTTCCTTGCGTTGTCGGTGTCTGTTTGATTTTGGCGCTGGTCAACCGTCGCAGGGCGGTCAAGTAGTGGAATGTACGAAGTAAAAATTGTAGGAAGAAGGACCTGTTCTTTATGAAAAACCCGGCTCTTTTCTATGGTGCCATTGTTGTTGCGGTGATTTCTCTCGCGCTAGGTGTCTATTATGCTATTCCTGGTGTTTATCATGTTTTGACGACTGGTGCTCATCCGCCCATGGACCCGCAGCCTGGACATTATCTGCTATTTTTTGGAATTGCAGTTTTTTGTGTGATTGCCGCGCTTGTGACCCGACCCCAGTCCAAAGCTCAGTAGAGCAGCATTGCGCAAAGAAAAATCGGCTCCTCACGGGGAGCCGATTTTTCTTTGCGCAATTATTGTGCAGCTAAGGTTTCTCCTACAATGTGTGGGTAGCCGCGCAGAAACTCTTCTGCGCTCATGGCTTTCTTCCCTTCGAGTTGAAGCTGCTTGATTACCAGCAGACCATCGCTGGTTGTGACCGCCAGTGATTTGCGTCCTGCATCCTGCAAGAGAGAGACCGTTCCCGGGGTGGTTGATGCGGTAGATGTGGTAGGTGGAAAGGCATGAGCCGAGAGTATTTTCAGTAGTTTGCCATGCCAGTAGGTGTAGGCGCCGGGCCAGGGAGTATAGGCGCGAATTTTGCGGGCCAGTACGACAGCGGGTTGCTCCCAGGCGATTTCTCCATCTTCTTTGCGTAACATGCGGGTGTGGGAGGCGGCCTGGTGATCCTGTGGTACAGGGGTGATCTTTCCTGAGACCCAGAGGGGCAACACTTCAAGCAATGCCTGGGCTCCCAGGTCTGCTAATTTGCTGGTGAGGCTGCCGGTTGTCTCGTCTTCGCTCATTGGAATGCTGCGTTTGAGTAGTATTGGACCGGTGTCAATGCCGGCATCAATGAGCATGATGGTCACACCGGTTTCGGTATCGCCATGCAGGATAGCCTCCGGGATGGGCGAGACGCCGCGATATTTTGGCAGCAATGAAGCGTGGATGTTGAGTGTTCCGAAACGGGGGAGATCGAGTACTTCTTGTGGGAGGATTTGTCCGAAGGCGGCAACGATAGAGAGATCGGCGTGGTATGCCGCGAGGGCCTCTCTATTTTCTGGCCGCTTGAACGATCCTGGCTGCCAGACGGGGATACCGTGGGCTAAGGCGGTCTGTTTTACAGGTGAAAAAACAATGGCCTGTCCCCGTCCTACAGGCTTATCTGGACGGGTGATGACGGTAACTATGTCGTAGCCTTCTGGGAGCACCGCGCCAGGAGGCGTTCCTTTGATGAGCGCTTCGAGAGCAGGTACCGCGAATTGCGGGGTACCCATGTAGATGATACGTAACATGATTAGTGGTTTTCCCTCTTTGTAGATGTATGCACCGTACACCGTGGGACGCAATAAAGCAGGTCCCTAGCTGGTCACCGATTTATAGTAGCATATTCAGGCTACCTGAGATCTGAGAATGGGATAGTAGTGCTCTCTCGACTCATGTCTTCAAATATGCGACAATACGGTAAATTGACCTGTCGATGTGCATTGAAAGAGAGAATTTCGCATTGTCCACTACGACTCCTGGCTCAAAAAAAGTATCGGTGGAGGACGGGGCTGTTGTCTCGACTTCTGGCCGCAGGTTACAGGGCTGGTTACTTATACTGCTGGTGTTTGTCGCTGGCGCCTGTTCGCTTGCTGTTGAACTCTCGGCCTCGCGTTTGCTCGCTCCGTATTTTGGCACCTCGCTGTTTGTGTGGGCCAATCTGATAGGTCTTATCCTGCTTTACCTGACGATTGGCTATTATCTTGGCGGGCGTTTGGCTGATCGCTATCCTCGTCCCGCTGTGCTCTATCTGCTGACAATCATTGCGAGTTTGTTGATCGGACTTATTCCTTTCATTTCGCGCCCTATTCTCTTCTGGTCGTTATCAGCCTTTGCGACGTACTCTGTCAGTGTCTTTTATGGTTCGCTAGTTTCGGTGATCCTGCTCTTTGCGCTGCCGGTGATCCTGCTGGGGTGTGTTTCTCCTTTTGCAATACGTCTGAGCGTCAAGCAGGTGGTGAAATCTGGACGTACTGCCGGACAACTCTACGCTATTTCTACCGCAGGGAGTATTCTTGGTACCTTTCTGCCGGTATTGTGGCTTATTCCAACGATTGGTACCTACCGTACTTTTATTGTTACTGCGGTTTCTCTCTTGCTGGTCTCGATAGCCGGATTAATAGCTTCAATTCCCTACACAGGTGGCGCCGCGCGTTTTCGTGGGAATAAAAACCTGCTCTCTGTGCTGCTCTTGATCCCGCTGGGGTTGTCGCTCCTTGGTTCACAGGGGCCGATCAAACCTCCGAGTGGTACCGATGGCGGAGGAGTACTGGTGACTGAACGGGAGTCACCCTACAATTATATTCAGGTGGTGCGCGTGGGTAATGAAATGCAACTGGTGTTGAATGAGGGGTTGGGTATCCATTCTGTCTATAACCCGAACAGTGTGCTGACGCAGGGCCCCTGGGACTACTTCCTGATTGCTCCTTTTTTCAACAAGGCCCCTTTTACACAGAGCCAGGTGCGTAGGGTGGGAGTGATCGGGTTGGGGGCAGGCACTATCCCGCGTGAATTTAGCGCTATTTATGGGCCTATTCCGATTGATGGGGTTGAGATCGATGGCACGATTGTCAAGCTTGCGCAGCAGTATTTTCATATGAATGAACCCAACCTGCATGTCATTGTAGAGGATGGACGCTACTACTTGCGGACGGCGAAGGTGCTGTATGATGAGATTGGTATCGATGCTTATCAACAGCCCTACGTGCCCTTCCAACTGACTACGAGCGAG
The DNA here is from genome assembly GCA_963775585.1 of uncultured Chloroflexia bacterium. GTDB lineage: Bacteria > Chloroflexota > Ktedonobacteria > Ktedonobacterales > Ktedonobacteraceae > UBA11361. The sequence goes on along the minus strand of CAVZJN010000017.1, from coordinate 29,627 downwards.
TTTTTCCAGGAAGTGCGCTCACACCTGACGCCGACCGGGGTGGCGGTTATCAATGCTGGCCGTACCTGCTGTGATTTTCGCCTGGTAGAGGCGCTGGCGCAAACGATGCGCTCAGTCTTTCCCAATGTGTACATCATAGACACGCAACGTTTTGAGAATAGCCTGGTTATCGGTACCAATGCGCCAACATCGCTGAGCAATTTTTATAGCAACACCGCCAGGCTGAGCAATCCATCGCTGAAGAGTATCGCTGACGCCAGTATCGCCTATGGACATATCCGCGAGGAGAAGACCACCAACGTCTATTTTACTGATGACCGTGCGCCTGTCGAACAATTGATTGACCAGATCATCTTTGATGCGGTACAGAACGGCGGTAAATAAAATAGCAGATGGGTACGCAAAGACCCATCTGCTATTTTATTGCTTAACTTACCAGGTACTGTTCTGTTGAATCGAGCGGGATGCCCTCCATGGTCTGTTGGAGCAAATACTGGTTGACAGCGTATATGCTGCCAGTTTTTTTATAGAGGGCGATCTGGCGGTCCGCGCCGGTGCCGCGTGGATCGTCTACCAGCTTGCGAATGTAGTTGAGGTCGGAACGGGTACCAAGGTCATCAGCGACGTCATCGACCATGTCTAGCAACTCGCGAATAGAATCGCGCATACTCAGAGTACGTTCTTGCTCAAAATCAACGATCTCGGCATCGAGGCCATAGCGCGCGACACGCCACTTGTTCTCCTCAAGGAGATTGCGCGGTACGACATAGGTTTCTCTGCCGTGCTTATTCAGCCAGGATAGTTTTGCCACGAGCGATTGGCAAACTGCCGCAATGCCAATGACATCATTGAGCGTAAGGGGCATATCGAAGATGCGGAACTCAACGGTGCCAAAAAAGGGATGGGGGCGGATATCCCACCAGATTTTCTTGCCGTTATCAATGCAACCGGTTTTGATGAGCGTCTGTACGTAGTGCTCGAAATCGCTCCATGTTTGGAATGTATCGGGAAGTCCACTTCGATGGAAACGCTTCCAGACTATTGTGCGATACGATTTGAGGCCAGTGAGCCGTCCTGACCAGAAGGGAGAGTTCGAAGAGAGCGCGAGTAAATGTGGCAGCCAGGTGCGCAATTGATTCATCAAGGTGAGCGCGATGTCATTGTTCTCAACTGCAATATGGATATGCAGGCCAAAGATCAGGATGGATCGTGCGACATCCTGAAATTCTTCCAGCAGTTCGTCATAGCGCGGATTAGGTGTGGTGAGCTGGTCCATCCAGATGCCACCGGGATTCGTCCCAGCACTGATCAACGCTAAACCTTCCTCGGCTAACAGGCATGCTAACTTCGCTCGCAATCTTTGCGTCTCTGAGCGGGCAACCATAATGTTCGGATAGACTTTAGAAATAAGCTCTATTGTTGGTTGCAACATCTCGGGCTTGATCTGTTCGCCGAAAAAGGGGGCTCCTTTATTTAGGATAGGCACAATTTGTGAACGAAGTTGGCCAGTGTTACGGTCTACTATTTGAAATTCTTCCTCGATGCCTATAGTGTAACGTGTAGTCATGCCTAACTCCTTCACCATCCTCAGGACGCGGGATAGAATTGCTTTATGTATCGTTCGAAGATATTGGAACTACCGGACCTACAGGAAAACAATGGAAAAGTTTTTCACAAAAGGCGGGAGGATTGAAATGCAAAAGGAGACGAGATGATGGTACTGAGTGGTGCAAGTATCTTCCAAGTATTGTCTGGTTGTGCGCGATTGCGCGTGCTCGCATACAAGCTCCTCGAGGTGAAAGCTTTGCAGCAAAGGTCGCATTAGGGAAATTCACACTACTATAACAACAGTTTCTGGAATTATAGCGTACACAAGAAGTATGCGATTTGTCAAGGGTTTTTTCCCACAGAGACAAGATATCTGAGAAAGCTCAAATATCTTGTCTCTGTGAGATGAGCTTTTTAGAGGCCGAAGGCGTGTGGCAGGAGATCTGAGCAGGAAAAGTCTTGTGAGACTCCATCGATATAAATGGTGGCGCTGGGAGCGAGGTCGGATAGCCATTGGCGACAGGCACCGCAGGGGGTACGCCGATTGATTGAGGCATCGGCAGGATTATCGATGCAGGCGACAGCAACCTGGGTAATGGGGCCAGCGCCGGCGGAGAGAGCTGTGGCTAAAGCCGAACGTTCCGCGCATAATGTCAGGCCGTAACTCGAGATCTCTATGTTGACGCCTGTGTAGAGCTTTCCGCCTGCAATAAGAGCGGCTCCTACTCTAAAATGGGAGTAGGGACAATGTGCTCGCAGGGCAGCTTCGCGGGCCGCTGCCAGCAGTTCATCTCGTGACATGATTACATTTCCTCCTTTGAGATAGAGCGTGAGATAAAGTGCCGAAAGGGCATCTCACACATTATTGCCATTTCAGGCAAAATACGTAATAAAAAAACTTTGGTGTCTATTCATAGCCCAAATTGTACCATGGTGTTACTGGCTGGTAACAGTCGCGTTAGTAGCAATGAGAGTAATGCAGCTGGCACATGGGGATACATGCTTGCTCAGGTCTATAGTTATATTGTAATGCAGGTCTACAGGAGGAACACGAATGAAAATTATGGTGGCGGATGATGACCGCGATATGGTAGATATGCTGAGCTACTGGTTAAAAGGGCATGGATATGACGTGGTACGTGCATTTGATGGGGAACAGGCGATCAAACGATGGCGCGAGACACTGCCTGATCTTGTCATTCTGGATGTGCAGATGCCCAAGCTGGATGGTTTCGAGGTATGTCGCCAGATGCGGAGTGAAACCAATTCGATGGTCTTAATTCTTACCGCACATGATCGTGAAGACGACGAGATACGTGGGTTAGAGATGGGTGCCGACGATTATCTGCGTAAGCCTTTTAGTCCAAGACAGCTTCTCGCTCGTATCAAGGCTGTGATGCGCCGTTCAACAATTTCGCGGGGAGCATCGAATTCCTCTTCTATCACTGTTGGTCCCGTTACTCTGGATGCGATGCGTCATGAAGTGACGAGAGATGGTGTCAAGGTCAGGCTAACTCCTACGGAAAGTCGCCTGCTTCACTTGTTGATTACTCATACAGGACAGGTGCTTACTACTGATATGATCATCGAGCGCGTCTGGGGTTATGACGAAACTGGAGACTCGGGACTAGTGAAGACGCACATTCGCCACCTGCGCCAGAAAGTCGAACCTGATCCCAATACTCCGCAGTATATCATGACGGTTCCCGGGGTGGGCTACACGTTCACCGCACCTGTTACTATCGAGCAATAAATAAGGGAAAAGGGCCTGCGAGGGAAGAGGATTAAAGCCGCCGATTTTGATCCTTTCCCTTCGCAGGGCCTTTTTGCATCTTAACCGAATTGACCTCTTCTTAACCGCACTACAACAAACTTTTCATCATTTTGCCAGTTGCACTGTTGTACAATCATGCTTGCATCCCAGTATGTATTTGGAATAATAGTATCCAAAAGAAGCTAGCAGTTTTGATGAATTACAGAAGCAGAGATGGCGCAGCCGAATTATCTATACCGTCAGGCTCTCCAGCGGCAGAACGCTGTAATTGTTTGCTGCCCTCTTTAATGCAGGTTGTGCCCGCGCTAAATCTTGAAGAGGATGCGGTAGATTATCACAGGATGACGCCTGCTTCACCAGAATTGAATGCCCTGATCCGCCAGCAATTGGAACTTTTTTTTCCTCGCTCAACGGCTCTCAGCCTATTACTGCTGCATGTCTCGCAATTGGAGCAGATCCATATCAATCCACAGTCGGGGTTACTGCGCAAACGCCGGCGTTACCACGCCTCTGCCAGTTTCTTAGAGCAGGTTTTGGTGAATGTGCGTCGTGCTATCAGAGACAGCGATGAGCTTTTAGTGCATGAAGGGACAGGAGCTGCTATCATCTTTCCTGAAGTTGATAAGCAAGGCATCAGTGTGATATTAGAGCGTGTCTCTCGTAGAATTAGCTTGTTGCAGGCAGAGACTGTCATTCCTCCATTAGAACGTGAAACAGATATCGTTTTGGGTATTGGTTCTTATCCAGAATCCGGTCCATCGTTAGAGCAATTGCTGTACCACGTAGGGGTTATAGCATATAGATTTACCTTACGCCCTGCTATAACGGCGCAATTGTTGGGGATAATGCCTACGATGACAGAGATCGGAGAACCAGCTTCAGCCGAACCTGATCACGATCAGCAAAAAGCGCCAGGCTCTTCGAGGTCAGCGAGTAATGTCCCGTTTATGCAATTGCCTGCACAACTCCCGTCACGATTAAGACAGCTTATCCCCTATCATATCGCTATAGAATTGCGATGTGTCCCCGTTGGGCGTGATCACCAATATTTGACAGTTGCCATGGCAGATCCAAACAATAGCAATGCGGTACACGCTCTGAGAGAGCTAACAGGATTAACTATTTTTCCGGTAGCATGCGATATTAGTGCGTTAAACGCACTGCTGGGCACTAAATGGTAAGAAGATGGCGTTTTAGCAATACGCTCAGATGGCTTCTTTAGATTACTGGTGATGAATTGCAAACCAACATCAGGGGAAAATTAACCAGATCACAACTAATCCTCAATACAATAGTGCATCATCATTGGTTACTATAACATGCGATGAGACATATATCTGTATCGTCGGATACATTGTTGACTGTACACACCTAGCACTTTGAGGAGTGAACACATGGTTTTACAAATGATACAAGATGACGTCCTCTTAACGTTCAAAGAGGCTATGAGCTATTTACGGGTGAGCCGCTCAACTCTTTACCGCCTCATGTGGTCTGGTCAACTAACCGGTCACAAGGTGGGGAGCACGTGGCGGTTCTATCGTGAGGACCTGCGGTCTTGTGTAGGACGCGAGATCCCCATGACCAATATGCAAAATAACGTCGCTGTCAGCTAGAAATCCCTCTTAGCATTATCTTCTTTGGTTTGATTTATACATTTTGCTATTGATCTTTCATGATACATCGTCGTGGCGGGAGATTTTTCACGTCTTAAAGCCGGTCGTATTCTATGATTTTCCAGGTTCCATTGATTTTGGCGATTCTCAGTAGAGCGGTGTAGCTGCTGCTATGTCGTGTAACATCAACCGTTATGGTGAAGTGGGACAGGTCAGGGCCTGTGTTTGGGTCCGTTCTGAATGAAGGTTGTCCAGGAATAAAAGAGGTAATAGTGCCATCTTGTTCATCTAGTCTGCTTGCCTGTGATGTAAAGGCAGCTTGAGTCAGACCGCTGATTTGTCCCTGGGGAGCCAGGTCGCTATAGGCGGCGGTGTAGTTTTTTGACTGAAGACTTGTGTAGAAATCGTCCACGACGTTGAAAGCCCCTGTTACCTGTTGATAAGTCGAACTGAAAATGTTGTACAATCCCCAGCCACATAATCCGCAACCGGCGAGCAAGAAAACACTGACGATAGTGACCATTATCCAGACCCACCTGTAGGATTTTTTAACCGGCGGTGGCACCGGGGAAGATGTCCAGGGAGGAGGGTAGGATTGTAGGCTTGCCTGCTGCATTTGCCCTGGCGCTGATGGTATATAAGCATTGGTTGACGATTGTAGCGCTGGGTTTTGTGGCGGCAAAGGAGGCGGTACAGGCGGTAGGGACATATTTTGATAGAAAGCTGGTGGCGGTGGGTAGACGAGGCCTTGCCGTATAGCCTCCTCATCGATTGGTGCGCTGGCCAACTCTTCCGCCGGCAGAACCCGAGTCACAGGTGCGGGTTGTGGAATGACGCTGGCTAGAAGTCCGCCAGGAGGGAACTCGTAGAGGGGTTGGAAGTCCACCTGCTCTTCGCTATCCTGCTTCGGTGTGTCTTCTGCTGGTTGCTGGTCAGAGGGCTGCATACGTTTTAAGGCTCCTTCAAAAAGAAAGTTGTATCTTATTTTCAGAGAAGAGTATAGCCTTTTCATGGCGGAAACGCAAGGAGAGCCAAAGAAGGGTTTATTCCCTGAATCCGATTCCAATGTGCTATAAAAGAATATATAAATATACGAATACGTGTAAAGAGTTTCATTTTTCCAAGGAGCAAAGCTATGTGTGGTCGTTTTACACTCAGTACAGATATTACTACCGTGGCGAAAGTATTTGGGGTGGCACCGTCACTGCAAGCTGCGCCGCGCTATAATATTGCGCCGACGCAGGAAGTTGTGAGTATTCTGCGCAATGGCACTGCGCATATGGAGTGGTTACAATGGGGGTTGATCCCTTCCTGGGCAAAGGATGAGTCGGTTGGCTCGAAGATGATTAACGCCAGGGCGGAAACGCTGGCGGAGAAACCTAGCTTCAAGAGGTTGTTGCGCTCAAGACGTTGCCTGGTGGTTGCTGATGGTTTTTATGAATGGAAGAAGGAGCACGGCGGCAAGACTCCTATGTATATTACGCTGAAAGACGGCAGTCCCTTTGCCCTCGCGGGCCTGTGGGATCTGTGGCATAGTCCCGATGGGCGAGATATTCGTACCTGTACTATTGTGACTACACAGCCAAATGCGCTGGTTACCTCCATTCACGATCGCATGCCTGTGATCCTTTCTGCAGATGCCCGTGAACTGTGGCTGGACAGCTCGCTGCACGATGATGAGGCACTCCTGCCTTTGCTGGCTCCCTATCCTGCCGAAGAAATGACGGCGAGGGCTGTTTCACGGCTGGTTAACAACCCCAAAATTGAGGGAGCAGAGTTGATAGCCTGAAGAAGAGGCGCGCTCGCCTCTTCTTCAGGTATAATATTGGTATGTGTGGGTCATCATTAGCACAGAAGGAGTTTTTCATGGCGCTTTCGCCCGGTTCTACACTCGCGGACTATCTCGTTCCCTCCCGACCATCTCGCGGCATCAATCTGCTCCGAGATCTTCTGCTAGTAGGTGGTTTTAGCGTATTTACGGCCCTGTGCGCGCAGGTTTCGTTCCATATCCCCATCACGCCTGTCCCTATCACATTGCAGACGTTAGCGGTGCTATTAACAGGGGCTGCACTTGGCAGTCGACGTGGTGCACTGGCGATGCTGCTGTACCTGGCTGAAGGGGCCGCAGGTTTGCCTGTCTTTGCGGGTGGAACCGGCGGATTTGTACACCTGATAGGTTTTACTGGCGGTTATCTCTGGTCATATCCATTTGCGGCATTGGTGACTGGATTGCTCTGTGAGCGTCGCCTGGACCGCAGATTATTGACGTCCGCGCTGGCGATGCTGCCTGGGACCCTGGTGATATATGCCTTTGGCGTTCCCTGGTTAGCAGTAAGCTTACATCTCAACTTGCTCACTGCTTTCATGTTGGGCATGGTTCCTTTTATTCCTGGTGATTTGATCAAGCTGGTGATCGCGGCGGCCTTATTGCCTGTAGCCTGGTCGATTGTGAGGTGGGTGAGACCGGGACAGTTTGAATAGCCTGAAAGTAATAACACGCAATAATGAGTGGACGCCGCGCAGCGTCCACTCATTATTGCGTGTTACGCTAGCGTGCTTGAATGCGCACAGTTACCTTTGGGGCAGTCGCTTCTCTGGTAGGCGCGGCCAGCGAACGAATTGCGTCAATCGTTTCCTGGGCGTTTCGGACGAACTCGACCTGCACGGGAAGACGCGCTTTGAACTCTTCCACTGTTACATCATCGAGGAAGCGCACACCTTCGTTGTCTAACATCACACGCGGCAACAAAACGAGATCGCCCAGGTTGCCGCTCTCCTCCAACGCTGCGAGAACATCCTGTCCGCAGAGCAGCCCGGCGACAGTCACTTCTTCGCCAAAGAACTTGTTTACGATGGGTAAGACCTGCACTTCAAGCTGCTCAGTGCGGCGTATATCTTCAGCGAACTGTTCAATGACAGGGTGGGCCATGACGCTGGTGACCAGTGTTACGCGGCGCGGCTGTGGCATGGTGGTAGGAAGTTTGCGCTTGCTGCGGTTCCACTGATCGATCAAAAAGCGCGTCATGCCTACACCATTCTCAATCTGTGAGTACGAGCCGTAGTGCTGGGCAGGTGGGAACTCGCGACCCGTGATGTAATACCACTCGTCGGAGAGGTAGACAAACGGGTAGCCGTCAGGGTCTTCCACCGCAAAACGCTGCTGGTGGGGCTCGACCTGCGCAATAATGGCCTCGGCTTCCTGGCGAGTATAGTGTCGCATTGGTGGCAAGTCGCCGGTTTTGAGCATATTATTGTACTTCGTGAGTCCCACGGGCACAACGGAGATAGATTCGACGATTGGCCGCACGTTGGCTAAATCACGGATGCTGCGATCAAGCTGCTCACCATCGTTGATGGTTGGGCAGAGGACGAGCTGGGTGTGACAGGTGATATGCATTTCTCCCAGCCGTTTGATATGGTCAATAACATCACCGGCGCGCGGGCCATCAACCATCTTGCGGCGCAAGTCGGGGTCGGTCGCATGCACAGATACATAAAGAGGGGTCAGCTTTTGTTCATCGAGGCGCTGCCAGTCGTGCTCTTTGAGATTGGTCAGTGTAATAAAGTTTCCAAAGAGAAATGAGTAGCGGTAATCATCATCTTTTATATAAAGCGAGGAGCGCATGCCATGAGCCAGGCCCGGTTGTGGCGCAAAACGTTCCGGTAGTCCCTTAATAAAACAGAAGACACATTTATTGGCACATTGTCGAATAAAGGGTGCTGGCACTTCGCCGAAGAGTACCCCGAGGTTTTCATCAGCTGACTTGGTTATGCGTATCTCGCATTGCGTTTGTTGTCGCTCGAAGCCGATGATCAACTCTTCGTCGGCGACGTAAAACCGATAATCGACGAGGTCGCGGATCAGGTTGCCATTGATCGTGCGAATAAGATCACCAGGTTGTAGGCCCGCGAGGTCGGCTGGGCTTTCGGGCACTACTTCACGCACCCATCCATACAATTTTGGCATTGGTATTATTCCTCAGAAAAAAGAAAAGACATATTAAGAGCGACCATGGCGGTCGCATGGCACCCCTCGCGGGCGCCAGTATTGCACATTGCTTCCCTTGCTCCCCTAAAGAAATGCTGATATATTTCCAGATGATTATAACCGCACGGTGGGCGTACGTCAAATTTTATGAGACTTGGTACATAACTTTGCTTGACAGGCTCGATTGTCTCTTTGTATAATCTGGTCAACGAGTTTAAACGTATTTTCCATAAGAAAAAGTTACGCCCATGTATGACAACGATGATCTGACGCGGATACTTGCCGCAACCAGCGACCCCGTGCGGCTGGAGATCATCTTTTTGCTGGATCACGGCGATAAAATGAATGTGGGTCAGATCTCCAGCCGCTTTCGCTTAAGCCGCCCGGCGATTTCTCATCACTTGAAAGTGCTAAAAGATGCCGGGGTAGTGCGCAGTGAGAAAAGCGGGCAGGAGATATTCTACTGGCTTAATTTTGAACGGGTGGTGCTCGCTTTGCGGGCGCTAGCCGATAAGATAGAGCGCAACTACTTGCCGGACAAAACGCGAGAATGATCGCCAGGCGCTAGCCTTGCGGCCAGAATCCTCCCAACCAGTAGCCTATCCCAGGGAGTTGAAGAGTTTTCCTGGTGTTTTGGTTTCTTCTGCCACGGGCTACCTGTTCCATTGCCTCGCGTTTCAGCGCGATGCTTAGTTCCAGGCGGGGGAAAGCGTGGCTGATGGATCCGCTGAGCGGAGAAGCGGGGAAAGAGCGCAGGAGTGGTCTGGTGGTGCGGTACAGAACGAAGCCGGCGGACTGGCGGCCAAGTTGGAGCCACGAAGTAACCCAGCCTATGCCCTCGGCCAATGAAAGGGTGCTGAACGCGAGCCTGTATATGTGAGGATAGTAGCCAGGCGTTTTGAGTATGAGCCGGGTATAATCAAGCCAGCCGATACGATCTTTGAAGAAGTCGTTGGTGACTTGCGGCCCCAGGTCGTTGAGGATGCGGCAGAACACATTGAGGGTTTCGTTCACCTGCCAGGCTGGTTCAGTATGAGGAGGTTTGGCGATCATAAACTTACTGAACGCTCTTGCTACCGCAGGGACGGCCTCAGATGCGCGAATCTGATTGAGGTCGGCGGCCTGTAGGCAATTGGTCTGGAGCGCCAATGCTAACAGTGTGGTGATGCGGCGCAGGTTGCGTACATAAGAGCCAAAACCACAGAATGTGAGCGGAGACTGAAAGGCCGCGGCGTCACCGAGCGATAGTACGCGATCATAAGCGAGCACTTTTGGCTTTTTCTGCCAGGGAAGCGAGATGTTATAGCCCGCGGGAATAAAGCCATAGACGGGTTTGATGATCTCAACGGTACTGGTATCTTTATAGCCGGGCAATTGTTCAAAGAAGCGGTCAAACAGTTCAAGGAGGTCGACGGAAGTGCCAGCCTCCGCATAGTGAAAAATGTATATGGCGACCTGGTCGCCCGTGCCAGGAAACGCTTCCCAGATCAATTGGCGACCATTGTGAGCATCCCCCGTTGTAACCAACACGTCACCAACCTCAGGGTCGATTGCGCCAGGTGTGTTGCCCTGCTTGTAGCCGCGCGCCACAGTACCGACTGTTGGGCAGACAAGTGAAAATGGGCGTCCACAGTTGAGTTGGCAGGCGACGGGAGAGGTTGAACCCATGCCGTCTATCAGCAGGCGTGCTGCGAAACTGCGCTTCTGACCGGAGGCATCGGTGACATCCACTGTTACACCGGAAGATGACTGGACGGTGCAGCGCACAAAGGTGGTATCGTTTAAGATGATGTTGGGTAATCCTGAATGCTGGTGAGTCAGTATTTTTCTCATGCAAAGTGATGTGAGCTTTTCAGCGTCCACGGCGACGTCCAGGACTCCTTTAAGATGCAGTTCGGCGGCTGAAACCTGGATATGCTGTGAGTGAAAACGCACCAATCCGTCGTGATACTCACGCTGGATAATGCTTTCGAGTTCATCTTGCGTCAGTAACCCCACTTCTAGCAATTCGCGCAGCTCTTCACGCGAGATATTCCACTCGCGGTGAACGGCACCTACAGTAAAGCGATCGAAGACGAGGACGCGCAGACTGTAGCGTTGGGTCATGACAGCGGCGTTGAGCAGGTTCAATCCACCGCCTGCGTAGATGATATCAAAGGTATCCTCAGCAGGTAATGCCGGCTGATCTCCGCTGACGACGACTTCGGTATATTGTCGTGTGGCACCAGAGAGCAGCATGTTCTGCCAGGTGTTATTCAAATCCTGTAAGCGACGAAGATGGGCTTCTCCCTGGGGAATGGTGGCAAAGGCTGCCGCGAGGTGAGGGTATTGGGAAGCTAGCGTTTCGGTTTCTTTTTGCATGAAATTGATCCTATGGAATTTTCTGACCAATAGTGATATATACTTCCCAGCGGTGGCTGCGAACTCGTTCGGAACGGCGGCGCAGGCCAAACTGTTCCAGGGGAATATGTTGACCAAACCAGGAACCTGGCACCATCTCGGTAGTGATGCCTGTTTCTGTCTCGCGATTATTATGTAATATCTTATTTTCAGGACGTTCGGTACGCTGATTACGGGCCATTTCTTCATCCAGATTACGGTGTTTACGCGGTCCATAGACTGCCGAAGGGCCATAGACAAGCATTTGAACGAGTACCAGGAGAGGTTGGAGAAAGCCGACGGGGAGGAGATTTGCTCCTTCGATCACAATCAAGCGGCCGCCGGGGCGCAATACGCGTTCGACCTCCGCGATGGTATCGGGATCATAAATATACTCGGAGGGAAACGTGCTTACGACAGTATCAAATGAATTGGCATTGAAGGGGAGGTGTTGGGCAGACCCCTGAAGTACCCAATTTTTTTCACCGAGATGGCGGCGCTGGAGTGTGTCTCGTGCCGCTGCCACCATTTGGGGGGAGTGCTCAACAGCGCGACAGTTGTAGCCTGCCTCGATCATATCGGCCAGCAGGTCTCCCAGCCCACAACCGAGTTCTAGAACATCGTGGCCGGTGATACGCGGCAAGACCAGGCGTTGCCAGACGCGCCATTGGCCTGCGAATGGCACTGTACTGGCAAAGCGGTAGAGGTAACGGTTTTTGTAGAGTGTTTCAAATAACCATTTACGCAAAACAGGTATCACTGTTCTCCTGCCTCAGTGAAAATGTCGAGCAAGTCGCACACGTTTTCGATGATGAGATCGGGCTTGACATCGTTCTGCATGTTTTGATCCCATTTTCCGGCGTGGCCCTGTAAATGCGCGAGGACATAGTCATCATCGGTGATATGTAATCCCTCGGGCACATCGTGAGGGTGATCTCCCGCATATCCCTCTGAAAAGGAGGGAGTTTCATGTGCAGTTGTTGCTGCTCCCGTGGCAATCAAATGGGCCTGCTTCCGTACACTTGGATTAGGTTTCCAAACGGTAAAAATTTCCAGCATCTTTCCCCCTACAATGTCTGCCTTGAGTGAGTCACCAACCATAACGGCCTCTGAAGGGGGAATGTTCAAAGCATTGAGGGTGTGGAGAAAAATCGCAGGATTCGGTTTTCGTACCCCTAAATCGGCTGAAATGGCGATGTGGCGCGGGTCAAAAAAGTTCAGCAAGCCAAGTGTTTGCAGGTCTTCCTGGAACGGTGTCCCACCCCAAAGGCGATTGGTTACTACTCCCAACTGAAAACCGCGCTGTTGTAACGCAGCCAGTGTGGAGAGAACGTCATCAAAAAGCGGGCGTGACTCTGGTATACGCACACGCAGCGCCTCAAAAATGGCTGCACTGCTTTCACGAGGAACGCCGTCGATGCCCCATTGCTGCAGAACCTGGGTAACAGCATAAGCACAATCAGGCTCGAAATCGGGGCTCTGGCGAATCATGGTACGTATCTGCTCGTCTACAGAATCGCGTAGACGCTGACCAGTTGCTGTATCGATTACATCAGGCTGGTATGCGGAGGTAACAAGCTGCTTGAGCAGTGCAACAGCCCGGATATTCGATGCATTTTCCAATTGCTGCCATACAGCCAGGTCTTTACGAAACCAGAGCGTATCACCGAGGTCAAACAGTATGCAGCGGATGGTACGTCCTGTGAGAGATGGAATCGGCTTCTTTGGCAATGGCGCTCCCTCATGTCAATAAGAAGGATAAAGAGTATAGAGTTGTTTTGCTCCTATACTCTTTATCCCTTTTTACAATACTCTTTTAACCCCTTTTTAGAGAATAGCTAGCGCGAGAAGGCATCTTCGCCTTCAGTAAGCACTTCATCTACAAGGCCGTACTCAACCGCTTGTTCCGCGGAGAGGTAGTAGTTGCGGTCCGAGTCTTGCATAATGCGCTCGGTCGTCTGACCGGTGTGCTTGGCAAGAATCTCGTAGATGCTGCGGCGCAACCGCAGAATTTCGCGTGCAGTGATTTCAATATCAGCTGCCTGACCTTCTGCGCCGCCGAGCGGCTGGTGAATAAGCACAGTAGAGTTTGGCAAACAGAAGCGTTTGCCTTTTTCGCCCGCCGTCAAGAGAACCGCACCCATGCTCATGGCCATACCCATACAGACGGTTGAGACATCCGGTTTGAGCCACTGCATCGTGTCGTAGATGGCCAGTCCTGCATAGATACTCCCACCAGGAGAGTTAATATACATGTTGATGTCTTTGGTTGCATCCTCACTCTGGAGGAACAATAATTGCGCTACAGTTACGTTTGCGACCATGTCGTCAATGGGTGTACCAATGAAAATGATACGCTCTTTCAAGAGACGTGAGAAAATGTCCCAGCCGCGCTCACCACGAGGTGTTGATTTGACGACATTGGGAATAATGCCCCTGGGTTCAAGAATTTCAGCTCTGCCCTTGATCCATTTGGGATCATTGGGGTTGAAAACGGCGCCCATCTTAACTCCTTCTTATCTAAAACAACGAACGGTCTGTCCCTCTTTCCATTGGTTATTGGGCAGGTTATACCGTCGGCTAAAAACGAAATGTGCAGAGGATGCCCGCACAAGCGGGTACTTTACCGTAATGATAGCACTTGCAGGATGTAAACGCAAGAATTGACAGAATTGAAAATTAGAGCACAATCTCGCCAGTGCCTTTACAGGTACTGCATATCCGCTCCATGTAGATCAGTCCGTCTTCGCATCTGGGGCAGAGCTTCAATCTCTCGGTGCCATCGCTGTCGTAGGTAATGATTTCAGCCGTGCCACAACACGTGGGACAAACGATACTCACAGCGATGGTGCCGGCACCTTCACAGTTTCGGCAAGTCATCAGGAGTCCTCCATTCACCTGGAGCGAGATGGATTTCTATGTTACCACAGCGGTTCTCTTCGCGGGTTCCTTGGTCGAAAATCTATTGCACCGTTAAGCCTCACAGTGGTTACCAGGGCGTTGTCGGCTATACGTGAAAGAATACGTTCATCGAGACCTACCAGTCCCTGATTATTCGCCGTGATCACGGTGGGAAAGCCCGAATTGTACCGGTAATTCAGCAACTGGAAGAGTTTTTCGTTTGCCCAGGGAGAGCTTTGATGGGAACCCAGGTCGTCCAGAACCAGTAACTCCGCTTCGCGCATTTTAGCAAAACGCTGATCGTATGGCTCAGATGAGGTAGGAGAGAATGTGGCCCGCAGATGAGCGAGAAGATCAGGGACGACGGTGAAGAGCACGACCGCCCCATCGCTGAGATTCTGGTTGGCAATAGCTGCCGCTAAATGCGTTTTGCCACAGCCATTTGGGCCAATCAGGACAAGCCAGCCACTGGGGTTCTGCGCAAAGCTATAGGCTTCTTGATAAGCTTCTTGCAGGGAAGGATGCGCTCCTGAGAAGTGTATTTTAAAATTTCTAAAGCTTTTGTTATTGAAAGCGCTTAAATCAGACAGTTCAAGCAATTGTTGGCGTCTTTTTTCGCGCCTTTCAGCTTCTTTACATTCACAGGCAATAGGTTTGCCAAAGTTAGGATGCCCATAAGGAACGTCGGCGCGCAGATAGCCAGCTCCTTTGCATTTGGAGCAGACGCTCTTCGGGGTTATCTGCGCTGGTGTAGATACTGGTTGTATTTGTTGTGCTTGCTCATACGACTCAGCCTCGCGATTCATGCCTGCCATTACACGCGGGTTGAGCGGTTGCGTAATACGTCGGTAGTGCTGTGCCTCCTGCGGCAACGCCTGGGGGGCAGGAGGTTGTGCCTGGACGAAGCGCTCCTCGCGAGGGTTACGTGTCAAGGGCGATCTGAACCTTGCTTCGCGTGCTGGTGGGGGGGGTGTTTCCCGCGTAACGAGCGGGGAACCCGGTTGGCGTTGAGAGACTATTCTCGCGGGTGACCAGGCGGAATCCTGTTGAGCAGCAAAGGTCGTTCCCGGGTTTGTCTGAGTGGAGCGCTGCCCGCTGCCACTGACTTCGGTTTCCCAATCGCCGTAGAGCATGGTCGCTTCTCCATCATCCCATTCCTCCTGGACGTCTGCGGGAGGTAGGGGCGGGTATGTCTCATAGTGATCTCTCATGACCTTTGGCGGGATCGTCTCGCGCTGATACGGAGTAGTAGGAGAGCGAAGGTCGGCGCGAGCGGCAGGGCGTAATGGCTCTTGTGGAGATTGCTGGTCGTGGCTCTGGTAACCCGAACGGCGTTCAGTATTGCTCCGTTGCGGCATCTGATCATTGGCGCCGGGGCGTTGTGGCGGAAATTTTGGTATTTGCCTTTGTCCTGGATTGTTGATCCCCCCCTGGAAGGTCTGTTGATAGTGCTTTCTGGAAGGCTGCGACTCTGGAGCTCCGGGTGAAAGCGGCTGACCAGGGCGTGCTGTTTGTTCAGGCAAGGGAGGGCGCCGGGTCAAGGGCTGTGTTGGCCACTGCTCTTGAGGGACCATACCTTGCTGCGTAACGCGGCGTTCCTGTGGTTGCTGTTGGCGTTGTGCCGTTCTTCGCATAATCTCGTTCAGGCTTTCCATTGCTGCCTGCCTTCCGTTTCCCAGCGCCTCAAAATCGCGCTGATATAGCTCCAATTTCGTTTATTGTGCTGCACTGCTTCGCGGAATGCCGCTTCGATCCACTCTTGTGGATACTTGTCAGCAGCATCCTTTAGATAGTCAGCAATGAGCGGAGAAAGTAATCCGATATTTTGCTCATATAATACAAAAATATTAGGGCGTTCAACTTGAACCTGGACAGTGCGGGCCGTCCCAGTTCCATTGTTTTGGGTCCGCGTAGCAGCGGGCAAGGGCATTTCACCTTCCTGTGCGCTTTGCTCCTCCACAACATCGAGAAGGCGCACAGGAACCATCTGGCCGCCCTGCAGCTCATTGACCACTTTGCGGCTACGGGGTGTGTTAAAGAAATACCAATCAACAATCTCTGCTTGCTCGTCTTCTTCACTCACTAAGCGTAAGTGTATCCGCAAAAGGGTGCCGCGTGCAAGGGCCAGTTCCAGGCCCTGTTGCAAACGTTCCTCTGGCGGTCGCGGATCACCTCTGCGCTTAAGGCCGCGCAACAAAATCGGGTCTGCCAGCAGGTCGTTGCCGCTGACACAGCGCGGATTGCCCTTTTTTTGTGCCAGGAGCCAGAAAAGATGCAGTGTCACTTTTAATTCGACACTGTCCTCTATCTCTGGCAAGAGTACCGTGAAAAATACTTCCGGTACAGGCACATATGGATTTTTCCCTGATGGGAATCCAGCAAAGCCTGTCATCATAATAAGTCCAATTGTATAAATATTCTTTACTCCACCTGGGGAGTGAGTTCCAGGTCGTGAAAGCGGGTCTGGCTGGCTTGAAAATAAAGACTGATTTCGCCAACTGGCCCGTTGCGATGTTTGGCGACAATAATGTCGGCGATATTTTTGCGTTCTGTTTCCGGGTTATAAACGTCTTCACGATAAATAAACATGACAACGTCCGAATCTTGCTCTATTGAGTTGTGGACCACGATATCACCAGCTACAAAGTTGTGCAATTCGTCTACTGTCAAATCGTAGACTTCAGCTTCGCCGTCAGGTTCTATTGCGATAATTTCATCCCAATAGACATCGCTGTGTGCTAAAGTAGCTAGCTTATCGCATTGGACAACTTGTGCGAGACGAGCGGTACGTTCACGGCTTAAGTTTTGCTTGTAAAGACCACTACCGCAATATGCGTTACCTAACCCTGCTTGCATTTGACGGGTTGTTATACCGGCTGCTTGCATGGCAGGGATAGCGAAAAGTCTCCATACTTCGCGAGGTAATACGTCTCGGTTAGTATTTGCGAGCCGTTGCGCTTGGTAATCAGCAATGGCTGTTTGATGCGCTAATTTTTTCTGACTTAGTGCACCAACTTGTGAGATAAAACGCTCAATGTCATCTTTCCCACTAACTGTCACATGATACTGATCTTGTCCCTTACCTATTTGTTTATGTATTGACAAGGTAGCGTTGATATCAAGATGGAGCAGCAAAGACTGTACATTTCGGGCTAATTCAACGCTACTTGAAGCATAATAGATATTAGCATAAATGTTTTTTCCCAAGACTAAGGTTGATGCAGCCATCAGTAGACCAAAGATGTCGTAAAAAGCGAGCGATGCCTTCAATGGGTTGAGCAAAGACCATTTCTGGTACACGTTTTTCATACGAGCGAAGGCCAAAGGCACCAAGGTTATCTAGCCATGCTGCGATAGGGTTGCGTACCCCATGAGTGAGGCGATAACCGGCGTGAAGATAAACCTGGTACCAATCACGTTCTTTCTGAATACGTGGTACGATGGTATTTCCGAAAACGGTGGTTGCCAAATGTGCTACAGTTTCGGCTAGCTCAAGTTCATGAGTAGTATATTGAATGGCGTGGCGAGGCAAGGTACAACCATCGCCAATAAGGTGTCCAAGTAGCGCCAACTCGTCATTACTCATGCTGGACAGCGAAGGGCCTGACAACCTTCGCGGCAAAGCTATCCTATCACCTGGAGAAAAGGTATCGAGCCTTTGCCAGCCGCGCAAAGTTAGGAACTGGTGATTTGCCGTAGTGCGGATTAGTCCGCCCCAAGCGGGTAGTCATTCTATAAACGGGTTTGTAACCGGTCGCAAAAGCGTTGCTCACTGTACATGGTTCCAGTTGCCATGTTTCTGTGTTCAGGGCCAGCACGCGAAATCCCTTTTGTCCGACTAGTTGTTCAATCGGACGATACATGCCTGATTCAGGTAAATAGATCGGCGTATCGCCGGTGATACAGCCGCTTTCACGGAGGTCTGATAGTTGCGGTACCTTCGATTGACGGCTTTCTACTGCGCGTGAGAGCTGGGCCAGAGCTAGCACGGGAACGTTTAGTTCACGCGCTAACCCTTTCAGGTTGCGGCTGATCTCGGAGATCTCCTGCACGCGGTTCTCGTTGCGTCTGCCGCTTCCTGAGACCGACTGCATCAATTGTAAGTAGTCAACGATGATCAAATCGATGCCGTGCTCGGCCAGCAAACGCCGGGCTTTGCTGCGCATCTCTACCGTAGAGATACCTGCCGTATCATCGATCCAGATATTTGCCTCTGAAAGGGTGCCCATTGCATAGACGATGCGCTCCCACTCATCATCCTCGATCCACCCTGTACGGAGGCGTTGCTGATCGATGCCCGCGTCCATGGAAAGGAGACGCTGCACGAGTTGTTCTTTGCTCATTTCGAGGCTGAAGATAGCGACAGAGCGCTGGTGTTTGACAGCGGTATTGTGGGCCATGGTCAAGGCCATACTCGATTTGCCCACCGCAGGTCTCGCAGCTAAAATAATCAGGTCCGACTTTTGCAGACCGCCTGTCAGGTGATCCAGGTCCGCGAAGCCGGTGGGGACGCCGACGATGGTACCGCGCCGTTCGTGGAGCTGATCCAGTTTATTCATGTATTCAGAGAGGATGTCGCGCAGCAGCGAAAAGTCACTGCGCGCGTGTCGCTGGCTGATATTGAAAATCAACTGTTCAGCTTTATCCAGGGCAACGTCCGCGTCTTCCTCCTCGTAGGCAACGGCGGCAATTTGTCCAGCGGCTTCGATAAGGCGGCGTAGGATGGCATTGCGCTCGACGATGCGCCCGTAGAATTCAACGTTGCCACTGGTTGGCACCTGGTTAATGAGGGAGGTGATGTAGCTGGCTCCTCCGACAGCCTCCAGTTTGTTCCGTCGCTCTAGCTCGTCACAGATGGTAATAAAATCCGCTGGTTCGCGCTGTTCATAGAGTTGGAGAATGACCTCGTAAATGGTGCGGTGGGCGTCGCGGTAGAAATCGTCTGGGAACAGAAATTCTGCCACCTGAACAATTGCCTCTGGGTCGATAATAATGCTGCCAAGAACGCCACACTCGGCCTCAATGTTTTGAGGTAATAGTTTCTCCATATCTCCCCTACCGTTTGATGGAAACCTATCTGTCTGTTATATTAGCACATTGGTTCGATTTTTAACATATCAAAAAGCGAAATATTTCTTGAAAATTGCGTGCCTGAACAGTGTACCGAATCTTTTTCCTGAAATCAATTGATGAGTATTAAAAAGCTTTGTGGATATGTGGATATGTCTCTTGTACTGGCGTGCTTGAAAGATGTAGCAGCATGACATAACACAGGGTTATCCCCTGCTTATCCACAAGATTGGCCAGGTTATCCCTACTTATCCACGAATTTATCCACAGACATATCCACAGAAGAAGGTGAGCCAGGAGGGATATTGGGAGTATACAATGGTACCCCCTACCCAAAAGGCGGCGTGAGTACCCCTGGCTTGAGCCGCGGGGAGTTGTCACTATGTTCAGTTCGTCGTAAATAGGCTTCTGTAAACGGCCTTGAAGTACTATATTTGTTTTGATAAGAGAGAACCCTGGGATTGACTCCCAAAATCCTGCTTTTTCGTGATAATATAAGGGAAAAGAGGAGGATATTTTTACATATGGAACAAGATAAAGAGCAATCACTTCGGGTCCAGAGTAGTCTTCCACATTTCAGTTGGCCCACATCAAAGCCCGGTCCGTATGCTACGCAGCCACCTCCTGGGCAAAAACCGATGCCAGGAAGGACTGAGCAGGTGGAGGAAATTGGCTACAACCAGGAAACCGGCACTCCCAGTACCGAAAACCC
Organism: uncultured Chloroflexia bacterium; assembly: GCA_963775585.1. GTDB lineage: Bacteria > Chloroflexota > Ktedonobacteria > Ktedonobacterales > Ktedonobacteraceae > UBA11361. The sequence goes on along the minus strand of CAVZJN010000017.1, from coordinate 9,639 downwards.
GTTAGGCTCAATACCGGATGAATCGCTGAAAGGCAGAACAGCCTCTGATCAACAAGAGACCGCTCAAGAAGCACTGAAAAAGCGCAAAAGAAAATGAAGCTTTTGAAATGCCTCGGCAAATGAATGGTTCTCAGGTTGTAGAACTGGCAGGATAAATTTACGGGTGAAATGTGGATAACTATGTGGACAAATGTTCTAATTGTGGATAACTTTCGTGAGCCCCTGGCTTTGGTTATGCGGTTTGATGGCGTAGAAGAGAGATTGACGTTTGTGATAAAATTGGGGAAATGGGGCTGTAGCTCAGTGGATAGAGCATGGTTTCCTAAACCGTGTGGCGGAGGTTCGAGTCCTCTCAGCCCTACTGATTGCAGTATAACCCGCTTCTATGGCCCTGTAGCACATCGGTATAGTGCAATCGCCTTATAAGCGATAGAACGCAGTTCAACTCTGCGCGGGGCTATTTCGTCTGAAACCGAATGTCGGTAAGCTTTATTTTTAATAGTGTCTTTTAGAGGATTTTGTAGGGAAAGGATTTTCTGTATGCGTAAATTAGTTCTCTCCATCATTGCCCTGTTTTCACTTACTGTCTTTCTAGGAGCATCATCTCCCTCACACGTCTCCGCGACGGCCACACATCACGCTCCCCACCTATTCAGGAAACCATCCCAACATGGGAGTGCGGCACTCAACGCCAACAACGTTAGCTATCATGGCGGGCGTGTGGTAGACGGCACCATGAACGTCTATACCATTTTTGGGAGCCGACAAACAATGTCCAGGCCGGCTATAACTCCCTCATCAATCGTTACTTTACCGATGTGAACGGCCACGGGCTCTATAACAATATCAAGCAGTATCATGACTCAATCGGGCGTTACCCCTACGCGGAGCACCTGGCTGGCACCTTTACCAGTCACCTCCCCTACCCTGAAATCTCCGCTGCTTGATAGTGATATCCAGGCCGAGGTTATCCATGCGCAGCAGGTGAAGGGCTGGACATCCAGGCTGCATAACGTCTTCTTTGTTTTCTTGCAATCTGGAGAAGATTTATGCACTGATAACACAGACACCTATTGCGCTGAAATTACTTCTGCGCCTATCATTCTGCCTTCGATCCGCTAATGTCTATGCAGCGATGCCTTATGATGCCAGCTTCTCTGGATGCAATCCTGGAGCCAGCCCGAACCACAATGACGCAGATCAAGCACGATTGTTCCCACCCCTACTCCTGGTACTCTGATGGAACGCTTGGCGTGGATTTGGGCATTGTCAACCGCCACCGATAGTGAAGGCGAGTCCTTCAGCGGTGAAGCCGTTGAACAGAACCGCAAGCGTCATGCAGCCTTGCGTCAACGCTTGCAGAAACGTGGCACAAAGTCTGCTAAACGTCATCTCAAAAAGCTCTCGCGGCGCGAAAAACGTTTCCGCAAAAACACCAACCATGTCATCTCCAAACGGATTGTTCAAAAGGCCAAAGCCACTAATCACGCTATTGCCATTGAAGAGTTAAGGCACATTCGGCACCGCACCGAACGCACGGTTAGACCCTCTCAGCGTGCAAGGCAGAGCAGTTGGGCCTTTGGGCAACTCCGGGCATTTCTTTCCTACAAGGCCGCTCTTGCTGGTGTGCCATTGCACACGGTTGACCCTCGCAACACGTCTCGCACGTGCCATGTGTGTGGCCACTGTGCAAAAGCGAACCGCAAGAGTCAAGCCGCTTTTTGTTGTGTCGCGTGCGGCCATACCGATAACGCTGATCGGAACGCCGCTATCAATATCTCATCAGGGCATCGGTCATGGTGCCTATTGTCTCGCTCGGTAGGTCGATCTGGATGCTATCAGGTTGGTGCGTAAAGGCAGGGACAAGCCCCCGTCATGTATGCGGGGGTTCATGACAGCTTTCCCATACAATATATACAAGAGGTAACAACACAACTTGCCATGTTCGAGGAGGTCCCATGCGTATTCGTAAAGCCGTATTACCTGTTGCTGGACTGGGGACGAGAGCGCTGCCGGCCAGCAAAGTGCTTCCCAAAGAGATGCTGCCACTTGTCGATAAGCCGACCTTGCAATATATCGTGGAAGAGGCGGTTGCAGCAGGGGTTGAGGACATTATCTTTGTGACCAGTCGTAGCAAACGCAGCATTGAAGATCATTTTGATGCATTTCCTGAACTGGAAGAAGTACTGGAGCGAAAGGAGAAGCTGAAGGAGCTAGAAGAATTGCGCCATGTGCAGAGCATGGCATCCTATCTGTCGGTGCGCCAGTCAGAAGCTCGTGGATTGGGTCATGCTGTATTGTGTGCCAAAGAAGCGGTGGGAGATGAGCCGTTTTTTGTGATGCTGGGCGATGACCTGGTGGCGCCTGAAACCCCCTGTCTTCCGCGCATGGTGGAGATTTACGAAAAGTATGGCGGGTCTGTGCTCTCACTCTTTATTTCACCGCCAGAGCAGATTTCGTCTTTTGGCATCGCTGCGGTCGAGGAACTGGGATCAGATACTGTAAGAGTGAAGCATCTTGTTGAAAAACCGCCACTGGAAGAGGCACCATCAAACCTGGCTGTCGCGGGGAGATATATCTTGACGCCGGATATCTTTGAACTGCTGGAGAAGACGTCGCCTGGAAAAGGGGGAGAGATCCAGGTGACGGATGCCATTGAGATGCAAGCGCAGGCCGGTAACTGTTACGGATTGCGTTTCAGCGGCATTCGCTACGATACAGGCAACCCCCTCGGCCTGTTGACAACCTCCATTGCATACGCGCTGAAACGTCCCGATATCGCTCCTGGATTGCGCAAGTATATGCGAGAAGTTTTAGAAGAAGGTACTTGAATAGAAGACGATGGCTATGGGAGAGAAGTTCCCTTCTGGCGGGCCTTCAAGAGTCAGAGGAAAATGTCTGGAGAATGCAAGATGAGAAACCTGTAGAAATTGACAGGTAGTTTCCAGGTGATTGTATCTGCCCCAAAAACTGTTGAATTTGGCGGTGTAGAACATCAGGTTGAAGGATATACTTACTACTGTGCAGAGGAACCTACGAGCATAGTCCCTGCGACTTGTGCCGCTCTGATTGTGGAACCCAGAGTGGAACAGGGCGTTCAAATGGAATACTACTCTCTGGCTGCGTGCGAGGCAGAATACTTGAGCCTTTCCGTTTGGACATGATATCGGATATATCATGGAGGGGCCATGCTGGTGGGGATACTCATTGACAACAAGAAGCGAAGACGCTAAGTACACGCTATCCATAATTAATTGCCATTCCAAATAGCGTTCGTGGCGCTTTCACAGCGGAAGCCTATCGCGGTCTTGCCATTGGAACGTACTTGCAGTCGCCCGACTAAGCGAATGTAAGCAAGTGAACTAGCGAGAAGGAGCAATGAAGATGGCACAATGGGCCTATAAAGTTGTGTATATTGACTATCGTGGACGGATCTCGAGCGAAGGGCTGGAAACACTCATCGCCAATGAGCGGCGCAGCACATTTGCCCGGCGCTATATGAATACTCTTGGCCGTGAAGGCTGGGAGCTTGTCGGTATCCAGCCACTCACCTCTAACTCGGCCTATTATACTTTTAAGCGTCCTGCGCAGGAGGGTGACTACGCTGATGAGGCTCCTGCCGCTGAAAGCAGCAGCGAGGGCACTCCTAGCGGCGGGCCAACCGTAGAGACTGCGTAAAATTATCAAACCCCCGCGACCACAAGCGAGACCAGGTTGACCGCAAGGGGAGGTTGACCGCAAGGGCAGGTTGACCACAAGGTCAGGTTGACCACAAGGTCAAGTTGACCGCAAGGTCAACCCTACTATATACGTACCCATCACAACCATGAAACGGCGCTGGGAGCGGCACCGTAGTATAGTAGGGTTGACCCTAGCGGTCAACCTAGCGATCCAGCGGTCAACCTTGTGATCCAGCGGTCAACCTGGCTAGCGGTCCATCAGTCAACCCAGCAGTCAATATCCATTCCCATCACGACCGAGAAACAGCGCTAGGAGCCGCGCCGTAGTATAGTAGGGTTGACCCTAGCGGTCAACCTTGTGATCCAGCGGTCAACCTGGCTGTGATCCAGCGGTCAATATCCATTCCCACACAACCAGAAACGCGCTGGGAGCGGCACCGTAGTATAGTAGGGTTGACCCTAGCAGTCAACCTTGTGGTCACCCTGGAAACTCCTCAAGCAAAAGTTTCTGCGTGATATAATGTTCGTGTGTAACAGGCGGAGTACCAGGCCTACACACATGTCGTAACGAAGCGATCGCTGATGATCCCTTCTATACTCATTGAGGAGATTTTGCATGTCAATATCAACTGCCACCCATCCCACAGAGCTAGGGCAAATGTATCAAAATTTTATTGCGGGGGAATGGCGCACTTCAAAAAGTGGCGCGACCTTCAGTAGCACTAATCCTGCCAATACAGACGAGATTGTTGGATATTACCAGCAGTCGACCATCGCTGACCTGGAGGAGGCCGTAGAGGCGGCGCGGAAAGCGCAACCAGGCTGGGCAGCCACACCGGCACCGGAACGCGGTGAGGTTTTGTCGCGAACTGCTTTTATTTTAGAACAGCGAAGAGAAGAACTGGCGGCGTTGATGACGTGCGAGATGGGCAAGGTGCTCAAGGAGACGCGGGGCGATGTGCAGACCGCCATCGATGTGGCTAAATTTATCGCGGGCGAAGGTCGTCGTGCCGAGGGGGAAACCATCCCTTCGGCTCTGAACAATAAGTTCTGTATGACCATTCGACAGCCTCTCGGCGTCGTTGGTATTATCACTCCCTGGAATTTCCCCCTGGCTATTCCTGCCTGGAAGACTTTTCCGGCGCTGCTGGCGGGCAATGCCGTCATACTCAAACCTGCCAGCGATACGCCGCTCCTTTCGCTCAAAATGGTGGAGATTTTGCGTGATGCGGGGCTGCCAGCCGGAGTGCTGAATGTCATCACCGGTCCAGGTGCTGTCCTGGGCGATGCTCTTGTGAGTCACAAGGGCGTCAATATGATCTCACTGACCGGCTCGACCGAGGTTGGACGGCATGTAGCCGAGATTTGCGGGCGCGACCTGCGCCGCTGCGCCCTGGAACTGGGCGGTAAAAATGCCGTGATTGTGCTGGAAGATGCCGACCTGAACCTTGCTGTCGAGAGTGTTGCCTGGGGAGGCTTCGGTACCGCCGGTCAGCGGTGTACCGCGACCAGTCGGGTGATTGTCCATAAAGCTGTAGAGCGGGAATTCACTGAGCGCCTGGTGGCAGCCGCCGAAAAACTCAAAATTGGTAATGGCCTCGATCCGCAGATCGATATGGGTCCGCTTGTCAATAAGGGACGGGTAAAAGCCGTTCACGAGTATACGCAAGTGGGGCGACAGGAAGGGGCGAAGCTACTGATTGGGGGAGACGCTCTCAGCGATGAAGAGCATCGCCGGGGAGCTTTTTACAGCCCCACCATTTTTAGTGATGTGCGTCCAACCATGCGTATCGCGCGTGAAGAAGTTTTTGGTCCATTTATCTCGATTCTGCCCGTCGCGTCCTACGAAGAGGCGGTACAGGTAGCGAACGCGACTGAATATGGCCTCTCAACCTCGATTTTCACCAACGACCTGCGCACCACTTTCCGTGCCATGCGCGATATTGAGGCCGGGCTGGTCTATTTTAATGCGCCTACGACTGGCGCTGAAATTCATATGCCCTTTGGTGGAATGAAGGCCAGCGGGAATGGTCACCGCGAGCTGGGCACTCACGCCGTGCAGGAGTTCAGCGAGACCAAGAGCATTTTCATGTCGTATCCCCCAAAGCAGAAATAACATTGTTCATCATAGAGAATGAGCCAGGCGCCTCAGGCCGTTTCTCTCGTTGTCTGCTTATTGGCGATGCAGGGCGAATTGTTCGAACATAGCTTCCCAGACTTCCTGGTTTTCCAGGCGTTCATCGAGGGAGGCCACGCGCGAGTTGATGGTATCAAAGATACAGCGGAGGATGCGCTGCAGCACGATGACTGCCTCATCATAGAAGTCCTGCGTCTGTTCCATATTTGTGCTGAGCACTTCGTAACAGAGCGACTTAAAATTACCGACGTCGATGTGGTTCTGGTCAACCTTGAACTCATAATTGCCCATGTAGCGCAAATTTTCACGAGAGAGCAGCGACTTCAAGGTGTTCGGATCTAAATCAGCGCCTCTGGCGCGGCAGGTCTCGGCCAGAGCATCCATTGTCCAGTTAATAAATTCAATAAGCGCGGGAAGCTGGTCCATCGGCGTATGGCGGCGGTTCCACTCTTGCTCCATACGGCTGATGAGGTTGAGCAACTCGAAACTCTCCATACGCAACTTCTCAGCGGGATCGGGTAGGCGCACATCGCGTTCATTCGATTCCGAATTCATGTCCTGGTAGAGAGGAAAGAGAGAATAAGAAGTCTTTGCTGAACGAGCTGCGACAGTTCGCGGGCGACATTCATTTCAGGACGGCGCATGGCACTGGCGATACGTCGTACCCTGCGGTAGAGGTTGACATGGACCAGCAATTCAAAGGTGCGCGTATCGAAGCTCATCGCATAGGGGATGGCGGGAGCCATCTGGAGGATAGTGCGCATACTCTGAGGCAGTAGCTGGCCTAGATGCTCCCATTCGTCGCTATAGTGCACCATTTCCATGGTAACACGCATGACCTCAAGCTCAAGAGAGTTTTCGCCGTAGGGCAAAATAGTGCTGGCAGTCGGGCTGGATATGAATTCGTAGGAGCCATCCTTCCAGAGGGCCATTTCACGCGCTGTCCAGAGCGCTTTAGTACGCAGGGCTTCTCTCAGTTGCTTCTCGTTAATCACGCCCATGCCGATCAGGCGCTCACCGATACGTTTGCCAAAGGCATCCTGTAACTGCTGCGAGAAGGCTTGCTCGATCTGCGGGGAGGTTGCCATGCCCAGTTGTTGCAGCACGTCTCCGAGCGTCAATGCCCCTGCATCGAGTTCAGAGCAACTGGCCAATTTGCCATCACTAAAGTAGATGATGCCGATACGCCCCGTGGGCTGTTTGAGGCGCAGGGCTCCTGTCATCCCTCCTAGCTCCATCATTTGCAGGATTTCTACCAGGCCAAAATCCCTGAGCGAGCCTTGTAGCAGGCGCGTATTTGTGGTCATGCTCTATTGCTTTCTCTCGTGCGTGCGCTATGTTAGAAACATACCAATGTGTATGTTGTGCACCGGGCCGATTGATGTTGCTCCGGCGATTGATACTGTTCCGCTTCTCTATTGCTAGCATTATAACAAGTTCAAGTTGTTTCAACAAGTATCTTACAAAGCTCTTCTACGTGTGCAATAGAAGCGATCAGAACTTCGAAGTGTACGATTGGAAAGAGGAAGAAACCACAAATGGATAGTGAGATATAATAACAGAGCTAAAGAACTATCTACATCTCTTACAAGCGGAAGGACGAATAAAACGCATGACAACGGATGCATCCAGAGCGTATCGCAAGCGAGTTGGACTGGTAGCCGAGTTACCCAACTACCCCGGTCCATGGAATGAAGTGATAGAGAAAGTCAAGATCGCTGACGAGTTGGGCTATGACTCCATCTGGCTGGCGGAGTCGTGGGGCTACGAACTGTTCACTTCGATGGCCGACCTCGTGCGAGTCACCAAACGCATCAAAATTGGGGCCGGTATCGCCAATATTTATTCTCGTACCCCCGCCCTACTGGCCAGCACTGTCGCAACACTAGACGAGCGCTCCAATGGCCGTATCATCCTTGGCCTTGGCCCATCGGGAGCGAACGTCATCGAACACTGGCACGGCGTGCCCTTTCAAAAACCGGTGAAGCGTACCCGCGAGTACGTTGAGATCATTAGAATGATCCTACGCGGCGAGAGGCTGGTCTACCACGGCGAATTCTTCAACCTCGAGCGCGGCTTCAAGCTCCGTTTCACACCATTGCGCCCTGACCTGCCCATCTACATCGCGGCCTTGGGACCAAAAAATGTGCTGCAATCCGGTGAGATTGCAGATGGTGTACTGACCGTCTACTGGCCGGGAGATAAATGGGGCGAAATGCGCGAGACGTTAGATGAGGGAGCGCGTTTAGCCGGACGGCCTCCGCATAGTGCCGCCATTGCTCCCATCATTACCAGTGTCATCCTGGACGAGAACGCCAATGAGCACGACCGCGCAGCTGCGCGCCTCTTTGCCGCCGCACCGCTGGCCTACTATATCGGCAGAATGGGTGTCTATTATTCGGAGATGCTCACTCGTCACGGCTATGGTGCCGAGGTCGCAGTCGTCCAGGAAGCCTGGAAACACAAGGATAAAAATCCTGCGGAGGCTGTGGCGCCGGAGCTACTGGAGGCGACCTCCATCATTGGCACTCCCAAAGAGATGGTGGCAAAGCTCGATCAATGGGCCGCATCGGGCGTCGATGAACCGCTGCTCGGGATGCCCGGAGGCTCGGTCGATGAGACCGGGGCCAAACTCTCGGCGCTGATGGATGCATTGAGAGCATGACGGTCGGCGAACTCATCCGCGTGTTTGAGCCGCTTGCCAATGGCTGGATGGTCGTGGAAGAGAAACTCAATGAGCGGTGATGGTTCGATATCGGCCAGGTTCTGATTGGCCAGGCGAATCATCGCGCTTTTGAATGCCGCGACCATTTTCGTTGTTTGCAGGGCATACTCGTCGGCCTGGTACTCGATGGCGCGGCTCAAGCCATTGCTGAGGGGCAGGACGATCAGTCCGAAGATGGCGGTGAGCAGGAATAGGTAGGGCATGGCTGCAACATCGGTCAGGCTCAGGAAGTAGTGTTGGGTTTCTACTGCCCAGTGCAGAGCGAGGTTGAGCAGGTAGAGGCTGCCCAGTGTCAGCACCGATTGCGTGAGGATCAGTTTCCAGAGGTCATGGTGGACGTGGTGGCCGAGTTCATGCGCGAGTACAACTTCAATCTCGTCAGGCGTGTAGCGGTCCAGCATGGTATCGCCAAGCACGATGCGGCGCGTGTTGCCCAGGCCCATCAAAGCGGCATTGGCGGCTGTGGTTTTGGAGCTCAAATGCATGGTGAAGACGCCGCGCACGCGGGTATGGGCGCGGTCAGCCAACGCCAGCAGCCGCTGCGTCAACTCGCCTTCAGGCAGCGGTGTGAACTTATAGAAAATTGGCAGGATGAGCACCGGAGCGAGGTTTGCCATCACGACAGTAAAGAAGAGCATGATGAGCGCAACCCAGAGCCACCAGGTCTGCGGCTGGGTCGCCAGCAGGAGATAGATCAGCTCGATGGCAAAAATCTCCAGGATGAGGCTCAGTACAAGCCCCTTGAGGAGATCAGCCAGCCAGCTTCGCAGGGTCATGGTGGAAAGCCCGTAACGATGGGGTAGTACAAATCCACCATAGTAGTCTAAGGGGAATGTGATGACCTGGTAGCCCAGCGTTAATATGAGCAGGTAGACAAGTACCTGCCATGGGTACCAGCCTGGAACTGGCTGCCAGTTCAAGGGTTGTAACAGGTTGCGCAGGACGATATTCAGTTCGCTCCAGAAGATAAAGAGCAGGGCTAGCGCGGCTATGCCCATGTTGATGAAGCTGAGACGCCTCCGTTTGCGTGCGTATTCGCGCGCTTTTTTTTGCCGTTCTGTATCAATGGTTGCATTGTTCGATTGCTGAGTAGCAGT
>CAVZJN010000016.1:0-23767 GCA_963775585.1 uncultured Chloroflexia bacterium | reverse complement strand
GATCAGCAGAGGTCAGACCTATAGATTCAGGAGTCATGATCTCGTAGGTACGAGAATTTTTCAGCACACCATCCTGGTGAATGCCTCCACCGTGGGAGAATGCGTTTTGACCAACGATACTTTTGGTCCATTGAACCTGCATCCCTGATAGTTTAGCAACGAGACGACTGGTTGAGATAATTTTCGTCGTATCAACTTTGACATCCATGCCAAGATCGGCAGAACGTGTCCGAATCGCCATGACAACATCTTCGGTTGCAGCATTGCCAGCACGTTCGCCCAAGCCGTTAATGCAGGAGTCTACTCGTTCCGCTCCATTACGCAATCCTTCCAGCGCGTTGGCAACAGCAAGACCAAGATCATCATGACAATGTGCCGAGATGCGGATAGCAGGAAATTCATTCTTTACGTCGGCAACGAGCTTGCCAAACTCCCACGGTAGGGCATACCCAACCGTATCGCATAATGTGACAAAACGGACGCCTTCTTTAAAGATCGCTTCACATACTTCTAGAATGAAGTCATGCTCAGTGCGCGTCGTATCTTCCAGCGCGAAATCAACGTTTTCAGTATAGGTACGGGCGTGGGCAACCGCCGTCCGTGCCATTTCAAGCACCTCTTCGCGTGTCCTGCCTAGTTTGACCTTGCGATGCAGAGGGGATACGCTGACAAACGGCTGGATGGCGGATCGGTTCGCAATCTTCACAGCCTCCCACGCTCTGTCAATATCAGCAAAGTGCGTACGCGCAATCGCACAAATCTCGGCATTTTCCACTTTCGAGGCGATCATGCGTACTGCTTCAAACTCTCCAGGCGAGGAGATGGGAAAACCACAGTCGAGGGTATCGAAGCCCATATCGGCCAGGGCCTGGGCTATCGCCAGCTTTTCTTCCGGGAAGTAGTTCACGCCAGGTGTCTGTTCGCCATCACGAAGCGTGGTTTCATAAAACTTGATGATGCGGTGTTCTGTTGCCATCGTTTGTCACTCCTTCTATAAAGGCATCCTTCCATACGCTTGATCGCATCGATCCAACAGAAAGCAGGAGTTGAGGGAACAGAAAGCTTTCTGTACGAGGCACCAGGAGCGAAGTACATGCGCTCCTAGACAAAGCTGCCGCCCGAAACTCCTTTGTTTCGATTTTCTCAGGTCTGTGACCATTCACTACGAAAATTATACGCAACTTACAGAGGGGGCGCAAGCGATGCCCGAACACCGGTTTACTTGATGTGAATCTCGAGGCGGCCTTCTTGCTCGTTCCATGTTGATGCTGTATGCAGTTCTTTACTCAACTTCTGGATACTCGCAACGATGGCTCTTCTTTCGCCGTTCTGCGCGCGCCTGGCCTGGAACTGTTGAATAACGGTGGGATAGAGTAACAGGCGAGATAGGGTAAACCCATCTGTTTCAAGCACAAACATACTACTCAGGTCATTCCGTTCGTTTTCATCGACTGCATAATCGTCGATAAAGTCGCCTGTGCAATACAGGATAGGTTTCTCTTTGTAGATCTCGATGCCGCGCACGATATGACCGGAATGCCCAAAGATCACATCAGCACCTGCATCTACCAGCGCATGTGCAAAAGGAATATGCTCCGCTGGGGGTTCGTACCCCCAATTTGGCCCCCAATGCGCAGATACAATGAGCATATCGACTACCTCTTTTGTCTTTCTCACCTGCTCAAAAAGATATTCGGCGCGCTTATCATGTAACGCTATGGGAACATACCAGACACCCGGTTGTTCTCCCGTAGCTTCCCAGGGAGGCTCATTATCAGTAAAAGCGATGAACCCAATCGTTTTCCCTGCCACGTTCCATATGGCAGGTGCAGATGCCTCACGGAGCGTGGTGCCTGCACCTGCGTAGTGGATTCCTGCTTCCTTGAGGGTGTTCAGCATGTGAAAAAGGCCCTCATAGTCAAAATCAAGGGTGTGGTTATTCGCCAGCGAGACAGCATCGATGCGGGCAGCCAGGAGGGTTTGAAGATTTTTTGCATCTGATCGAAAATGAAACACTTTTGGCGTTGCCGACCAGGGCATTCCTCGATCGGAAAGCACACACTCCAGATTACAGATGCGCACATCTGCAGCACGCAAGAGCGATAAGGTGTCGCCCCATGGATAGGCAGGAGGCTTTTTCTTGAGAATCTCGTTCACCAATCGCCCGAGCATGACATCGCCAACAAACAGTATTCTCAAATGTGAATGTCCCTGGTTCACTTCCTCCATCAAAATAGCATTCCTCTCTGATTGAGCGTTTCAAACGTTTACCACTTCAGTGTTAGTAGCATTTGAAATACTACATGGCGAGATGTGCGACTTCCACTAAGGACTAGAGGCAACATTCCACGCACCAGCTTCACCAGTACGGTGCCCATACTGGTCAAGGACGTCAAAGCTTCCCACCATATCCCCACCTATTTTGATATCTCCATCAAACGAAAGGGTTGTATTACTTGCCTGTACCTTCACCGTGAAAAGTAGGTGCCCTGCAGTATTGACAGTTCCTTTGAAGGGGCCAACCAAACCTAAACCCTGGAAAAACCCTGAGATGCTCCCCTGGCTTTGTTGAATGTGCGTGAGGAACATACCGGTATTTTCGTTTGTCATGATGTCAACGACATTCCCTGCATACGAGGCAGCCAGAGCCGGATATTCAGAGGTTCCTGGGGTAAGAGTAGAAGGAGCAGGAGATGCAGGAGATGTCACCATCGATTGAGCAGGTGAAGATGCAACAGGACTGGTGACGCTGTGAAGAGATGCAGGATGATCGCCATGCGAAAGAACAATCCACAAAAGACCCGTTCCAATGGCTGCAGTGAGTAAGAGCGCAAGAATGATGGGCAAGAGTACACGTCGTTTGCTCGTGTGGGGAGCATGATACTGGTATCGCTCGGATGAAGGCTTGATCAAATTACGTTTCAGTTCTTGCTCAGGGACATTCAGCGGTAGCGGTGTCTCGGGTGCAGGGAGACGAGGCGCGCTTATCTGTTGCTTTGACGCATGGCTCGTCAACTCCTGCCAGAATTCCGCAACGGTAGCGAAGCGATCAGTGCTGCTTATGCTCATTGCCCGCTCAATGGCCATGGCGACAGCCCATGGTACATCTGGTACCACCAGGTGTGCAGGCTCAAGCGGATCGATTCCTTTGCTTGCTGTGACTCTGGTGATGGCATCAATGGGAACAGTCCCGGTTAACAACGTGTAAAGCGTTGCTCCAAGACCATAAATATCCGTACGAGGATTGGTGCCGATTCCATACTGTTCTGGCGCAGCATAGCCAGGAGAACCATGCCGAATAATCGTTGTCGTTCTATCTTCGACGTACTCCTTAGCAAGGCCAAAATCAACCAGGACTGCTTCACCCCCTTTCATTGGTACGATGATGTTTGCAGGTTTGATATCTCTATGCACTATTGGTGGATCCTGGTCCTGAAGATAGCTCAGCGCATCGACAATAGGAGCCATAACGGCCATAACCAGGGGTAAGGGAAAACGCTGGCCCGGTTGCTCTTTTAGCAAGACTGACAGGTCCCGCCCCTGAACATAATCCATGAGCATATACACCCGTTTGAGATTTTTACTTTCTAACACCTGGTAAACGTGGGGCAACGATCTGTGATGCAGTCGCTTAAGCATTTCTGCTTCAAAGAAGAAACGCTCCCTGTCTCGCCTGTTCGGATCAATCACCTCCTTGAGCGCAAACAGAGGTTCCTTGAAACGCCGATCTCTGACCAAGTAGACAGCGCCAAACCCACCCTTACCTAGAAGGCCTTCGATTACGTAGCGGCCTCCATCAGGATTTTGTATGGTGGCTCCAATCGGGAGTGTCATCTGTTCTTTTAGCATGCTACACCTCACCTCATACACGTGAGAAATAATCTCTTCGCGATAGGCTGAGTTTCCTTGTATTACACCATCTCAATGGTACTAAATAGAGTGACTACTCCCCCGGCTAAAGCACGGGGGCTTCTAGGGCCAAGCCCAGGCTGTGTAGCCCCACAGCACAAATGTTTCTGGCAGCATTCAGATCACGATCTAGCTCAAGGAGGCAACAGGGACAATGATAGGTACGCTCACTCAAGGGCATGAATTGCCGGTGGTGGCACCTGCTGCAATCTTGCGAGGTGTAGGCCGGATTGACTTTGATGAACTGTCTGCCAGCTTCTTCCGCTTTGCAGGACAGTTGCGCAAAGAAGGCCGACCACGAGGCATCTGCAATGCTTTTGGCAAGACAATGATTATGCAGCATTCGCTTGACCTGCAAATCTTCCACGCAGATCACCCCAAAACGGTCAACAATCTGCCGACTCTCTTATGGGTGAAATTGTCCCGTTTGAAGGCAATACGCTCATGGACTCTCGCAATCACCTTACGATGCTTGCGGCGTTCAGCTGTGCCTTGGGCAAGTTTGGCGTGTTTCCTCTGTCCCTTTGCCAATGCCTTTTGTTCCTTGCGGAAAAACCTGGGGTTCTCAATTGCTACGGCATTGGAAAGGGTGGCAAAGGTTTTGAGCCCAACATCAATCCCCACCGGGGTAGAGGTTTCTGGCAGTCTTTCAGGCTCACACTCCACCGAGAAGGAGACATACCATTTGCCTGTCGAGGAACGCTGTACCGTACAGGTTTTCACCTTCCCCCTGATCGGGCGATGATAGACCATGTGGAGACTGCCAATTTTCGAGAGACAGACCCGTTCATCATGGGTGATGCTAAAGCCACTTTGGGGGAAGGTGAACGAGTCATAGCGGCCAGAGCCCTTGAAACGGGGAAAGCCGGGTTCCTTAGCCTGTTCTCGCACTCCGCGAAAGAAGGCCTTGAAGGCCAGATCGACACGCACGGCCACATTTTGCAACACCTGGGAATGCACATCCTTCAAAGCGGGATGCGCTGCTTTCAGGATCGAGAAGGTTGCTTGTTGCTCATAAAGCGTCAACGACTTCCCCTCTTGCTCATACGCTTTCTTGCGGCTGGCAAGCAAGTGATTATAGAGCCAGCGACACTCTTCCAGGGTTCCGTTGAGCCTGACAACTTGCTTTTTTGTGGGGAAAATCCGATACTGAAACATTTTAAGCATAGTCAGATTCTTGCACAGAGTAGTACAGATGTCAATATGCAAGGGATACCCATCCCCAGCCCCATAAAAGGTAGGGCTATTCATCCCCGCCATGAATGGACGGGGCTTTCTAGCCCGTTCACTGTAACTATCTTGCCGTTAAGGTGGGTGGATATACATTCAATGTTACCTCCCCGACGAACAACGCGACCTTCCCGCTTACAGCAACGCTCAACGCCAATTCGGTGACCAGTGTCTTTGTTATCGGGCTGATCAATGGCACCCCGAAGGTTCAGCTTGTTTCTTCGCAGGTTACAGGACTTCCTGGTGTGCCAAACACTGGGAGTGATCCAAATGCGCTTCCACAAACAGATCACGTGCAACCGCCCATTCCCTGGATCTGGCTTTTGCTGACGGTGTCGCTGCTCCTCATTGGAAGTGGCGGATTCATTCGTCGCCTGGTAAGGAAGCAGCACTAGAGCAGTAGGAAGGGTTGCATCTGATGCACACGGGTCGGCTGATAGAGCACTTGTTTGCCCTGATACTAGTGCTCACTCTTGCTGCGTGTGGCTCTGCCTCGACTACCATTGCTAAAGTACCGGTAGTCCGTGCTCCACATACAGTCAACGTCAGTCCCACGTCAACGGTTCTCCCGCAACGCAGGGTGAATACGGCTGCGAATCCCATCCGCCTGATTATACCAGCTATAGGGATCAATGCGTTTGTTGAGTCGGTAGGAATTCAGCCTGATGGTGACATGGCAACGCCAAAATTCAATCCATGGGAGGATGTAGGCTGGTACAACGAGGGTCCACATCCCAGCGAGCGAGGCAGCGCGGTCATTGATGGGCACCTTGATCGCCCGGGAGGATTTCCAGCAGTATTTTGGCGTTTACGTCAAATACAGGTTGGCGATGAAGTGCTGGTGAAAAATACTGCCAGGAAAACGCTGTATTTCCGTGTGGCACGCATTGCCTACTATACTCCACAAGAGGCACCCATTCAGGATATTTTCGGGAATAGGGGAGGGACCTATCTCAATTTAATTACTTGTGCGGGAGACTGGATGCCTAGTGAACATCAGACGAATCTGAGGCTGGTCGTCTACACTACTTTAGTGTAGTTGGCTCAATGTGCATGGTTTTCTGTGGCCTCATCGCTACGCTCTTCGCAAGGATTTTTATGTGAGGTTGCGGGTTCGGCAGACTGCGTCTGCCGAACCCGCAACCTCACATACCAACTATAGGGGTTGGCAGACAACCCGCAACCTCACTCATACCAGCTATAGGGGTAGGCGGGATCGTCGCAGGATGCGGCGACAGTTGTTAATTTCAGGGGATAGAAGGTATCTACCATCACCGCCAGTTCTTCGGTACGTTCGGCTCCCAGGCTCTTCTCGACAGCACCTGGATGGGGGCCATGCGGTATACCGCGCGGGTGCAGGGTAATCGATGAACGTTCGATGCCGCGGCGACTCCCGAAATTCCCATTGACGTAGTATAAGACCTCTTCGCTATCGATATTGCTGTGGTTGTATGGAACAGGTATCGCGAGCGGGTGATAGTCCAATTTGCGTGGGACAAACGAGCATACAACAAAATTTGGTCCCTGGAACGTCTGGTGAACAGGGGGAGGCTGGTGAATACGCCCGGTGATTGGCTCAAAGTCAGCGATATTAAAGATCCAGGGATACTCGCAACCATCCCAACCAACGGTATTGATCGGGTGAAAATCATACCAGTAGCTGGTAATGAGGCTGCCTACTTTCACGCGCACTTCAAAATCGCCTCGCTCGGTATGCGTTTCAAGTTCTTCGGGACGGCGAATGTCGCGCTCACAATAGGGAGCGTGCTCTAACAATTGACCGTTTTTATTGAGGTAGCGGCGCGGTGGCTCGATCGACCCATGCGCCTCTATGATGAAGAAGCGAGTATCAGGGCTATCGTTCCCAATTCTGAAACGAAAAGTTGTGCCACGCGGGATAACGATATAGTCTCCCTCGTGATAGGGCAGCAAGCCGAAGTTTGTCTCCAGCACTCCCTGCCCATCGTGGACAAAGTAGACCTCGTCACTCTCTGCATTGCGGTAGTAATAGTCCATGGCTATGGTAGGCTGCGCGATAGCCAGCGTGACGTCCTTGTTGAACATCAGTACCTGGCGACCCAATACGGCGTCACCACCGCGGGCCATGCCGGGGGTCTTGAGGTGATGATGACGCTGTACCTCTTCGTCCCACTCTTCAAGCTCTAGGCGCATGAATTTCTCTACTTTTTTCACACGCGTCGGTGGAAAATGGTAGTAGATGTTGGCATAATTACCCGAAAATCCTTCAGTGCCGAAGAGTTCCTCGGAGTAGAGAGTGCCGTCCGGTTTGCGAAACTGTGTATGTCTTTTCGGGGGGATCTGCCCCAAACGATGATAAGCAGGCATATCTGTATCTCTCCTCAATAATTGGTGCGCCAGAGCGGGCCTGGGTGGGGCAAGCCCCACCCCTACTATACTGGCGGCTTGCCCCGCCATTACGCGATACGATTTCGCAATACACCAATGCCATCAATCTCTAGCTCGATCACTTCGCCTCGCCGGAACCAGGGATGAACCTCAGTCCCAATCTCCAGGAGACAGCCAGTGCCTACAGTGCCAGAGCCCAGAATGTCGCCCACGCGCAAACGCGCGTTGCGCGAGGCCCAGGCGATCATTTGCGGGAAACTGTAGTATATCTCGTTGAAGTTACCGCGTGAAATTTCTTTGCCGTTGACACGCGCCAACATCGTCATATCATAGCGTTCGCTGGCGCCAGTGCCACTGCGACGAGAGGCCAGTTCGTCCGGCGTAATGATCCAGGGGCCAAGCGACGTGGCAAAATCTTTGCCCTTCCCTGGCCCAAGATTGAGCTTCATATCCTTGCGCTGGAAATCGCGAGCACTCCAATCATTCATGATCGTGTAGCCGGCAATGTAGCTTGCCGCATCTTCCAGCGAAATATCTTTGCCTTCGCGCCCAATCACGCAGGCTATCTCTAACTCGATATCCAGTTCATTACTGCCTACAGGGTAGGGCACCTCCTGTTCATGCCCATAGATTTCACTATTGTTGGTGAAGTAGAACGTAGGTATCTCGTACCACTCGGGGATCATGCCAAGGCCGCGTTTGGCCCGTGCCGACTTCACATGCTGTTCAAAGGCATAGAAATCGCGTACCGAGGGCGGTTCAGGAATGGGGGAAAGCAGGACAATTTCAGACAGCGGGTATGCTTTCCCCCCGCGGGGCGCGATAAATCTGGCTCCTACGCTCCAACTCTCGAGTGTTCTGCGGGCACGCGCCAGGCCCTCGGGATCACGCAACAGTTCAAGCACTGTAGGATAGTCAAGCTCGATCACCCGTTCATCGTGCACGACACCCGCATGAGTTACGCGGTCAGAGGTTCTAAACGTTGCGAGTTTCATGTTACAGATACCATTTCCAGGTCGACCGCAAGGGTCGACCCTACAGGTCCCTGGGCAGGGCAAGCCCTGCCCCTACAGGTTCCCTCGCAGTTCCTGCTCTCGCTCTAAGGCCTCGAACAGCGCTTTGAAGTTTCCTTCGCCAAAGCCACGGGCGCCTTTCCTTTCTATAACTTCAAAGAAAACAGTCGGGCGATTCACAATTGGTTTGGAGAAAATCTGTAACAGGTAGCCCTCGTCGTCATGATCTACCAGAATCCCCAGTTCTGCTAACTGGTTGATATCCTCAGCGATAGAGCCGACACGATCCAGCACGGTCTCATAGTAATTTCTGGGCGTTTTGAGAAAATCGACGCCGCGCTCCACTAATCTACGTACGGTGGTGATGATGTCGTCAGTATTCAGTGCAATATGCTGGGCACCTGGTCCTCGATAGAAATCAAGGTACTCCTCGATCTGCGACTTGCGCCGCCCTTGCGCAGGCTCGTTAATGGGGAACTTGATGCGGCCGCTGCCATTCTGCATCACCTTGGACATGAGCGCCGAGTACTCCGTACTGATGGCGCGATCATCGAAATGAACGAGTTGTGTAAAGCCTAGCACACGCTCAAAAAAATCGACCCACTCGTTCATTTTGCCCAATTCGACATTGCCCACTACGTGGTCAATGGCGGCCAGGCCGGCAGGTCGAGCACGCCGCGGAACGTTTGTTACGACTTCACGATATCCTGGCAGAAACGCACCTTGATAATTCTGGCGTTCAACGAAGGTAATAACAGTGTCGCCGTAAATGGCGATGGTAGACGTTTCCGCTATGCCATAATCATCTTTATGGACAGCCGGTTCCTCAAGGCCGTGCGCTCCCCGCTTTGTGGCTTCCCGGTATGCCTGCTCAGCGTCATCCACACGCAAAGCAATGGCTTTCACACCATCACCGTGTAGCTTCACATGCTCGGCAATCTCACCTTCAGGGCCAAGCGGCGAAGTCACGACCAGGCGCACATTGCCTTGCTCTAGCACATAGCTGCTGCGATCGCGTATCCCCGTTTCCAGACCGGCGTAGGCAATAGGTGTAAAGCCCCACGCATTGCTCAAGTAGTATGCAGCCTGTTTCGCGTTCCCAACATAAAATTCTAAATAATCGTAATTCTGAATGGGCATGAAATCCTGTTCAGACATGGTAACTCCTTCTCCCTGGACGCGATAAATCGGGTCCCTACCACATTGTTTGTGTGGGTGTGATTTTCAAACACAACAATTGGATGTTACTGAAAACTGAAATGTGCAGGAGTTGAGGAAGAAGTGACAACTCCCCACGGCTAAAGCCGGGGGCTTCTCAGTTCAACCGGACTCCCAGCGGAGACCGTCCCTGAAGGCCATGCCCTGGCCTTTGACAAAATGTTTTTCGCGGCATTCACATCACGGTCGGCCACATAGCCACAGCAAGGACAGATATGGGTACGCACAGACAGAGATTTCTGCACGATTTCTCCACATTGGTGACACTTCTGGCTGGTGAAGCGTGGGTTCACTCGTAACACCTGATGTCCGGCACTTTCAGCCTTGGCTTCAAGAAGAGCGAGGAATGCGCCCCAACTGGCGTCCATGATGGATTTAGACAGGTGATGGTTCTTGACCATGTTGGTGATAGCCAGATCTTCCACCACAATACGCTGATAGCCTTCGGCATAGGGCTTAGCCGTCTTGAAATGATGATCGCGACGCTGGCGATTGATCTTCAGATGGGTCTTGGCAACAGTGCGAGCGGCTTTACGGCGTCTCCTCGACCCTTTCTTTCGCCGGCACAATTGGCGCTGTTGGCGTCGGAGGGTCTTCTGCGAGGTGCGATAAAAGCGGGGGTTCTCGACCGTCTGGCCTTCACTATCGGTCAAGAAAGACTTCAGCCCCACATCCAGACCGATATCAGGATGGGAACATCTCGAGGGAAGGTGTTCTGTCTGTGGCTCAGTCTCACAGACGATGAGGGCGTACCAATGCCCATCGGCTCGCAAGACAAGATGGACCGTCTTGGGGGTTCCTTCCATCAAGCGATGCATCTTGATTTTGAGGGATTTGCCCAGTTTGGCAGGAACGATGAGATGTTTCTTATCCTCATGCAAAGAGACATCTTTGCCATACTGTCTCAGTTGAATGGAATGCCACTGATGGCCCTGTTTAAAGCGAGGGAACCCAACGCGCTGGTTGAGTTCTTTGCAGGCCAGAAAGCGTTTGAGGGCTTTGGAGAGTCGATCGGCCAGGGTTTGCACGGCGGTGGCTGGCACATGCTCCCCACCACGTCCCTTGAATTGGGCGGTCAGGTCATACTTGCCTGGAAACGTGCCCTTCTCCTCATACTGCCGCTTGACGGTTTCAAGCATCTCGTTATAAATGAGGCGAGACTCGCGCAAGCACTGCATGAGCAGATGAGATTGGTGCTTATTCACGAAAAGGCGATATTCGTAAGTCCTCATGGCAATATTCTATCAGAACCATGAGAACGTGTCAAGAGGGAATTGCCGGAGGCGCCCGGGCGGCGTTTCACTCCCATGTCTGAAGCCAGGGGCACTCACGCCGCCTTTTGGGTAGCAAATCAGCCGCATTTGAGTTAGATATCTCTATTGCGTTACACTGTTATAATGGGAGGGGTACGCTTCGCCATACTACGATATCGGGCGCAATGAATTGGGGCCCTACGCTCTATTGGGCGTGCCCTCGGGACGCGATAATGAGGTTTCACAAAATAATCCGGATATCGATACATGCATCGAGGGCCGATAAATCGGCGCTGGGCGCGATAAATCGGCCCCTACAGATGTCTCGATTATTTTGTTAATGACCATAATCGGATCCCTACGATCTTAGGAGTGGCTAAACTTACAATAAGGAGAACATGTAATGGCTACAGATGATCCCAATCAGGAACAAGGCCCATCTTCTGGCAATCCACCGCAAGATACACCTCAACCCACACATGAGTCCTTCGGATCGTCAGAAAACCCCTACGGGGCACCACAGATTCCCTACAGGCCGCCCGCGCAGAATCCTTATGAGGCACCTCCACAAAATCCTTATGGGGCACCACAGATTCCCTACAGGCCGCCCGCGCAGAATCCTTATGCCACACCGCCATATGCTGATACCAGTTATCAGGGGGGACCTGGTTATGCGCCACCGCAATCAGCGCCACTGCCATTAGGCGAGGCCATGCGGAATTTGCCCAGTCAATACCTCAAAGTACTGACAAAGCCAGGCCCAATGACCTTTGCTGAAGAGATGGGCAAAGCAAGCTGGGACATCATATGGGTCCAACTTATTGCCCTTGCTATAATCTCCGCAATATTGAGTTACCTGGCTACGCTGACATCACCGACCTTTACTACAGCGACGTACGGTTCAATCAACATTGCAGCATATCGTTCTATTATTGCTGGTGTATCGTTGAGTAGCGTCATTTTTATCCCCCTGGTTTTCTTCATTGGGCAGGGTATTTACTACTTGCTTGCCAAAGCCTTTGGCGGACAAGGGAGATTCTTGTCCCAGAGTTATACCACCCTGCTATTCTCAGTACCAATTGGCATCATTACGGGCATTCTCGACCTGATCCCAATTGCTGGAGGTTTACTTGGTCTGGCTGTAGGCATTTACTCAATCGTCTTGAACGTCTTTGCGATCATGGCGGTACATCGCCTGAGTGGCGGTAGGGCATCGGCGGTAGTGCTCATTCCAATAGGGGTGGCGGTGCTGCTTGCTTGCGGGCTCATTGTCGTTTTTGTTGCTATCATTGCTGCCGCGATGCAAACTCATTAGGAGTGGGGGAAGGGCGCAAATCATTGTGCCCCCACATTGCACAGGGTCAATTCTCAAAAGTTTCTCAAGATTTGTTTTGAGCTGCTCTGTGGTTCGATTTTGGATAGACAGGCCCAATACACGATGCTATGATGTTTTCGGGGGGGGTATGCGGTGGCGTTCTTAAATATGATCAATAATGGTCTTTCATCACTTATTCCATTCGATTATGATGAAGAAGCACCTGTATATAGGCAGTAGGAGGGTAACGAGGCAGTGGATACGCTCATTGGCACATCTCTTGGTGGATATACACTGATAAAATTCCTGGGCAGCGGCGGCATGGGTACAGTTTATTTAGCCGAAGATGCGACCATTGGTCAGCAAGTAGCCATCAAAATAGTACGCTCCGACGCCAACGATTACCAGGATTCAAGCAGTGCGATGCGTGCATTAGAGCGCTTTAAGCACGAAGCGAGAGCGGTTGCCAGCCTGGATCACTTACATGTACTTCCGCTCTATCGCTACGGAGAAGAAGAAACGGAGAGCGGCGCACGGGCATACATGGTGATGCAATACCGTCCAGAAGGATCACTGTGGGACTGGCTGCGTCGCAGAGCAGGACTCGCAACAGGTCAATCGCTCGTCTCAGCACCCATGCTCCCTGCCGGTTTGAATACTGCCTGGCCTTTGAGTCTGGAAGAGGGGGGAGAGTATTTGCGCCAGGCGGCATCCGCCCTGCAATACGCACATGACCGCGGCATTGTGCATCGCGATATCAAACCGGCCAATTTTTTGTTGCGTTTCGAAGCAGACAACACGATCCATCTCCTACTCTCAGATTTCGGCTTAGCGAAATTCTTCACCGCCAATTCTGCCACCAGCACTATCCTGGGCACGCCAACATATATGGCGCCTGAACAATTTGTAGGAGCGGCAGGGCCAGAGAGTGACCAGTACTCATTGGCTGTCATGATCTACCAATTGCTCGCCGGACATTCCCCTTTTGAAGGGGAACCAATGCGACTGATGCACCAGCACATCAGCATAGAGCCGCCGCCAATACGCATTTTTGTCCCTACATTCCCCGCAGGTATCGAGCCTGTCCTCGCGCGCGCGCTGGCAAAAGATCCTGCTAAGCGATACCCATCCGTCGCTGCATTCGCCGAGGATTTCGCCCTGCGAAGTTATGAGAAGCCGCGCAGCTTCGCACCACAACTCTCTTTACCAACACTATTACAAGAAGATCGTCAGATGGTCCGAACATCCACAGCGTCCTTGCCACAAACCAGCAATACTGAACCAACTGTCGTGTATCATGCTCATGACGAACAAACGCAATTACAACCCCCGACAGCATTTGATACACCAACAATAGCTGACGCGGCACCTGCGCGGGCAAACGATGTAGCTTTCACTCCGACTATTTACCCCTCACCTTCTGTGCCACAGAGTGGATTATCGCAGGTGCAATCCGCAGCGCGTCCTAGCACACTATTGCCGCAGATGGACACAGCGCTGCAATCACCTCAGAAAAAGATGAGCCGGCGCAGTGCGCTGGGTTGGATACTCGGAGGTGTAGCTGCTGTGGGGGCTGGTGGAGCAGGATTTTATTTCTATAAGCGTTACCACACTCCTGCGCATGCTCTCCACGTTCTAAAAGGGCATAGTAATGGCGTCACAAGTGTCAACTGGTCTCCGGACGGTACGCAATTATTGTCAGG
Source organism: uncultured Chloroflexia bacterium (assembly GCA_963775585.1). GTDB lineage: Bacteria > Chloroflexota > Ktedonobacteria > Ktedonobacterales > Ktedonobacteraceae > UBA11361. The sequence goes on along the minus strand of CAVZJN010000016.1, from coordinate 9,759 downwards.
CGCGCGAGATAACACCGCGCGCCTCTGGCTTGTTGCCAATGAACAAAACACCGTTACCTACCGTGGACATAGAGCAGCAGTGCTTTCCGTGGCATGGAGCCCCGATGGCACCCAGCTAGCCTCTGCAGGGCGGGACAAAACCGTACAGATCTGGGACAGCAGGGGTACATACCTGCAGCAGTTCTCCATGCCAGCAGTCGTCAGCTCCATTATCTGGATGATGGATGGCACAGGACTCTTTGCCGGGACATTAGGCGATGGTGTACACGAGCTTTTCTTGAGTACAGGGCGTATTGCAGGCCCGAAAAACAGGTCAACGGTACGAGCGATCGCGCTCTCGCCTGACAGCCGTTACGTCGCAGCAGCATTTGAAAACGGCAGTATAGCCATAGTGAGTTTGCCAGAAGCACCACACAATGTAATCAAGTATCTTACAGGCCACACGGGACCTGCACTGGCCATCGCCTGGTCACCAGACAGCACAAAGCTAGCCTCGGGCAGCAGTGATATGACTGCTCATGTCTGGGATGTGGCAGCAGGTCAAACCATTCACCTGCTCCCTCACGAAGGTGCCGTGACAGGGGTCGCTTGGGAACCCACGAGCGTCCCGCGCCTGGCTACCGGGTGCACCGATAAGAATGTTAGCATTTGGAATGTAGATAGCAGCGCGAGAACGATCTACAGTGGGCATAGGGACGCAGTTACGGCGGTTTCCTGGGGAGCGCAGGGACTGGCCTCCGGTTCGGCGGATCAGGATATCATCATCTGGCAGGTCTAGGAGCAGCTTTTTCTGCCCTTTATGGTACTTCTTACCTGATCTATTGATACTCACAAATAAATCAAGCATAATAGCAATCGTCAAAGTGCTCATGCTCAAGTAGCTAGCACGAACAAATATATGTAGAAGAAGGTAACAAATCTCGAATGAATATTTCAGGTAGCAAGAAGGTTAAAGCGCCCCGGACACAAGTTTTCACCGCGCTGCTGAATCCCAACGTATTGCAGGAGAGCATTCCAGGTTGCGAAAGTGCCGAACTCGTTGATATGGCTGATGGGCAACAGTTGAAGTTGAAAATCAGCCCCAATATTCCTGGATTCAAGGGGCCATATGTCGTGTATTTGCAGACAGGCGAAGTAGTTGCCCCATCACGTGTCGTCTTGATCGCAGAGCCGAAAAGTTCTATGGGGAGTGTCAAAGCCGCTTGTACGGTAGACCTCGCGGACGATGCGGATAACACCCATCTGAGCTATAATGCCGATGCCGAAATGGAGGGCAAAATTGCTGCAACGCCTGAGATCATTTTCAAGGGGGCAGTGAAAGTAGCTCTTGATCAGTTCTTCAAGAATTTCGAGAAGCAGGTTTCCGTTATCAGGGCATAAAAGTATTCTAAAGCAGAAGAAACCGGCGCGACTATCAGGCGGTCTCGCTGGTTTTTTTCATAAGTCAATAGAACTACCATATGAGGCCCATTTGTGGGCCGAGGAGACAGGAAAAACAGAAGGCTATGAGACTAATTCTAACTCAGGTACATCTAAGACGCGTGCTAACAGACGCAGGTGATAGGGTTGAGGGTCTTCACGCCCGTTTTCCAGGTGAGCAATAGTATCACGGCGCAGGCCCGTCATGTCTGCAAGCTGCCCCAGGCTCAAACCTTTGCGTTGGCGAAGTATGCGGAGATTGGGGAGCCCATGGTGTTTCACGGCTCTCTCTCTTGAGGTATGATTTTTCATTTGATCTTTTTCCTCTCCTTTGAGGCATAGAGAACAACTACCTTTTCCCAGCGACATTGCTGGAAGTAATACATGTTACAAGAACGGTATCCAATATACTTTTTTGAACCCCTATCGACCCCTACACAGAGCATACCAGATGAAATACGTGGTTGTCCAGTGCGATAGGCCATTTAGATAGAAAAGATATGAGCAGATATAGGTCTCTCATACCTGAAGAAGGCGTAGACCAACATATGCTCATGTCTTCTATTAAGGTCGCTTCTATCGCTTTATCAGTGCGAATGTAGTAAGTTAGGATTATCTGGATGATACTGCTGGGAACCAACCACGGTTAAATAAGCGGCAATATTACCATCTTCGGGGGAGATTACTAGAACATCGCCTGTAAACGGCCCATCGACATCACCTTTCAGGACCGTTACCGTGTAGGGACTATCCTTGCCACCCAGGGGAACAACGTGACTAAAATGTAAGCTTTGAAGTGAGCCGGCAATGTTGAGTAATGTTTTTTGATTGATACCATCCCGCTGGTCGCCGACAATCCAGAAGACGATGCCATCTTTCTGATAAATCAGTTCACTACGCTGGCCATAGACCCAGACCGGAATTTGAAATTTATTACGTAACATCCATTGGCCGTCTACAAAGATCGCCTGTGCACTCCCACTCTGGTCATATCTCAAAGCTGTGGTAGAGCCATCTTTCACTACCTGGAGAACACTCACGTCTGGTTTGAGCTTAAATTCACGTATAGCAAGTTCGCCGTTACCGTGTACTGGCGCACCGGTCAATGTATAATCAAATTCCATAAAGGGGCCATCGGCCCAACTCTGTTGCGGCTCTTGATAGAGATAGCTATCGGTCAACCTGTAGTTATCCGGTAACATTTGAGGCCAGTACATATTCCATGAATGGAGCCGCTGCTGGGCATCCAACAGGGTGATTGTTGGCAGTGTATCAGGATCTTTTTGTAGTGCGGCGTAAGGAGTATGGGAATGTGAAAGCCCTGACGGGTATTCATGTACCAGGAAGACACCAGATTTAACGCCATGCACTAAAATCGCTACTCCTGAAGCAAACGACGCTCCAGTGAGCATGACCGTCATAAATACCACGAGCAAGAAAGCAGCACCAGCGGTCAGCGAACGTCGCACGGGCACCTCGCTCACCAACGAACGAAGAGAAGGGCGGTTTCGTTGAAAGAGACGTCGACGCAATTTGAGACGGCGAAATACGCGGGCGCGCGTTTTAAGCTCAAAGCCCTGTTCAACTGGCTGGAAACGGGGTTCTTCAGAATCCAACAGCGTCTGAACATAATACGGAGGGATATCTTCTTCAGGTAATGCAAAGAGTTCATCCAGTTCCTGAGCAAAAGCCATATCGTCATCACCAAAATCGGCAGGCAAATCATGTCCTTGCATCGAAAGGGTCGAGAAATCCCTATCCCACGCGTTCGGTTGTCTTTCAAATTCGCTCATACTCATGTGCATGCTCCTTGAGCGCCTCACGTAAGCTTTTCCGCGCTCGCCAGAGTCGAGTATCAACCGCATGACGGGTAAGTCCCGTCTTTGCTGCCAGTTCCTCGGTGCTAGCGATACTTAAAGTAACGTTGATAAATCAGATAGCGGTCAAGCTCAGGCAACGTCGCCAAGGCCAGGCCCAATTCTTCGCGCCTCTCACCTTGTTCCAGTAAGTTTTCCATACTAGACTCTGGATGTGGAGGAAGAGTGACCCTATTGTCACCATCATTACCTCCCCAGCCAAAGGTTTTCCGCCCACCATTGATGTCAGATGACGTCCATTGGCGGGCTTCTTCTGCCGATTGCATATTGTACGCCTGGCGGCGACACAATTGGCGCCGTCGATCCAATGCGATATACTTTGCTCGCATCGTTAACCAGGTACGCAACGTTCCCCGTACGGGATCAAACGAGTCAATCTCTTGCCAGACTGCGACGAAGAGATCATTGACACATTCTTCGGCATCCTGCGCAACGCCAATCCCATCCAAAACTACGCGGATAAAATAAAATATTTCTCGAGAATACCGGGAGATAAGCGTCTCCAAAGCCTCCGGGTTACGCTCATGCAGCCTTTGGGCAAGGTCGTCATCAGACCAGTCCTGTTGCACCATGATTGCTCCTTACAGACCTCGGTCTATCCCTCCATCAAACCTCGCCGCCAGCCACCTCTCTAGCGGTTTTTTACATACAGTATCCAAATAACGCGTACTAACCTGAACTACGGATCCGGCATGGAAAGGAAACAATGATAAGGGACATACCTGATAGGTGGCATGCTCGCCTACTCTAGGAAGATATACGTTCCTAAGAACAAAAATCTCACAAGTTATGACACCCACAATCAGGTCGTCATAAATAAGCAGCAGGCTTTTTACAATTCTGCTTGATTGAACGATAAAAGTCAAGTGTTTTCGTGCCTTTCTAAAGAAGTGAAGTTCTCATTTCCCTAATTTTCCCAGCCGCTCTTTCACCTGTTCTAACAAGTCATCGCCCTTGCAGAAGGCGAAACGTATATAACCGTGCCCAATATTGGCATGCTCCTGGCCGTAAAATGTCTCTGGCGGGATACATGCCACGCCAATCTCTTGTATGAGATAGCGCGTAAATTCCATTGGCGTACCGTCAAACACAGCAGAATAATCCGCCATAATAAAGTAGGTCCCCTCTGGGACCTGGTACTTCAATCCGCCGCCGTCCAGAGCCGACATCATCAATTGGCGCTTTCTTTCATACAGCGACCGAAAGCCCTCGTAGTACGTACCGGGAAGATTGAGCGCGTAGGCAATTGCTTCCTGCGAGGGATGGTGTGTCGCGAATGTCACGAACTGGTGTGCCCGCCATACACCTGCGACAAGATCAGGGTGCCCATAGACCCACCCAACCTTCCAGCCAGTCGCGCTGAACGACTTTCCGGCGCTGCTTACAGTAACCGTGCGTTCAAACATACCCGGCAGCGTTGCGATGGGAGTATGCCGTGCACTCCCAAAGGTCAGGTGCTCGTACACTTCATCGGCAATAACCGTCACATCATGTTCGATGCACAACTCGGCGATCAGGCTCAATTCCTGCCAGGTAAACACACGGCCACAGGGGTTCTGCGGGGTGTTCAAGATCAGCGCTCGCGTGCGTTTGCTGAACGCGGCGCGCAGTTCATCGGGATCAAATGCCCAGGTCGGAGGATGGAGGGGCACATAGACCGGCACAGCGTTCGCCATCAAAATATTTGGCACATACGAATTGTAAAACGGCTCGATTACAATCACCTCGTCTCCCGGATCAACCAGCCCCAGTATAGCTGAGAAAATCCCCTCGGTCGCGCCAGAAGTGACGATCACCCCGCTTGCCACGTCGATCTCCAAGTTGTAGAAACGTGCCGCGTGATCGACAATCGCTTCGCGCAACGACGGGATGCCAATACCAGGGGGATACTGGTTATGCTGGCCCGACTGCAACGCCTGGATCATGTGCGCAACAATATCAGGTGGCGTGTCAAAGTCTGGCCTCCCCTGCCCCAGGTTCAGCGCGTCATGTTGCTGCGCCAGAATATTAATTTCGGTAAAAATAGTCGTCCCAAACGTTGCGACGCGAGAAGCGGAAGTGGACATACAACTCTACTCCTAAACTATTAAAAACACCCAGAACCAGCTCAGCACATCTTTCAAAGCTAATAAAGTCTACCACCCCTACAATGTTTTTCCAAATGAGGAAATGAGCAGCAGATCGCGGAGATCATTTAAGGGCCAGCAAAACCACCGCGACACCGCCAGCAGCTATAACGAGCAGCAGGAAGAACGCAAGGCGCAGACTTATGCCCTTGTTACGAGTGACCGTGTAAAAAATCACTACGTCCAGTACCAATCCCACCACGGTGGCAAAGTATATAGCGATAGCTGCTGGGCCGACTGTGATCTGTTGCAGCCGTAGGTGCGTCCCTATGAGCACAGCGGAGGCCGCTGTGCTTGCCAGCGCTCCCAGCACGACAACAGCCAGGAAACCTATCGAACCAAAGAAGCGTTGGGCCAATCCACTGACGACCGTCAAAGAGAAAAACAACAGGCCAAAGGTGAGCACCGAGCGCAGCGCCAGTGGAGAAGTTAATGGCGAGCTCTTGGAAGGCACCTGTGTTTTTCGCGCCGAGCGCAAGTAAATCACCACTACGATAATGGCTGCGACCAGCACCATTGGCCCTAACACTATGAATACCGTTATACTCCCCTGTAGACCCGCAGCCCCGGAAAAAATAGCCACCAGAACAGCATTGCGGATAATCATCGCTATGTCGGCCAGCAAGAAAGCCGCAGGGGCCGCTACGGCAAAATCTGGACTGGCCTTGAGTTCCTCACCTATGAGGGCAGAAGTAATCGCGCTATTGACGAATCCGCCCAGAATAGCGGTATACCGGATGGCTTTCATGCCGAACTGCCGTAACAGCACATAATTGACGAAATTGAGCGCGGACACAATAATCACAGTGAGCCAGATCGAGCGGGGATTGACGATATGCCAGGGATCAATATAGCCATCTGGCAGCAGTGGAAAGACAACCGCGGTAATAAAGGCCATCAGCAGCGTACCGCGTATCTCGGCCACGGTAAGCTTACTGGTGAAAGCCACCATCTCTGTTTTCCAGGACAGCAGGGCCGTGATCACAATCGCGCTGGCAAAGGCAATAAAAAAGGCTCCCATGCCAACCAGTATCCCCAAAATATTTGTCACAGCCAGTGCCAGGGACGTGGTAATCTCCAGGTTTCGTTCCTTCTGCAGGGCAAAGAGATTGACAATGATAATAATGACCAGCACGATGCCAAGCTGCGTATATGCCAGGATAGGCGAGACAAGCCACGCCAGCGTACCAATCAAGGCAGTGATGGCAAAGCTTCTCACGCCTGCTTCTTTATGCGCCCACTCGCGCTCAAGTCCTATCAGCAGGCCGATGCCCGTCGATGCGGCAACTTTCGCTGTCAACAGCAAGAGTGTGTCCATAGGCTTATCACGCTTCCATTATTCTCAATGTTATCTTGCTTTACATATTATAGACTATTCCATAAAGATAGGTCGAAGACCCCTTTTCCATGCGGCACAGAGAGCCTATAATAACTGAGGTATCATCTTGTCTAACAAGTAGGTAATCTATAAAGCCGTGGAAGTCGTAATTAAGGTCAAGTGACGAGATTGGAGAGACCCAACATGACCTGCGAAGAATTTGAAGAACTATCAGGCGCCTACGCGCTTAATGCTGTTACCTCTGCTGAACGTCTGGCAGCAGAAGCACACCTTGCCACATGCGCAAGGTGTACGCGTCTTTTCCAGGAAACACGTAGTGTGGTCTCTCTCTTGCCGCTCTCTGTCCCACAGATTCCCCTACCCCCGTCACTACAAGAGCGTATCCTTTTGGCAATTCGCGACGAAAGCAACAGTATTACTGGGCAGCCCACACAGCCCATGGGCGACGCAAGCGTCCCTACGGGAACGTTCCCCGTCATTTCGCGCCGCGTTTTGTTCTATGCCACAGCAAGCCCAAAAGCATCCTGCCAAAGCTGGGTGTGGGGATGCGATAAATCGGGTCCCTACGCCCAGGCGGGGCCCAGCGCTCGCGCACATAGAGCTCAGTTAGTCGCCAGACGGGTTTCGCTTCGTGGGGCACGCGCCGGCAGAGCATCTGGCTGAACTCGTATGGCGTCTGCCACTCACGCGGAGATAGGCCCACCCAGCTTGCAAGGCGACACAAACGCCAGTAGGTTCCAGCAACAAAGCTGCTATCGCTATAGAGATTGCGCCACCAGTATCTCGCAATGGCCACAAGCAGCACCAGAATGGAACCTGCGAGAGCCGTTAAAGATAGTTCAAACAGCAGGTTTTGCCGCGCTATTGTATCTGGCGATGTTGGAGTTGCTCTTGATGATGGATCGGCTGGCAATTTGGGATACGTCCCTTTTTTCTTGTGCACAGGCGTTTGCGTAGCGGTAGCCACAGGCTTTGTTGGCGTTGGTGATACCGTAGGAGAACTGGCAGATTGAGTATTATTTAGCGCGAAGCCGGGTGTTGGATCGAAATTGATCCAACCATATCCAGGAAAGTAGGCCTGCACCCAGCTATGCGCATCACTGCCATCCACAACCCACAGGTTACGATGAGCGTTCAGATGCCCGCGACTAAAACCATTCACCTCGCGAGCAGGAATCCCTAACAGGCGAGCCATGATGGTCATGGCAGTGGCATAATATGTGCAATAGCCATGATGAGTCTGTAAAAGCCAGGAAACGGCATCGACATTATTGGGAACAGGTGGGTTATCCAGAGAATAGGTAAATTGTGCTTCATTACTCAGGTGCGCTTCGAGCATCTTTAACGCATCATAAATATCTGTAGCCCCTTGCGTCCATCGTTGAGCAGTAAGCAGGACTTGATGAGATACGCTAATGGGCACCTGGAGATATACCATTTGCAGTGTGGTGAAGTTTGTACCACTGTTCCAATAATCCGGATTATCCTGTGGGAATGGCACTGCCGACAATTCATGGGGAGAAGCTGACGAAATACTGGAGGTGACCTGGTAATGTTCTCCTTTCGTCAAAGCACTTTGCTGGGACCAGGCAGAGACAAAGGGATCTCCATAGAGCGTTGTGGCAACATCAAAAGTCGTCGGCTGTGTAGGCCCAAAGAGATAGGGCCTTGTACCACCCGGCGGCTGCACAATCGTCACCGAAGTTGTGACGGGCGCGAAGTTTACGCTCGTATCATTCGGCAGCAATGCGTTCGCAGCATAATTCCGCATGCTACCCTGATCTGAAGATGTCCAGGTGTGACCATCAAAATGGTCATAGCTGAATCCCGCGAGGTACTGTGGGGAGCGGGGAGCAGCAGCGCTGCTCGTGTAATCCAACACCTCGCCGGCAGGTAAGTGCACAGAGCCAGCAATGGTCAATTGATCCCCAAAGAAGTTTGTCGGCGCCTGGAAGGGCTGAAGTACTGACTCCGGATTCTCCAACGACAGGTGGCCATGGGTAACGTTCGCCCAGGCATTATCCAGGCTATTCCATACAGTCGCTCCCGCGCCTGGCTGTCCCAGCACAGGCAAAGCCCAGCCCAGCAGCAATGTGATCACCAGAATGACAGAGGCGATCTGCATGAAACGCATGGTAATACCGCGCAACCAGGAGCGATCAGTATATAACCCCTGGTCTTTCCAGTAATCCAACTTTATTGTCAGTTGCATACGGGCGATAAGGAGGATAAGCACAGCCAGTAAAATGGCCACAATATACGACAGGTCTTGTTTTACATAATTCAGATTGATCAGCAATATAGAGCAATAAACAAGAGCCACCAGCCAGGGCAGGTGAGCACGATAGAGCAGCCACGCTCCGAAATAACCAAGGAAGAAACTGAGAAAAGAGAGGTAGAACAGAAAAACCATTTCACTATTGTTTATTCTGGTCGGGTCTGTAATGACTGACCCTATCCCTGCTATCAATAATCCCCATGAGGCATGGTAGGCAATAACACTTGTCAGCCAGATCGAGAGCCAATGGCCGCTGAGGCAGGCGGCAATATGCAGAATTGGCTGTGGTAGTCGATGTATCTTGGCTATAACCAGGCCGAAGCATAAGCCAGCCGCGGCACTCCAGTACAAAATAAAGGTATGGCTCACCCAACCTACGGAACTAATAGAATAGACCACGCAGAAGACTGCCACGGCCAATAGTAGCATTACCAACCAGCCCTCTTTTGGCGCAAGCACCAGCCTCGATTTCTTTGCTGTAGATTGAGGATGCGGACGTTTCGCGTTTGGCAGCCTGGGTTCGTATAGGGGTTGGCTGCGCTGGTCTCGAACTTCGAAAATAGGGGAGGAATAGGTAGGCTCAGCTACTTTGACTATGTTCGACCGCATTCATAACTCCTAATAGACAATAAGAAATACTATTTTTCAGCAATATACAGAGTATGTCACAAATAATCTGCGAGGTAGTTAACAAGAGGCATCCCCATTACTTTGTGGTTA
>CAVZJN010000015.1:0-51574 GCA_963775585.1 uncultured Chloroflexia bacterium | reverse complement strand
TAAGATGAACGAATAACCAGAGAAGAAAGGTGCTAGTGTTGTTATGACTATCAAGTCTCCCTACGAGGTAGAAACACCTCCTTTAGAAACATCGCCACAGCGTTCGGGTGGTTGGTTAAGACGCTTACAGCGGCGGGTGAAGCTGGCCTTTGCTGGGGATGATGAAGAACTCGAGGTCGAGAACAAGACGATGGTTTCCTGGCGCATCTACCACGACTATCACCAGTTGGGCATTATAGATGCTGGTGAACGACTGAGCTATCACCTCGTGAAGCATGGGTCGTTGAGTGTGCGACCGTGCGAGGAAGAGGGGAATGTCGAGTACCTGGTGCTGCCTCTCAGCTTGCGTGTGCATCGCGTCCAAATTTACCGTCGGCATTTAGGCAAAGAATTGGAAGTCTATGATATGCGCTCGGCTTGATGTAGATTAGGAAATTTAGGTTAGCGCGCCTTCAATACTGAAATTTGGGCAAATATCTCGGTTCATTAGGTTAGATAGAGGGTTGAGGTGATCACGTAGAGATAGCCCGATTTGGCTGTTTTCTCGCTCAAATGTGTGTGTACGTGGGCAACTACGCTATACTTAGGAACAAGAGTACGTCGTCAATGTTAGTTGTACAGCGAGGTTAACGTATGTTGTCTGCCGTAATCACGGCATTACTGATTGGTGTGATGCTACTGGTTGTTGCCAGCCTGATCATCAATATTCTTCGCGCACGCCGCCGCCATTTGCGATCCCTGGCGATCCAGGGGCAGATACCTACTCACCCGCTTGATCCCCATGTAAAAATGATTTTACACATGCATGAGGGGGTCGTGGTTGGTGTAGAGAAACCTCAACCTACGCCTGCGTTTACGCTTTCGTCATCCTGGTATGGACGGCATCGCACCCTTGTTTCGGTGAGCTTTCTCATGATGCTCTTTCTAGCGCTCTTTCTTCAAAGCGGCCTGGCTGATGGCGCTATGCAGAATCTGAGCAAGAGCTTCAACGTCACGAGTTATTTCCAGTCCTCCGATATCAAGGCTGTTGCCCATCCGTTGCCCTTTACCGCGAGCGTCCGAATTGTGCGAGTCGATTTGGCGGTGCGCGACCAGTATTTTACCGATTACCAGTGGCAGGTCTGGTCGTATGCCTCTTGTTCGGGTATTTCCCTGGAAGAGGTCATGAACGCCTACGGACGCCATTTTATTGCGGCTGATGTGTTGCAAGTGGAACAGAATCTGGGGGTATGGGACACGTATGATGGCTTGGTCGGAGGCGAGCCTGCTATGACAAAGGTGGCGAATTATTTTGGTTTTAAGGTTTCTCCTAATCCACCAAGAACGTTGAAAGACCTGATTTACACCGCGAATAAAGGTTTTCCCGTGATCGTAGGTATGCCTGGCCATATTTTTGTTGTACGCGGTGGGGATAGCAATGTTGTCTACGTGGTCGACTCTGCTCCCGCGGACCGGACTGTGCTGACCTACCAGGAGTTTACCTCTATATGGAATGGCTTTAGTGTGCTGATTACACCGCAATAAATACTGTGAGAAAAAAGGACTGCCTGCATCGCGAAACCGATGCAGGCAGTCCTTTTTTCTCTATCAAGCTATCTTAGTAAATGACGATGTGTGTAAAGACTTCCACGTAATTGTAGAGCCAGGCGGCGTCATCCTTCTGCATGTTGACACAGCCATGCGAACCTTGAGAAGAGTAGATGTTCCCACTGGCGTCCTGGTGCGGAAACTGCGTGCCAGGACCATAATCGGCGCGCCACCAGCTATCGTGGAGAAAGTATCCGTTGCTATGATATTGCATGGCGTAGTTGATGGGGGTGTCGGGATACCAGTATGGGGAAGTCTTTGGGTCGGTTGACTTAAAGACGGTCGGCGATTGTTTCCCTTCTACCCACCATGTTCCCGGAGGGCTTGGTTTATCGGGTTGCCCTGTCGTTACCAGGAATGTGTTGACCAGTTTGCCATTCTGGTACACGCGCATGGCCTGTTCTTCCAGTGATATGACGACGACCTTCGTGTTCATCATGCCGTAGTGCCGCATAAGCTGGATGTCTGTATGGTGGACTTTATTGTTTGGTGTTTTATCGCTGGCGTTGGTTTTCATTGCCTGGAAGTTGGTGAGGTACATATTCAAGTCTTCAATGGTCTGCTGATAGTCAGCTATTGTCTGTGCGCTACTTATTTCGCTCTGTACCCAGTCTCCAATCCCTGTTGGACCGTATTCAAAACCAAGTTGGTAAGTCGTATTATTATACGTGTCATGATAGTGGTGTTTCTGACCCCAACTGCTTACCTCTTGCTGCAGCTGTTGTTGCAGGCTCAGGCTCTCCGCCTGCATAGCGGGTTTCTGGATTGCCATAACATGTGAATGCAATGTTGTCAGCGCGGTCTTGTAGCTCGTGTTTGTTCTTGCCTGCTGTAATTCCTGTTGATCGCTACTATATTGTTGTTCGTAGGTGCTTGTTTTGCCGTTGTATTTTTGCATCAGAGCTATCCATTGCTGGAATGTCTGCAACTGCGTTTCCCCCTGGTTTTGTAGGGTTGGATCGACGGTAGGCGTAAGTAAAGCAGTTGGTGTGCTGGCCGCGTTTGTATTGCCGTTGTTGCCAGTCGAGGTACTACAGGCGCTTAGAAGGAGAAAGCATAACACTAATGCGCAGAGCAGCAGGGATGTTGCGTGGCGGCGGGAAATGGGCGTATTTTGTAGATATTTAGAGTTCATAAGCTGGCCCTTTGCCGAATTTTTTTAGAAAAACATATGCTATTATTTATGAATTGTTTGAAAGCCATCGCTGCAACTCAGGTTGACCGCAAGGGTCAACCCTACTATACATGCTAGCGCTTCTGTTTGGTATCCATCGCTGCAACGAAGCTCTCGCTTCTACTTTCAGTCAGCAGCGATGAAAGGAAGTGCCTCCGGTCAGCAGCGATGCAAGGAATCATATCAGTATCATATACTATTTTGTTACATTACGCTATGAACTAGTTCATAGTTTCTTCGTTCATCCTGGCAAGCAGCTCTTGATGTAATTCCTGTGTGCCAGCTATAACTAACGAGTAGCCTTGCGACAGGTTGGGAATGGGACCTACAGGTTTACCATACTGGTCACTCACTATGCCTCCGGCTTCCAATACAATACTTGATGAGGCCAGGAAGGACTCTCCGGTGAGTATGTCTCCAATGTCGATATAGGCGTCATATGCCCCGCTGCCAACGTAGGCCACGTCCATTGCTGAACTACCAGTGCGTCTTACCTTGCCAATGACTGGCTTCTGCATAATCAATTTACTCAGTGTTGCCAGGTCTCGTCCATCAAAATTCAAGCCCGCAATACACTCTGATAGATGCATGGTCGTGCTGACCTGGCACCTGTGGCCGTTGCGGAAAGCTCCGCTGCCGCGTTGCGCTTGATAGACAGTACCACTAAAAAGTTCTCCCACCAGGGCCCACTGCACGTGTTCGGGACTGACTGGCTCATCGATTGGCAGGACTGCCAGTGCTACCGCCGCAGTCATAATGCCTCGTGTCACATTGGTTGAGCCATCTACCGGATCAACGACAATACGATAACGCGGTGCTGCGCACGTTGCGAAAGCTGCTCTCTCCTCTGTGATAATCTCAAAACCATGGCCGCTCTCGATGAGCCCGCTGATGATGATATCTTCTGCCTCGTGGTCAAACTGCATGGTTGTGTGCGCTAAGGTTTGGGAGTAAACCTTGTTGCGGTCGAAATGTTCAGATTGCATATAGGCGCGCACTTGACGAAACAATTGTTCAAGTAGTTCCAACATATACTTCCTTGCATCGCTGCTGAGGCTGTTGCACAGGTAGAAGCGCTAGCGTGTATAGTAGGGTTGACCCTTGCGGTCAACCTGAGTTGCAGCGATGGCTTTCAAACTCAAGCAAATCTTTTCAATGCGGTACTGCTGACTATATTAATCATCGAGTAATCCCCCTTTGATTATAGCATAGGTGTGCTACCCTGATTGCGATAGTGGCAAGGGAGCAAGGAAGTATTTATGTGCTTATGGGACGACTCGCTGTACTATAAAAGGGTGGCGCTGCTGCTGTAGCAGGCGTTTTTGCGTCAATTGTATAGCCAGGTGACTCTGATCACAGGCGATCCAGCGCCGGCCAAGCTGTTCCGTCACTGCCGGTGTTACACCGCTGCCACAAAAGCAATCAAGGACAAGTTCATTCTTTTCAGATGATGCCAGGATTATGCGTTCAAGCAGGGCAGCGGGCTTTTGTGTCGCATAGCCATTGCGCTCCGGGTCTTTCTGGTGAAGGTGGCTGATGTCGTTCCAGACGTCAGCAGGGGTCATAATCATATCTTCATGATAAGTATAGAGGCGGCCAGCAGAACGAATTGACCAGGTAATGCGGCCCTCGGCATCCACGTTTTTGCGCATATGGTTACGTTTCTGAGCGCCTCGTCGTTCACCAATCCTCTCTCCGTGAAAACAGTAGTCGGCAGATTTTGTGTAGAGTAGAATTGTATCGTGTTTGCGTGCATAGCACTTTTGTGAGCGTCCCCCCGTTTGATAGTGCCAGATGATTTCGCTTTTGAAACCAGCTCCATCGGCGTTGGGGCTGAAACCGAACACCTCGTCCAGGATAAGCTTCGCGTAGTGGGTGGCGCGCCAATCGAGGTGTACATAGAGGCTGCCATGTTCTGACAATAAAAGGTGTAGCAGCAGAAATGTTTCATAGAGCCATTGGAGATATACATCAAGGTCATTCTGCCATTTGTCACTGTAAGCGAATTGCGTGCCGCTGATAAAGTCACGCCCGGTCATAAAGGGAGGATCGATATAGATGAGGTCAACGGCATTGGCAAATTCAGGCAGGAGCGCTGGTAGTATTGTGCTTTTGTTACCGCAGATGAGGCGGTTGTACCAATCGCGCGTGGGGTTGTGTAGTGCTGAAGAGGAATTTTCAGCCAATTGGCAGGGATAAATTTCCAGAGTTTGGAACTGTACTGTGGAAGATAGCAATTCCTGCTCATCGAGGGGATGTTTACCCTTCCAGGTTATTTTTGCCATAAAAGATACTCGACATTCATTTAATATGTGTTGGTAGCTGTCAAAAAACATACCATATATGTGTCGAAGGTGCAATTTGCGAGAGAATAAGTAGGAAGGAAGTGCGAGCTTCATCGCCACAGCTAAACGGGCAGAGGGTACTCGCTCACGCAATCCCAAAATGGGTCGTTTGTGGCGCGGTCGCGAACGAATGGCCCATTCCACAGGAGAGCAGGGGAGAAAGATAGGTGATACAATGATCTGGCAATAATAGTATATGGAGATAAAAAAGTTATGCTGTATATTTTGTGGACTTTTGTGTGCCTCTGTGCTTATGTGGGTGGGGTGGTTATACTGGTGAAAGTGACCCCTCTTTTGCTCTCACGTAATTTTGATGAGGGGTATTTTATGGCTATTGCAGCAGCAGATGTATTTGGGGGTATGTTCGTTTTTGGGGCTGTTGCGATTACCTTTGCATTATTCAGTGGCACGTTTGCTGCTATCAGACTATTAGACTTCTTTCTGCTGCTGGGTATCGTTATTGTTGCATTCGGCCTGTCCTACAAGTGTTTTCGCTCACCGAGGACCATAAAGGCTGATCCTGTTTCAAGAGTTGTTGCCAGCGGGTATGCTCTTTTTCTTGGTTTGGCTGCTTTATTCTATCTTGTGCTGCTTTTTGTGCCAGCAGGGTAAATGTGAAGACGTAGGCTGGGCAAATTGTACGTGGGGCCGCGCTGGTACTGTATTGTGGAGCAGATGCCTCTTTGCTGTGCTTTGTGCTATTATCTATTAAGATGCTTAGTGTGAGCAAAATTGCCCGCTGCACCATAGTCGGCGATGTAATAAAGGGGATGCCTCATGATTGTACAAGACATAATGACAACAAAGCTGGTGACTGTAGCATCTGATGATACGCTCAGTCATGCCGCGAACCTGTTGCGACAATATCAAATTCATCACTTACCAGTAGTTCGCCAGATACGTCTACCAGCTGGAGCTGGAGCGCAGAAGACGGGATATAGCGTACAAAAAACGCTCCTTGTCCTGCAAGGTTTACTGACTTCGCAAGATATTGACCTGGTTGTGGCGCTGGACAAACAGCGCTCTTCCGGCGATTTGCTGCAGCGTCCCTGGTATGAGAAGCAAGTTGGTGAAGTGATGCATAGTGCATCTATTCGGGTAACACCATTGACGAACGCGGGTGCAGCGGCAGAGTTGCTTGTTGAACGAGGTTGGAATTGCTTGTTGGTCGTGGAATATCAGCAAGTGGAGGGGGTACAACAAGCGCAGACCATCCTGGTGGGCTTGCTCACTCGCAGTGATTTACTGATGGCCCTGGCGCGTGCTATGGGTATTTTTGAGCCGGGGATGCAATTACTTATTCCTCTGCCTCTGGGAGATATGACGCCATTGGCGAAAACGCTCTTGCTGACGACGGAATTGCACGTTCAGGTGCATAGTGTCATGGTAGTGCCCCAGGACAAGAGGCCACGCGTTGCTACACTGCGCCTGGGGACGATTAATCCCTCTCCTTTGTTGATCCGGTTGCGCGAAGAGAACATCCCATATACGTTTGCCGACCCATTACTGGAAGGTGATGCACAATGACACAGTTGTCTGAACAATTCCCTGCCTCCCCTCCCGCAGCGAGGGCACGCCTTATTTTCGATCCTGATGAATTACGTTACAATTTTGGGGCTGACCATCCATTTCAGTCGCGTCGTTTAGTTGCGCTAATAGACCTGTTGGAGAAGTGTGGACTCTGGAATAGTGAGGATGAACAGACCCGCTTACCCTTACGTGCCGTGACCATTGAAGAATTGAGCCTGATTCATACTGCTGACTACATTGAGGCTGTACAGCAGTTGAGTGTAGGCGATATGGAGGTACGTGCGCCCGTTGAACGGGAAGCTCTGCAAAGACTCGAATACCAGTATGGTTTTGGAGAAGGCGATACTCCTGCTATACCCGATATGCATAATGTGAGTGCGAAAATCGCCGGAGGAACGCTGGTTGCTTTGAGCGCGGTGATGGGCCTACCGGAAGGTGGAACTTTTGCAACGGAAGATGAACGGCCACTGCATGTATTTCATCCTGCCGGAGGATTGCATCATGCCTGGGCAGAACGGGCCTCTGGCTTTTGTGTCTACAATGATATTTCGGTTGCTATTGCCCAGGTGCTGCGTTCCAGCAAAGCCAAAGTGCTCTATCTCGATTTTGATGCGCACCATGGCGATGGCGTACAGCGCTCATTTTATGATGAACCCCGTGTAATGAAGATTTCGTTTCACGAGACGGGGCGTTACCTCTTTCCAGGGACTGGTGATGTGCTCGAATTAGGCAGGGGGGTAGGGCGTGGCTACACGGTGAATATACCCCTGGAACCGTTTACCGAGGATGATTCATACAATGAGGCAATTGACTCCTTGCTCCACCCTCTGATTACGTATTTCGCACCCGATGTCATTATCAGTGCACACGGTTGTGATACCCATGCCTGGGATCCCTTGACCCACTTGAAGTTGACCCTGCGCGGGATTCAGAGGCAGATAAAGGTAACGCACCAACTGGCGCATACCTACTGCGAGGGACGCTGGGTGGCATTAGGCGGTGGTGGATATGATCTATTTCGTGTTGTGCCGCGAGCATGGGGCATGGTATGGGCGGAGATGTCGGACCAGGCTCTTCCAAAGGAATTGCCAGCAGAGTGGATTGAGCGCTGGCGCCCCGAATGGTTGGCTATGGAAGAGCAGGAGGAGATTGCGCAAGAGGTGATGGGCAAGGCATCCTCAGCGGTGGATTTTCCTACGACATTCATGGATAGGGCGGAAGATTTTCCTGCACAGCAACGGCGCTGGAATATTAACAAGGCGAACCGACTTACTGTGGCCCTGGTACGCCACTTGCTTGTACCTCCTCCCGTGCGCCTTGCCTTCCCTACGGTGCCCCGGGCGACCCAGGGGTCGCCCCTACTGGGACTTTTTGATTTACTCCACCTGCATGGCACTGCGACACCGTCACGTAGCAAAATAATAGAGACCAAAAAAGGCGAGATCCTGCTGCGCGATTTTTGCCCACCATCTTTTGTCGAACGTCTGAAGCCAGATGACGGACTGCGAGCCTTCGCGCGTTTTCCAGAGCGAGAGCACCGACTCTTGCTGGGTATTTCCAAAAGCCCTGACTGTGCTCTCACGCTGGCCCATACGCCTACAGGTGAAATTGTTGGTGAGGTGACAATGGCTCCTGGCGACTCTTTTTGGGACGGGATAGAGAATGTCTATGAAGTCGCTATCGAGGTCAGTTCAAATTGGCGAGGCATGGGGATTGCCAAAGCGACGCTAGCGTTTGCGCTTGAGCTGGATGCCCTGGAGGATATGATCCTTTTCGCTATAGGTTTATCATGGCACTGGGATGTCGAAGGGCTGGGGATCTCAGTCCACCGGTATCGCGAAATGCTCGCGCACCTATTTGGCTTGCAGGGCTTTGTGGAATATCCGACAACGGAGCCCAATGTCAGAATGGAACCTGGTAATATCCTGATGGCGCGAATTGGCAGCCGTGTAGACCCGCGCGTGGCGAGCCAGTTCTACAATCGCTTGTTGAGTACACCCACTCTCGCTGGATTGTGACTTGATATCTATCGCTGCAAGACCGGGCGACCACAAGGGTGCGCCACTACGGACAATGAAAGGAAGCAGGGATGAAAGGAATGATATGGTCTATTATTTGATTGTTGCGTTGAGGGCGCGATGAATTGGGCCCCTACGGAGGCAGTATGGACCTGGGCTTGCATGAAAAGGTTGCAATTGTCACTGGCGCGAGTCGTGGAGTAGGTAGGGCTATCGCCCGCGCATTGGCAGTGGAGGGTTGCCGTCTCTCCATTGTCGCACGCGGACGAAAGGCGCTGGACGAGACCACTGCTGAATTATGGAACCGTGGCGCTGATGTCCTCCCAATAGTGGCGGATCTCACAATTGCTCGAGATATTGAGGCGGTTGTCCAGGAGACAGTCAAGCAATTTGGTCAGATAGACATTCTGGTACACAACGCGGGTGGAGCGAAGGGGCAGAATATATTCGACACCAGTGACGAGGACTGGCAGGAGGCTTTAGCGCTTAACGTATTGGCCCTGAGCCGCCTGGCGAAGCTTGTGGCGCCACTGATGAGCAAGCAAGGAGGTGGGCGTATCATTGCTATTTCCTCCATCTTTGGCCGTGAATCTGGCGGTAGAACCGCTTATAACGCGCTCAAAGCGGCATCGATTAGCCTGACAAAATCGTTAGCGCATCAGTTCGCGCCCAATAATATCCTCGTCAATAGCGTTGCTCCCGGCTCGCTTCTCTTTCCTGGCAGTTCCTGGGACAGGCGTGAGCAGGCCGATCCCGAGGGCATTGCCGCTTTTGTAAGGAGCGAGTTACCACTGGGGCGCTTTGGTACGCCAGAGGAAGTGGCCGCCGTGGTCGCTTTCCTGGCTTCTGCTCCTGCTTCGCTGGTGAGCGGTGCCTGTATCCCAGTAGATGGTGCGCAGTCACACTCAAATATCTAATCTTTAAATGGAAACGATACCGATTTCCATAACCGTCCAGCCGGGATGTATCCCCTCGTGTATCATTCCTGCTTTTTCAGGTAGATAGGCATCTTCTTCCCTCTACATTTTTAAGGAAGAAGAGCATTTTATGTATTCCTTCCAAATCTCTTTTTCAAACCTCTTGACAAAATGTGCTTCTATATGGTAATTACTTTTTAGAGTACTAAAACTTAGAGTTTTAACTAGTGAAAGTTGATGAAGTTATATGATGACATCGGAACTCCGCACCTTGCCGATTCGCGCCATTGATTGCTTGAAACTTTGTTACAAACTGCGCGAGCGCGGTGAGTCTATTACTACATCCGTCATGAAAGAACGCTTGCAGTCACTCGAACCGACGGGGCAATTGAGCGATGCTACTGTGACCCAACTCTTCAAGTGGTTGGCCGAACGTGGTTATGTGCGCTATATCCCCTATCATGGTGTAGAACTGACCGAGACAGGGCAGGCGATGGCAACTGAGCTCGTGCGTCGACATCGCTTGCTTGAACTCTTTCTCGTACGAGTCATGGGCTTTCCTTTGGACGAGGTCGACGCGGAGGCGGAACAGGTTGAGCATGCCATTTCGGATGCGTTTGTGGAGCGCATGGATGCACTGCTGGGGCACCCAACCGAAGATCCACACGGTGACCCCATCCCCAACAATGTCGGTGGAGTCGTCGTTCCAATTAGCCAACCGCTCTCGACAGTGCTTCCAGGGCAACAGGTCATCGTGCAGCGCGTGAGTGATGATAATCCTGACCTGTTGCGCTATCTGGCCTCGCTGGGACTTATTCCAGGAGCCCTGGTGCAGGTGGAAGCGGTCGCTCCCTATGGCGGGGTCTACACGGTGCGTATCGGAGCGCTGACCCATGCTGTTGGTGATGTGGTGACGCAGTCTGTCCTGGTTCGATCAGTGACGGCTGATGCGGTGAGCAGGTCGACATCTCCCTCAAAACTGTTAGGAGACCGGTCATGAGAACCTATCCTCCACTGCCACCAGATTTAGAATCGCCTGAAGGCGTAGGCGTGGCCCTTGAGCATATCCCCGAGGAAGCAGGGACACGGGCCGCCGCCCGCGCGGCTCTTGAGGGTCGTAAAAAAGGATTGCTCGCTATCCTCCCATTCCTGGGACCAGCCTTCATCGCTTGTGTGGCCTATATTGATCCTGGCAATTATGCCACCAACATCCAGGGCGGCAGTGCCTTTGGCTACAACCTGCTCTGGGTGATTGCTTTGGCCAATCTGATGGCGATGTTGCTGCAAACCATGTCGGCGAAACTTGGCCTGGCAACAGGGCATAACCTGGCGGAACTGTGTCGCCTCCAGTTTCGTAAACCGGTGGTGTATACGATGTGGATCGTCTCTGAGATTGCGGCCATGGCGACCGACCTCGCCGAGTTTCTGGGAGCCAGTATCGCCATCAACCTCTTGTTTGGCATCCCCTTACTCTATGCCACCCTCATTACTGGGGTCGTCACCTACCTGATCTTGACGCTGGAGCGCCACGGGTTCCGTCCCATAGAGGCGGTGATCACGGCTCTGGTGGGCGTGATTGCGGTATGCTACCTCATCGAGACCTTCTTCTCCCGTCCGAATTGGGGTCAGGTGGGCTTTCATACCGTTGTGCCCTGGTTGGGGGGGACCCAGAGCATTCTCTTCTCAGTGGGGATCATTGGAGCAACGGTGATGCCTCATGTCATTTTTTTACACTCCTCGCTCACCCAACAACGGATTATCCCGCGCAGCGAAAAAGAGGCTCGGCGCATCTTCCGGTGGAGCATCCCGGACGTGGTAATCGCCATGGGTCTGGCGGGGCTCGTCAATATGGCCATGCTCTACATGGCAGCGGCCACCTTTCATGCCCATGGACAGAGTAATGTGGCCGACATTACCACTGCCTACCAGACCCTCACACCCTTGCTTGGAGGAGCCGCCAGTATCGTCTTTGCCATCTCGTTGTTGGCCTCTGGCCTCTCCAGTTCCACCGTCGGCACAATGGCAGGTCAGGTGATTATGCAGGGGTTTGTGGGCTTCACCATTCCCATCTGGGTGCGGCGTTTGGTGACAATGATCCCTGCCGTGCTCGTTGCCGCGATCGGCTTCAATCCGACCAGCACCCTGGTGATCAGCCAGGTCGTCTTGAGTTTCGTTCTGCCTCTGCCGGTGATCACCCTGATCATGTTTACACGTCGTCGCGATCTGATGGGCACCCTGGTGAATAAACCGATCACGACGTGGGCTGCCATTGCGTGTAGTGTCGTCATTCTCTGCCTGAATATCTGGCTGCTGTACTCGACCTTTGCTCCACTCTTTGGTTGGTGGCTGCCCAGCTAGTGTTCTTAGCTGAACATGCTAACGTGAGCTTATGCTATCTGGTCTGTAAGTTTGCCTACGGACACCAGCCAGCGTACAAACTCGAGGCGGCGGTGATCCGCGATGGCCTGGAGCCTCTCTCTCTCGTTGTGATCTCTGCGAAGCCTGGAGAGTCGATTCATTTCAACCTCAGCGAAACCGACCTTACGTAACATTTCGCGATCTTCTTTGTGGTCCATAAGATACTCCTTTTCACTGGCTGTAGGCTGTTACTGAGGTGCGATCATCAACATGCGCTTAATACATTTGAGAAGGGCCTGCATTTGATAGGGCTTGGCCAGGTGATCCAGCGTCGACCGGGTTTCCCCGTGAGTACGTAAATACTTTCTCATGTCGAGGGGCATACTGGTGGTGAGGAGTACAGGTATAGCGGCATTTTTGCGCAGCAGCTGTAAAACATCCCAACCGCTCAGTGGGCCTGCTAGTTCGAGGTCAAGCACTAAAAGATCAGGCTTGAAGTTGTCAAGCGCAGCAACGGCAACCTCTCCATTACTTGCAATCACAACCGTAAAGTTGTGCGCGGTTAAAAAATGTGCTTCAAGGTGAGCGAGTGAAATGTCATCTTCAACGACGAGTATACGATTTGAGATTTCTGGCTTTACTTGCTGCTCAGGCAGTGAGTCGGCAAAAACTCGCGTGCCATTGACAGATAACTCATTCACAACACTCATATTGCCGCCTCCCGGCATTGTGTTAGCAGCGTCCCTGTCCTGCATGACTGACATCCTGCTCCCGCGATGCTTCATTGTAATTACAGCAGCTCTGCCGGTGAGACCCGAAGAGGTCAATCCTCTCTAGGGGAAGTATAACCTGAGGTAGGTAGTATTATCGTGAATTTGTTGACGAGAATTGTGAAATTGGCGTGAAGAAGGCGAAACTCTTTGGCGTGTGTTGTCTAACTCTCATTGGTTGTGTCGTCGGGTGGAACGTAATAACCCACTCCCGGCTCATTGTGCAAAAAGCGGGGTTGTGATGGATCGGGTTCTAGTTTGCGCCGGAGGTGTCGTACGAAGGTACGCAAGTAGGTGTTTTCGTCACTGTACTCAGGGCCCCAGACGCGCTGGAGGAGTTCACGGTGAGTCAGTACTTTGCCCGCGTTACGCGTGAGCTCGCAGAGCAGATCGTACTCAGTGGGAGTCAGGTGGATGACCTGACCACCAGAGCGTACAACACGGTGAGCGTAATTGACCTGTAAACCATTTTCCCCTCCACAGCGATATTGGGAGCGCTGGGTATCGCTGCCGGTCGCAGAGCTGCGAAGACGGGCTGTTTCGTCGGCGCGGCGCAGGGCTACACGCACGCGGGCCAACAGTTCATTGAGGCTAAAAGGCTTGGTCAGGTAGTCATCGGCACCCAGGTCAAGGGCCTTGATTTTTACCGGCTCTTCGTCATGCGCGGAGAGCACAATAACAGGCGCACCACTCCATTCCCGCAAACGGCGTAGAAAGGTCAGCCCGTCCAATGAAGGGAGGGACAGGTCGAGCAAAACAAGCTGTGGCTCAAAGATGGCAGCCATATCGATTGCCTGGGCTCCATCCCGAACAGTCTGTACCTGGAAGTTCCTGGCTTTCAATTGTGCCTGGAGGAAGGTACGCATCTGCTGATCATCTTCGACGCAGAGGATACGAACTTTTCTATCTGTGGTAGTCATGATGCTATCCTTTTCCTCCCTATTGATTGTACTCGCGACGGCAAGTAGTTTATTATCCGTCGCTGCAACTCAGGTTGACTCCAAGGGTCAACCCTACTATACACGCTAGCGCTTCTACCTACGGTCAGCAACGATGCAAGGAAGTATAAATGAAAATGATGCTCCCTCACCCGGACTACTTTGAAGCGTGAGTTTGCTTCCATGCGCCTCAATGATACCACGGCTAATGTAGAGGCCGAGGCCTGTAGCAGGACTCCACCGCGCGCTTCCCCTCCGTCTTTCTGCCGTGGGCTGCCCTGGGCGGTCAATAGCCGGGCGACTCATAGCCGCAAACGTGCTAAAGCGAGTAAATAGCGCGGTTTGCTGGTCCAGTGACATGCCGGGCCCGCGATCAGTGACACGTAACTCGACGCCAGTAGGGTACAGGTCACCTGAATGATAGACAGGTTTCACCTCAAGAATGACGGTATCCCCCTCTGGAGCGTAACGGAAGGCGTTACTAAGCAAGTTTGTCAGTACACTCATAATCAGCTCATAGTCGGCCATGACCGCGGGCAAGAATGGCGGCATTTTGATCTCAAGCTGACGGCCAGAGTTTGCAATGAGAGCTTCCAGGCGTTCTTGCAGGTCTTCTAGCATCTCTGGCAGCAGGATTGGTTCGAGTTCCAGACGTAAAGCTCCCGCCTCAACCCGAGATGCATCCAGGAAGTGGTTAATCATACCTACCAGGCGATCTACCTGTTCATCGGCTGATTGTAAGAAGTTGCGTTGTGCCTCCGGCGACCAGAGCAGGTCTTCAGCCAGCAGCGCGCTCACATGTGCGCGAATATTTGCCAGCGGTGTCTTCAGTTCGTGGGCCATTGTCGTAAAAAAGTCTTCGCGGGCACGTTCTAAGGTCTTGAGCTTGGTAATATCATGCAGGACCAGGACCGCGCTGGTGATGGTACCATCGCTAGCACGCAAAGGGGCTGCACTGACGAGCAGGTAGATAGCTTGTCCATCAGGCTGCAACGAGTGCAGTTCTGCTTCGTTTGCCTCGCCTTTGTCAAGCGCCAGAGCCAGGGGGCTTTCCTCGTAGGGCACCAGTGAGCCAGAAGGGGCATAGACTGTGGAGAGGCGAAATAGTTCTTCTGCATTTTTGCCAATGGCGTTTCTCGTTGCTGCATCCAGGTACTTCATTTCATCGCTGCTGACCGTAGGTAGGCGCGCTAGCGGCGTTGCAGCGATGGATATAAGTCCTTATTTCATCGCTGTGACCGTAGGTAGGCGCGCAAGCGGTTCAATAGGCAAGCCGAGGCTTTGCAAGATCTGCGCAGCCTGACGATTGATAATGGAAATGCTCTTGTCGTCGGCAGAGATAAGAATGACGCCCGATGGTAAACGTTCCAGGAGCAGTTCCATTCGCGCGCTTGCCAGGTCCTGTTCGGCTTTTGCGAGTTCCAACGCCATGTTACGTTGTGCAAGCTCCGCCGTACGTTGGGCCACTTCTGCTTCGATTCGTTCACGGGCCGCGACCTGTTCTGTCATATCATGGTAAATGACGACAGAAGCGAAGATGTCTCCAAGGTCATCGTGTATGGGGGCATATGAGCGACTCAGCGTGTATGGTTTTCCGTCGGCCCCTATAATCTTCACTTCGTCGACCCGTCTTTCCATCACACGACGATCAAGCTCCGAAACAAAGTTATCGATGGATTTGTAATCCTGGGAAAAGAGGGCTGTGCTGCGCGCCAGCGCCTCGGTGATATGGAGACCAATAACATCATTTGTCCAGCCGAGCAATTTACGAATAGCCTGATTAGCGTCCACTACACGCCAGCGTGGATCATAGATTATGACACCATCGGGAATAGCCTGCATGATGTGTTCGCGTTGGCGCAGGTTACGGCTGGCATCGCGGGCCAACTGGTTGATTTGTAGAAACAGGCGTGCATTTTGTATGGCGAGTCCAGCCTGCTGGGCAAATTGTTCTAGCAGCTCAACCTCTTCAGCCGGAAAGCCGCGCGCTCGACGATGGTATACCTCAATCGTACCCAGCACTCTTCCTGTATGGGTTATGGTCTCATTCGCGCCATTTGCGATAGGGCCCTCTCTTAAGCGTCGGTCAGGCGTTGGCTCGAAGATTGGTATGCAGAGGACGGAACCCGGACGACGAGGTATACCTTCATCATCAAGCAAGGGAAAATTCATTTCCGGTGTTGTGCTGGTATCGGTAATCACAAGGGTACGGCGATCGCGTGCGACACGCCCAAGGAGCAATTGCTCACTCAACTGTGGATGCCAGTCTTGTGAACGGAGGTGTACCCCTTTCTGAGCAGCAATAGTAACGGTGGAAGGGGTATCAGCCTGAGTGTGTGTTTCACCTGGCTCCTCGCTTCGCTCGCCCCTCGATAAATCGGGGTCTACTCCCGCGTAACCAGGGTAGCGGAAATCAGAACCGGATTCCCAATCGTCGATGAGCAAGATGGCACAGCGGGTTGAGCCAACCATATCATGGACAGCCTGAAGAATGCGCTCGAGCACCAGGGGCAGGGCAAAGGGACCTACGATAGCTGAGGAGATGGAATTGATGGCATTCACATAGAGACGTGAACGTGCTAACTCAGTTACATCTTCAATTGTGACCAGCAAGGGAGCAAGCGGAGCAAAAGTATGTCTCGTTTCGTGCCTTTCGCTGATTGAAAGTGACTCAGCCTCGCGCTCTGACCGCTCGACGCTTACGCGCCAGTAGGTCCGCCCACGAGTAGCCAGGAAGCCCTCGTAGGGGATATCGGACCAACTCATCCGTTGTCCGGTTGAACAGGCCTGTTGTAGCAAAGGTAGGGCTATGCGCAATAATTCTTCGGGGATAATCTCATACAGGCTATGGCTGATTATAGCTTGAGGACGCCCGGCTTCATGTGCTTGATCGAGTAACGAGAGCAAGTATGGGTTAGCATAAAGAAGGCGCAGGTCGGGACAGTCTAAAATAGCGACTCCTACCGACATGTGTTGAAAAATTGATTCGAGTTGCGCCGATTGCTCTGGCTCCATATCACTAAATTTCTAGTTACCCGGAAGTATATTCAGATATCGACTCCCTTGCTGCGTTCACCCCGTTGCGGTTCTGGCAAAGATCGGGGGCTAGCTTACAGGTTGCCCTGTTATATACGAAAGTGAAGCCTGCACCCCTCCTTCTCATCCTCTATTACCTGTCCCCAAGTCCTGCGTGCCACTTCATTTCACTCATCAAAGTGACATCTCCCCATGCCTAAAGGCAGGGGCTTCCTCTCATCGCTGAGAGGCTTTCCTGCTTCGCTGAGGCTTGCCTGGCTTGGTTTTCACCGCACCAGGTCTTACGGCCTCTCCACAGGCAGAAACCGCGAGTCCCGCGGCCAAAATGTTCTTTGCGGCATTGATATCACGGTCATGGGCTACGCCGCATTCAGGACAAACCCAGTGACGGACATCTAGCGTTAAGGAGTCAAGAATATGTCCACAGTCAAAGCATCGTTTGGAGGACGGATACCACTTGTCAATCTTGACTAGCGTTCGACCGTACCACTCAGCTTTGTATTCCAATTGCCTGATGAACTCACTCCAACCAACGTCAGAGATGGATTTGACAAGGCAGTGGTTTTTGACCATATTCTTGACTTGCAAACTCTCGACGCATACGACTTGGTTTTCGCGTATGATGCGAGTCGAGAGTTGATGCTGATAGTCTCGCCTGCGATCTGCAACCTTCTTGTGGATGCGAGCAACCTTGAGACGAGCCTTGTTTCTATTCTTCGAGCCCTTTTTCGCGCGAGCGTGCTGCCTCTGAGCCTTCGCCAGTTTCTTCTCATCCTTGTGGAAGAACTTGGGGTTTCCATGCGTGCGCCCATCGGATGTGATGACCATCGACTTCAAGCCCAGATCAAGCCCTACCATCTTAGGTGTGACTTCCAAGGGCTTGATGTCCTCTTCTACCAGGATGGAGACAAAGTAGCGGTCAGCTTCATCTTTGGTGACGGTGACGTTACTTGGCTTACATCCATCGGGCAAGGGACGATGCCACGTGATTTCAAGAGGAACATCCATCTTGGCAAGGGTGAGATGATGCCCATTCCAGGTAAAGGCGTTGCTTGCATAGGTGGCAGCTTGCTGGTTCCGTTTCTTTTTGAAGGTGGGATAGTCAGCTCGCCCTTCAAAGAAGTTGCGAAAGGCTTTATCGAGATGTCTGAGGGACTGTTGGAGTACTACAGAAGAAACCTCATTGAGCCAAATTGTCTCTTCCTGTTTCTTGAGTGTGACCAGACGCCCGGCTGTGCCTTCGTAGTACAGACGCTCACCACGCTGATAGTACGCGTCTGTACGTTGGCGCAATGCCCAGTTATAGACATAGCGGCAACACCCAAAGGTTTGCGCCAGGATGTGCTTTTGTTCATCACTCGGATAGAAGCGATACTTATAGGCTTTCTTCTGTTGCATGCTTTACAGTATAGCACACGCACTGTAAAGGGTCAAACAGTATCCCCACCCTATCCACCAAAGAAAGGAACGCGGCTTCTATCCCCGTGACTGAAGCCAGGGGTTTTACGCCGCGGTTTGATAAAAAAGAGTATTTGTAACCCATCGCTGCAACGAAGGCCCGACCCCACCGCCCGGCCCAGGTTGACCGCCAGGGTCAACCCTACTATACACGTTGCGATGCTGCGCATCGTACGCGCGGCCGATGGGTGGTCGGATGATGGGTGGTCGGATATAGTAGGGTTGACCCTTGCGGTCAACCTTGGGGGGTTGCTTGGGGGGGCTGGGTCTGGATTGCGGTTGTTTTCCAGATGGTTTGTCTTTAAACAATCTATTCTGTTATGATAAACCCGTGTATCCGGCACTGTTCGTATGTTTTTGAGCAATGAAGAAGAAGGTATATATGACGATGGATTTGCGCGGAAAGCGTGTATTGATCATGGGATTGGGTTTGCAGGGATCGGGTATGGCGGCGGCCCGATATGCTGCTCAGCAGGGGGCTTTCGTGCGCGTAACTGACTTGAAATCACCTGAAATACTGGCGCCAAGTGTGTGTGCATTGGCAGGTTTACCGATAGAATTTGTGCTTGGTGAGCATCGCAACGAGGATTTCCTCTGGGCTGAAATGGTCATTCGCAATCCGGGTATCCCTCTATCTTCTCCCTATTTACGGCTTGCTCACGAGCACGGCGCGAGTATCGAAATGGAGATCGCGCTCTTTTTTCTCGCCTGTCCAGGTCACATCATTGGAATAACCGGTACACGGGGCAAAACCACGACCTCGACACTGATTTACAAAATACTCTCTGAAAGTGGAGCTCACACCGTGTTGGGGGGAAATGTAGCGGGAGTGGAGACACTGTCCTTACTACCACAGATCACTCCTGAAACACTGGTTGTGCTGGAGCTTTCAAGCTGGCAGCTCGAAGGACTGGCTCCTCACAAACTCAGTCCGTCGGTGGCTGTAATGACAAATATCTATCCTGATCACCTCGACACTTATAAGGGGATGGAGGACTATGCAGCGGCCAAAGCCACTATCTTTCGCCACCAGCACACGACTGACCTGGCAATTTTTAATTACGATAATCCCTGGACTCGTCGCTTTGGAGAGGAGGCTGTAGGGGAGACCTGGTTCGCGAGTATTGAGCGAGGCGGCAGCTTCAAACGAGGCTCTTCTACAAGAAAAACTATTATCCCTTTTCTTTTCGCGAATGTGCCGCTGGTGGGTAAACACAACCTGGAGAATGTGTTACTGGCGACAACAGCGACGCGCCTGCTCGGCGTATCTGAGGAGAGCATGGGGGCCTCTGTACGCAGTTTTCACGGTGTTGCCCAGCGCCTGGAGGAGGTAGCCGTGGTGAATGGTGTGCGCTTCATCAATGATAGTACCAGCACGACGCCGGTGGCTGGTCGGGTAGGTGTGGAGGCATATGCAGGGCATCCTATCGTGCTGGTTGCCGGTGGCAACACAAAAAACCTCCCACTGGAGGATTGGCCTGCCGCCATTGTGCGCAATTGCCGTGATGTGATCCTGCTTAATGGAACGGGCACTGAAGAATTACTGCCTGCGATACATCAAGAAGCCGCAAAGTTGGGGGTCAGCGATCCAGTGCGAGGTATCTTTGACGACTTTACTGCGGCGCTGGATACGGCGGTTACCCTGGCGCGTCCAGGTGATGTCCTGCTTTTCTCGCCTGGTTTCACCAGTTTTGGTATGTTCCTTAACGAATTTGACCGGGGTGACCAGTTTACGGCTTATGTTCAGAGTCTGATGCAGGGTTTTTAGCAAGACAACGTCATTAGGATATCGGGTTAAAGTTTCTAGCTACTTACCGGCAAAACACGCCCAAATTTCCTATTGCAGGCGCACCATTATGCTGGGGTATCTCCACTATTTCACTGCCTTCGCCTCAGTAGGGGCGAGAAAAAGAGATTTTCTGAATTGCAAAGAGACATACAGTGTGCTATTGTTAGCAAAAGTAAAGGCAGAGCTCCGCAATAGTATCATCAATGCTTGCTCTCCTATAAAACTATCTGGATAACTACAGCGAAGAAATGCTGGAATACACAGTGCCGAAGGTATTGAGGAACAAAAAGAAAAAAAACACTAAGTTTTACATCTATGTGCTTTTTGGCATGGTGATAACCCTCACTATTCTCATCACCGTGCACCAGCTCACACCTGCTGGCCTGACTCTATTCTTTCCCAATCCTGCTCCCCAGGTCATCCCTGGCCTGCGAGAGTGGCAGGGTAGCACGGGAACATTTACCATGGGTATGACTTCTCGCATTACTGTAGATCCTGCTTATGCTACACAGTTGCAGGAAACGGCGCAGGTTTTCCAGAGCGATCTCTTCCAGGTCACCGGGCATCCTCTCCAGATTGTGACCTCCAGTTCTCCGGCAGGAGGCGATTTTTTTCTGACCTTAAGAAATAGGGACCCTGTAATTGGCAACGAAGGGTATCTCTTTCAGGTGGGGGACAGCGTAGTCATCAGCGCGCATACGAGCGCGGGTATCTTCTATGGTACCCGCACTGCATTGCAAATCTTGCTGCAGGACCCCACAAGAATACATATTGGCAGGGGGGTGGCGCGAGATTATCCAAAATATAAAGTGCGCGGTTTTATGCTTGACGTTGCAAGAAAGTTTTTTTCCATCGGCGCCCTGGAAGACTACGTGAAAATGTTGTCGTGGTATAAAATGAACGTTTTCCACCTGCATTTGAACGATAACGAAATGGATGCTGGCAATAGTCCTGATTGGATGCACAAATACGCGGCGTTCCGTCTCAATAGCGATCGCTTCAAGGGGTTGGCTGCCAAAGATGGTTCCTACACCAGGCAGGATATGCGCGAGCTGCAAGACGTGGCGAGACAACATGCAGTCACCATCGTGCCGGAAATTGATACACCGGCGCACGCACTGGCATTCACCCAATATCGCTCTGATCTAGCCAGCCAGAAATACTCGAAGGAGTTTCTTGATCTCGATAATCCCAACACCTATACTTTTATGAATGCCATCTGGGACGAGTTTCTACCGTGGTTTGACGCGCCACAGGTACATATTGGTGAAGATGAATATGCTTTAAGCGATGCTAACAAGTACAGACAGTTCATTAACACATATGACTCGTATTTGAAGAGCAAAGGGAAAACAGTAGAGATGTGGGGGAGTCTGACAAAGATGCAGAGCAGTGTCATGGTAAACAAAGATATTGTAATCGACGTATGGAATAATAGCTGGGCTAATCCTGTGGATATGGTGCGGCAGGGATTTCAGATCATCAATGCTAATGATAACCTCCTCTACATTGTGCCCAAGGCTGGCTATTATCATGACTATCTGGATACCAAACTGTTGTACCAGAAGTGGGAGCCGTATATATTTGACCTTGCTAACCCGGGTATGAATCTCAGCCCGAACGATCCGCACTTGTTGGGAGGTATGTTTGCTGTATGGAATGACAAACTCGGCAGTGTTGTCAGTGATCTTGACGTGTATGAGAGAGTAAAAGCCGCCATGCCAACGCTGGGCGAAAAAATGTGGAGTGGGACAACGAATGTCATGATCTATGAGCAGTTCCAGCAGTTGGCCGAAAATATTGGTGTAGCGCCTGGTACGAGTTTCCCGGTCTTATCTTTGCCCAATGCAAATAGTACCTATCTCCCCCCTTTTCTCAATTTGTTGATGATCCGAAAATCATTCGGTAGTTTGATAAGAGGAACAATGCTCTAGCCTGTTCGCACAAAGCGAATCTGTGTGAGTCCCCACCATCTCGGGCTAGTTCCACAACCCCAAAGACACGCGCAATCGTATCGAAACACGTCTGTAACACTTCTTTTCATGTGCACACCACGTCACCCTTTGGCGACAAGGACGGTATGCAGGATCCCAATATTCGTTTTTGTAAAGCGTGATTTTTGTAGTGCGTTGTTTTAGCGTCATTTGATTAGGAGATAATTTCAACACAGGAATGAGGGAAGTTGATGGATATTGACATTGATGAGCTAATGTACCAGACATGCCCAATTGACAAAGACCAGGCGATATTGCTGGTTGATCTCGAAACAGAAAGTGCTCCAGCCACCGATGAAAATGGGAATTTACAGTATTACTGCCTGGCTGGTCAGCACGTTTTCTCCGTCGACGAAGATGGGAAAACCATCTAGTCACAATGTGTCTTTGAGGTTGGGGCTGTGGTTGTCCGTGAGGTAGTGGGACTTGCGCAAAGGGCAACAGGCGAACTAACAAACAGTTACTCAGTCTATTTTGGGGTCAAATAGCAGGAGACCTCTGAACATCTATTGCCGGATATTTATTGGAGCACAATGGCAGGTATAAGCCCCGTCCTTCATAGTGGGTTTGCGGCTGTGTGAGTCTCTTCTGGTCCGGCACGAGCATTCGCTCACTGCTCCTGTATGCAGGGTTAACCCTCGTTTGCGGGTACCCGTTCTCCCCAAATGCACGAAATGGAACGAAAGGAACAACACATGTTCAAACATATCATACGAATGATCCTGCCACTCGTAGTACTCGTGCTCATTGCTCTGTGCCTGGCACTATCACCCGTACTGGCTACTCACGCAGCAGCACCCCCTGGGGTGGTAATACATACTGTGTCGAGTCAACTTGCACTTCTCATCAGATTTCTGGCGTCCCTAATTGACGAACTCAAAATTACCAACATGAAACATCCCGAATTTGGGAATATAGTAAGTGTTGTATCCTTGCAGAGGGGCTAATCGAGAAAGGTTAGAAGGGTTGGAGTGGTACATCATTAGGGTGAGGTGGGGGGGACGCTTGCGTCGCCACTTGGAGAGGATCAGTGGCATAGGACGATGGTCGACGCAAGCGTCCCCTTATCGCGCATCCCCGCTTCCGCTCATACGAGATGAGGGGATAGATCAATATGGGAAGGCCCATGTTAGTAGTTTACTACTTGATTGTATCCAGCCAACTCCTCACTTCTTGCGCAGTACGATGTCCCATCTCTTCAAGAGCAGAAACACTCTCTTCTCCAAGCCTTAGAGCCTCATCGAAGTTTCCCTGTAAAGCAGCTGTGCGTGCTAATCCGTAATGTGCCAGGGCTAACAGTTCTTGACTTCCTTCCGGAATGGCAGAAAGCATCTTCTGAAAACAGGTTTCGGCAGCATTTTCACGTTGTTGAACAAGATACAGGTTGCCATACTCATAAAGAGCGGCGGAGGTGATTTCAGGTCTATCTAGCTGTTGGGCTAATGTCAAAACTTCTTGGAAAGACAGGTCTGCTTGTGGATAGTTTCCTTGCTTCCTTAAGGTTAATCCCAGATTGATGAGCAAAGCACATATCCATTCGCGATGTTCCGTCTGGCGTGCAAGGTGTAGCCCTTCCTGAAAGTAGGCTTCCGCCTGAGAATAGTGCCCCAGCTCACTTTCGGCTTCTCCTAGGTTACTGAGTAAAGCGCTGATCCATTCACGATGTCCAATTTGCCTTGCCAGCATTAACCCTTCCTGGAAATATTCTTCTGCTTGTCTAAAGTTTCCCTGTTCGCCCGCTGTCGCTCCCAAATTAATAAGTATAGTGCAGATGCGATTACGGTCTCCTACCTGGTGTGCTAGGGTCAACCCTTCTTGTAGATATGCTTCCGATTGGGCATAATCACCCCGGATGCCTTCCACCGACCCAAGCATTTCGAGTAGGCCACTTATTCGCTCACGGTGTTCGATTTCTCGAGCCAGTGTCAGACCCTCTTGCAGGTAGACCTCGGCTGGAGTATACTCACCAAGTTTCAACGTCACCCATCCAAGGTTCGTCAGTAAAGCACTGATGCGTTCAGGGTCTTGTATCTCGCGTGCTAGCCTCAGACCTTCGTGATAATACGCTTGTGCCTGGGGGTAGTGGCCCTGTTTTTGCTCGATTTCTCCAAGGGAGAGTAGTGTGCTGGCGAGGCCACGCTGATCCTCAATCGCTTTGGCGGCTTCTTGCGCACGTTGAAGCTGCTCCTCCGCCAGTGGGTAAAGGCCGCGTAAGATCAGAAACGGCGCATAGGAGTTGACGCCGCGCACCAATGCTTCCTGTCTACCTTTCTCGTAAGCAAGCTCCAGGGCGGCAAGGACGGTGTTACTTTCCAGTTCCAGCAATTCGTAGTCTTTTTCGTGCGCTTCCACGTAGCTGACGGCAAATGCGATCATCCGATCACGCACGGCAGTATCCTCTTTTAATAAATGCACTCGCGCGTAGTCAGCAATCGTCTGGTGCAGCGTGTAACGGTCTGAACCAACGCTCTCCAATAGGCCCGCGTCGGTAAGGCTGTCCAGTGTTTTTTCGGTACATGCGGCTACCGCCAGGGCAGCCTCCTCTGAGAAACTGTTTGGTTTCGGAGGAAAGACGGAGAGGGCATAGAGCGCGGCACGAGCAGACTTCTCAAGTTGCTGGTCAGTGACTGTGAAGACAGATTGTAACGAGAGTGGCGTGTCTGATGATAGGCTCGTGTGGCGCTCTACCGGCCCATGCGGCTCTTTAATATGTAAGCGCTCCTCTGCAATCGTCAACCGTTCGAGAGCGGCACTAATACGGCGAGGTTTCCCGCTGTAAGCCTCTTTGCGCAGGTAATTACCCATCAATGTGAGCGCCAGGGGTAGTCCACCAACGGCATTTACCAGGTCAGCCGCCTTCTGCGCTTCACGATCCACAACACCTGGAGCCAGCCTCCGCAAAAGTTCCATACTTTCGATCTCATTCAGTTCCTGGATCAATGTGGCGCCATCAACAGTCATGTGCGTGGCGATATTGGGGAAGCGCGTAGTCACCAGGTGCGCGCAGTTAAGCCCTCCGACTTTGAATGCCAGCGCTTCTTCGAGTTTCCAGGCATCGTCGATGACTAGTAACATACGGCGCGAGCCAATGGCGGCCCGCAGCGTCTTCGCCCATTCTTCGACGCTGCTTATCTCTGTCATTTCGGTCGTTGATATACCCAGGAGCGTTCCCCAACGGCTCAATAGCCCTGAAATGTTGGGGTTTGGCCCCAGGCCAGCCCACAGGATACCATCTTGAAAATTAGCTCGTAACTCAGAGTCGTGTGCTAGTGCGATAGACAATGCTGTCTTGCCTACGCCTGGCAAGCCATTGAGGGCCGTCAACGCCACACTGCCGCCGTTATACAGCCGTTTTTTGATCTGACTGAGTTCGCTCTCGCGTCCCACTAAATGGATGGCAGGCTCAAGGGGAATTGCAGAATCATACAGCCCATGCTCAGAAATGGTCTCGATAGGTTGGGTACTGTTTGAGGTAGAAGCGGCTCTTGTGGTCGCATTGTCCCCTCCATTCGCTCTCTCTTCCGTCGACCTGGCCATGCTCACTACCAGGCCCAGTTCCTCCTCACTCTTGCCAAAGAGCGCGCAGAGCTTGCGGCGAAAGTAGGGATTGGGCCGGGTAATACCACGTTCCCAACGGCTGATGTTGACATACGTGGTGCCGATACGATCAGCAACTTCTTGCTGCGACAACTTTCGTAGAGTGCGCGCCTCGGCCAGTCGCCACCGGGGCTGAGGGGTAGTTTTCGCTGGTTCCATCCTCATTCCTTCTGGTCAAACGAAAAAATGATAAAGATGTTACATAAAATGATAACATAAGTTCTTCTTTAAGTATATGCTTTCAGGTAATAATTAAGTAAGATCGTTTCTTGTACAACAGGCCCCCCTTATCGACAAAACAACCTAATTGAAATAAACGTCGCACATGAGCGCATCAGAGCATAGGAACAAGGAGACTGCCATGCAAGTAGTAGCTTATTGTGAAGAGAAAACATCTCACACCAATTTGGGACAGAACACGGAAAGCATACGACATTTTTCTTTGCAAGATGCGCTACCAGCCGGTCATACATTGGCCCTGAACATGGAACTTGGAACTCTGTCATACATCTCCTCAGGAGGCGAAGTTCCCCAGTTACTGGCGCAACAGCAGTTTACGGCCAGCGAGTTGAGCATTCTGCTGCCTCTATTGGACTCGTACCCCTATTATTGTCCTTACGAAGTCCTGTACGCGAGTTTCTATAACGGTGATGTGACAGAGGTGATTGTTGCCCACTGTCGCCAACGTTTACAAAATTCGCTTGAAATTGGGACGTGGGACCAGGAGATGAGACCTGTACGTAACGTGCTTTCGCGAACACGGCTAAAGTTGCGAACCTTCGGGGTAAATATAACATCCATCCTGGAGACGGGATGTATATTGAGGCTTATGCCTGCAGAAATGCCTGCTCGATCTGCGTAGCAGTGAACGGTAATAGGTCAATAATAGGAAATGTAGTATGGAGTTGACTGCTCGTGGTTTCCACGCGAGCAATCAACTCCATACTTGAATATTGATGCAGGTTTTCTCTCTCTTAGACTTTGATTTTGGAGTTTCTATGTTTGAGTTTTTTCAAGAGGTTGGAGGTGAGCATGAAAATTTAAGGCATATGCTGGGAATGCTTAAGGGGAGTAATGCCGAGGTATTCGTGCACGACGGAGAGATATCCTGAGTTCTAAAAGGTTTGGTCAGGTAGTCACGGGCTCCTGAGAGTCGGCCTTTGAGGCGGTCCAGTATGCCATTGTGACCTGAAAGCATGACGATTACGGTATTGTCGAATTGGTGATGCGACTTG
Organism: uncultured Chloroflexia bacterium; assembly: GCA_963775585.1. Classification (GTDB taxonomy): domain Bacteria; phylum Chloroflexota; class Ktedonobacteria; order Ktedonobacterales; family Ktedonobacteraceae; genus UBA11361. The sequence continues at coordinate 24,828 of CAVZJN010000015.1, read as the reverse complement.
AGATATTGCGCAATCTTATACCCATCTATTCTTGGAAGGGCGATATCGAGAAAGACGAGGTCAGGTACAAGGTGTTCCTGTTCTGAGAGCGCGCGTATGGCCTCAACTCCGTTGGCATAACTTATGTATGGGATTCCTTCGCGCTTGAGACTAACTTCGACGATTTTGCGCACTGTTGCTGAATCATCGATGATCATTACCAGTTTACTCATACCTGTCGCTCCTTTCCGTCTTTCTTTGTAATATACTTTTGATTTCATAAACGGGAAAATGGGTGAAAATGGTGTGAAATGAATGCCCTGCATGACGGTTGATATAGGCACATTTTAGAGGTGGATGTGCTGTCATCAATCCGTCATGCTGGTGCTGGTGTCTCGCTCATCATTCTTTCCCAATCTTTCGATGAGATATGATTGGGGTTGAATGCGCTCACCTGGCGATCCACTGTTTACAGTATACTGTTGTGGGCTTTGCATCACCTCCTTTACTGCTCCTTCTTTCTTAGCTTAAAAAGTCGTGTAACATTCGAGTGCGGCTGGGTTGAGCAAGCTTGCGCAGGGCTTTGTTTTCGACCTGGCGGATCGCCTCGTAGGTAACACCCAGCTTCTTTCCCACTTCTTTGAGGGAGTGCTCAGGAGTACCGTCAAGCCCATAGCGCAGTCGCAAAATCTTGCGTTCGTTGGGGCTCAGGCTCTTAAGCAGGTCCTGGACGTGCGTTTCGAGCATCTGCGTGATGACTACCTGCTCTGGTGAATAGGCGTTGTCGTCCTCTAGCGTATCGCTAAAGGGAGGTTCTTCCTCTGTGCCACCATTTGGCGCATCAAGGCTGATGGTATCCTCGCTGGCTACCATGAGCGCGATCACTTGCTGCACATTTATTTCCATCTCCTGGGCCAGTTCCTCGGCGGTGGGTTCACGTTCCAGGTCCTGCTGTAAACGCAGCCGCACCTGTGCTAGTCGTTTCATCTCCTCTTTTTTGTATAGGGGCACTCGAATAGTGCGGGCTTGCCTGGCCAGCGCGTGTGACATCGCCCGGCGAATCCACCACGTTGCGTACGTGCTGAACTTGTAGCCCATATGGTAATCAAATTTATCCACGGCGTGAATAAGCCCGATGTTGCCTTCTTGTACCAGGTCCATTAGATCCATGCCGAGGCCGATGTACTTCTTGGCAATGCTGACTACCAGGCGCAAGTTGGCTTCGATCAACTGACGTTTGGCGTTCTCGCCATCTTCGATGAGCCAGTGATTGGGTTTCGGCTTTTTCTGTTCCAGCCGGGCACGTTCCATGCGCTGGGCCAGGGAGACTACCTCTTCGGCTGAGAGCTGCTGGACAAGCCCGATCTCATGTTTGTACAGATATTTGCTATCGCGCAGACAGTGAAGTTCCTGGTCCTGACGTAAGGATGTACTTGCATCAGGTCTACCTATCTTCAATTGTTGACTGGCTTCTTGTACCGTTTGAAGTATAGGTACTATGCGTTGTTTATACTGGTCATTTGCCTGCTTCCCAGCGGGAATGCGTGTGGCTACTGCGCTGGAAGTTCCATGTGTTTGTTCGTTCATGCTCTTATCACCCTTCGACTCATCACACCGTTATGGGTGTGACATGTACTACAATAACGCTGATGTTATCCAGACCCCCGCCTTTTAAGGCGGCTCGGACGAGGGCCTTGCTTGCCTGTGATGGGTTGCATCCTTGCTCTTTCAAAGTCTTTTCGATCTCCGGATCCCGTACCATCTCCCAAAGCCCGTCTGAACAGAGCAGCAAACAGTCATTTCCTTGCAAGGGAACAGTAAACCAATCTACCTTCACATCTGGTTCCGATCCAAGACCGCGATAGACCTGGTTTCGATCTGGATGGGTGTAAATATCGTCCCGCGCTATCTGGCCTGCCGCGACTAAACGCGCAACGTGTGAATGGTCGCGAGTGACCTGTGTCAGCCCCTCGCATTCGCGATAGAGGTAGGTCCGACTATCACCGACATTGACCACGAAGGCGGTTGTATCCATGACCAGCGCAGCAGTGATCGTGGCACCCATGTCGGTTTTCACTTCCTTACTGCGTTGTAACACCGCCTGATTTGCCAGTTCCACGCCTTCAATAAGAACCTCGGCGATGTTGTCGTTGGTCATCTCTTCGCCGCCTGCAACATACGGGAGCACCGATTGCAACACGGTTTGTATTGACAGGTAGCTGGCATCTTGTCCGTGAGCGTACCCCCCCATCCCATCCGCTACCACAAATAATCCAAAGGGCAGCAACTGGTCGTTGTAAATGCAGGTACCTTGCAAGGCGACAAGACTATCTTCGTTTGGCTTATTTTTGCGCTTTATCCCGACATCCCAGCCAACTCCTATATCTAGGTGCAAGGTGAGTTGTCGCTGCCAGGGTTGGAAAGGTATCTGATGCTCCTTCTCAAATTGTTTCGGCGGCACCAGTGGTGGTTTCTGGCGCACGGGCAATGCTAATGGTGACCATGGCAATTGTTCCTGCGCCTCGGTAATCTCCTCGTATGCCTCTTGCAAATCTGCCTCAAACTCTTTCATGTCGTGCTGTATATGCCGCCAGTGCCGTATGAGGGCGACAAACGCCGCTATGAATAGGCCCCAGGCAATGACCCAGGTTACAGACTGGATGACTAATAATGCGACGGGTAGGATAATCGCGGGTCCGCGCAGTACCCATAGGTGTGTAAGCTGGGGAATCACTGCTGCCAGCAATATCCACGCACGTGCAGGCATCCCCCCCGAGGCCCAGAAGATGCCTATGCCGGCAATTAACAGTAGCCCCCAGCTTACGCGCCTCAGCCATGGGTGAATGTCATAGGCGAGTTTGAATTGCTCCAACATGCTTTTGCCCCCTGAAAAAACCCCTATTATCGCACACACACCCCAAAGTCAGTAATCGATGGACGTTTTGCATGGAATATCCTTCTATAAAAAATTTTTGAGGGAGGGATCATGAGCTATTTGAAAGTCTGAGTATAAAGACCATAGACTATTTCATCAGCTTCATCCTCTCCCACCTCAGCCATCAGCTGATCCTGCCAGGCTCCGACACGGTCCATCCGTTTGTGGATAAACTTATGGCGGCTTGACCCCAAAGCAAAACCATTCATCCCCCGCTGCATAGCTTCAAGTTCCAATTCAATCTGTCGGCGTAAGCGCGCAACTTCACTCTCACTCATGGTCGAAACTTCCTTGTTATATAGGCTTTGCACTACGAGGAACTTCGGTAACCTCAGGAAGTATAAGACAGAGAGCTTTATGAAACCTCCCCGCTAACTCCATAGCGCGGAAATATCTTTCTATTTGCCATTTTGATTGAAAAGCAGATATTTGGAAACATAGTATATTTTTGCACTGAATTCCAACGAACTACATAAATCATCATCTTCTATGCGGGCGTAGCTTCCCTGGGGGTAGTGGTTCAATCTCTCCAATTGTCTTTTCTTAGAATAACTTTGTCTTTGTCTTATACCAGTCTTCTAATTTTTTGCGTTTTTTGTTTTGTTGATGTATGCGGTATAATGCCGTGTGCGTGTTAATTCGGGGATCAACATCCTTCAGGGTGATTAGGCCCAGCAATGACTTTTAACAACATAATCGGTCCTAAAGTCGCAGGCGGTTATCTAGAGGAATGGAAGATGAACGGCAAGGTAACCTATCATCAGCAGGTCAGTTACTGCGGCAAACCACGCTGCCATAAATGCCGCGATGGTGTGGGGCATGGCCCCTACTGGTATGCCTATACTACGGAAAATGGGCGCACCACACGCACTTATATTGGGAAAAATCTTCCTGCAGACTTGCAAGGATCGCAGGAATTGGCTCCTGTCAACCTCGAACCTGTTGCACTACGCATACGAACACTGGGACAATTCCAACTGGAACGCAAATACGGGCAGGATTGGCAGTCTGTCGCAGATTCAGCATGGCAACACCAGCGTGTCCGCGCCCTACTGGCCTGTCTTCTCAGTAGCCCTGGTCGCAAACTCGGGAGAGAGCAGGTGATGGACGTGCTCTGGCCCGAGGCGGATATTGAGACAGCCTCGAGCCGTTTGGACCGCAGCGTCTACAGTCTGCGCCAGGTACTCGAACCTGCCCTTAACCGTCCTGCTTCCTCTCGTCTGTTGCGTATGGAGCGCGAAGGTCCTGTACTGGCTGATCAGGCACATATCTGGGTCGATGCGGACGAATTTGAACACTTGCTGAACCAGGCGCGCGCGACAAACGATGCAGGGGAACGAGAACAATTGCTTGAGGAAGCCTCTGCCCTGTATGGCGGTGAATTCCTACCGGAAGAGCGTTATTCCGATTGGATCCTTACGCGCCGTGAAGCCCTGCAACGCGGCTGGATGGGGTTACTACTGGAATTGGCCGATCTGCGTATCGCACGAGAAGCGCTGGTAATCGCGATTGAGCCGCTGGATCGTTTGCTCGCTACTGACCCCGCCAATGAAGCTGCTGTACAGCGGCTCATCATCTCGCTGGCCCGACTGGACCGGCGCGGAGAGGCTTTGCGTGCCTACCACCGCTTTGCTACAGATCTCCAGCGTGATTACCATGTCGCGCCTAAAGCGGAAACACGCACCTTGTACGAGGCGGTGCAGCAAGGAGATACCCATGTTACCTTGCCATTTCCCCCCACTTCTCCACAACTCCGTCCAGCGGCGGGAGTTGCTTCAGCAGCGGAGCGTGACGTCTCTATCACGCCCAGGCAGGGCTACAAAGTGCAGATTGGGCGCAGTCACCAGACGCCGTTGATTGGGCGTGACCAGGAACTTGAGACTATGTACCAGGTGTTGCTGGCGAGCGAACAGGGAACACGGGCACATGCTGGTCACAAGAAAGTCTTTTCCCCGTCGTTGGATACGCAGCACCATCCGCAATGTATACTGCTGGTAGGCGAGGCAGGCATAGGTAAGACAAGATTGGCCGAAGAGCTGAGCCAGGAGGCCCTGAAGCGCGGTTGGGCCGTAGCATGGAGTAGAGTCTACGCGCAAGAGAGCAGCGTGCCTTATCGGCAGTGGACCGAGGTGCTGCGCAACGCATTGGCGCACGGCCTCTGGCAGCGACAAGAGATTAGTAAGCAGCGGCTCGTCTATCAACCCCTGAGTACATTGCTTCCAGAACTGCACGACCTGTTCCCCGAGGTAGTCTATCCATCGCCTCAGTCTCCAGAACAGGAGCAACTACGCCTATGGGAGGCCACGCTCAAACTGCTCAGTACCATCAGCGAGCGCACGCCGCTGCTGCTCGTGCTGGATGACTTCCACTGGGCTGACGCCAGTAGTAGTGAACTGTTTGCCTATCTTGTGCGCCGAATGCATGGGCACTCAATTGTCATGGTGGGAACATACCGTGATAACGAGCTTCCCGCCAGTAATCCTTTGCGTCCACTGCTGACCGACCTGCAGCGCGAACAGGTTATCCTGAGCATTCCCATCCAACCACTCAGCGACGAGCAGATCGCCTCGCTGGTCGCTCACCTGCCAGGAACGATGGTGCAGTTTATCCAGAGCAAAGCGGCAGGGAACCCCTTCTTCGCTGAAGAACTGGCCCGCACCGTCGAGAGCGCACCTGGTACGCAGGTCAGCGCACCGAACCAGCCCAACACCAACGGATTGACTGACGCTGAGGTGCTGGCGCGGCAGGATTGGACCCTGCCCGACACCATCTCCGCCGTGCTCGAACTGCGCATGAGCAGGCTGAGCAGTCCCTGTCAAAGGCTGTTAAGCAACGCTGCTGTGCTTGGCGGCTCTTTCACCTTCCACGTCATTGAACAGATGGAAACAGGCATCAACGCCAGAGCCGATGAAGATACTATCCTTGACCTGCTCGAAGAGGCCATCCAGGCCGGTGTGCTCACTGAAGAAGGAACCGGCACTCGAATCACCTACCAATTCTGGCACCCCCTGCTGGTCAGTCACCTCTACGACCAGTTCTCAGCCGCCAGGCGCGCGCGCCTGCACCGCCGTGCCGCCGAAGTTCTGCAACGCGTCTACGAGGGACGCGAAGAGGAAGGGGCAGCCGTCATCACTCACCACCTCGTAGCGGGGGGCGCAGATCCACTACAGGTCGTTCACTATGCTGAACTGGCGGGTGACCGTGCCTATACCCTCTCCGCTTATCCTGAGGCTGAAGGCTTCTACCGCATAGCCGTCAGCCAGTTGGATGAACACATAGGACCATCTCCTGGGCTGCTCCGCGACGCCTGCCAGGACGAACGAACACGATTAGCCTATTTTCTGGAAAGATTAGGCGAATGTACCAGGGTTCAGGGGAAATATGAAGAGGCGCGCCACCTTTACGAGCGCGTTCTGGAGGTCAGAAGTTACCAGCGCACCTTTGCCACAGACGATGAGTATCGATTTGAAGCTCAGATCGATGCCTTATTATGGCGCGAGATTGCTTTGACGTGGTATGACGTTGGCGATAGTTTGCAGGCCCAGGCGTGTTGTGAGCGTGGTGAGGAGGTATTGCGTGAGGCGGGAGTAGTAGGAGGGGCTGCATGGGCTATTTTGCGCTTGCAACAAAGTTATATAGATTGGCAAGAAGGTAAGTATGATAAGGCGGAGATTTCTGCTCAAGAGGCACTGAAATTCTTTAATTCCACACCTCAAGAGCGAGATTATCATGGAAGAAATGATACTCTTTTGACGGGCACAAGACGTACACTTGCGGGTGATCCGGTTAACGCTGGGACGAACCAATGCATTATTAGGTGCTCTCGCCAACTCGATTGGTCAACCTGCAAAAGCACTTACTTATCTAAACGCGGCACTAAATCTTTATGAACCATACAACTCCCAACGTGAGATTGCCAATGTCAGTTGCAATATCGGTGATGCTCATTTGAAGAGAGCAGAATTTAAACTGGCACATGCAGCTTTTCGTCGTTCGCTTAATCTCGCAGAACGTGTTGGGGATATTCCACTTATGTCAGTTGACCTTAGCAATATGGGAGTATTATGCGCACGGTCTGGTGATTTGAGAGAAGCAGAAAACTTATTCAAACAGAGCCTTGTGTTTGCCGAACGTATCAATGACCAAATATATGTAAGCTTGTGGAATGTCGTACTTACTACGGTACTCCAAGATCAAGGTAAATTTTCCGAGGCAGAAGCATGCCTATACCGTGCAATAAATATTAGCCGAGCCATGAAAAATACTCCCTGTATCGGCTTTGCACTCGTTGCTTTAGGAAATTTGCATATCGCTCAGTCAATAATGATGCGGATTCAATATGAGAATGCCAGCCAAGAGGATGACGAATTACCTCAAAGGAATCTTATTGCACATTCCCGTTTTCTTATACGAGCTCAAAGTGTGCTGGAAAGGGCGCTCGCTCTCGAAGAATTAGAAGCTGAAACGAAAATCGAAGGACAATTAATATTAGCAAGGGTTTTCCTGTTTTTAGGCAATCTTGACAAAGCAAGGCATCAAGCTATCTCAACACTCGATGAAGCTCGCCAGCATGAACTGGTATGGGAACCTGCACGTGCTCAGAGTCTCTTGGGAAGCATTTTGGCAGCAAAGGGGCAGCAGGAACAAGCCAAGCACATTTTGAACGAGCCATACAAGTTTTTCGCGACTATGGTATGCGCCTGGAGTATGCTCGTACTATACATTGTTATGGTTTTGCTCTATTGGAAAACAATATTACTGAAAAAAAGAACTATCAACTGGGGCAAAGTTACTTACGTGAAGCTCGCCAGGTCTTTAATGAATGTCATGCAGCATTGGATTTGCTGCGAGTTGAGCGTGATATTGCGATTTATGGGGATAAAAAGGGATGATAAGATAGATAATTAGTTGGGAGAAAAGCGAGCAAAGCGTGGATGTTTCACGCCTTGCTCGCTTTTCTCTTTTTACGCTTGAAAAATGTGCCATCATACTTTAACGGCATTAGTGAACCTATTTGGTTGCTCACCCACAAAAAATAGTACGCCCGTCAGTTCGATCAGCGTTTGATGTCCTCGGAATCTGCTAAAAAACATAAGTAAATTTTAATTAACTTTATGTATATTTATTATTAATATCGTAGCCTGATGATAGAGTTTCACCCTTTTTCGTACATGAATGTAGAGAAAAGAGAAACGAGAATGCCAGTCACTACTTTTTTCAAGCATACTGAGCTCACTGCCAATCACCGGGTGAACATATTGCCTCGAAAGCCGGATACCTTCTTCCACAGTATCCTGTCACCGTGTCTTTGTTTCTGCAATAACCTTTATCTCAAAAGGAGCATGCTTCATGATCATCGCACAACAAAATCAACGCTTGCTGGCCATCGTAATCTTTTTGCGCTCTTAGCAACCATCATTCTAGCTGTTCTCTGGTTTGAAGGCAGCCAACTCTTGTATTGTTTCTGGCATACAGTCCATGGCATTGCCAGCATTGACTTTCAATCGCGTCATCCCTGAGATGAAAGTTGTGCGAAATCATACATTCTATGTGAATTTGTAGGAAATTCGTCAATGGCGGACGAAGAAATCAGTAATTGATAGAGTAGACTGCCCTATTAAGATATATCACTGGGAAAGGATTGTGCATATGTCGCATATTGATTAACAAAGTAGCGTTTCATAACAGTAAGATGTTCGATTTAGAACATTTGTACTATACATTTAATGCGGGTACGAAAAGCCATAAAGGGCAGGGTACCCGCATAATGTTTGCCCAAAAAGATTTGTTGACGGATAAGATATAATCAGAACAGACGTTTACCTGTCTTTTATCCTCAACTTGAAATCCATCGCTGCAACCCTTCGCTACGCTCAGGGCAAGCTCAGTTCGCTAGCGCGCCTACCTACGGTCAGCAGCGATGAAAGGAAGTATTGGCATGCGCTTCTCTCGTTTTTTTCTGGCAGAGAGCATAACAGGGAGATGGAGAGGGGAGCGTATGTCGGCAAGGGAAGCGGAATGCAGTGAGTGGAGCCGACATAGCGATGCGGGAGGGGTCTGAGATGGACAGCAATACCATAGGGCGCAGCCACCGTAACCCACTGGTAGGGCGCACATCCGAATTGGAGATGCTGCGTCAACTTCTCTTCGTGTCGGAGCATAGTAGCCAGGCCAAACTCCACAGCCAAAAGCTTATCAACCAGCAAAATGTTTCAGCCATTCCGCTTGATACACTGCGCAGGCCGCAGTGTATGGTGTTGATGGGAGAAGCGGGTATCGGTAAAACGCGATTGGCTGAAGAAATGAGCCGGGAAGTACAGGAGCGAGGCTGGGCTGTGGCCTGGAGCAGGAGCTATGCCCAGGAGAGCACCATCCCTTATCGCCTGTGGATTGAGATCTTGCGCAGCCTCATTAATAGCGATCCCTGGCAGAAGCAAGAGCTAAATGAGCACGCGTTGGTCTATACGCGACTGGCTGTATTGCTCCCTGAATTGTATGAGCGGTTGCCCAGGGTAGTTTCTCCTGTTAGTCAATTGCCGGGGCAGGAGCAGCAAAGCCTGTGGGAGGCGATCCTTGAACTCTTCAAGATGGCTATTGAGCATTCACCTTTGCTTGTCGTGCTGGACGATCTGCAATGGGCCGATGCCAGTAGCTGCGAATTGCTCGCTTATCTTGTACGCAGATTGTCCGGCTCCCCTATTGTCTTTCTCGGTACGTGCAGGGAAGTCGAACTTGCTCCTAAACATCCCTTGCGTCCGCTCATCGCGCACATGCAGCGCGAACACACGATCAGTACGCTGCAAATCCAGCCGCTCAGCGACGCAGCGATCAGCACACTTATTGCCAACACCCAATTGCCGGAGAAGGTAGTAGTGGACATACGCAGGCAGGCAGCGGGCAATCCTTTTTTTGCCGAGGAACTGGCACACTCTTACAGCGTCACGTCAACTACTAAACCCGAACAACCGCCAAATGCTCAGCAAGCCACTCGAAAAAAAAGCTCGTCGCTGCCTCGCTCAATTTCTGCCGCGCTTGACCAGCGCATGAGCAAGTTAAGCCGTGACTGCCAACAACTGCTGGGCAATGCCGCCGTTCTGGGTGGCTCCTTTGAATTCTCCCTTATACGCTCGATGGAGATCAGCGGTTCTACCCCCACCGACGAAGATACTGTCCTTGATTTGCTTGATGAGGCCCTGCAGGCCGGCGTCTTAACGGAAGAGGGCAGGGGAGCGCGCATCAACTATCATTTCTGGCAGCCCTTACTGGTCAGTCATCTCTATGAAAGCCTCTCCGCCACCAGGCGTGCTCAGCTGCACAGGCGTGCCGCCGATATGCTGTGCCAATCCTATGCCAATCGCGAGGCAGAAGGAGCTGCCACCATCACCCACCACCTGGTCGAAGGAGGCGCTGAGCCAAAGCGTATCGCCCATTACGCTACACTTGCCGGAGACCGCGCCTACAGCCTCTCCGCCTATCCCGAGGCCGAACGCTATTACCGCATTGCCACCGAAAATGTGGGAGGAGGGGAGCGTATGTCGAGCGGGGAATTACAGGCGATGCCGGCTGCCGGCCTGGAAGATCGCGTGCGCCTTGCTTACCTGCTCGAACAACTAGGTGAATGTTTGCGTATCCAGGGAAATTATTTGGAGGCCCGCCGCGTCTACGAGCAGCTTTTGCAAGAGCGAGCAAGGGAAGGAGCACAACAAAAACATGCTTCACCTGTTGAGACACAGCAAGGGGAGGGGAAGGAACGCAGTGGAGCTTCCCTTGCCGACATAGCGATGGGGGAAGGGTATGAAGCCCAGATTGACGCGCTGTTATGGAGTGAAGTGGGCTGGACCTGGTACTACGCGGCGGATTATGAACACACCCGTCAATATTGTGAACGCGGCGAGCAGGTTTTGCGCGAATCAGGTGTAGTTGGTGGTCCGGCGTGGGCCAGGTTGTATTTTCAGCGTAGTTTTATCTTGTGGCAAGAGGGCAAGTATGGCGAGGCGCGGCAAGCGGCTAACGAGGCATTGCGACTTTTTGAGGAAATGCCTCCTAAACAACAAGGCCAACCAGGAAATGCTCCCCTTTTGACACGAATGAGGAGTACACTTGCGGGTGATCCTGTCGACCTGGCACGCACCCATAGATTGCTGGGCGCGCTCGCCAATAGTGTCGGTCAGCTTTCTGAGGCGCTCACTCATTTTAATACTGCTCTGCGCATTCTGGAAGAGCACGACCACAAACGAGAGGTGGCCCATGTCTCCTGTAACGTAGGTTATGTCCATTTACAGAAAGCGGAACACGAGCAGGCGCGACCCTTCTTACGCCGCTCACTCTCCCTGGCTGAACAAATAGGTGATATCCCCCTGACGGCGGTGATTTATAGCAATCTTGGTGTGCTGGCGGGACGTACAGGTGATCTGCAAGAGGCGGAAAACTGGCTGAAGCGCAGCCTCGCGCTGGCAGAGCAGACCAACGACCAGGTCTATTTAAGTACGAGAAATGTTGAATTAGCGGCTGTTTACCAGGATCAGGGCAGGCTAGCCGATGCAGGCATATGTATTGGCCACGCTCTCGCAATTGGTCGCACAATGCAGAATACTCCCTGTATCGGTCTCGCCCTGGTGGCTCTCGGAAATTTACGCATCGCGCAAGCACAGGCTCTAGAAATCGATTACTATCGGCGCGCCCATAGTAGGGGCGATCCCTTGTGGTCGCCCAGGGGCTTGTGGTCGCCCAGGGCCTATCAGCGGTACCTCGCTCGCGCCAATAAGACGCTACAGCGAGCGCTCACCTTTGAAAGATTGGAGGCGGAGGCCAGGAATAGAGGACAACTGGCCTCGGCGCAGGTCAACTTCCTGCAGGGTGACACAGAGAACGCACGAGTACAGGCGCTACACGCTCTCAATAAAGCGCGCCAGCATGAATTGACATGGCTCGTAGCCCGTTCCCATCATCTACTGGGTAACATTCTTGTCGCGCAAGGGCAGCAGCAAGACGCATACCAGCATTTCGAGCAAGCCCTCCAAATATTTCGCACATGCACTATGCGTTTAGAGACGGCTCGCACTTTACAGAGCTATGCTCTTGCTTTGTTGCAGGAAAATGATGGGAAAGAGACCAGTCATCAACAGGCATTGGGCTACTTGCAAGAGGCTTTGCAGATTTGTAGCGAATGTCATGCCGAGCTTGATCAGCGGAGAATTGAGGCCATATATCTTATTTGAATTATACGGTTTATGGCATTTGGTATCTCTATACGGCAACAGCCCCTTAGCGACAACTTCTCTGTAGGGACCCGATTTAGCGCGTCCACCAGGTGCGCTCCCAACATTCACCTGTGATGCATAAATGCATTCATCAGTAACTGCCCAACATAGACGAGATGCCAGGTAATCAAGCCAACAGTCAGCAACGCCAATCCAACGTGGAGTATCCGCCAGTAGTGAATAACATAACGATAAAACTGTTCACGCTGTAGCGCCTGCTCTACTTTCCGTATCTCCACCATATGCTGCCGCGCCTGAAGCTTGAAATCCATCGCGGTAATGCCAGGTTGACCGCAAGGGTCAACCCTACTATACACGTTGCGAAGCGCAGCATCGCACGTGCGGCCGATGGGTGGTCGGCTGATGGGTGGTCGGATATAGTAGGGTTGACCCTTGCGGTCAACCTTGGGGGGGTCTTGGGGGGGTCGGGCGTGGGCCGCGGATGGGTACGGGTTTCTGCCTGGAATTGCAAGTTGCGCGAAATGCTTTCTACCCGGTCTTCTCCCTCTGCTGTGAGAATCTTATCTACTTCGTGTGCAATCAGCCAGGGCATGATACGGTCTAAGGCACGGCCTACAAAGCCACTTATGATCAGCGCAATCAAACTGTACAAAGCGTACGTACCTGTTTTCGCATTAAAATTGCCAAACGAGTGCATTAATATGAAGGCAATACCCATAATTGCGAAGAAGATATGCCAGTTCAGGGCAGCATTCAGCTTTCCCATGAGGCGTTTGCGCGAGCGGCGGTGTATTGTGTAAAGCACAGTGGCGAGTAGAGTGCAGCAGGTTCCAGCGATGGCATATACATAGCCGGCTACGCTGTCAGGGGCAATATCATTGCTGAATTGGTAGTACCAGGCGTAAAAGAAGCCGCCTGTACCAACGATCAGCACCGTTGAAATCAGTCCTGTAACCCAGGAGGAACTCATGTGTAAGAAGAACCAGGAATAACCTTTTTGATGCCGCATGTCACGCCCATGACGTTGAGCCAACCCATTACTCCTTCCGACCCAGGCGCAACAGCCTCACCTTTAGCCACATCATCATTGCGTCACGATGCAATCCGACTGGGCAGGGTGCAACGCAAGCTCCACATTGATAGCATGCCCGAGCAAAACGAGCCACCGGCGCTGAGATTGAACCCGTGAACGTTTCAAAATTCAGCTCCTCGATCCTGATGGGTTCTGTCAGGGCCGGGCAGACTAGCAGGCACTCGTTGCAGCCGATACAGGCGTGCAATTCCTCCAGTATAACTGGCCCAGTTTTATGTAATAGGATGGAGTTTCGCATCTTATCGCCTTTCTGTTGGAGAATGAATAACGCGGAACTGAACACCTGCGGATGGCCTGGGAAGAGGTGTAACTGGCACAGAGACAACAGAGTCAATAGAACCAACAATTGAAAGGGGACGATCCGCCTGAGCTCTTTCCTTTTCCAATGACGAGAGGGAAACACGCTCAGGTAATGTCGATCGCACTGGAGGAAGCGCTCTTTGTGTTGTTCTCACCACGGGTTTTTTCCCCGATATTGCCATGTCAAGTACTGCGATTGAGTGCCGTTGTGAAAAATATGTACGCGCGTCGAAAATGCCTTTGAGAAGAGCATCCTTGAGAGGAGCAATAGAGTGACCCTCGTCGATCAGGCGTTTGATGGCCAGACCATCGGCCTGTGCTTGTCCAGCCTGGCCGAGCGAGAGGTAACCAATGAGGCGATCATCAAAAATCGACAGGCGGCGATACATCCTTTTATAGCTATCGGTGAGCGTGACTGACCCCGTCGTACGCGCCAATGGGCTGCCGACGGTCAGTAAGGAGAGTGCACCCAGGCGAGTTGCATGCCAGTGTACACCAAAAGGCTGTTGCGCTGTTGCCAGTACTTCCTTGCATCGCTGCTGAGCGAAGCTAGACGCGCTACAAGAGAGTGGCGTTGCATTACCGCGATGGATTTCAAGTTGTTCTGTCATCGTCGCAGCTGCGGTACATCCCTGAACCACAGCTGAGTACCACTGTGCCCTTATCTCATGGTTTCCCGTTTGTGGATTGTGTAGGGCGGCAACATCTCCCGCGGCATAGATGCCAGGAACGTTCGTGCGCAATTGATTATTCACAAAGATTCCCTGATCACGCTCAAACATTATAGGCAACGTACAATGCTCCGCCAGGGTCGTAACAGGTTTCATTCCCGTACAAGCCAGTACCAGTTGGCAGGGAAGCATTTGCTGGTGGTTTGTGACAACTCCAGCCACAGCGCCGATATTGCCAGCTATACCCACAATCTCGGTTTCGGTGTAGATTCTGGCTCCTGCCTGCTGAATATGTCTCATAACAAGTTCGGATGAACGCTGGTCCAGTATACGCGACAGGCAGGTTTTCCCTCGAATAAGCCAGTGCGTCCGAATACCCAGATAAAGCAAACTCGTCACAGTTTCGATGGCATGAGCGCCTCCGCCAATGACTACAACGTCTTCTACCTCGTATAGTCTCCGACGAAGATTCATATAGTCATGCAGTCGATGAAGCGTCATGACACCATCAAAATCGCGTCCGGGCAGATGTGTGGGGAGGCCAACTGCCGCACTGCCAGTGGCAAGCAGCAGAGAACCGTAGCCAATCGCAGATCCATTTGCCAGTCTCACGAATTTACCCTGAGCATCAATCTCCACAACGCGCGCTTGAAGCATCTGAATACGCTGCGCCCGTTCGGTGCCTACGGGATATGCTAGAAGCTGCTGTCGTTCCAGCTTGCCCATAGCAAACTGCTTGAGTGCAGGAGTATTGATGGTGGGATTGCTCTGTTCTGTAATGATGGCTATGCGCAAATCAGGAGCAAAGCGACGTGCTTCTATCGCTGCGGTCAACCCGGCTATGCCGTTACCCACAATTACGATATCTGCACTGCTCTGGCTTTGTCGGTGTATCATTTGTGCAGGTACCTCCTTTCATCGCTGCTGAGCGAAGCTAGGCGCGCGCACTCCTTGCAGATTGCCTGAGCGCTAGCTAGACGCGCTAGCGTCGTTGGCAATCTGTCTAAGTTCAGCGGCGTTGCAGCGATGGCTTTCCAGTTACCCTTATGTAGTTCTGCATGCTCATTGCGCACTCCATCTTTTGCGAGATTGCTTAATCTACGTTCAATGCCAATAACGTTTTATCTGGTTCCTCCACATAGTACACATAAGTAGTAGCCTGCTCGTAGAAGTGGCGCTGTAAGTGTCCTACTGATGCCTGACACGAGCTGGCGCAGCGGAAATGCAAATATTGACCTGTCGCCGTCTTCAAAACAAAATCCATCTCAGGCCCGGTAGGCCCTATGGCCACGATCTCACCTTCCGCGCTCTCAATAGTGTATTGATCTGAATCTGCAGAAACTGCAGGCCGGTGCAACGCGATCACACCGATACATAGGAGAGAGAGGCTACCAATCAGGAAGATGAGAAAAGCGACAGCAGAAACGCGAGGAAAAGCCATACCGCTACCCTAAATCCATCGCTGCAACGCCGCCGCCTACGGCGGGGTGCACGATAATCTGGCCCTCTACATTGTAGAGTGGTAGAGTGCGGATTTATCCAGCACGTCGTCCCGATTTATCGAGCACCCACCGCAGGTGGAGCGATGCAAGGAAGTACCCTAAAAAAAGTGATACATGAAGTAGTATGTGTCGATATGTTCCTTTCTGAGGCTCAATGACAGAGTAATTAGCCCGAATGTCTTATGTAGAAATTTGATATGATTATTCTACTTGTGAATATTGTGTGATTTACATAAAAAGCCGCTGAAAAAACCTTGATTTTTCACAAAATCTTGTGTTATGTAGCTCTTATACACTATATATATAACAGTGAAGTCCAAAGAATTTGCGTCCTCGGACGCCAAACTGATCAACACACATCCAGGGAATTTTCTCTGGAATGAGAAAAAAAGAGCGTCATCTGTAGCGAAAAATGTGGATGAGTACGTTCTTTTCAATAAAGAAAGGGGGGTAATGCCCGAGTAATCAACGAAGATTTCTGAACACATGTTGTAAGGTAAAACACCGGGAAAGCATTCTCCAAGTTAGGAGTGAGCAATGCATCTTTCATGCATAAGCTAGACAAGGAGTACCTCCATGCAAGACACCACTCTTCGTAGAGTAAAACCTACCACACGTCCTCTTAAACAATCCCCAGACGATATTGTCCACTTTTCACTCAAAGGCCTTTTGCCAGCAGGCCACATGTTAGCCTTAAATTTAGCGTTGGGCACCTTATCTCTTATCTCTAATACCACCGATGGGGCGAAGTTGACTGCCGAGCAACAATTTACCAATAGTGAGATATGCGTACTCAGGCCAATGCTAGAGTCATACCCTAATTTCTGTCCCTATGAAGTTTTGCTCGCGAGCTTTAACAGTGGTCATGTGACTGAGCAGGCCATTGATCGGTGCCGCCAGCGTTTGCAGGAAGCGCAAGAAGAAGGTGTGTGGGATCAAGAGATGCGGCCGGTCAGAAACGTTCTTTCTCGCACCCGTCTCAAAATGCACACTTTTGGCATAGACATTTTTTCGATTCTTGAGACTGGCTATGTGCTCATGTTCCAGTCTCGCCGGAGACAAAAAGAAGCCTAGGCTAGCCCAGTCTCACGTCCAAATTGTGTAGGATGTCCACGCCAAAATTGTTGGTCTAAAAGCCCAAAGTTCCACCTATCATTATGTACACTAGCAGGTAGACAGGGCACGGCAACCTACCAATGGAGTAACTGACTACTGAATTGGGTGAAGAGATATTAAACGTACCGCGTGCCTTGCTGGACTCTATATATTCCTCTCATTCTGCTGACGCGAAGCGTAGACGCGTCAGCGTCGTTGCAGAATGTCTTTCAAGAAGCGACAGCGCTACGTTAGGAGGCCTGAGCATTGAGGCAGACGGAACAAACACCAAGGTACGATCTCTCGTACCCTTTTCAAGCAGCGCCTACTACCAATCCTCTTGGCCCAGATACCGGCCCCATGCCTCCCCGCATGCCTCCCCGCATGCCTCGTAAGAGGAAACTCGCACCAATTCTGATAGTGGGCGGTGCAGTCCTTGTTTCAGCCATGATTGTACTGGTCGTCGCGAGTCTTAATCTAGGGGCATTTTCTTCGTCAGCGCTTTTCAAGAACACTACCTCTGCTCAAGCCCCCGTGGCGGCATTGAATACCATAGTTGGACATGTCCGTTTCAGCAGTAGTGGGCAGATTAACGAGAGTACCAGCCAGGGTATTGCCGATGAAGTCGAACTTGATCTTTCCAATATCCCTCATCCTTCGGCCGGTAAAAGCTACTACGCCTGGTTGTTGAATGACGATCCTGTCGAGGGAAAAGCCCTTTTGCTAGGACAACTCCAGGTAAACCATGGCCTGGTCCATTTCCAGTACGACGGGGATCAACAACATACAAACCTGCTCGAGGTGACCAATCGCCTTCTCGTGACAGAAGAGGATGCGGGAATCACGCCCATCACTCCATCTCTTGACAAGAGTGCATGGCGTTACATGGCCGAATTTCCGCAAAAACCTAATCCCCTGGATACCGTACATCATTTCAGTCTACTCAGTCACCTTCGTCATTTGCTGGCCTCAGACCCTACGCTCGCATTGCTGGGAATGCCAGGTGGATTGGATATCTGGCTGTTCAGGAACGTGCAAAAAATCCTGGAATGGTCAGGAAGCGCCAGGGACGATTGGTCAGTACGAGATACGGCTCTTATGCACCGGCAGTTCATTCGTATTCTTGACTACCTGGATGGTTTATCCTACGTCCAGAACGATGTGCCTGTCGACTCTCCTGTGCTGGTAAATGAACGTATCGCCAGGGTAAGCCTGCTCGAATTTGATGTACAACACCAGGTGCCGCCAGGATTCCTCTATCATATCGCTCTGCACCTCAAGGGCCTGGTCGATTCCCCTGGGGCGACCACTGCACAGAAACAGCTGGCCATCCAGGTTGATACAGCTATCAACAAAGTACAGGCCCTTCTGGAGCAGGTACACCAGGGTGCCAAAAAGCTTGTGATGATGACCGGTGCACAACTACTGCAACCTGCAACGCTCTCTCTTCTTGATGATATGGTCAAACACGCGCAAGACGCTTTTGTTGGACAGTTTGATCCTGCAACGGGTGAAATACAGGATGGCGTCACCCAAATCCACTTTGCGATCCAGCGGCTCGCTTCTATGGATGTCGTCGTTATGCCGAATACTTCCGCCAGGACTGGTTCTGTAGAGTTATGCACCCCTTGTCTACTACACAGCGTTCATATACAGATGTAAGGCTAAACTCAGGATCAGAGCTAATGAACAGCATCCCTCGTTTAATAGGCCTGACAATGTTGGGTATACTTCTTACTGGAGGTATACTATCATCTTTTTACGTCCATTCAATCGAAGCAGCACTGACCGTCACTGCAAACGGCAGCGGCGCAAGCATAAGCATACCAACAACTACTACAAGCACACCTCGTAAGGCTGTCAGCCCGGTAACAACAAACATCCTGGCACAGGATACATTTCAACGTTCCGATCAACTCTTCTGGGGTACAGCCTCCGATGGCCGCTCCTGGGGAGAAGATGCTATCAGTAAGAATGTCTTTTCGATAACTGCCAGAACGGCCCAGGCTGCCGGTGGACGAGGCGCCTATGACGCGACGCTTGGCCCGCTCATCAGCGATGCCGAAGTAGAATTCAGCGGCTCGATGAGCCAGTTCAACCAATCCAACATTGGAGCTGTGTTGCGCTGGACAGATACCAACGACTGGTACAAAAGCTATATCGATGGGAACAACCTTGTCGTGCTGAAGAGAGTCGCAGGAATGGCAACGCGCCTTGGCGCCTTCCCCTTCGTGGCAAAGGGTGGAGTGCTCTATACCTTGCGTTTTCGCATGAGAGGTACCACGCTCTCGGCCAAAGTCTGGCAAAATGGGAATCCTGAGCCAGCAAACTGGATGGTCACGGTCATGGATAACACGTTTCAGAGTGGCTACGGCGGTCTTCGCCTGGTGCTCGAAAATGGCATAGTAGCAAGGATAACCTCATTTAAGGAGACAGCGACTTCATAAAGCGAGAATGGGGGAGACATGTTGGAACAGTTTCAGGCATTATACACGACCCAGAGATGGGTCAAATATACCACCTGCCTGGGCACACTTGGCGGGAGTGCTCTCCTCCTCTGGTTTTCAGGAGGTTTTCCTCCGCAGGTGTGGCGTTTCTTGTTGCAGACATTACCCCTCGTACCTCGTTTGTGGATGCTCAAAGGCCCTCTGGTGCTGTTGCCACTGAGCGCATTGCTCATGCTTTCTTTCACATTACTCTTTTTCTGGCTCCTTCTCACGACAGCCATAATCTGGATAGTAAAAGAGCAATGGCATTACCTGCGTGAACGGCAGGGCTTCGAAGCTTCGCTGCTCAAGGCTCAGAGCCTGGCGTCGAACGATGTGGGGCAATGGTGGCAGGAGCAAACGGAGCCAATCCCCCAGGTCGCGAGAAAAGAAGCAGGACAAGCGCATTTTCCTGCGACCTCTCCTGTTGCCACATTAGATCCCCCTCCTCCAAAACAACAAGATGTGCCACTGACAACAATTTCATCACGCCAGCAGATGATGATGATGGATATAACAGATGCAGGCGGATCGAGCGCAGAGAAGCATATTAAATTAGCCATTGGCACTGGTTTGGATCCTGGCATCAAGCGAAAGCATAAACCCAACGAAGATCGCCTACTTGCTATCCAGGGAACGCTTGCCAGTGATATACGTGCTCAACCATTCGGCCTTTTTGTTATCGCTGACGGTATAGGTGGTCATGCTAATGGGCAGGAAGCCAGTCGTCTCGCTATTCAGCATATTCGTGACGTGGTCATACCTGCTTTACTCAGCGATGTAAAGATCGATGAAGAATTGTCCGCCGAGCTACTGAAGGATGCGGTTCAGGAGGCAAACCGAGCCGTGTGCGAGTACAATCACATGTACAAGACAGATACCGGAACGACAGTCACTGCGGCATTGATCGTTGGCAAAACCATCTCAATAGCAAATGTGGGAGATAGCCGCACGTATGCCTACAGCAAACACAACGGGTTGACGAAGGTCACACGGGATCATTCAGTGGTAGCGCGGCTGGTCGAAAATGGCAGCATTGCAGCAGAGGATGTGTACAGCCATCCAAGGCGTAACGAGATCTATCGCAGTCTTGGACATAAAGTAGCATTGGAGGTCGATATGTACAGTCTGCCACTTGAAAGAGAAACAACGTTACTGCTTTGTTCAGATGGCCTATGGGAAATGGTGCGCGATCCAGATATCCAGGAGATTCTGAACACCACGCTGCCCTACTCGGCAAAAGCAAGTAAGGCGCTCGTTCAAGCGGCATTAGAGGGAGGGGGACACGATAATATAAGCGTGATTGTTGTGCACATTATCTAGCCCGACCCCACCGCCCGGCCCAGGTTGACCCTTGCGGTCAACCTTGGGGGGTGGTCGGACCTTGGAAGGGGTCGTGCGGGGCTACGGTCAGCAGCGATGAAAGGAAGTACAAGTACTTTTCGGCTATCATCTTTGTAAAGGAAATTACATCTGAAACAAGGTTGCAAGCCACGTGAGCGATCACGGAGTTGCCCTGATTTCAATAACCCTTGAGTAATATCAAAAGCAGAACAACCTCTCACAACGGCTCGTCCATGGTAGGGGCGATCCTCCTGGATAGACTCCCAACGTTTCGCTGATCCCGTATGTCATTATGTTCCCTTAAACGCACAAGTGCAGGAGAAGACTTATGAATTCATCACCTCGTTTTGTTGTAAGATCGGTAGCCTGGATAGGTGTTGCAATGCTGATCATCGTGTTGTTCCACATAGGAGGCAGCACCATTGCTTTGCGCGTTGGACAATTTTCTCCATTGACAGGTGCCTTCATTGGTGGATTCCTGACGCTTACCTGCGTTATCCTCCCTATTGGGAGAAGAGAAGCTACAGAACCGTGGCTCAGGAATGAGCAATTGGGCTGGATACTCATCGGATGCGGGGTCATTATGTGGGGATTAGGTGAGAGTTTCTGGCGTTACTACGTGTCAATTGGGGAGTCCCCATTTCCGTCGTTGGCAGATATTGGCTATTTCAGTTTCCCCCTGCTGGTTTTCACTGGTCTTTTATTACAGCCGCCCTCCGGTGCTGGACGCAAACGTCTTTTACTACTGCTGGATAGCCTTATCTGCATGGGGTCCATACTTGCAATAGCATGGTATTTACTGCTGGGATCTTTAGCGCAGGCGCCAGGCGAAGCAAATATTGCCAAATTTCTGGGTCTCTATTATCCCATCAGTGACACTGCGCTGCTCAGTTGTGTTTTGTTTCTGCTGTTGCGTGGGCAGGGGCGTGCATACCAGGCCACGGCTCGCCGTGTCAGCCTCCTCGTCATTGGCCTGGGTTTGTGTTTCTTTGTCTTCTCTGACTTCCTGTTTAATGTGCAACAAAACGCGGGAACATATGTCGAGGCTACGTGGATTGACCTGGGCTGGCCATTCGGCATGATGACGATTGGCATAGCCGCCTGTTTGCGGCGTTACTTGCCAGTGACACCGAAAGAAGTGATCGAACAGCGTATGAGGGATCGAGCTGAAGATGTTAGTTTTGGCCTTCCTCAATTTGCCCCTTATATGTTGCTATCCTTCTTGTTTTTTGTCTTGACACTCAACGTCCTTTCCACTGATCCCGGTCAGCTTGCCATTCGACCTGTTCTCCTTTTAGCCACCTTAGGCGTCGTGGGACTCGTTGTCATACGCCAGGTCTTGACCTTGCGCGATAATGCGCGTTTGACAAGACAGCAAGCAGAATCTCTGGAAGATTTGCAAGTGGCCAACAGGCGTATAGAAGAACAATCCCGTATGATAGCCATCCATAATGCTGAATTAGAGCATGGCATTGAGCACCTCAAGGATGTACAGGCAAATCTGGCCAATGGCAATGTGCACGCGCGCGCTCGTCTGACAAGTGGCGCCTTACTTCCTCTTGCAGCCAGCTTGAATCTTATGGCAGATCGATTAATACGCTTGTGGCAAACAAGCATTTATGCACAACGCTTAGTCAATGCCCTCGGCGAATTGTGCACAGCGCTTGATAATCATTGGAAGGGAGAGCGTCTTATCATTCCAGATTCCTGTAATGAGCTTGTAGAAATGCATCATCTCTTGCGCTCGATGCGCATAGACACTCTCTCTACCAGGTATCACCCCGCCAATCACCCCGTCAATCACCCCGCCAATCACCCCGCCACCCAACCATTGTCACATGAATCATCAGGTCACCCTTTTACCCCGCGTCCTGTCACGAATCTTTTTTCATCGCAACATGGTTTAGAGCAACAGCGAGAAGGACAGTCGCCACTGCCAGGTTTCCCGCGACGGCCTATGTCTGCACCTCTGCAAGCAAATCTCCCAAAAAGTGATGAAATGAAACGGAATTTATCGTAGGGGCAGGGCTTGCCCTGCCCAGTGAGGACCTGTCCCACCCAGTAGGGGCATGGCTTGCCCTGCCCTGGTGGAGCGTCTATGAGACCAGTTCATCCAGGTAAGAAAGTATCGGCGACTTGCTCTGCATTGCCGCATTGATACTTTCTCTCTTTCTCTCTTCATGATACCCTTCCCCCATCGCTATATCGGCAAGGGAAGCTCCACTACGTTCCTTCCCCTCCCGCATCGCTATGTCGGCTACGCTCGACATACGCTCCCCACTCCCTCGATACACGCTCCCCTCCCCTACAAAAGACGGAACGCTCGCCGCGTGCGGGAGTTGTTGTGGTGTGGGGCGAGTGGGCTGCAACGGTGGTACCTTCGGGCCAAAGAGTAAACTGGATATGATGTGGTAGGCGCTCAAAAGCACCATCGTACCAAATGTCACCCAGGCTATGAACCAGCAAACGGCCTGTACGAACAATAGAACCACAGCTGTTCCACTCCCTTGCTGTAGAAGGCCGGAGAGGTGTGGCCAGATAAGATACAGTTCAAGCCAGGCAGACGGTGGAAAACCGCCATAGCGATATAAGAGAACAAAACTGATCGCAAGCAAAAGCAGAGGGTAGCCCACCAGTCTGATGAATGAGCGATGGATATGCTCGTCTAGCAGAGTAAACACGTTTTGGAGAGAACGGCCCTTTGAAGAATGCAGGGAAACGCTCCATGTATGGATGATTGTTCCGACGACGACCAGGCAACCTCCGAAGTAGCCCTGGAGCGGCAGCATTTCATGCAGGTACTGGTTTGCCACGATTGCCCCCAGGATTGGTTCGAGTATATAAATGAAGGAGACGGTGACGGGAGAAATATATTTCTGTGCCAACACGGTAATCATAGTGGGGAGAAATGTAGTCATCACTGCGATATAGAGGATGACCCAGATATCCTTTGGTAAGGAGGGATGAACCGCGTGCCAATCGCCGAACAGTAAGGCGATCAACATGGCCCACCCGGCCATGGTCAATAGCTCTACGCCAAAAAGAGGCCAGGCCGCTACATCTTCTTGTTGTTGATGATCGGCAAGGAAGACGTAGCAGGTAAAAAACAGGCCACCCAGAAAGGCGATGAGCATACCCCTCCAACCACCCATCGATGAGTTCGTAATCAGCAACACGGTACCAACCACGGAAATGAGTCCAGCGAACCATGTCACTTTCCCGATGGGCTGCTGGAAAATAAGCCACGCAATGAAGGCAGCGAGAAGGCCATTTAACGAAGGGAAAAAAGCGGTACTGGTGGCAGTTGTATACTTGAGCGCTATCGCAATGGTAAATAGGGCAAGACAGAGCCAGCTTCCTAGTAACACCCCTCGTTTTATCACGGTTTTGTTCAAATCTTTCCGCGTGATAACGAGGATACATACGGCTGCCGGAAGAAGCGTCACCATCTCGCAAAACGAGAAGACGATTGGCTCGATGCGCCCAAGCGCTTCTTTTGAAACAGAGTAATATGTCGCAAATAGAAATGTGTTGAGCAAAAAGAACAGGCAAGCCACTACTTTTAGTTTCATGCACATCGCCCCTGGTGATTTCCTGCTACGTCATCTTCGTAAAGTCAGCTTCGGCGACAAACGGGGAGAGCGCAGCGCACGTTCAACAACGTGCACTTCTACGTCGCCTGTCTGAAACATCAACTGTGCGAAGGTGATGGTATCGTTCACCTCAAAATCCTCGCAAGAAAAGATGTCGATGTTGACCATACCGTAAGGAGGCCAGGCATGCAGGCTCACGTGGCTCGTAGCAATAATCACAAAGCCTGAAAAGCCATCATCAAGGGGATTGCTCGTTTTGATATCGCGCAGCTCGACAGGGCTTACTTTTTCCATGCCGATGCGGGTGGGATATTCATCGAGCACCCGTCGTAATAACGCTTCGTTCGCGAGAAGTTTGGGATTGCATCCGAAGAGGTCAAGCATGACATGTATCATTGAAAATACCTTCCCGTTTGTTTTGTGCTACCTGTCTTCCAGAGCCAATGCATAGGAGGCCGATCATGCCTCGTATGAGAAAGTTTACTTGAGCGAGGTGGGGGTTGAAGGTATTTCTTCTGGTGTTTTTGTAGGAGTGTACCTGTTCTTTTGTGTTTATGTGTCCAAAATAATTGGGGTGTCTACGGCTTATCTTACCACTTTTCGTACATC
>CAVZJN010000014.1:0-46732 GCA_963775585.1 uncultured Chloroflexia bacterium | reverse complement strand
TTCCTCAAACGTCGTCTGTTGTCCTTGATGGTGCATGATACCTTCTCCTCGTGTATTCACTCCTTTCCTCTTCGGCATCATATCCCATCCATCCACTCCTTGCAGGCGGTACGACTTGGTGAGACAATAGAGGGGCACGACTTTTCGAGACTCAACACAGCTGAAACACCTGAAACAGTGAGTCGCCTCGACTCAAACTTATCTGATACACCTGATACACCTGATACACCTGATACAGTGAGTCGCCTCGACTCAAACTTATCTGATACACCTGAAACTCTTGATATGCTGATTGAGTAAAGGGCTGCACGCAGACTTGCAGACCAACATACCTGATCTTCTGATCGTGACAACTCCCCACGGCTTCAGTTATCTAAAGCCAGGGGCATCCTGGCGCGGTTTGGTGAAGGAGTTTCGCAAGCTTAATGGTCTAATTCACACAAACGTTACAGTTACGTCTGTTCATGGATCCAGACACGCATGGCTGATATGCCACGATTACACCAGAGATAGTAGGGAATTGCTGTAAATTTTGCAGGATACATTGCGGGACTCTGTGGACGATATAACCTGTTATCCCACCCAAAGGTATCAAGAGCCATTGCATCCGCAGTCACGGTAATAATGCCTCCGAACAGACTGCGATCAAAGGAAGAGCTTACATGGGATGTACGTGGAAGGAAGAGTCGATGTAAAGGAATGGCGTTGTCGGCACTATCAAGACAATAGACGAGAGGTCCGCGCTGTAAGGTTACAAGATTCCCATCAGCCTGTATATCCGGGTGGGCATACATGCGTACTACTGGCATAGGTAGCCGCAAAGAGATGATGTCCGAATGTTTCCATGTACGCTCCAGCTTGACATAGCCCATCTCACTCATTGCCTGAATATCAATCAGCTCATTATTCACTAACAGCGTTGCTTCAGAGCACCATCCAGGAATCCGGAGCCTGACTGCAAATAGGGTGGGCTGTTCCAATTCCAGAGTGAGCGTAATATGCTCATCCCAAGGATATTGCGTTTCCTGTCTGAGTATCACTTGCTGACCTTGTATACACAATTGCACAGAGCTTCGTACGTATAAATGCACGGAGACTTCTTGCTCATTTTGAGCATATATGTATTGACCAAGTGATGCCAACAGGCGTGTAATGTTTGTTGGGCAACATGCACACTCAAACCATTCCTGACGGGCGATATCACCGGAACTTGCGAGAGGATTGACATAGAAAAAGGTTGTTCCGTCCTGAGAAACACTGCCAAGTACTCCATTATAGAGAGCCCGCTCCAATACGTCCGCATATTGAGCATCACACGCTAACTGTAGCATACGATGACTCCAAAGAACGAGCCCGATGGCTGCACACGTCTCGGCGTATGCCGTGTCATTTGGTAGATCGTAGTCAGAGGAAAAGCCTTCATTATACATGGAAGAGCCAATCCCGCCTGTAATGAACATGCGTTTGGTGTGCAGGTGATCCCAGAGGTGCTTACATGCCTGTAGAAGCGTTTCATCGTTTGTCTCATAAGCAAGATCCGCCATGGCACTACAAAGGTACATTGCACGCACAGCATGACCTACAACTTCTGTTTGCTCACGAACAGGTAGGTGTGCCTGGTGGTATTCTCTCCCTAATCTGTGAAGGTCAGGCGGTTCTTCTGTATCAAAGTAACATGGTGACCGGCCTCGTTCATCAATAAAGTACTGGCTGAGGAGCAAATAGCGTGTATTGCCGGTTAGACAATATAGCTTGATTAGAGCAAGCTCGATTTCTTCGTGACCACAATATCCTCGTTTCTTTCCTGGTTCTGTGCCGAATACTGTACCGATATAATCAGCGTACCGACGTACTACATTCAATAGTGTGGATTTGCCGGTAGCTTGAAAATGAGCCACTCCTGCTTCTATCAAGTGTCCTGCACAATACAGTTCATGTCCATGCCGTAAATTTGTCCAACGCTTGTCTGGCTCAACAACTGTGTAATGAGGATTCAGGTAGCCATCTTGCTGTTGAGCTGAGGCAATAAGTGCTATGACCGTATCGAGCAAGGCATCAAGTGCCGGATCAGGAAATACTGCCAGGCTATAGCTAGCTGCTTCTATCCACTTTGCTACATCAGAGTCCCAGAACTGATGCGGTGCTTTCTCCATCCCGGCTTTCCACTGCAATCTGTAGGCATCAATACGACCTGTTTCTTTACACATATGATAGATATGCGGAATGGTCTTTTCTCGATTGATGCGCAGCCTCGGTGCCCAAAATGTATCATCTATCACTACCTTGGAGAAAGGCACCGGCTGAAAGGCTTGAGACTGAACGTCATTCATCTTGTCTATGCTTCCTTTCATTCTTCGTGTTCTGTTTCGCGTTGCTTACTTCTCCACGAACGCTACCAGCCTGCAGAAAGCCGCCTCTCCCATGTTGAACTTCCAGGGGAAACAGCCAATCCATAAGCGCATGTCGAGCACCTCGTCGATCATGCCACCTGCATTCTCAACGTGGAAAACTCCGTGCGGGAATAACTGGTAGTGCATCAGCTGCAGGTCATCTTCGGGCCAGATTTCTTCAAGCGGCCTGCCCAGCTTCTTAGCGCACTTGGCTGCCAGGTCGGAACGGACTATGCGCAGCACTGTATTCATGGGGTGATCCATCGAACTGGCATCAATGGCAAACCAGGAGATCTGCCGCTTCAGTGTCCAGTCGACAAACTCGTGGGTGGGTCCCGGGTGCATGTTGAAATAACGAATCTCGTTCGGCTCGGATTTACCGTACCAATTGCTTTGATAATGTTTGTGGTAGCCGGTATGCACCACCACGATATCGCCAGGCTCGATCCGTATGCCCGTCTTCCGCTCCCACTCCTCAAAGTGCTGCGAGGTATAGATCTCATAATCCCCAATGCCCATAGCCTCCAGGTCCACTACTACCCCCGGCCCCACCAGCTTGTCCAGCGGAATACTGCCAATATCCTGTCCATTAGTGATAAAGTGCAGCGGAGCATCCAGGTGCGTTCCTACATGCAGTGTAGACGAGATGAACTGTCCCCCCACTTTTTCAAAGGCGGGACGTTTGATCCACCTGACAGTAGGCCCTTCATACGTGGCGAAAGAGGGGGTATTCACGTCCCAGTTTTGCGAAAGGTCAATCACGCGCATGTGGCTAAGATCGATTGGCTTCATGGTTTTTTCTCCTTACTTTCCTTGATTTACGACTGCATCCAAAATAGCAGGCGTCCCGCCAATGAACCGTACAATGGCGGGTGCTATCGCCATGAACAGCCAGTGTGTTTAGGGTTACCGTAGCAAAAGATCTCTTCCAACCACTCCATTATCGCCTGGCTCACCTGCTCTGGTTGCTCTCGCATGACATAATGCCCTGCCTTCGGTATAACACGCAAAGTTGAGCTCTTCATATGATCGTGCAGAAACTGGCTATACTTCACTGGCGTCAAACGATCATCGGCCCCACAAATAATCAGTGTTGGCAAAGAAATCTCGTGCATATGTGCTATACAGTCGAAAGCGTTACACGCTACCAAATCACGGTAGAGAATGCTCGGCCCAGGTGTAACCTGCTCATTAAGCACTGTTTGTGCTATGGTACCCACATTGCCTTGCGTGACGCCCAACTCTGTCAATTGACGTTTGGCCTGCAGTGGCGTTGCCTGTGCCGCCTCGAGCAAAGAAGGATGAACCCGTAAACGCGCACCCGTCCCGATTAATATAAGCCCTCTCAACTCAGCGCCATATTCTAATGCCATTGTCAGTGCAATCGCTCCACCTAACGAATGGCCCGCAATGATAGGGTGGTCGAGCTGCAACTCGTCCTGAATAATGTCATGAGCAACCTTCGCATAATCCTGCACCGTGGCGTTCTCCGGAAACGTGTCCGCTCTCTCTCCATGTCCCGGCAAATCAATCGCAGCTACCTGCTGATCTTTACCGAGCTCTTCCATTTGCAGACGCCATATGCGTGCACTATCACCCGAGCCGTGAATGAAAACAACAGGATGCATCATCATACAATCCCCTTCTTCTATGTCTTCTGACCAGTGCTTATGCTATACTACCTCTACATTGTACAACCTTGAAACACCCAGGAACCTGTAGAGTACAACACAAATAGACAGAATCCCGTAATATACTATGACGAAGAGGCAAGTCACTACATCAGCTACCAGCAACCGGAAAAAACCAGACGCAGCCCGTCAGGGACTGGGTCGCACTGGTGAGCGGCTGGCTGCCGAAGAACTCTCACGCCGGGGTTACCATATCCTGGAAAAGAACTTCCGTTGCTCCTATGGAGAAATAGACCTGGTGGCTGAAGATGCACAAGACTTGATTTTCGTAGAAGTAAAAACACGCCGGGGCAGCGCCTACGGCCTTCCAGAAGAAGCGGTAACACTGCGTAAACAACGGAAAATTGTCCAGGTAGCATCCTACTATCTCGATCTGCACACTTGCTCAGAACGATCTTGGAGAATAGATGTCGTCGCTGTACAATTGGATAGAGGCGGCAAGCCCGAAGAGATACGTGTCTATCAGCACGCCGTCACCGGGTGAATGTGATAATAACTTTACGTAACAAATACAATTACCAGCATAAACAACAAAGGGAGACAGAGAAAATGGCCGATTTTGTAGAATCCGCGAAAAACCTCGTCAGTTCAGCTGTCAGCCGCACAAGCTGGGAAGCCCAGAAACAGTTGCGCGTTCGCGGCAAACAAAGCGAAATAGACAAACTCATGGATCAGCGACGCCAGTTGCTCGACGAACTGGGACAGGTAGCTATGACCCAATTTCAACAGGGAACACTCACAGATCCACAGCTTTCACGGATATGTGCAGGCATTATGGAGCTGGATCACGATGTCAATAACAGGGAGGCACAGCTCCAGGAAATAAAGAAAGAAGCCTATACTCCAGAGCAACCTGCCCCGGTCGCAGATTATGCACCTTCACCTTTCACTCCGCCATCTTCGCCAGCGGCACCGAAGCGACCTGGCAAACCAGCTGGCCCCACCAACCTGAACCAGGCTATCTGCCCCGCCTGTGGCAGCACGGTGCGCGCCAATTCGCTTTATTGCCGCAGCTGTGGCAGCAAACTGCGCTAACTCGATGGACAGAACATGTTATAATAAGAATCATCGCGCTCCTTTCTATAGAGTGAACAACATTTTTTCTCTTATGTAAGGTGATTGATCGGTAACAAATACTTGCGATGCAACATGTGTATAAAGGTGGCATAGTGACCAGGCATTCTCAGGAAGAAGCGACGAGCAAACTCGATATCATCAGCCATAGCTCTTCACAGACGCAACGCCTGGGTACGCGATTGGGTGAACTATTGCGTGGCGGAGAACTGCTCTTGCTCGACGGGCAACTGGGAACGGGAAAAACAACCTTTACCCAGGGTCTAGCTAGAGGTATGGGTATCGCTGAGATCGTCAGTAGTCCGACCTTTACCTTACTCAAAGAGTACCACCGTCATCCAGTTCCCGTGACACAACCCGGGCAAGATACGTTACCGACTCAAACCTCACAGCAGCGTTCAGGATTAACACTGTATCACTTCGATCTGTATCGGCTGGAAGATCCCGAAGAGATAATAGACCTTGGTTTCGAGGACTATTTCAATAGCTCAGGTGTCTGCGTTGTTGAATGGGCGGATAAAGCCGATCTGCTCTGGCCAGATCAACATCTACGTATTCACTTGAAAATGATGAGTGAAACCAAGCGTGGCCTACTGTTAACTGCAACAGGTCTTCGTTACTGTCAACTGTTGCATGAATTCCAGAAAAATACCTATGCTACTATTAGCTCTTGACACTTCAACGCGTCAGGCGAGCCTCGCTCTCTGCACCGAGGATGCACTACTTGGCGAATATACCTGGCATGTTGGCAATAACCATAGCGTAGAATTGTTAGAACGCATTCAGCGCATCATCGCTGAATGTAATAAAACCATGCAAGAAATTGACGCAGTGGCTGTTGCTACCGGCCCAGGCTCGTTTAATGGGGTGCGCGTCGCATTATCTGCCGCTAAAGCTCTTGCTTTTTCACTGCAAAAGCCTCTCGTCGGGGTCAGTACCCTGGATATCATTGCCGCTCAGCAGCAGCAATGGCAGGGACCTGTCTGCTCCATCCTGGAAGCTGGACGCTCTGAACTCTATGCTGCTTGCTATGCTTTCGACAAGACCCTCAACAGTGACGGTGAAATGAGCTATAGCATGCGGCAACTCAGCGATTTCTTCTTACTGTCCCCACAACATTTAGCGAGCTATCTTCAGGAGCAGGCCAACACCTGGTTTGGTATCCCAGGTAAGCGAGAATTGCCTTTTTTCCTTTTTTGTGGTGAAATAAATCTTACATCTCGTCAAATGTTGTTTACGCAAATGCAAGAAAAATGCGTCTTCGTCAACAGTGTTCAAGCGGCCAGGCATGCTTCAGTACTGGCATTGCTGGCGCTGCAACGTTTGCATGACGGGAAAGAAGATAACCCATTGCTACTCGAACCGTTATATATTCGGCGTCCTTCAATTACAACCAGTACTCGTAAACATCCGCTACTTGGTGGTAAATCACATCGACCAGTGGGTCATAGTCCGGAAGGACCAAGTCAGACAGAAAGGGAAGAGGGTGCGTTACGTCATTGACCGTATGACAATGTCAGACGTGCCTCGCGTCGTCGAAATCGAGCGCTTAGCGTATCCGTCGACATGGCCTCCTAGCGCTTATCGTAAGGAGTTACAGGATAATCGTTGGGCGCATTATGTTGTGCTGCGCGATAAGAAGATTTTTGAAGAACGAGCGACTGTCCCCGCCCAGGAAATCGAGAAACCGCGTCGCATTTTTCCTCTATCGCTTTTGCCTGCTCGTCCTACGGTTACTGTACCAACGCCAGACCTGGCTTCAATCATTGGCTTCTCGGGCTTATGGCTGATGGTTGATGAGGCCCATATCACCACAATCGCTATGCATCCCGATTATCGTCGTCTTGGATTGGGAGAATATATGCTGGTAAGCCTTATCGATATTGCCTATTCCATTGGCGCTAAATGGGTAACCCTGGAAGTACGTGTCTCAAACCATAGTGCGCAAAACCTCTATCGCAAATATGGCTTTCGTGAGGCTGGACTCCGCCGTCGTTACTATAGTGACAATCAGGAAGACGCCCTGATTATGTGGACTGATGAAATTAGCTCGACAAGTTATAAACAACACTTTCAAGAAATGAAAACAGCGCTGTTGAGGAAGCTGGAAGAGCGATAACTGCTTTCTGACAGTCAGGTAGCGTAGGAATTTGTAGTATGCGTGTACTTGGAATTGAAAGCTCATGTGATGAAACTGGAGCAGCCATCGTTGAAGATGGCCGCTATTTGCTTTCTAATGTCGTGGCCTCCCAGGTCGAAATTCATAACCGCTACGGTGGGGTTGTACCTGAAGTTGCCTCACGTCAACAACTTTCCTCCATTATTCCCGTCATAGAAACTGCAATGGAGAAAGCCGCCTGCTCATGGCAAGATATTGATGCTATTGGTGCTACCTATGGGCCAGGGCTGGCAGGGTCGTTACTGGTAGGATTAACCGTTGGAAAAACTCTCTCTCTGGCGCAAAACCTGCCCTTTATCGGCGTTAATCACCTTGAAGCCCATATTTATGCAAATTGGCTGCGTAAAGATGAAACCCCGCAGGATCGCGATACAGCAGGTGCTTCCTGGGATGTGCGAGAAGGCGATCCTACCTTTCCCCTGATTGGCCTTGTCATTTCCGGTGCGCACAGCGAGCTTGTGCTCGTGCGTGGCCATGGACTATACGAATTACTCGGACGTACACGCGATGATGCTGCTGGAGAAGCATTTGATAAGGTGGCGCGTATTCTTGGGCTTGATTATCCTGGTGGACCCGCCATCCAGCAGGCCGCGCAGCGTGCTGAGGAAGAAATGCGGCAGCAAAGGAAGCCGGTTGAGTTAGCTCGTTCTGCCTATCGCCTTCCGCGCGCCTGGCTGCGTGGTACCTATGATTTCAGCTTTAGTGGCCTAAAAACCGCAATGCTCCATCTTGCAGAAGGCGCCACGGGGAATCAACTCCCATCTCGGGCAATTGATGGGAAAAAGAACACAGGAAGCGAAGGCAAACAGCAGAGCCAGTATACACGAATGGGTATGCAGGCAGCACAGAGGGGCGCGCCGAATGTAGCCCAGCTAGCTGCCAGTTTTCAAGAGGCTATCGTTGATGTTCTGGCAGTCAAAACGCGTCTTGCCGCCCAGGAGTATCACGTGAAACAGGTTGTCTTAGCTGGTGGCGTAGCTGCTAACCTCAGCCTCCGCGCAAGGCTTGAGCAAGAACTTCTCCCTCTCAGAATACGTCTCAGCTATCCACCCATCGAGTTTTGTACCGACAATGCAGCAATGATAGCGAGCGCGGCTTACTTCCATCTCTGCCAGGGAGATACGAGTGGGCTTGACCTCGATGTCCATCCTGGTTTAAGCTTGCCTTTCAGTAGTAGTAGAGTAATACCATCAGTGTAAAGTGAGGAGTATTATGGCGAAACCAAAAACATATGCCTTAGGTATTGACCTTGGAGGAACGAAAACCCTCACCGCTGTTGTTGACATAACAAGTGGTGAAGTGATCGCTTCAGCACGCAAGCGCACTCGTGCCGAGAAAGGGCAGGTCTTCGTAGCACAGCGCACCATTGAACTTGCACAGGGGGCCATCAACGCTGCCAATCTTCCTCAGGATGCATCTCTCGTTGCTATTGGCGTCGGAGCAGCAGGGCAGGTCGATCGTAAAGCCGGTATCCTCGTCGATGCTCCCAACCTCGGCGTTAAAGATATGCACCTGGCCGATATTCTCAGCAAACAATTCGGCAAACCGGTGCGTGTCGGCAACGATGTTGAGGTGGCAGCGCTGGGCGAATACCTGTATGGTTCGGGCAGAGGTTTCAACAATTTCGTCTGCCTCTTCGTCGGTACTGGCATCGGCTCTGGCATTGTGCAAAACGGGCGTTTGTATACAGGATTGAGCGGTACGGCAGGCGAAATCGGCCATATGATCATCCATGCCGGGGGGCGCATTTGTGGTTGTGGTAGCCGCGGCTGTCTCGAAGCGTATGCTTCACGTACTGCAATAACCAAAGCCATTATGGCGGAAATCCACCACGGACGTACTTCAGTGCTGGCCGCTGAAGTGGCCCTCCTAATCAAAGAGGGAGAGACCATCATCCGTTCGGGATTACTCGCTCAAGCTATTGAACAAGGGGATAGTCTTGTCACTGAGGTCGTCACCGAGGCGGCAGATTACCTCGGTTACGGCCTCGCATCAATCATGAACTTCTATAACCCCGAAGCTATCGTTCTCGGCGGTGGAGTAATCGAGGCTATCGACCTGCTTTTTGAACGTGCTGTCAACCGTGCTCGTAATACGGCCTTATCTGCTTCCGCACTCCAAACAAAAATACTCCGTGCCAGGCTAGGCGACTTCTCCGGGGTTGTTGGCGCGGCGTGTCTGGGTGCAGGGGCCGCGGGATATCATTTCCCCCTTTCATAAAGCGTGCCAGGTATAGAGGCACTCATTAGATGTGCCAGATCGTGGTGAATGAATGTACGCAGAATCTCCACAGATAGAGGTACGAACTGTACTCATTGACGATGCGCAAGCATTACACCAGCTTGAAGACAGCTTTGAAACCGATCGTATCTATACGCTGCACGTGCAGGGGCGATTAACGCCAACATCAGCAGACGCCGGTTTTCATCCGGCATCAAAACCTGTCCTTGCTTTTGAATTATTCGAGACACCTGTTGATCCGCCCCTCTATAAGAGCTACCGCGAATTTGAACGCACTGTAGCAGATGTTGAAGCCACGCTGCGCAGCGTTCAGGGAGGCTTTGTTGCCCTGGCAAATGGGCAGGTGGCGGGAGTAATCTTATTGAACGTGGAAGAATGGCGTTCGGTAGCTCGTATTGAGCATATTATTGTTGGGCGCCAGTTTCGACGCTATGGCATTGGATCATTACTGCTCAGTTGCGCTTCAGACTGGGCGCGTAATCTTCATTGTTGGGCAATACTGCTAGAAACACAGAATGTCAATTATCCTGCCATTCAATTTTATTTACGCAATGGCCTGGAAGTATGGAGCATCAGTCAACAGTATTACCCTCCTGGTTCCGTTGAACATGAAATAGCCATATTTATGGGCAAAAAACTCTGGTCTGCTCCATAAATATTCCTGGACAAAGAGAACGAACACATTGCCGCGGCAATGTGTTCGTTCTCTTTGTCTAAACGGTGGCCATTTCTTCCAACTTGGGAAACAGCGGTGAGGCAACCGGCAGTATAATGCCTGCAGGTACCTCAGAAGTCCTCCATCTGCCCGCGCTCACATCACCCTCAAAGCCGAGCAAATGGTGCAGCTTTTGTGATGAAAAGGGCAAATAGGGGCTGAAGAGCACATGCAAACCACTGATTACCTGCAGCATCACGTAGACAGTCGTACCCGCCGCCTCGCGATCAACTTTGATCTGTTTCCATGGAGCCTGCTCATCCAGGTAGCGATTTGCCGCCCGCGCCACAGCCATAGCCGCGTTCAACCCGTCCTTCATGTGGCAATTGGCGATATTGTGTCCAACCACAGAAAAGCCGCGGTCAACCTCCGCTAATATCTCGCGATCTGCTTCCCGGAGCGCCTGAGGGTGTGGTACCACTCCTCCAAATTTGCTCTGTAAGAACGTCAACGTTCGATGGATTGCGTTCCCATAGTTCGCCACCAGTTCATCGTTATTGCGGCGAATCAGCTCTTCAAAAGTAAAATCAGTGTCACGTCCTTCAGGCGCAGTTGCTGAAAGATAATAACGAAGCGCGTCCGCGCTATACTGGTCTAATACGTCGCGTGTCCAGATCACATTGCCCCGGCTGCTGGAAGCCTTGGCCCCACTCATGGTCATAAATTCGTTTGCGGGGACATCGTAGGGTAAATTGCGGTTGCCATATCCCATAAGCATAGCAGGCCAGATGATGGCATGAAAGGGGATATTGTCCTTGCCGATAAAATAGTAGGACTTCACCTTCGGGTCACATTGACCAGGAACCCACCACGTCTTCCATGCTTCAGGCGTTCCCTGCCGCTCTGCCCACTCAACGGAAGCCGAGAAGTAACCAATAACCGCGTCGAACCATACATAGATGCGCTTATCCTCGTAGCCATCCAGTGGTATTGGTACGCCCCAATCGAGATCGCGCGTAATAGCGCGTGGCCGCAGGCCCTCCTTCAGCCAGTTCATCGCAAAATCGAGCGTGTTCCCTCGCCAGTGCTGTTTTCCCTCTGATAGCCATGCCAGTATCGGCTCTTGCAACTTTGGCAAATCCAGGAAAAAATGATCCGTCGGTCGAATCTC
Source organism: uncultured Chloroflexia bacterium (assembly GCA_963775585.1). Taxonomy (GTDB): domain Bacteria; phylum Chloroflexota; class Ktedonobacteria; order Ktedonobacterales; family Ktedonobacteraceae; genus UBA11361. The sequence continues at coordinate 35,331 of CAVZJN010000014.1, read as the reverse complement.
CAGGGCGCTGTCCTTGCTCCCACAGAGGCGACAGCGTGGATGAATCAAATCGATTGGGTCGAGCGTGTGGCCACAATTATCGCATTGATCTCCACGAGCAGCTGGGTACCCACAGTTCGGACATGTTCCCTCGATGTAGCGGTCAGGCAGAAAACGCGCATCCGTCGGACAATAGGGAGACTGCATGGTATCTTTGAAGATATATCCCTTATCGTACAGTGTGAGAAAAAAATCTTGCGTTATACGATAGTGATTTTCGGTTCCCGTCTCAGTATATAAATCCCACGTTATACCCAACCTCTCCCAGATTTCGCAAATCTGTCGATGATACCGCACCACAAATTCGCGTGGGCTGATACCCTCGCGTTCAGCATCTACAAGTATCGGAGTGCCATGTTCATCGCTGCCAGAAACCATCAATACTTTGTTTCCAGCCAATCGGTGGTAGCGAGCAAATGTATCTGCTGGCAGGTATGCTCCAACGATTTGTCCAACGTGCGTCGAGCTTTTTGCATATGGCCAGGCTACGCAAACCAGAATATGTTCATTCATGATGTTTCCTCAGTTACCAATATAGCGCGCGTAAACAGAGTGTGCGACCTGCTCATCATCTGTCCCTTTAATGATCGCGCGAGCATCAGGAAAGACTGTTAGTTCATAAGAATCCACGTAGAAGCGGAGTAGGAAATCATTATAACTTACCTCCCCAACAGGACGCAACCGTTCGGCCAATTCTGCTAAATTGAGAGATATTCCTCTTCTCATTGTCCGCACCTGAACTGCATTCCGTCCGCAGAGGCTAGTGCTACTATTCCCACCCAATGCATCAAGAAACTCATAATCATGCTGCCCGCAGGTAGGACATTCCTGCTGCCGTGGCAACTCTATGCGCTCGCTCGTATTTTCCCATACATCCATCCAGAACATATCCCGGCTCATCTTCTCGCTTTTCAGCAGAATTTTGATCGCCTCGGTGGAGGCCACTCCCGTAATCGCTCCCACGATACCGTTTAGGACACCTGCCGTATCACACGTTGCCGTGGTACCAGGCAGAGGCATCTCAGGGAAGACACAGCGAAGACAGGCAGTATCACCAGGCACAATATTCATGGTTACGCCATAAGAAGCAACGACCGCACTATAAATCCAGGGTCGCCCATATTTGACACACACATCATTAAGCAAGTAGCGTGTCTCAAAGTTATCGGTCGCGTCAAGTACCAGGTCTGTATCGCGCACTAACGACTCAATTCCATCAGTATTGATATCTTCAACGAGCGGCTCAATCTTTGTATTACTATTGATGCGACGTAGTTTCTCCGCGGCAGCGATAGCTTTGGGGAGATGCCGCGTAATGTCTTCCTCGTCGAAAAGAATTTGTCGCTGTAAGTTATTCAGTTCAATATAGTCGCGGTCAGCTATCACTATGCGGCCGATGCCGGCGCGACAAAGATTGTTTGCCAGAACCGTGCCTAGCGCACCACAGCCGATAATAGTAACCGTAGATTCCTGCAGCCGTTCTTGCCCCTCCTTGCCTATTGGCCCAAAGAGCGTTTGTCGTGAGTAGCGATCAATTGCCACCATGCACTGTTCTCCCTCATGTAATGTACGAATGTGTAGATGCGCCCAGTTCATTGTAGCATATAACCGCTGACCCACAAGTAGTATATAATCACCAACTAACCAGCTAATCTTCAGTTGGCAGCAGCACATAACTGTGCTACAATGCAGGCAGTGATATATCCTTACGTAGACCAGTAACCAGTACATCATACTATGACGTTAAAAGTGATGGGAGCCAATGAAGAAAGTATTGGTTATCGACGACAACCCGACTATCGTGGAATTGATAAAATACGCTGTAAGCCTCCAGGGATCATATGAGGTCGTTGTTGCTTACGATGGCGAACAAGGATTAGAACGTATTTCAATTGAACATCCGGATTGCGTGATCATTGACGTGAAGATGCCGCGCATGGACGGGTACCAGTTGGTCCGTTGTCTTCGCGGTGATGCTCGTACCTCTGATACACCCTTGATTATCCTCAGTGCGATGACGCGAGAAGAAGATCAAACCATAGGGATGCTTTCAGGCGTCGATGAGTATCTCAAAAAACCATTTAAGCCGGCTGAACTGAACGCGGCTATTGAACGCGTACTCCGCCTGACGCCTACCGATCGTCAGCGCCGCATGGATTACTTAGTTCAGACACAGGCAGATAGAGAATAAGCATAGCGTTGTGCGCAGCCATTGCTTCGAGACTATGCTTCACGAAAATGAATGGCTATAGTTAATAGTACCGTACTTCTTCATTTTTCATGATGGAGGTCGCGGTGTAGAGTATTCACAGAAAAGTGCGTGAGCCACAGCAATTACGTCGTTTACACATTCTTTTCGTGGATGGCGATCCAAATGGTCGTGATAGGATACAGCAGGTATTAGGAAATGGCTTTGTTGTACAGTGCGCTTCGTCACTGTCAGAAACCAGGCAAATCCTGGAGAACAATCTTCCCGACATACTGATCTGTGAGGTATTACTTGGTCAGGAAAATGGTTTGGATCTCTGCCGTACTATTCGCAACACTCCATCTCTTCGCCATCTCCCCATCATGTTGCTTACTTCTCTCACGACCTTCCAGGACAAAGTAGCCGGCTTTGCTGCAGGGGCGGATGATTATGTCGTCAAACCCTTCGATGCGCGCCACTTGATGGCGCGTATTCGCTTGCTTTCACGTATAAAGCGCCTCGAACTTCCCGATGTAACGTAACTGCTGTGGGCTTCTCCTATCCAGGGAAATGACACGCTGCGTAATGATTGTACTGTTTTTCTTCCAATGGCGGGATAACCTCCCGGCAGATAGCCTGGGCCTTCCAACAGCGTGGATGGAAATTACAGCCACTTGGTGGATTGACAGGGCTGGGCACATCTCCTTCGAGGATAATACGTTTACGCTTTAACTCGATTTCTGGGTCAGGGACAGGAATTGCTGAAAGCAGAGCCTGCGTATAAGGATGCAATGGCATATCATACATGTCTTCGCTCTTGGACAGCTCGACCACTCGACCCAGGTACATTACTGCCACCCGGTCGCTGATATGCTTGACTACAGAGAGGTTATGGGCCACAAACAGGTAGGTTAAACCAAACTTCCCTTGTAGGTCCTGTAAGAGGTTGAGCACTTGCGCCTGGATTGACACATCGAGCGCGGAAACTGGCTCGTCCGCCACCACTAAGGAAGGGCGAAGGGCAAGGGCGCGAGCTATACCAATGCGTTGTCGTTGCCCACCACTGAACTCATGTGAAAAACGATTCATGAAAAATGGATTCAATCCCACCACTTCCAGCAAATCGGCTACCTGCTCCTGGATCTCCTTCGCATTGCCGCGATTGAAATTTTGCAGCGGCTCCGCGACAATCTGTCCTACCGTGAAGCGTGGATCAAGCGAGCCATAGGGGTCCTGGAATACCATCTGCATCCTGGCCCGCTTCTTCCGAATCTCACCTGGTGAGAGTTTTGTCAGGTCTTCTCCTTCGAAAACAACGCTTCCTGCTGTCGGTTTGATCAACTGCAAAATAGCGCGTCCCGTGGTTGATTTCCCACATCCACTTTCACCGACTAACCCAAGCGTCTCGCCGCGCCGGATAAACATGTCAACACCGTCCACCGCTTTTACGTTGGCAACAGTGCGATTGAAAATGCCCCCTTTAATGGGGAAATGAACCTTTAAGCCTTTCACATCGACCAGGGTTGTCCCTGTCGTTGCTGGCGTTGTTGTCTCCTGTGCCATAAAAATTCCTTTCCCCCTGGCTTAGTCTGGATAAAAACACGCTGCTAACTGATCACCACGACCAACTGGCTTCAACTCCGGGCGCTCCTGCCGGCAACGGCTCTGTACTTTCGGGCAGCGGGGTGCATAGGGGCAGCCGATAATCTCTTTGGATAAATCAGGTGGCTGTCCTGCGATTGGAGTAAGGTTGGTGCCACGTTTCTCATCAAGACGGGGAATGGACCGCAGCAGTCCCACCGTGTACGGATGCGCGGGCGTCTCAAATATTTGCCTGACATGCGCCGTCTCCACCAGGTGGCCTGCATACATGACATTGACATGCTGGCAGGTTCCGGCTACCACCCCGAGATCGTGCGTAATCAGCATTACGGCTGTGCCGAACTCTTTTGAGAGGCCACTCATCAGTTCAAGTACCTGGGCTTGAATGGTGACATCGAGCGCCGTTGTCGGCTCATCCGCGATCAGCAATTTCGGGTTGCACGCGAGCGCGATAGCAATCATCACGCGCTGCCGCATCCCACCACTAAACTCGTGTGGATAGCTCTTTGCCCGTTTCTTTGCGTCCGAAATACGCACCAGGTCAAGCATCTCAACGCTGCGTTTCCACGCCTGGTCATTGCTCAGATCCTTATGGTGGCGTTTAACCGTCTCTGCAATCTGGTATCCCACCGTGAACACCGGGTTGAGTGACGTCATGGGATCCTGGAAAATCATCGAAATTTTACTTCCACGTAGATCCGTCATTTCATCTTGATTCTTTTCCAGTATATTCTCACCGTTGTAGTTGATTTCACCGCCCACAATCTTGCCAGGAGGACTTGCTATCAGCCGCATCACTGAAAGGGCAGTCACACTTTTGCCACAACCGCTTTCGCCTACGACACCTAACGTCTGGCCCTGCTCGATCGTAAATGAAACGTCATCCACCGCTTTTACCACCCCTGAACGCGTGAAGAAGTAGGTCTTCAGATTATTGACTTCCAGCAGATTCTCTGCCATTTTTTATCTCCGCTCACTAATCTTTTGATCGAGGGTCAAAGGCATCGCGCAAGCCATCACCGAAGAAGGAAAAGCACAGTACAATGATAGCCAGCACGCCGGAGGGTAACAGGGCTTCCCAGGGGTGGCTTGCCACGTTGTTTTGGGCTGATGAGATCATCAGGCCAATGCTGGAGCCTGGTGTTTGTACACCAAGGCCGAGCAGGCTGATACCGGCCTCGGCGATGATTGTACCCACGATGTTCAGTGTTGATGCGACGACGACGATGCTGAACAGGTTGGGGATGATATGCCGTATCATGATACGGGTATTACTCGTGCCCGCTGTACGCGCGGCCTCGATAAATTGTTGCTCTTTGAGCTGCAGCGTTTGGCCCCGCACATAGCGAGCCATCAGCGGCCATGCCACGAAGGCCAGGGCCAGCGAGACCAGCAGCAGGCGTGCATTCCCATTCGCCCCGATAATGGGGATATTACTCAGGTTGGTGTCGGCCCACTCGCCAAAAATTCCCGCCACCATGATGATGAAGAGCAGTCCTGGGAAGGCGAAAATGATGTCGGTAAAACGCGCCAGCACCTGGTCAATCCACCCGCCATGGAAGCCGGCCAGCACTCCCACCGTGATACCCAGGACGATATCTACGATCTCTACCAGCACAGCGACACTTATCGAAATAAGTATTCCCTGCATCAGACGTGCCAGCAAATCACGACCAAGATCATCTGTTCCCAACCAGTACTGGAATGAGGGTAATTGCCGGGATTGCATATCAGCCTTGCTCAGATCTGAATAAAAATAGTACACCCACGAAGGCAATTCGTCTTGCCGGTCGAGTTCCTGGTGATAGTACGTGTGATACACTTGCGGCCCTATTGGTCCGTTGAGTGTACTTTGATAAATACCACCGATGTGCTGGTAGATGAACGGGCCAAAGATGGCCAGCAATACAAAGAAGGCGATAATACCAACGCTCGCCATGGCGCGTTTATCGCGCCTCAATCTTCGCATCGAGTCCTGGAATGGTGTTGCAGGCTTTTTCTTCTTGTCCTGCAGTTCCTTCAGTTCGTTCTCGCCGAGCGTGGTAGCAAGTTCGTTATCTGTCAGCAACGCAAAGTCTGGATCAAATTGTATCGGGCTCATCCCCGAATCAGGAGCCATATATCCTTCGCCTGTAAGCTCTTGATTCTTATCCCTTGTATCCATCTGCCTGCCTCCTATGCATGCCTTAATGCGCGGGTCTACGAGCGTGTACAGAATATCCGATATCAAATTGCCTATGACCACTGCCACTGCCAGCAAGACCGCCGTTGCCTGGATGACAGGATAGTCGCGGTACTGCGTCGCCTGCAGCGTCGCCTCACCGATACCAGGAATATTGAAGATGTCTTCGAGGAAGAATGTCCCTGTCACCAGCAGACCAAGCGAGAGGCCGAGGATAGTAACCAGGGGAATGAGCGCGTTACGCAGCGCGTGACGGTAGATAACAATTCGTTCGCGCATACCCTTTGCCCGCGCGGTGCGTACAAAATCCTGCCGCAGCACCTCGAGCATACTTGTACGCGTCAGGCGCGCCAGATACGCCAATCCAGCCAGCGCCAGTATCACAATTGGCCCTATTTTGAACTGCAGGTCTGACCAGGTGTACTGCCATGGGTTGCCCCAGTTTGCGACCGGCCACTGAGCGCCTGTATGTTGATCGATCCATACAACTACGACCTGGAAAAATACCGCGAAGACGAATACTGGCAGCGAATACATCACCAGCACGATACCCATATTGGTCGTATCAATCCAGCTATTCGCTTTCAGCGCACTGAGTATGCCTATGGGGACGCCTATCAATACTTCCAGAACCAGCGCCCAGAATCCAAGTTCCGTCGAGATCGGTATCCCATCTTTAAGAATGTCCCACACCGGCCGGTTCTGATATTCAAAAGAAAGTCCAAAGTCAAGCCTGAACAGGCCCGTTAAAAAATGCCAGTACTGCACAAAGAAGGGTTGGTCCAGCCCGTACGCGTGCTTCAACTGCACATAGAGCACTGGATCAAAATGGCTCCCCATCATCGTCCGAATTGGATCACCAGGGACAAATATCCCCTATGACGAAGACGATGAAGGTCACACCGATGATAACGAAGAGGAGGCCGATGAACCTTTTGATCAAGAATTGAACCATAGTACGCCCCTCGCTCCCTTGAAAGAGGTTGTAATTGTTTTCAAGACAGCCTGGTCAGCAATCTCTATTCCAATAGTTCATCGCTCATCTATTGTCTCTGTTATAAAAAGAAGTGTCCATGAAACGGCACCTTTTCACAGACAAAAACCGATAGGTGAAAATTAACAGATGTTACATAAATGAACTTTTACTAATTTTAAGTGACATTTCCACGAATGTCAAGCAAAACACCTGTCCTGACCTCACTCCCAACCAGCCAGAGACCAATACCACTATGACAAACCCAACGTCCATAGTAGGGGCGATCCCTTGTGGTCGCCCTCGTGCTCGGGTATCGCCCTCGTGTGTGACGGTCACCTGCTGGCTCTCTAATCTGGTGGCTCCACAATAATGAAGGTGTGTCAATTAAACGGAGATACAAAAATACATGCTACAGAGGGAAGGGACAGCGATCAAACTGACCACTGTCCCTCTTTTCGTTACGGTTGCTACAAGTGTAGCAACCTTCAACTAGTTAGTGCGCCTGAATGTAGATGTTGCCCCAGTCATCGGGTGGAATTAACAACTGTGGATTGAAGACCATGCCCTTGACATACGGTTTGAGTACTTGACTGACAGCCACCTGTTCCATTGGCAACCAGGCGACGTCGTTGACCAATTGCTGCTCGGCTTGCATATATGCCTGTAAGCGAGAAGCCTGATCGGGATTCACATCGGCCGCTGCCAGCGCCTGCTGGACTTGCTGCTGTTGGGCTGCGTTAGCTGTGTTGTTCTGACCATAGTTAATCTGGTTGTACAGCGCGCCTTTGCCGAACTGTAGCGTGGTCCAGTCCTGCGGATCGGGGTAGTCGGCAATCCAGGCGAGGCCCCAGAACTGCAGGCCTTTAGGATTGTTCAGTGCTGCCTCAGTATCCGTGAGCAACTTGTTGAAATCCTCGGGATTCGCTTTGACACTGACACCCAACGTTGTCTGCCACATCTGTACCAGGGCGGCAACTTCGTTATCCGCATCTTGAGTACCACTTGGATACGTCAGCTTAATCGAGGGTAACTGTGCGACGCTCGTATATCCCTCTTCCGTCAAGCCCTGCTGGAAGAGCGCCTTGGCCTTGGTCGGGTCGCCCTTTGTGCTCGCCACACCGTCAGGGCCTGTCAGATTCGGGTTGTAGCCCGGCATGCCCTGCGGCACGATATGGTTCGTGGGGATGAGGGTGTTCTTCCACACGCTTTGTACAATCAGGTCCTTGTCAACGGCGAGGTCGAACGCCTGGCGAATGTGGATGTTGTCGAACGGCTTCACCAGGTAATTCATCGTGTAGTAGTTGATCCACAACTGCGGCACCAGCGAATACTGGTTGTTCGGCAGCGCCTTCGCTGATGCGAGGTCGGCGGAAGGAACAGGTAGAATAGTCAGTCTGGCCCGCCTCGTACGCTTTGTAATTCGTGTCCACCTGTTTGTAGAACGGGTAAATCAGCTTCGTCAACTGCGGCTTGGCCCCGTAGTAGTTGGGGTTCGGCACTAAGACGATATTCGTGCCGTGTGTATACGTTTGGACCTTAAATGGGCCATCGCCGCCGCCCTCGTTCAGGTGGTCGGTGAAGTTTGCGCCATACTTGTCAATCAGGCTCTTCTCAACAACGTAGGAAGTCGAGTAGACCAATGCATCCAGGAAGTAAGCAGCTTTCTTGTTGGCGATAATCACGACAGTGTTGGGATCGGGTGTCAACAGACTGTCGCCTATAATGGTAGTAATCTTTCCCGCATTCAGCTTATCAGAGTCTTTGATCAGGGCCAGGTAGATCGGGCCGACCGTGGATTTGGTAGCAGGCAGCAGGGCGCGGTTAATACTGTAGACAACGTCCGCTGAGGTCAAAGGTGTGCCATCACTGAACTTCAAGTTGGGTTTCAACTTGAACGTCCATGTCAGGCCGTCAGAACTCAGGCTGTAGGACGATGCAAGTTGTGGCTGCACCTGGAGCTTGTCGTCAAACTGCACCAGGCCCGTAAATACCAGGTCGATAGCAGCGGATGGAGGGCGCGTCCGTCGACAGAGCCGGATCGAACGTCTTGATATCTGAAATACCGTTTTAAAAAGGCATATTCAATACTTGCTTGTCGGGCGTAGCTTTGCCGGAGGTCGTTGGTGTCGTTGTCGATGTCCCACCACAGGCCACCAGCAGCATACCCATCAAAGCCAGGCAACGTTGGCAGAAGCGTTGTCATTAACTTCTTGCTAGGTCGCATTCGTGACTTCTCCTTGTAAAAAATGAATTCTAGTTCGACGAAAACACTATAGTATCGTCACAGTACCAGTGTGGTTATCTGATCCTTTGGGACCTTCTCTTGCGTGCGCTACTCCCTCCTTTCACCCAACGCTTCGAGTAAACTCCCTGCCTTTGGCCTGGCTGAAGTTACTTTTCCCTTGCCTTATCTGAACTACATTCACGTAGCAGGGCCAGAAAATAGTCAGCATGTTAACCGCTGCAAGCGGTAGCACATAGTACTACGTCAGGCCGTAATTAAATCTCACACAAGATAGGCTACATTAGTGTGCCTGAATGTAGATGTTGCCCCAGTCATCGGGTGGAGTTAAACCCTGTGGATTCGTTATCAAACCCTTGACATACGGCTTGAGTACCTGGCTGGCCGTCACCTGTTCCATCGGCATCCAGACAACATCGTTGACCAACTGCTGCTCTGCTTGCATGTACGCCTGTAAGCGAGCTTGCTGGTCAGGATTCACATCGGCCGCTTCCAGCGCCTGCTGGACTTGCTGCTGTTGGGCCGCGTCAGCTGTGCTGTTCTGACCATAGTTCATGTTGTTGTTCGGGACGCCTTTATCGAACTGCAAGGTGGTCCAATCCTGCGGATCGGGATAGTCAGCAATCCAGGAGAGGCCATAGAATTGTAGTCCCTTTGGATTGTTAATTGCTGCGGTAGTATCTGTATACAATTTGTTGAAGTCTTCTGGATTCGCTTTGACACTGACACCCAGCGTTGTCTGCCACATCTGTACCAGGGCGGCAACTTCGTTAGCCGCGTCTTGAGAACCACTTGAATACGTCAGTTTAATCGGAGGTACCTGTGCTACGCTCGTCCATCCTTCTTCCTGCAGGCCCTGCTGGAAGAGCGCCTTGGCCTTGGTCGTGTCACCCTTGGTGCTCGTCACGCCATCTGGACCAGTGAGATTGGGGTTGTAGCCCGGCATTCCCTTCGGCACGATGTGGTTAGATGGGATGTAGTCTATCCTTCCACACGCTATGGACAATCAGGTCCTTATCAACGGCAAGGTCGAATGCCTGGCGAATGTGGATATTGTCGAACGGCTTCACCAGGTAATTCATGGTGTAGTAGTTGATCCACAACTGCGGGATCTGCTGGTACTGGTTGTTCGGGAGCGTCTTCGCTGCTGCGAGGTTGGCGGAAGGAACTCCGGAATAATCAACCTGACCTGCCTCGTAAGCTTTGTAAACCGTGTCCTGCTGTTTGTAGAACGGGTAAATCAGCTTCGTCAATTGCGGCTTGGCACCGTAGTAGTTGGGATTCGGCACAACGACGATTTGCTTGCCGTGCGTGTACTCGCTGACTTTCCATGGGCCATCGCCGCCACCCTCGGTCAGGTGGTCGGTGAAGTTCGTGCCGTACTTGTCAATCAAGCTCTTCTCAACAACATAGGAGCACGAGTAGGCCAACGCATCCAGGAAGTAAGCAGCTTTCTTGTTGGTGATTATGACGACGGTGTTGGGATCAGGCGTCAACAGGCTGTCGCCTATAATGGTCTTAATCTTGCCCGCCACCAGCTTATCAGAGTCTTTGATCAGGGCCAGGTAGATTGGAGCAGTGGTAGACTTTGTAGCGGGCTGCAGAGCGCGGTCAATACTATAGGCGACGTCCGCTGAGGTCAATGCCGTGCCATCACTGAACTTCAGATTGGGTTTCAGTTTGAACGTCCAGGTCAAGCCATCAGAGCCCTCGCTATAGGACGCAGCAAGCTGCGGTACAACCTTAAGATTGTCGTCAAGCTGTACCAGACCGGTAAATACCAGGTCGATAGCAGCGATAGATGGCGCGTCCGTCGACAGAGCCGGATCGAACGTCTTGATATCTGAAATACCTGCAACAAAAGGGAAATTCATTACTTGCTTGTCAGGCGTTGCTTTGCCGGAGGTCGTTGGCGTTGTAGATGTTGAACCACCACAGGCCACCAGCAGCATACCCATCAAGGCCAGGAATGTTGGCAGAAGCCTTGTCATTAACTTCTTGCTAGATCGCATTCGTGACTTCTCCTTGTAAATATGGTACGTTGTACTGACATTATGGGGGTTACGATGTTATAGGTAAACCATATACATACCCTTGCGGTCGCCCTGGTCCACTCCCCTATACATACTGCCCGATATAAACATTCGCCCAGTCGTTGGGAGGAATAATTCCCTGGGCGTTGTCAACGATACCGATGACCGTTGTTTTCCGTAGGAAGGTTGACGTTACCTGTTCCATCGGCATCCACGCCACGTCGTTGACTAACTGCTGTTCTGCCTGCTGATACGTCTGAATACGCACATCCTCGCTGCTGTTGCTATCGGCTTTTTCCAACTGCTGCTGCAGCATCTGCTGTTTCGCAACATTGCTGCTCGTATTTTGACCGTAGTTCATATTGTTATTAGGCACCCCGCTATCGAACTGCCGCGTTAACCAATCTTGTGGATCAGGGTATTCAGCAACCCACGTTAGCCCCCAGAACTGCAAGCCCGCAGCATTGCCTGTGGCCAGCGTAACCTGGGTGAGGAGCGAATTATAATCAATGGCAACAGGTGTCATTGTGACGCCCAGCACGTCATGCCACATCTTGATCATCGATGTCACTTCCAGGTCAAAATAGGCTACATTCGCCGACGTCGCATACGTCAGCTTGATTGGCGGCAATGCTGCAAGGTTCTCTTCCTTCAATCCCATTTGCAGCAATGCTCTGGCTTGTGCCGGGTTCCCTTTTAAACTCTGTGTACCATCTGGGCTGGTCAGGTTGGGGTTAAAACCTGGCATACCCTGCGGCACAATATGATTTGTGGGCAATACCGTTCCCTTCCAGACATCTTTGGCAATCGCTGCTTTGTCGATGGCCAGGGCAAATGCCTGGCGAATGTGGATATTGTCGAATGGCTTCACCAGGTAATTCATGGTGTAATAATTGATCCATAACTGTGGAATCTGGTGGAAATCGTTGCGCTTCTTATCGTTTGCAAATGTAGAGACCGGGATCCCTACAGTATCGACCTTGCCCGTTAGATAATCGTGGTAAGCATTGTCCGATTGTTGATAAAACGGAAAAACTACTTTATGCAGTTGCGGTTGCGGACCATAGTAGTTGCTATTGGGAACGAAGTCGATTTCTTTGCCATGTGTATACTGTGAAACCTTAAAAGGGCCTGTACTTCCCCCCTCCGTCAGGTGATCTGTAAAAGCTGTTTTATACGTATCAATCAGGCGCTTTTCAACCACAAAGGAAGACGGGTAGGTAAGCATTGCCAGAAAGTACGGCGCCCTTTTTTTAATACTGATCACCAGCGTATTCGCATCTGGCGTAATCAAACTATCATTGATCAGTGTTGGTATGAATCCACCTAACATTTTATCGGAATCTTTTATCAGCGATAAGTAAATAGGAGCAACAGTAGACTTGGTGGCAGGTTGTAGCGCGCGGTCAATACTGTAGGCCACATCTGTCGCGCTAAGCGGTGTGCCATCACTGAATTTCAGGTTATGGCGCAGGTGAAAGGTATAGTTAAGTCCGTCCTGTGACACACTCCAGGACTGTGCAAGTTGTGGTTGTACCTGGAGATTATCGTTCAGCGTCACCAATCCGCTGTAAATCATCTCTACGGCGCTCATCGAAGGTTGGTCAGCCGCCAGTACCAGCGCAGGATCAAGGGTTGTGATATCGCTGATACCCACTTGAGGTACTACATACACCTGCTTGTCAGCAGGCGCCTTCACCAGTTTTTTCACGGTAGGAGCCGGATTAACCCCCAAATCACAGCCCACCAGGAGAATACTCATTAAACACAGAAAGATAAGCAACAGTCTAGGCCGCACAGAAATACTCTTCTTATAGTACATTCACATAATCCCCTTGTCCACAATATCCTTGTCCCTCTGCACTTCGCTGCAACGTCCTACAAATTATCCACCACTGTATTACGCCTGGCAAACGCAGCAGCTCGCAGCGCCACAAATAACAATACATCGATATTGGTGTCAGCTAAAGAAGATGGCCATGCCATGTATTCTTCGCCAGCCGCCTGCACGATTTGCAGCGTATGTCCCTGATCTGCGGCAGCATCCGCGCGAGCAGCCATGAGACCAATCGTGGCAAACAGCGCCCGTGGGTCATGACCAAGCTTCAGATAGCGTCGTGTAGTTGAAACGGCTCCGTTGTAATCCCGCGCCTCTACTTGCTCGCTCAATGTTTCCAGCAGAGCCGGAGCAATTAAACCTCCACCAAAAGAAGCCGTCATCGACGCTGTCTCCGTCGTATGAATGGGTTGACCCAACTCTTTATACAGTGCATTGGCATAGGCTGCGGCAGTATAAAGCAACGGCAGCGCTGCAATATCCTGTACGCGCCCAAACACAACGCGCACAGCAGCAGTGAAGAGGAGTCCATGCGCCGCCCGTTCAAACTCGTCGCGATCCCCATCTCCCACTCTCAGCATGAGATCTGCTGCGGCCAGCGCGATTACCGAACCTGCACCGAGAGACGATGCTCCTCCCTTCATGAGCGCGTCATAAACACCCTGACAAATTTGTGTTGTATCAGCATCGCTCTGTATCAAGCTGCGCAGCGGCAGTGCATTGACATCTTTCGGCGCAGACAGGCGGGTGCGTAGACTTGCAAGACTATGGGTGGGCTCAGCATGAAATGCCCGCACAGCTTGAACCCACTGAGGTTCTTCTCCATGTAATGGGAGATGGGGAGTGAGCCAGTGTAAAATATGTGGCGCTCGCTCTCCCCACTCAACCGCGTCCAACAACTGAAAACCTCGTACCGCAAATATCAGAGGGTGTCCTGCATCCTGGAACGTCGTAGAAATACCATCATAGGTGCGCACTTCCATCGTGCGATAGTCCGCGCCTGTTCCATAAAGGCCGAGGAGAAGCCGTTCAACATGCACCGCATCGTTGCTATACACAGCCTCGTGCATTGCATCGTCAACTGTTTTCTCTGCTAGTCCGCTCGGGTAGAGTGGATCAGGATACCTGACCTCGGTCTTCTTCCCTTCTCTCAGTGCTGGGGCTGTTGCTATCAGGGCCTGCACCAGGAGTGGCAGTTCTTGTTCATGGCTTTCCGGGTCTTGTTCTGGAAGACGTGGTACCGCCATCATCCAACGGCTCAGCGCGGCAGCTGCGCTTAGTGTCACTATAGCATGGCCATCACTATCGCCAGCAGCTGCGATCAATCCCGCCCGCCCCGCGAGTTCAGCAGCTGGTGCGCCACTGCGTAAAAGATCGCGTGCGACCGCAATAGTTTCCTGGCTATTCTCAGCAACTGTGGCGTCAACAAGCGCCGACATATCGACGCCCATTCCAATCGTAGGCATATCTCTTTCTCTCTCCCCATCTAGCACAATCTAGGACCAGATGTCTTTAACTTTGCAGTTCGCGAATAGCTCGCTCAATCTGTGGAATATCTGCGTACTCCTCATCGAGAAGCTTAAATGCCCGTTCCAGGTATAACTCCGCCAATCGCGCACCTCGCTCACCTGGATCCACAGCGGCATTCGTCAGCTCGAAACCCTTATACTTATCAGCTAAACGTCCCGCGATCCGCTGCATCTTCCGCTTTGTCTCTTGCAGCAGGTTGGTATCGTGCCCTTCCAATGCGTACCGGGCCACCCCTACCATCTTCCCTAATTCTGTCAGCCGCTCGCGGTCGGTCATCGTCTGAAGCAATAGCTCTTCCGTGTCCAGGTCATCCAATGGGGTACCCGGCTCTTCCAGTTGATCCATCTGAGCAGGAGATGATACTACAGCCTCGAAGGTGAGTGTATAGTTGAGATACAGCTGCCCATACTCCTGGCAACCCTCCGCGACTCGCTGCATCCGCGCCCCTTCATCCTTTGGATTGATAGAACCAATGTCGCACAGGTCGTCATCGCGACGATCGGCCAGCATCTGCAAGTGCTCTAAGCTGGTGCCTTCTTCCAACATCGGGGGGATCGGCATCACATTGACATTTGCCGCTTCCCGTAGCTCCTCAGGCGGCAACTGCGCGGCCAGGAAAGAGGGGAGGTACTTTGCTAACGATAACGGCGTTGGTGGCACTATACAATACGTGCAGAAGACAGTCCTTGGGTCATCAGTACTTCGCGCTATAAAAATGGCATGCCCCTTCGGGGCTTGTGGATTACCACGTAAGAACCGCATATCCATTACAAAGGTTTCCTCTCGGCAATAATATATTTCCTACTGAAAGTATGCAATTTACTTCCCTGTATCATAAGCTGTTTGCGTCTACATGGCAAGCTATGATAGCTCACCCTTTCAACTTTTTCCGTAATTGGTCTAATCGCTTAACCAGGTCTTTATTCGCCCGTATCTCTTCTTCCGTCATATCGTCGCTGCTTGTAGGTATCGTCTCTTCGTATGCTCTAATTTGCTCTACAATTGTAGCGGCTCCCACGATCTGCGCAAACGATTGCAGTTGTACTAACGCCTCTGTATCTCGGTTCAATCGTACCAGGGTAATGGCTGATTGCGCATAAAACTGCGGATACTGCCGCAGGAACATACTCCACTGCTGTGGCGTACTCAAGGTTTTCATGACCTGCTCAACCTGTCCAATTGCCCTGCTCAACTCGTCGATGGCGTCATCCAGCTTTCCTTGCGCTAAATATATTCCTGCTCGTTCGTAGCGCGTATCCGCTTCACCCAGTGGTTGCTGCTGTTCTTGATACAGCTTCAATGCCATGTCAAAATCTGCTGACGCCTCTTCTAACGAACCATCACCGCGATGGGCCAATCCGAGCGCAAGCATGGTATCGGCCTGCCCTACCAGATCATCGCTCTGATTGAACCGCGTTAATGCCGCCTCACAGCGCTGAATAGCCTCCTCCCAGCGCTCCTGGCCGATAAGTGTCTGCGCAATTCCCAGAACGGCTGCTCCGTCACCATCTGTACTCTCGATCAACTGGAATTGACGCCCCGCCTCCGTAAAGAGTGTTGTCGTGGAATCTATCTCCCCTTGTGCCAGTTTTACCCTGGCCGCGCTTAGCAGTGACTCAGCAGCGAGCAATGGCTCTTGCAATCCCTCAGCCTGCTTATATGCAGCGTTGAAAAGCGCTGCTGCTTGCGCAAAATCACCCTGTGTGAACACCAACTGCCCCTGCACCAGCAAAAAGAAAGGCGATACATGGGTCTCATATGTCGATGTTGCAAGGCGGGCCGCGGCCTTTGTCAGAAAAGAGCTTGCCTCATCCAGTTGTCCGCCATAGACAGCCAGGCGTGCCAGGCGAATAAGCGCCTCAGCCACTCCCAACTCTTCTCCCAAATGCTCCAAACGAAATTGAGCATCACGATAGTATACGCCTGCCTGGGCCGTACGTCCCTGCTTGCGATAGACCTCGCCCATACCCAGCAAAGCTCTACATTCTACCAGTTCATTCTGAAGCTTATGTGCCAGTGTCAGCACTTCGCTATAGGTCTGGGCCGCCGTTGCTAAAAAGCCTCGCCGCTGCTGAATCTCACCAAGCCCCGCCAATGTTTCTGCCTGTCCAATATGGTACGAGATCGCTTTATACGTCCGTAATGCTCGCTCCATTGTCGAGTTCGCATAGGAGAGTTGTCCTCGCTGTGTATTGATCTCACCCAGTAAGCGATTTGCGTGAGCCGTGCCCAGGGCGTTTTGTCTCTCTGTATATTTTTGGAGAGCTAATTGGGCGCTGGTCAAGGCCTGGTCTGCCTGACCCCGCAATTGAGCAACCTCGGCCAACCCCAGGTTTCCATCCGCCTCGCCCAATTCGTATTCCAATGCGCGTGCTTGTTCGACTGCCTCAGCAAACGTATCATCCGCCTCGTCTAACCTCTGCTGGTCCAGGTATATACGCCCCAATCCTGTGAGCGTATCAACGATGCCATACTTGTCCTTATGTGCCTGGTAGACATCAAGAGCGCGCTGATAACCTGATGTCGCCTCATCAAAACGTCGTGCCAGGCGGAGAATATCGGCGAGACTACGGTGCGCATCCGCCTCATTGATGCTATCTTGCGCATTGCTAAAATGGCGAATAGCCTGCTGGTAGTACGCTGTAGCATAATCGGTGTTGCCGCGTTGTAATTCGATATGCCCCAGTGCGAACGCTACATTACCCTCCCCCAGTGCATAGCCGCCCTGCGCCATACTATACAGCCTTCCCGCGTTCTCATAGGCTTCCTGCGCCAGTTCCAGGTGTGCCAGTTGCCGCTCCAGGTGTCCAATTGCGAGAGCCGCCTGCGCTTCGTTCAATGGCCTTCCTGCTTCGTGATACAGCTTCATCGCGCGCTTATAACTGCTAATCGCTTGCTCAACCAGGTTGTTCTCGCGCTGCACATCTGCCAGCAGCGAGCGACTATCTCCCGCGCGTTTAACATCGCCTGCTTGTCGAAACAGTTTTTCCGCCTCTATAAAAGCGTCTGCCGCCACCTCAAACTTGCCCTCGCTATAAGCTGTGATACCAGCCTGTAACCTCATTTCAGCCGCTGTTTTGTCCTGTGTTGACATGCAAATCTATCTTCCTCAATCCCTTGACTTGTTCGGAGTGTATGCCATGTATCTGTTTTGATACCATTCTCTTTTTCCCATTGTATTGTGTCTCATCAAGAAAGTCAAAAGCCCCGACCCCCGTACGTCCATTGTAGGGGCGACCCTTGGGTCGCCCGGTCCGCTCGTACTAGGATTAGTTGGAAGGTTGTGGTAGAATACAGTCTAACGATAGACCAGCCTGGAGTATCGGAAAACTCCCACAAGAAATGATATGAAGGAGCTTTCGAATATGTACGAAGATACCCTGAAGCACGTCGATTTATTTTCAAGCCTCAACAAGAAAGAACTGCAGGCACTTGCCAAAAGTTGCCAGGAACGCAAGTACAGCGCCGGTAGCACCTTGTTCTCACAAGGCGACACAGGCGTTGGGCTTTACGTACTGACCGGTGGTACTGTACGCATTACCCAGGCGATCAATCCAGATAAAGCTGAGGATGTTCTAGGTACAGAAGGTCCGGGTGGAGTGTTAGGTGAGATGGCTCTTCTTGATGATTTACCGCGTTCGGCCACTGTTACCGCCGTAGATGATGTCACGGCCTTGCTATTGCCCGTCTGGGATTTTCGTGCAGCTATACATAGCAATCCCGATATCGCACTAAAGCTTCTTTCTGTGCTCAGCCGCCGCCTGCGTAGGGCCGAACACCGCGTGCACGATCACTGAGCCACCAGATAGGCGTACAGCATTTTCGTCCTCATCGTCTTATTCCTAAATTTTGCACAAACCAAGAGAGAACCTGGCGGACTTCGGTTGCCAGGTTCTCTCTTGGTTCTTATGTGAGCCTTGTGCCATTACGTCTGTTTACTCCTCCGTCGCTGGCTTGGCTCTATTCAGCAGGTTTTGTATTTCCTCAAACATTGTCTCAACATCGCCAAAAGAGCGGTAGACGCTGGCAAAGCGGATGTAGGCTATCTTATCCATACGTTGCAAGTGTTCCATCACAAGCTCGCCGATAACATGGCTGTGCACTTCCTGGCGGCCTAATCGATAGAGTTCCTGCTCAATCTCCTCCACTGCATTCTCAATCTCACCTACTGGTAACGGGCGCTTCTCACAAGCTTTACGAATACCGACATAAAGCTTCTGCCGGTCAAAATCTTCTCGTCGTTGGTCACGCTTTATCACCATCAGGTGAAATTTTTCAACTCGCTCGTAGGTACTGAATCGCCCCTTGCACTGTTCGCATTCGCGTCTCCGGTGGATAGCATCACCGATATCGCGCGAATCCTTTACTCGCGACTCGGTACCTCCACATAATGGACATTTCATCTTGGTACCCCATTGGAATATCGTAATAGATGTATTCTATCACAGTATTCAAAACGCGGAAAACCTGTATGTGGACTAAATCATCGCAGGAGTTGCTTCTTCAGGTTTTATAGCTAAATTTCTCTCCGTGTTTGAATGAATTGCTGGGTTTTTCGCGACCCCCGTCGGCTGAACTTTGCCGATATAGCCTGACCGTAGGCGCGATCCTTCACGCCAATAGGCATACCAGTAAGGACCATGCCCCTGTCCATCGCGGCAAGTGCTACATGAGGCCTTTCCACATTTGCGGTACTGTAACTGGTAAGTAATATGTTGATTCCCTGGTAACTGACTCATAAGCCACGCGCCTTCCACAAATCGATGTAACTTCAAAAGGTTATTTTAACGCTACAGCCAGCATACCATCAATGAATGAACATTTTATGAAATTGTTCTGTGCAATGATGACATAATGTTCATTCTGGAAGTAAGTATACCATGAAAATTGACCAGGTAACATGACATCTTTTTCATGTTGCGTCATCTCAAAAACATCTCAAAGTGATCTCAAAAAGATACCATTTTACTCTGCCTGCACCACTTTTCACTGCTCAGGTGATATAATAGAAGTGTAACCAATCAATCTACCTGATCTGGATAAACCTCTTTTGTTTCGTGTGATGCTGGAACGGAAGGAGAAATACATGCAAATCATCATTAATGGTAAGCAGACAGATGTCACTCCTCGGTTACGTCAGTACATCGAACGGAAAGTGCAACGCCTGTCTCGTCTTGTTGATGACACGGCTCGTGTTGAGATAACGGTGACAGAAGAGCAAACACGCAGTGCAAGTGACCGCTTTGCCGTCCAACTTGCTCTCTTTAGTGCCACTCATTTTAGTGCCACTCATCCTGTACGCAGTGAGGTACGGGCGCTCAATGCAAAAACAGCGCTGGACCTCTCCCTGGACAAAGTTATTGCCCAGCTTGGCCGCCAGAAAGATCGCCAAACCTCCACAAAGCGCCATCGTAACTTACATGTGAAAGTGCTTTCTCTATCCCGTGCGGGTAGCCTTTCTCCTCTGGAAGAAGCAGAGATGGCCGCGACTGCCTCTGAGAAAAATAGCGCTGAACAGCCTTCTCAACAGCGAGCGCCCTCCATTGATAAGGAAAGCAACGAAGAGATATGGTCAAAAATAGTTGAGATTCGTCGCGTGCCTACCAAACCGATGGGTGACCAGGAGGCCATTGCACAGATGGAGACATTGGGACTAAATTTCTTCCCATTCTTTAATGAGGCCACCAATAGCGTGAATGTCATGTATCGCCTGGCGAGTGGTGGCTATGGCTTGTTGGTACCAGAACTCCAATAGCGTGCGCAGACAGCCCTGGTGGTTGCTTTGTCTCCGTAATACAATAGTCACAAATCGGTAACAAATAAAAGAAGTGCCAGGTCGATCACTCGGGTCGCCCTGGCACTTCTTTTATGATGGAGCTCCACCTAAAAGGTGATCTCAAATTGCCAGGGTTTTGGCATGATTTCCTCAAATTGAGCAAACGGATCTGCTGCAAGCACTGTCATCGAATGTGCATCTGCTGAGGGTAGTGGGCGAAAGCGTGCGCTTCCTTGATAGACCGCCTGGTCCGCATCACCCATCAGTTCCGGACGGGCCAGGAGCATTCCCCCGCGGTCTCCCATCCACTGCGCTCCGGTATTATCCTTGAGCAGGAAAATAATACGTGGCACGAATGCAAAGCCAGCCCTGAAAGGTGGCCTGATCCACAGATAATGGAGTTCAAAATGCATCTCGAAGAACTGTAGCTGGTGTAGCAACAACACCATGCCCTGCTGCTTCTGCTCCAGTTCGATTGTCACGCTGCGTGTAGGCTCTCGAGGCATAGCCGGCGTACTCTGTTCAATTTCTTGAGGCGCAGCAATCACAACCGGTGGCCGTGAAGCCAGTTCAAGTGCTTTGGCCGAGAAAGGCGTTGCATCATGCAGAATATCATTACATAGTTGTAGACAAGCATCGCAGATATAAGCCGCGCCAGGACCGGCTACCATGCGGTGGACATCCGGTGGGCGGCGGCCGCAGAAAGAACAGCGAGCTAGCGATCGGTCGAAACTCATTTCTTTCACCGTCCTCGTTCTTGGTACGACAACTTACTGTTCTGTTCAATAGCTGTGAGTCCGCAATGCGGCAACAGCCTCGTTCTGTAATCCCATTCGTTCAAGCAGAAAAGCATGCGCTTCCCATTCCAGTCGATCATCGAGCGGCGTAAGCACTACCGATGGGTCATAATCAGTTGCCTCAGGATTATCTGGAGTTGTCGCCCCATTTGTCAAGTCGCCTTCCTCTTCAAAGCTTGCAGCATCTACCCAGTCATTCTTCCCATACGTCCGCCGAAGTGCTAATCCAATCAAATAGTCGGCGAAATGCGGATTTTTTGGCAGGAGCGAACCATGCATGTACGTTCCATAGGCATTGCGATAGATAGCCCCTTCTGAAGCATCTTCTGCATTATTACCATGGCCCTTGAGTACTTTTC
Organism: uncultured Chloroflexia bacterium; assembly: GCA_963775585.1. Classification (GTDB taxonomy): domain Bacteria; phylum Chloroflexota; class Ktedonobacteria; order Ktedonobacterales; family Ktedonobacteraceae; genus UBA11361. Next base: position 13,770 of record CAVZJN010000014.1, on the reverse strand, counting down.
CCAGGGGTTGAGCGGTTCCCAAATATGTACGACCTCCATGATTCTCAAAACCAACCAGCGTACTCCCATTCCAGCTGATGGCGATATCTCCAATGCACCGTGCGACACGTGGTCCCTTGTGAATCGTCCACGCATCGAAAACCCCTAATCCTCGCATGTCGGGGCCGCTGGCAGGTCGGTAATAATGCGCTAGCAATTGATAACCTCCACAGACCGCCAGCACTGGCATATCATCCTCAATTGCAGCCCATAACCCGATACCCTTGGTCTCATGTAAATCTTGAGCAAGGTGTGCCTGCTCCCTATCCTGACCCCCACCAATAAACAACATATCATACTCATCTGGTGCTAAAGCGTCACCAACGCCCAGGCTGACTACCAGCAATTTGATACCACGTTGCTGGCAGCGTTGACGGAGCACGAGAATGTTGCCGCGATCCCCATACAAATTTAATTGATCAGGATAGAGATGCCCCAATGTGAGCGTCAGATGTGGAGAATTTCGGTCCTTCAACTGTCTCTACCTTCCCAGTAGTGAGGCGTCAGTCCTCGCCGCTCTAGCTCGCGCTGTATTTCCAGTAATCCAGTATACGTCGGTACAACAAACAATGTTTCACCTACAGGTGTCTGACGAACTGCTCTATCAAGTGCTTCGGCAATACCATAGCGCTGTGTCGCTACGTCGTTAAGTGCTTCTCCGCCCGTTTCTTCAACAACCCTCACACTTCTATTCTTTCGTTGACGTTTATTGCGGGTAGTCTGAGCTGTATCACGTTTCATAGCTCGCAAAGGAGATGTGGTTACTATAGTCATTTCGTCCTGAGCTATACCTGCGTACTTTAAGCGTAGAGCCAGGTCCAAAGCGCGACTACCAGCCACTACAAGCGTCATGGTTTGATGGACTGCGCGCTCGAAATCTACATCCCATATCCAGGAAATATCGCGGCCGTCGGCAATATTATCATTGAGCACAAATAGAACGTGCCGTCTTGCTCCCTCGCTAAAAAGTGTCCGTAGCACTTCATTGAAGCCTGTTGGGTTTTTTGCCAGCAACAATCGTAGGGTACGCCCTTCAATTTGTAGGCGTTCACCACGTCCAAATATAGGCTTGAATTGTTCAATCCCTGTCACTATCGGTTCCCAGCCTATTTCAAGTGCCTGAGCTACTGCAGTCGCTGCCAGGGCATTATAGACGTTATAAATTCCCGGCAGAGGAATAATTATCTCCTGTTGCTGTTTTGCCGTTGCCACTTTGACAGAACTGGCAATGTCGATGCGCATCCGGTCAAAGTCATCGGATCGCACTTTGACAGCTCGCACATCGGGTTGGGGGCGTTGGCGCCCACAACCTGTGCATTGGTAATGGCCCATATGGCTGAAAAAGCGTAGCTCATAGCTATATTCTCCCCCACACCGCGGACAGGTACGAGTATCGATAACCTGGTGCCTTTCATCTGCTCTGTGCTGTGTCGCCAGATCAAGTGCGGGATCATCAATTCCGAAATACACCACTCGACCAGTGAACATCTCACCTAGATATGCCGTGGTAGGATCATCGGCGTTCAGAACGAGAATGGTATCAGTTGAGAGTGAACTCAAAGTCTGTTGCCATCGTGCAGCAACGCTATCAACTTCTCCATAGCGATCAAGTTGGTCGCGGAACAGGTTGGTGAACGTTATCACGCGTGCTTGAACCGACTGCACTGCCTGTGGCACGACAGCTTCATCCACCTCGAGAATCGAGATTGCCCGCCCGCCTCTACGTAAATGTCCATTGGGGAGGGCTCGTATGACCAGCGAGCTGGCAATCCCTCCCATCAAGTTAGAACCTTCTCTGTTGCGCCACACGCGCAGACCGGCATCACTCAGAATAGCAGCAATGAACCCGCTCGTTGTCGTCTTGCCATTGGTTCCTGTAACAACCACACTTCCATGTTCTAACTGCGTTGCAAGATGACCAACAATATTTGGGTACATCCGTTGCGCAACAAGACCAACTACACTCGTACCTCCGCCTAAATGCAGTCGACGGCTCAAAGCCCCCGCTGTTCGACCTCCTACGACCGCAATTCCTGCGCGAAGGGAAGTGCGCCGTTTAAGATGGTATACGCTGTGCTGGCCGCCGGTAACTGTGGTACCTGGGCGCTCAGCAGGCGGCTCAGTGCGTTTTGTATTCTTCTTGCTCTGCCCTGAGTGCAGACTCTTTCGGGGCATCCTGTCGGATGGCCTCTGTTTTCGCATACTGTTCCTCCAAAGCAGCGCGGATATATACTGGTATGTTGTGATGAATGCAGCATAGCATGGGAGGGCAAACAGGTCAAGTTAGCTCAAAACCTCTCAGGGCTAATTGGAGATATTCTTCTTATTTCTTATTTCCCTCGCCGCCTCCGGTGGCTAGCAAGAGAGGGAATTTTCCGATAGAGCGCATCGTTTCATGAAAATAGATAGTTATCCTATTGACAACATAAGCTATTCTATCCATTGAGACAGAATACTCATATATTTGGGTCTTGATCCTCGCAGGGTCGCTACAAATCTTCCCTTCTCTAAAGGATGAAGAAGCGAAGAACTACATATTCGTAAACTCGTGAGTTGAGTTAAAAAATACAAGATCAGGTAATAATTTAAATGACAAAGAAACTTGTGATAGTAGAATCACCAGCAAAAGCAAAAACCATTGAAAAATTTCTAGGACGGGATTTTGAAGTCCGAGCTTCAATGGGCCATATCATGGACCTCCCGAAAAAGGGACTGGGGGTAAATACGCGCAAAGACTTTGCGCCACAATACGAAGTAATTGAGAAAAAAGATAAACTCATTAACGACCTGAAAGCGGCCTCAAAGCGCGCCGACGAAGTAATCCTTGCCCCAGACCCCGATCGCGAGGGCGAATTTATTGCCTGGTCTCTGAAACAAACACTGGGGCTCCAGAACCCACATCGAGCCGTCTTCAACGAAATCACCAAAAAAGCCGTGCAGGATGCTGTCAAAAAACCGCGTGAGATCAACGAGGACCTCTTCAATGCACAACAGGCTCGCCGCGTCCTGGATCGTCTCGTTGGCTATAAAATCAGCCCCTTGCTCTGGCGACGTATACAGTCTGGCACCAGTGCAGGCCGCGTCCAGTCAGTTGCACTTCGGCTCATTTGCGACCGCGAAGTGGAGATTCGCGCCTTCATTCCAGAAGAATATTGGAGTATCACTGCCACCCTCAGCAAACACCAGCAGCAAGAACGCTTTGAAGCCAATTTACTTACACGCCTTAAAGATATGAATGCTTTCAACAATCAGGAGAACGCTGCGGAAGGTGAAGAACAGACTCCGCCCGTGTCGTTAAATGGGGCAAAGGTACCAGCGACTGAAAAAGGGCGCATTAAAATATCCTCTAAAGAAGAGGCAGACGCCATTCTGGCTGACTTAAAAGGCGCCACCTACACCGTCTTGAAGATAGAGGAGAAAGAACAGCGCCGCCAGCCATACCCACCCTATACCACCAGTACCATGCAGCAGGAAGCCTCCGTTCGGCTCTACTTCAAGCCCAAGAAAACTATGAGCCTTGCCCAGCATCTCTATGAAGGCATTGAAATGGGCGAGCGTGGTCACCAGGGTTTAATTACCTACATGCGTACTGACTCAACCCGTATCTCTGATGAAGCACAGGCAAAAGTCAAAAGCTACATCGCGTCGGAATATGGACAGCCCTACGTCGGACTTGGTCGCACAGGGAAAGCCAAAGCTACCACTCAGGATGCTCATGAGGCAATTCGCCCAACCGACGTCACATTAACGCCGCAGATTGTCAAACCTTATCTAACTCCTGAGCAGTTTAAATTATATAATCTTATCTGGCGCCGCTTTGTCGCCAGCTTTATGACTCCTGCTGTCTTTGATACCATCCGTGTTGATATCGTGGCCTCCCAGTATGTCTTTAGAGCCACAGGTTCTCATCTCAAATTCCCTGGTTTTTATGCGGTCTGGCCTCGTGAAGAGGATGAAAAGCTCCTGCCAGCCCTGTTAGCTCAAGAAATACTTGATCTGCACCGCTTAGAGCCTGAGCAACATTTTACACAACCCCCTCCACGTTATACGGAGGCGAGCTTAATTAAAGAGCTTGAAGAGCAGGGTATTGGACGCCCTAGTACCTATGTGCCCATTATCAGTACCATCCAGGATCGTGGTTATGTAGACCAGGAGCAACGTCGCTTTATACCAACCTGGTTGGGCGAAACGGTCAACGAGGTCATGAATAAACACTTCCCCGATATTGTCGATACCAGTTTTACCGCCGATATGGAACGGAAACTCGACGATGTCGAGGAAGGAAAACAATCATGGACAGAGTTTTTACACGGCTTCTATGGCGGATTCAAAGTAAGCATGGAAAAAGCTGAAGCAGAAATGAATCGTGTACAGAAGCCTGTCGAAGAAATTGATGAACTCTGCCCCGATTGTGGTCGCAATTTAGTTATTCGCACCGGTCGTTTTGGTCGCTTCATCTCTTGTTCAGGCTTTCCGGAATGTCGCTACCGTCGCTCCTTTATGAATAAGACAGGCGCTTTATGTCCGCTATGCAACGGTGACCTGGTTGAGCGCAAAACAAAGCAGAAGAAGCGGGTGTTCTTTGGCTGTAGCAATTATCCTACCTGCAATTTCGCCATCTGGGAGCGTCCTGTGCCCGAACTTTGTCCAAACTGTGGTGGACTGATGGTTATCCCCCGTGTTGGGCAAGACCCTGTCTGCTATGCAGAGGTTATCGCGGAACAGCGTAGCACCGAGGAGAAACCTCAACTGGACGAAAAGACAACTCCTCGCGCGACCCGCAAGAAATCAGCCACGGGAGCTGCGGAAGTTGAGCCAGGAGTAGCTGGCACGAAAACCAGGCGACGAACAACAACACCTTCAAAAAAGAGCGCAGCGCCTGCGGATAATAAACAGCTAGCAGCAGAGCCTGAAAAAACCAGGAAAACAACGGCCCGTGCTTCGACTACCAAAAAAAAATCAACTCAAGCATCGACCGGTAGGAAAACGTCAGCTCGAGCATCATCCACAAAGAAAACAACCTCCAGTCGTGCCAGGCGTGGCGTATAGCACACGAATGTATGGACCCAATTTATTGCGTCCAGCCGCATCCGGGGGATGATGAAGGCAGCCGCTTCCGGGGGACGATGAACGGCTGCCTTGCGCTTGACCTGGTAACTTCACCGGAAAACATTAGCTGCCATAGTGATATAATCATGCATAGGTTAATTGCCCGTGTATGGATAAGGTCTGGTAGTTGGAGGATTTCATGTCGCATGCAGTAACGCTAATTCCTGGCGATGGAACCGGGCCAGAAATTACAGAAGCGACACGTCGTGTACTTGAGGCAACTGGCGTAACGTTCAACTGGGAAGTTTACCAGGCAGGCTTAGAAGTTTTGGAGAAACATGGCACAGTTTTACCTGATGAAGTCATTGAATCCATTAAACGGACAAAAGTGGGTTTAAAAGGACCTATAACCACGCCGATTGGGAAAGGTTTCCGCAGTGCAAATGTGCTGCTGCGTAAGAAACTCGACCTCTACGCCAATCTGCGACCAGCAAAAACATACCAGGGTCTGCGCTCGCGTTATGATAATATTGATTTGACAATTGTTCGTGAGAATACAGAAGATTTATATGCCGGCATCGAATTCCAAAGAGGAACGCCCGAATACGAAGAGATCATCGAGACAATTGCTCAAACCACCGGTACCCGTCTCAACAACGATTCCGCTATGAGCATCAAGTTTATCTCTGTGATGGCAACACGTCGTATTGTCAAGTTTGCTTTTGAATATGCTCGTGCTAACGGTCACCGCAAAGTCACCGCGGTTCACAAAGCCAATATTATGAGGTTCTCCGATGGCTTGTTCCTCTCTACTGCCCAGGAAGTTGCTAAGGAATATCCTGATATTCAATTTGAGGATCGCATCGTAGATAATATGTGTATGCAATTAGTGCAGAAACCTGAAACGTATGATGTCCTTGTTCTGCCCAATCTGTACGGTGATATTATATCTGACCTCTCAGCGGGCCTGATAGGGGGTCTCGGCGTTGCCCCTGGTGCGAATATTGGCAGTCAGTATGCAATCTTTGAACCTGTTCACGGCAGTGCGCCCAAATATGCCGGGCTGAATAAAGTGAATCCCATGGCAATGATGTTCTCAGGAGTACTCATGCTTCGTCACTTATGCGAGCGAGAAGCAGCCAACCGCCTGGAAAAGGCTATAGCCCAGGTAATTGCCGAAGGTAAGAACGTCACTTATGACTTGAAACCTCGTCCCGATGATCCCACTGCTGTAGGCACCTCGCAAGTCGCAGATGCTGTCATCGAAAAATTGCAGAAATTATCATAAGCCGACTGAACCACAAAATCAGAATCCCTGTTCATTCAGTAGCAAACTGGTTGGGTTATTGTGGAAATTAACCTTGCCTGATTCCCCCTTTGCGCCACTTATGCCGTGCTTGAATGTAGCGTACAGTTCCAGAATGAGAACGCATCATCACTGAGGAAGTGCGAGCGCCCCATCCAAAATACTGGACGGCATCTAGCAATTCTCCACTGGTAATTCCCGTTGCTGCAAACGATACATCGTTACCTCTTACCAGGTCATCCACTCGAAATACCTGGTCGAGATCTATCCCATCGGCTTTGAGTTTCTCTCGTTCCTGGTCTGAACGCGGCCAAATTTTACACTGAATTTCTCCACCGATACATTTAATAGCTGCTGCCGCTAAAACCGCTTCTGGCGCTCCTCCAATGCCTATCAACACATCTACGCCTGTATAGTCCTCCATCGCTGCTTGAATAGCCGCGGAAACATCGCCATCCGTAATCAAGCGAATGCGCGCGCCGACTTCGCGAATTTGCCGGATAATTTCCTGGTGACGAGGTCGATCTAAAATAACCACTGTCAAATCATCAATGCGCGCGTCTCGAACGCGGGCAATGCGATCCAGGTTGACCATGATGGGCGCGTTGATATCAATGACGTGTTTCGCAGCTGGGCCTACAGCAATCTTTTCCATGTAATAGACACCTGGAGGGGCCGAATACATCGTTCCACGTTCTGCAATAGCCACTACTGCCAGCGCTCCAGGAAGGCCGAGTGCGAGTAAACGTGTTCCATCTACTGGATCGACTGCTACGTCAACTTCGGGCGATGAACCATTCCCTACTCTCTCGCCAATATAAAGCATGGGAGCCTCGTCCTTCTCACCCTCACCAATCACCACAACCCCGTTCATATCAACGCCATCGAGTGCATGACGCATGGCATCTACAGCGGCCTGGTCAACCATCTCCTTATTACCTTTGCCCATCCAGCGCCCCGCACTTAACGTCGCGGCCTCGGTCACACGTACTAATTCCATTGCCAGGTTGCGCTCTTGCGTGCGCCGATTGTACAAAACGTTCTTCTTCTCTCCTAATGTCTCCTTGCATAATGCCTCCTTGATATCCTTAAATAGTAATGTTGCGCTGATGTGTTCGAGCATGTTCTGCCTGCATAATGGCCCGTAACAGATCCACTGCCTCCTCCAGGTGACCTTGTCGATTGACGACAATATAGTCATACCAGTGCTGTTGTGCCAGTTCTTTGCGTGCATCAGCCAGTCTTCTCATCAGTTCCGGTTCAGACTCCGTTTGACGGTCGGTCAGGCGCTGTTCCAATTCTTCTAGAGAACTGGGAACTAAAAAAATAAAAATTGCTTCAGGCACCTTCTGATGTATCGTGGCTGCCCCCTGGACGTCTATCTTGAGCAGCACATCATGCCCCGCGTTCAGTTGATCTCTGATCACCTTGCGCGGTTGACCATACCAATTTCCATGGACATTGGCATACTCAATCAGTTCATCGTTCTCGACAAGCCGCGTGAATTGCTCTTGACTCACGAAGTGATAGGGGTTGCCCTCGCTTTCACCGGCGCGAGGTGCGCGCGTAGTGACTGAAGCAACCACGTAAAAATCCATACCTTGTTTTTTGAGCGCGTGAATAACGCTATCTTTTCCCGTACCGGATGGTGCCGAGAGAACAAAGAGGAGTCCACGTTTCGGGTTGGAGGGGCTGCGGTACTGCTGGGACACAGTCTGCTCCGTCTCAAGTTGCATACGTTTTCCTAACGCTACTGGCGCTCAGAGTATTAGCTGGTATACGCCGGCCTACACTTTTGCTATACTGACGATTATCTCGTTCGTGTAGTCTCTGGCTAACCTGCTATCTCAGTCGCAGATATACTTCTTAAGCTAAAACGGCATCATGGCTGTGGAAAACAGAGGGATAGGAGGCAAAGCTCCCTGACAGGTTTGGGGTGTTCCCGAACCTTCTTCTTTTCCCGCTGGGGTTTCATCGTTCCGATTAATATTGTACAACAACAACAGGCAATTTCGGTAGTAGTAACTTTTGAGCTTGAATCTTGCCCTCGTGAAAATAATAGATAGGATGGACAAACGCATGCATGTAGACGCAATAACACTGGCGGCAGTCGCTGACGAATGGCGTACCCTTTTGGCGAATGCACGTATAGACACCATTATTCAACCCACAGAACATGCTATAGCCATCCAATGTTATGCTCCAGCCATGCAAGATAGTGGCGCGGGAGGCGGCCAGAACCGCTGGCTCTACCTCTCAACTCACCCACAACTGGCGCGGGCGCATATTACCGCGCGTAAGCCCACCAGGATACAGAGTGAACCGCCACCATTTGTCATGTTACTGCGTAAATACCTCGAGGGCGCGCGCATAGAAGCTATACAGCAGCCCCGCTGGGAGCGTGTCATTGAGTTGATAGCGAGCCACCGTATCAGCCCCGAAAGCCAGGAGCGTTCTCATTACCATCTCATCATCGAAATTATGGGGCGTCTCAGTAACATTATCTTCTGCGATGAGCACAACATGATCCTTGGCAGTTTGAAACGTGTTGGTGCTGAAATCAACCGCTACCGCACTATTACTGCCAATATCCAATACGTGCCTCCTCCCGCGCAGCAGCGTACCTTCGCGGGGCAAACTCTGCCAAAGTTAGAACCAGCTAACAGTCTCGGCGGCTGAACTGGCTCTTTGTGCTAGAGATCAGTTGGAGCAAGTTGAGCAACCCTTACCAACCACCGTAACAAAGCCGCGTAAACGCGCTGTGGGAGAGCCAACACTCTGGCAGCTACTGACACATCACCTCCTCGGCTTTAGCCCTCTTATCGCCCGAGAAGCGGTTTACCGTACTACCGGCAAGACGGAATCGTCGCTGGCTGGCACGACAGCCGAGCTATGGGATGAACTGGCCTGGAACGTGCATGAACTGGCTGTGCTCTTTGATAATCATCACTGGCAACCCCAACTTGTCGAGCGTATTGCAACAGGAGAAAACCAGTCTGCCATTTTCTCCGCAACTCAGGCAGCTCCTTTAGCCTTTGCCCCGTATGTGCTGGAACAGTATCAGGATGTATCAGGTGTTCGCATCCGCCAATCGCCATCAATTAACATCCTGCTCGACGACTTCTATGCTCGCAGCGAGTGGCGAGACGCCATGGAAGGCGTACGTAACCCCATTCGCAAGGTCCTGCAAACACAACGCGACCGCTGCAAGCGCAAAGTCGACCTCCTGCAGCAGGAGCTTACCGCCCTCGGTGAAGCAGCGCAATATCGCTTACAGGCTGAACTACTCCTCGCTCATCAACATCAGGTGCAACAGGGGCTGTCGAGTGTCACGCTGCAAAACTTTTTTGAGAGTGAGAGCCAGGAAAATGCGCCTACCCTCACCTTCTCTATTGATCCCCGCTTCGATGCTGTAGGCAACGCCAACCGCCTTTTCAACAAATATCATAAATTGCGCCGCGCCGCGGCACTTCTTCCTTCCCAGATCGAGCAGAATGCCACCGAATTAGCCACCATCGATCAACTCCTGGCCGACCTCATGCTGGCCGATACTCCTGCAGAAGTTGCCCTGGTCAAAGCCGAAGTCCAGGCTGCTGGCTATATGCGTGGCGCGCAAAAATTACCAGAGAAGAAAGCTCAGAAGACGGCCAGGAAAGGCAAAGGCGGGAAACCTCTCAAAGGAAAACCCGTCCCGCCGGGCGGTGGCACTCCTCTGCACCTGCAGAGCCGTGATGGTTTTACCGTGCTGATTGGCAAGAACAGCCGCCAAAACGAAGAAGTCACCTTTCACCAGGCAACAGCCAACGATATCTGGCTCCATGCCCGAGGTGTACCAGGTGCGCACGTCATCATCAAAGCGGCCGGGCGCGAAATCCCCCGCAGTACCATTGAACAAGCCGCCAGCCTCGCCGCTTACTATAGCCAGGCTCGCGGCACAACAACCGCACCCGTAGACTACACCCTCCAACGCTACGTCCGTCACATGAAGGGCGGCGGTCCCGGCATGGTAATCTACGAAAAAGAGCGCACGCTATACGTCGCCCCAGAGTCTTCACCGCTCCCTGGATGAGCCAATCCCCATTTCCTCGCGATACTTCGTCACCGTCCGTCTCGCCATCGGTATGCCCCGCTCATGCATCAACCTTGCCAGTTCTTCGTCACTTAATCGTCTCCTTGGCTCTTCTGACAAAATCACTTCTCGCAACACATCTTTCACTCCCAGCGAACCATCAAAAAAATCAGAAAACGGCATCAGGCGACCGTTCGGAAGCAGCGCGCATTTATTAGTCGTAGCCCGGCTGACCGTCCCTTCGTCCAGATTCAGGCGCATTGCAACCTCAGCACGAGTCAGGGGATGTAAAAAGCGCACCCCTCGTTCCAAAAATTCTCGCTGATCCTCGACAACCAGTTCCGCCACCCGCTTTAGCGTGCGCCAGCGCCGTTGTATGCAATCTATAAAGAACTTGGCGCGATCGCTATGATGGTGAATGTAGCGCTGCACTTCTTCGTAGTTATTCACACTAGAAGATAACGGTCCGACTGTACCAGCGTTGACGCGGAAGCGATAGCGCTTCTCTTCAACAATCTCTACTTCAAAACCCGTGTCTCCCTTGCGGATAATCACATCAGGACGCATATATGTTGCATCGTTGACCACCCGGCTATAGGTGTCCTCTTCCCGGTATGTGTGTGCCGGAAATGGATGCAACATGGTACGAATATAGTGAATTGCCTGCTGTACTTCCTGCTCGGTCACCTTCAGTTCATGGGCAATTTCATGAAACTGGTTACGTCCAACCTTGTCTAAATAACCATGGACCAGCGTATAAGCCAGGGGAGGTGATGTTTCCTGCTCGCTTAATGCCTGTAATTGGATCAGCAAACATTCTTGTAAACTTCGTGCCCCAATCCCCAATGGCTCCAATGTGTGCAACTGGCTCAATACATAGTCAACACGCTCAACCGGCACATGCAGATGTTCAGCAATCTCAGCTACCCCAATCTCCAGGTAACCGCGCTCATTCAGGTTGCCCACCAGTTGTTCGGCGATTGGCTCGTCACCGGGCGCAATCAGCGTCTCCAACTGTCGCAGCAATATCTCTGCTAATGTTTCCCCTGCGGCAATACTCGCCAGCGGATCGAATTCATCATCCCGATCAAATTCTGCAAAACCAAAGTTATCGAAATCATAGAATTGCTGAGCATTACTCCAGGCCGTTTCCACCGGAAGTTCAAGACTGTTAGGCATCTCACTCATCGAGTGTTCAGGCTGCGCGAAGTGTCCACAGTTAGTACAGCTCTGCCCATACATGCGGGCGCCACAGAAGAGACAGACGCGCTGCTCTTCCACCTCGAAAGCGGGATTTTCCAACTGCTCCTGGTTAATTGCACGCTCCAACTCCTCCACTGAGAGGTGTAGGATAGTGCTGGACGTAATCAGCCTGGCGCTGACACGGAGAACATGCTCTGGACGCGGTGTTGGTTGTAATTGCATGAAAATCTCCTATCTCTTTCATGCTACATGTCTAAGCCACCATGTTCTCATATCCAGCCTCGACTCATCAGAGCAGCGTGTGCGGCTTCTTGCTCCGCCGTCTGTTTGTTGCGCCCGTGCCCTTTGCCGGCTACCTCTTCTCCCAGCATCACCTCGACTGTGAACTCCCGATTATGCGATGGACCTTCCTGGCTTACCAGGCGATAATAAGGTGTGATACCTGCGTGCGCCTGCGCCAATTCCTGGAAGAGTGATTTATTATCCTTAAATAGCCGTTTCATCACTATGTTATGTGCTATTGGCTCCAAACGGTGGATTAAAAATGCCTGTACCGCCGTTATTCCCTGGTCAAGATAAATCGCACCCAGCAGCGCCTCAAAGGCAGAGGCAAGCACGCGTTTCCCACCTCCACTACTCTGCTCGCCTTTGCCCATTAGCAGGTATTTGTTCAACTAGATCTCCCGGGCGAAATCTGCTAACGTCTCCGTCTTTACCAGGAAAGCGCGTACATCGGTCAGCTCCCCCTCGCTCAAATCAGGAAAGGAACGATAAAGAAAATCTGTACTGACAAAAGCCAGGATGAAACCGCCCAAAAGTACCAGGCGTTCGTTAGAGCATTGCCCTTCTCCGTGAGATTCATAAATATATGATCGATGTGTGAGAGCCAGTTGTAACAATGCCGGGTCATGGAAATGTATTCCCAGGGTCTCCTCCAGCAATTCAGACACTAATTCACCTCCAACAACACGTGTGCTTCATCTGGCACCCGTTCAGTAACCTCGCCAATGCGCCAGAACATCACTTCTGGGGCCAATGCCGCGATCTTGGGCCACAACGCTGGTTCGATAGCCGCGAAAAGGCCCCCCGATGTCTGTGGATCCCACAAAATCTCGCGGTCAGCTTCCTCCAACCGTTCATTGCAATGCACATGCGGCAGTAAATATGCTGCGTTTCTATTAGCTCCGCCAGTAATATGTCCTGACTCAGCGTAGTGCCGTGCATTTGGCAGCAATGGCAGCGCGTCATACTCAAAACGCATTCCCGCCAGGCTCTGTGAAGCCATCTCCCAGGCATGGCCAAGCAGGCCAAAGCCCGTTATATCAGTGGCAGCATGCACTCCCCCGTATACCCCCGGACGCTGCAATGCCTGGCTTGCCCCACGATTTAATTGCATCATCGATGCGATAGCCGCCGCCAGGTCGCTTTCATCCACCTGTTCACGTTTATGTGCGGTAGTAATTAAGCCTGTCCCCAATGGCTTGCTAAGAATGAGTATATCTCCTGGTTGCGCTCCGCCCTTGGTCAGAATATGTTCAGGATGCACCATACCCGTCACCGCAAGCCCATATTTAGGCTCCTTGTCGGTCACCGAATGCCCCCCTGTGACCACTGCCTCTGCCCTTGCAACTATATCAGCACCTCCTTGTAAAATTTCACTAAGAATAGCATAGTCCAGGTTATCAGGCCACGCCACAAGGTTTATTGCCATCAGAACCTGCCCGCCCATTGCATAGACATCGCTCAATGCGTTGGCAGCAGCAATCGCTCCAAAAGCATATGGATCATCCACCACGGGCGGAAAGAAATCCGCGGTGCTGATGATTGCCTGTTGATCGTTCACGCGGTACACTGCCGCGTCATCAGCAGCATGTAGCCCCACCAGAAGCTCAGGTGGAGCGGCATGGAAAGTCAATGGACGCAGAACCTGCGCCAGGGCCTCTGGCCCCATTTTCGACGCTCAGCCAGCGCAACTGGCAAGCGATGTAAGGCAAATCTTGCGACCCGTTGTCATTCTTGACCCTTTTCTGGACGTCGTTGTTGCATTGATAGTTCAGTTGCCATTGTAGCGTGTTTTAATACAGACCGTCAATGCTGAAGATAT
>CAVZJN010000013.1:0-41627 GCA_963775585.1 uncultured Chloroflexia bacterium | reverse complement strand
TGCCACCCTCCACGTTCAAGGTGAATACGAGTTTCCTGTCCCCCCATTGGCACTCCCCAATCTCAACCAGCTTCCTCCCACAGAAGCCTTGTCTGGCTATACCGCCGTCGCCCTCTTCGTCTCACGCGCCCAGGCGACGAAGCCCGCGTTCCACTTGACCGCTACCAACGCCCATGCCGTCGCCGCAATTTGTGCCCGCCTGGATGGGCTGCCGCTGGCCATTGAACTGGCGGCAGCGCGTGTCAAGGTGCTCTCGCCCCAGGTGCTGCTCGCCAGGTTGGAGCGATGCTTGCAGGTGTTAACGCAGGGATCAGTAGACCAGCCTGAGCGGCAGCAGACCCTACGGAGCACGCTTGCCTGGAGCTATGACCTGCTGTCTCCTCAGGAACGACGCCTCTTCCGACAACTCACCGTCTTCGTCGGCGGCTGTACGCTGGAAGCGGTCGAGGCCGTCTGCAAGACGCTCGGTGATGAGACGATACACACCTTGGAGGGCGTGGCCTCCCTCCTCGACAAGAACCTGGTGCAGCAAACAATGCAGGAGAGGGAGGAAGAACCCCGCTTCGTCCTGCTCGAAACGATCCGCGAGTATGGGCTGGAGCGCCTGACAGAGGCCGGGGAAACGGAAGCGACGCGCGAGGCACACGCGGCATACTACCTGGCCCTGACAGAGGAGGCCGAACTCAATTTCAAGGGGGCCGAGCAGACCAGGTGGTTCGCTCGCCTGGAGCAGGAGCACGAGAACCTGCGGGCGGCCCTCTCCTACCTGCTAGAGCGCGCTCGCATGGCGGTGCAGACCGAAGAGGGGAGGGGGCAGGCGGAGCGGGCCTTGCGGCTGTGTGTCGCCTTGTTCTCGTTCTGGTACAACCTCATGTACTTAAGAGAGGGATGGAGCTTCCTGGAGCGGGCCCTGGCGATGCGGGAAGGGGTAGATGCATCGCTACGGGCCAGGGTACTCTACAACGCTGGATTTCTGCTTTGGCACCTGGATGACCTGGAGCGAGCAGAGGCGCTGACTGGGGAGAGCCTGACACTGTACCGGGAACTGGGAGATACAGCGGGCGTGGCGCGCGCGCTCACCCTGCTGGGGGCGGTCGCCTGGCTGAGGAGTCAGTATGCTGCAGCCCGTGTCCTGGACGAGGAGGCCGGAGCGCTCTTCCAGCAAGTGGGCGACACTTGGGGCAGAGGCCGATGCCTCACCGACTTGGCGCGCATAGTCACTGAACAGGGCCAGTACGAGCTAGCACGCGCGCTGCTGGAGGAGAGTCTCGCACTCTATCAAGCCTTGGGCGACAAACAGCGCATCGGATGGGTGCTCTACCTTCTGGCGCGCGTGCTCTTTGAGTCGCAAAGCGATCTAGCCAGAGTCTCTGCCCTGGCCGAGCAGAGTCTGGCGCTCCAGAGAGAGGTCGGCGCCAAATACTTCACCTTTGAACCACTCCGGCTGCTAGCAGAGATACGCTTAGCGCAGGGGAAGCAGACCAGGGCACGCGAACGTGCCGAAGAGAGCGTGGCGATCTCCAAAGAGGTAGGAGATGAGTGGGCCATCGCCCTGGCGTCCATTGGCCTGGCGCGCATCCTAGCATCCCAGGGCGACCGTGCGGAGGCACGTGCCCTCTACCAGGAGAGCTTCGCGCTGCTGCACAAGATAGGCAACAAGGTGTTCATCGCTGCCTGCCTGGAGGGCCTGGGAGCGGTGGGAGCAGTACAAGGACAGCCTGCGTGGGCAGCACGGCTGTGGGGAGCCGCAGAAGCCTTGCGGCAGCACATTGGCGCCCCCCTACCACCCGTTTATCGCACCGACTATGAGCATTCTGTGACTGCCGCACGCGCCCTTCTCGGTGAAAAGCCCTTTGCCGCCGCTTGGGCAGAAGGACGCGGCATGACGCCAGAGCAGACTCTTGCCGCCGAGGATCAGCCGCTACTCCCCACGCCAACTCCACCCGCCAGGCCAGCAGCCACCTCTCCCGATGGGCTGACCGCCCGTGAAGTCGAAGTGTTGCACCTGCTGGCACAAGGACTGACGGACGCGCAGATCGCCGAGCACCTAGTGCTGAGTCTGCATACCGTGCACGCGCACCTGCGTACCATCTACAGCAAGCTGGGTGTCACCTCGCGGAGTGCGGCCACGCGTTATGCTTTTGAGCACCAGCTGATGTAAAGATCATTTCCGGAAACGGCTTCCAACTTCGTCCGATGACATCCTCCTCGCCGTTTCATTCCCTTCCTTTGCCTATTCTCTCCAAACCGACTAGCTAATTCTAACGAGCTGCTGCTCAGAAGCTTCCCCATGTGCTGTTTGTACATTAGCCGATTGTGACGATGTCTTTTCGCTCCTTCCCAGGTAGACTCATAGCAGTGGTTCACCTGTTGAACTGAGAGTACTGAGCACCTCCTGGAGGCGCAGCAGAAAGACGGCTCAATCTTCCCAGGTTGGTGCGTCAGTCACTCGTATCCAACGCATGTTTATTGAGTGTTGTTACACTCACAGAAGGAGAAAGGCAATGCCACTTTACATGGACATCCATCACAAAGTCGAGGGTTTGACCGCAGATGCAGTCATGCACGCACACGAGGCAGATGTGCAGACGCAGGCAAAGTACGGCGTCCAGTACCTGAAGTATTGGTTTGATGAGGGCAGTGGCAAGGTGTTCTGCCTTGTCGAGGCTCCCAACAAGGAGGCGGCAGCAACGGTACACCGCGAAGCTCACGGCCTTGAAGCCGATGAAATCATCGAGGTTCAGGAAGGCGTCTAATACTCACGACGTATAGGCCCGATCCATACGTTGATGACTTGAGAGGCAAGATTGTTCTATTGCAGTTCTATTACCAAATCACAAGCAAGAAAGGGAAAAATGCCATGAAGAAATACCTGATCATCGCCTTCGCCATCTGTGTCCTGCTTCTGTCAGCGTGTGGCTCGCGTGTGGAAACGAGCACAGCTGCCACGCATGCAACTGCTCATGCCACAGGATCAATCACCACGGGCAGCACGCAGAGCGTCTGCCAGGGCCTGCACGATCGGCAAACCCAACTCAGTCAGCAGTACCAGGCAGCAAGCGTTCAGCTCAGCGCGGCTCAGGCTCGTGGAAACCTGCAACAAGTAAGAGAAGCGGAAAAGAGGCCCATCAGACTGCGTCAGTCTATCGCCCAGGTGCAAGCGCAACTGAAATTATGCTACAAAAATGTGGGCTGAGCAACAGCCAAAGTCACCGTTTTCCTCAACGAGTCCATTGGGATCAAGGCAAGCTCTCGCTCTGGTCCCAATGGGATCAGCCTCTTTCGTCAAAAGAGGCTTGAATAGGTGCAGAGAGCACACAGAACGAAATCACGAGCGATCTGAGCCTGTTCGAAGGTTTAGCAGCGAAGCGTGAGTGGAATGTTGTTCGGCTCCCAATGTTGATGCATTGGGTGCTCAATCATGCTTCGAGGAGAAAGAAAATGGTAGACCATCTGATGGATATAGGCTGTGCGGAGAATGGAGAGCCATTCAATGTTGCAGAGGATATCCCTGCCGAGCAGAGCAGATCGTCTCCTTCTTGCGGGGCAGTGTTCTTTATGCGGCTTAAAAATGAGAGAGAGCTTCAATGATTCGAGTCGTAGGCGGTTCCTCAGCTCCTTCTTCGGCTGGGAACTTGCACGCTAAAAACCATCTCTTCTGGCGTCTTACCATAAAAAAGAATGGCGAATGATATCCAATGAAAATAGTATTCTTCACTACTGCTCATAATAGCTTAAGTCAGCGTGCGTTTGTGGAGCTGGTCGATCGCGGGCATACGGTGATCGTGGTGATCGCCTCAAGCGAAGAGGTGATGCTCGAAGCGGTCGAGCGTGAACACCCCGATCTGATCGTTGCTCCTCTGTTAAAAAAAGTGATTCCTGCGTCCATCTGGCAACAATATACGTGTATCATCGTCCATCCAGGGATCAAAGGAGACCGAGGGCCATCTTCCTTGGACTGGGCCATCCTCAATGCTTGCGAGGAATGGGGCGTCACCCTCTTGCAAGCAGGCGCTGAAATGGATGCTGGAGACATCTGGGCCTCGCGTCCCTTTTCCATGAGAGGAGGGAGTAAGAGTCACCTCTATCGACACGAGGTCACGGAAGCGGCCATACAAGGACTGTTAGAAACAATAGCAAAATTTGAGAGCAAGACCTTTGTACCAGAACCCCTGGATTATAGCAGGGAAGATGTCAAAGGCCGTTTGCAAGCCTGCATGAAGCAAGCTGATCGTGCCATTGACTGGTCAGAACCGAGCGCCTCTATTCTCAGGAAGATTCGGTGTGCGGATAGCTTTCCAGGCATTGAGGATACGGTGCTGGGCATGCAGTGCTATCTGTATGGTGCCCATGAGGAAGACGTGCTCAGAGGGACACCTGGGCAGATCATTGCCAAACGAGATGGAGCGATCTGCCGAGCAACGGGCGATGGGGCCATTTGGATCACGCATCTGAAGCAAAAAGGAGCCACTGGACAGACGTACTTCAAGTTACCGGCGACGCAGGTGCTTGGTGATCGTTTGGATCATGTACCGGATGTTCCTTTAGCGGTAGACCAAGTGTACAACGGGCAAACCTATCGTGAAATCTGGTATGAGGAAAGGCAGGCAGTTGGTTACCTCCATTTTGATTTTTACAATGGAGCCATGAGCACGGACCAATGTCAACGTTTGCGAGAAGCGTTCCTGCTCATACGCCGGCGACCGACCAAAGTGATTGTGCTGATGGGTGGGACTGACTTCTGGTCAAATGGTATTCATCTGAACATGATAGAAGCTGCTGATGACCCGGCTCACGAGTCCTGGCGCAACATCCAGGCCATGAATGACCTGGTGCGGGAACTCATCACCACCGAATCCCACCTGGTGATCGCTGCCCTGCAAGGGAATGCAGGGGCAGGGGGAGTGATCCTGGCACTGGCGGCAGATTTTGTCTATGCCAGAAAAGGGATTGTGCTCAATCCACATTATAAAGGGATGGGCAACCTGTATGGATCGGAATACTGGACCTACTTATTACCGAAACGGGTAGGAAGAGAACAGGCGCGAGAACTGACAGAAGCGCTGCTGCCGATCAGCACCAGGACCGCGCGCAAGATTGGGTTACTTAATGATGCCTTTGAGGAGGATGCAGCCAGTTTCCGTGAGCACATCAGAAAGCTTGCAGAAGAGCTTGCGAGTAGTCATCGCTACGAGCCCATGTTGGAGGAAAAGCGTCAAGCACGGAAGAACGATGAAGAAAGGAAGCCGTTGCAAGTGTATCGGAATGAAGAATTGCAGCGGATGTGGCTGAATTTCTTTGGAGCAGATCGCAGTTATCATCTGGCACGCAAGAACTTTGTGTACAAAGGGCTCATGCCTGATCGCGATAGGGGCGATGAAAGAGGCAGAACTGGCGGGCGAGAAAAAGGATATTAAAACCGCTGCTTAACGATGACAGATATTGCCATAGCAAGAGCGCCAGCCTCGTTGTCACGACGGAGAAGTGATCTGGCGAAGTGTATGCGCTGGCTTGGTCACCCGATGTATACGCTGCTAAAAGCGATATTACTGTTTGTCCGCTCCACTTTGTTCTGATCTGAAACTGTATGAGCAGAGGGTAAGCGCTGTGGAACCAGGAAAAAAATGCCCATCATTCCCACAATGACGCCGCTTATGTACGCCGACGCCGCTTGATGCGCCGCGTTGTCTATACACTTGCTGACTCCTCATTTTGTCCACCTCAACGTTATGTCACTTTTAGCAATCTCAAAAAGAATAGTTTCATAGGTTCTCATGTTGTTTCTCTGGCGAAGAAATCACTTGAAATTAGAACAAAAATTCTATATAATGTATCTGTACAAAGGAAGGTGCTGATGAAAAAAATAACCCAACTCGCGATCATACCAATTCTGGTAGCGGATCAGGACGAGGCTCTCCGCTTTTTCACTGAGAAGCTCGAACTCGAAAAACGTGCTGATATGATTTATGGGCCTGGTTTGCGCTGGCTCACTGTCGCTCCCAAGGGACAAAAAAAACCAGAAATTGCCCTGGCAAAGCCCGATCTGTCGCTTCCTGGAAGACAGAACAATGGAGGGGAGCGTATGTCGAGCGGAACGCAGTGGAGCTTCCCTTGCCGACAGAGCGATGCGGGAGGGGAAGGAGGGGAACGTGTTGGACGTCTCAGCCAATACATTACCTGCGTATTCGCCACCGATGACTGCTATGAAACGTATCATACCTTGCTTGCACGAGGAGTCACATTCTTGAGTCCCCCAACCAAAAATGTCCATGGCACGGAAGCCGTTTTTGAGGACCCATACGGCAACCTCTTTTCCTTATTGGAACCATCGCCAGAAGCCCATTCGCATTACCGAAATCAGAGCATCACCACAGCGGCATGACCTAATGACACAGAAGAGCATGGTGATACGAACCTGCGCCACTATGCTCTTCTGCACCTGCTGAAAAAACCATCACCCCCAACGAATCAATCCCATATCATGCTTCCCCCCCAGAGCTGGATGGCTTGGCAGCACCCGTACACCATAGCCAATACTGCCACTTTCATCTGGCTTCAAATGGATCTCATAGCGGTACGAACCATCCTGCTCTCTCGTGATGTACTCCATCGGCAGGGCATGTTTTGGAATAACCACGTTGTCGCTCTCTTGACCATACACCAGTTCTACGCTCAGATCTTCCGGACTGAGCGTATCTGCGTGTACCCAGGTGCGTACATCGATATCCTCTCCTAGGCTAAGTTGCCCATCGCGTCGACCTTCCATATACAGCTCTAAGCCTGCCCAGCCTGCATTGATCTTCTCTTTCCACTCAGCTAGCACGCGTGCCTTCTCGTACTTGTTCTGCTCAATCTGCATCCCAAGCAGTATTTCAGGGACGTAGAAACGCGTAGTGTATTCCTTTATCATACGTTTCATACTAAATTGGGGAGCGCAGGTGCGAATGGCTTCCTTCATTATCGCGATCCAGCGGTGAGGTATGCCATCAGGGCCGCGGTCATAATAGGTTGGGACGATTTCTTCCTCAAGTAACTGATAGAGCGAAAGGCTATCTGCCTCAGCTTGCACATCAGCATCGTGGTATTCTCGCTCTTCACCGATGGCCCAGCCGTTCTCACCGTCATAGCCCTCTGCCCACCAACCGTCCAGGATACTGCAATTCGGCTGTCCATTGAGAGCCGCCTTCTGTCCGCTAGTGCCGCTGGCCTCGTGTGGACGGATAGGATTATTGAGCCAGACGTCGGTTCCGGAGACCAGGTAACGGGCCATGTCGATATCGTAGTTTTCCAGGAAAATGACCTTTCCGCGGAAGGCATCGCTTCTTGAGAGCCGGTACACCTGTTCGATCAGTCCTTTACCTGGCTCGTCGGCGGGGTGAGCTTTGCCAGCAAAAATGATTTGAACGGGCTTTTCCTCATTGTTCAGGATACGGTGCAAGCGATCAGGATCACGGAATATGAGCGTTGCGCGTTTATAGGTCGCGAAGCGACGAGCAAAGCCAATAACAAGGGCGTCAGTATCCAGCATGTGCTCAAATTCTGCGATCTGCACAGCTCCTTCGCCCAGGCGCAGGTGTTGCTGTTTCAGATGGCGGCGAGAGAAATCAATCAACGCCTCTTTTCGCTGTACATGGACTTTCCACAGCTCTTCGTCAGGAATATCATTGATGCGATTCCAGAGACCTGCTTCATCTACATGCTCTTGCCAATCCTCACCAAGATAGCGTTTGAAAAGCGCATCCATCTCTGGTGCAATCCACGAAGGAGTATGTACTCCATTGGTGACGTAGTCGATAGGTACTTCTTCAGCATCGATGCCTGGCCATAAGAACTGCCACATTTTGCGCGAGACGGCACCGTGGAGTGCGCTCACTCCATTGTGTTGTCCTGTCAGGTGTAGTGCCAGTACCGTCATGCCATAGGTTGACCCCCAGCCGTGATCCTCCCGTGCTACCTCCATAA
The DNA here is from genome assembly GCA_963775585.1 of uncultured Chloroflexia bacterium. Taxonomy (GTDB): domain Bacteria; phylum Chloroflexota; class Ktedonobacteria; order Ktedonobacterales; family Ktedonobacteraceae; genus UBA11361. The sequence goes on along the minus strand of CAVZJN010000013.1, from coordinate 33,665 downwards.
ACTGGTCTCGCGTCAACCCAAGCCTGCCCCAGTAAGAGCCAAAGTACTTGTCGACCAGGTCATAGCTAAACGTATCGTTTCCTGCTGGCACAGGGGTATGCGTTGTAAACAGCGAATTGGCAGCGACAGCCTCTCGTGCCTGGTTGAAGCTGAGGCCAGAGGCAACCAGTTCCCGGCAGCGTTCCAGGTTCAGGAATGCTGCGTGACCCTCGTTGATATGCCAGGCCGCGGGGGAAATACTGAGGGCGCGTAATGCCCGTACGCCACCAATACCCAGCACAAACTCCTGGGAGATGCGCATCTCGCGGTCTCCGCCATAGAGACGGGCTGAAAGCTCGCGGTCGTGAGGTGCATTGGGCGCTACGTCTGTGTCCATCAGGTACAGGGGAATGCGCCCTACCTGCAACTTCCATACTTTCGCATGAATGCTCCGTCCGGGTAACTCAACTGTAATCATCACCTCGTTGCCATTGGCATCGCAGGCAGGAGTCGCTGGCGCCTCCCAAAAACGCAGTTTATCGTATGAAGCTTCTTGCACACCTTCACGGGTGATGCGCTGGTGGAAGTAGCCCTGCGGGTAGAGAAATCCTATACCAACAAAAGGCAAGCCAAGATCGCTAGCCTCCTTGCAGTGGTCACCCGAGAGTATTCCAAGGCCACCAGAATAAATAGGTATCGCTTCGTGCAATCCAAACTCGGCAGAAAAATAGGCGATGATCCGCTCGCCCAGTTCTGGGTAGCTCTGTGAGAACCACGTCTTATGTTTTGGAGGATGCATATAGGCATCGAAGTTGCTGAGAATTGTATCGTAACGTTCCAGGTAATCGGCCTGATTTGCCGCTACTTCGAGACTCTCTGGTCGCACCTCGCTTAGAAAACGAACAGGATTATGTCCAACTTCTTCCCACAGATCGGGATCAAGTGTACTATACAGGGCGCGTGCCTCGGGATGCCAGCTCCACCACAAATTATAAGCAAGTTCATACAATCGATTGATACGAGCAGGCATGATTGGGAAAACCGTCATGCGGCCATAAACTTTCATAGGGTTAGGTATCCTTTCTTTTAGCGCTATGCATCAGTATAACCTTTGTGCAAACTGAGGTCAAATTTGATTGCTTCTATAGATTGCCTTTGCTGCAACTTTGTTTTATACTGGACTGGCTGCACCACCTGGTGGAACCACAGTAGTTGGGCATTCCCAGTGCAGAGAGGCGGTTCATGGCAAGGAAACAATCACAAGCATCCCTGAGTCGTGAAAAAGAATCCACACCCCGACGCTTGCGTGTAATGAGCGGCGCTGGAGGAGCCATACTGCTTGCTTTAGCTGGTATATGGTTGGCCTGGCTCTTGCTGCACCAGTTCGCTGGGCCCGCCATACCAGCGCCCCCAACCATAAACGTGGCGCCTACCAATTCACCGGAGTTACAAATTACACCCCTGGTCGCTGAAGGGATTACGCTGGGCCATCCCGATAAGACGCCCGGACTGAGTCAACAACAGGCATTACTGATCGCAGGCCAGCTTGAACCGAATGCTGCGAGCAAAGCGAAAATGGCAAGTGCGCAATATGTGCTGCTGAATTACCCTGACAAAGGGACGCCTGCTACACATGCTGATTTTCACAACGTGCCAACCTGGATGGTACATTATCGAGGTATCCCACTAGAACCTGCCGACCCAGCGGTTGACCCAGCCCCATTGCCCCATTCATCCTATGATCTCTACGTTTTCTTGGATGCGAATAGTGGGAAAGAACTCCTGGCAGTACAGGTGTAGACCTGGAATAAACGAATGTGTCACATAAGTTGCCCTGGTAAATGTTTAAATTATGGCAGAAACATTCCCGAACGATACACCACGAGAACGCGCGTTGAGAGAGTTTGCAGCGATGGTCGTTGGTGAGGATTCCGCAATAAACCTGGCTCTAGCCGCGCTCCTCATCGCCAACCTGCAATATCCAGGCCTTGATGTCGCGCATTATATGGCGCAACTTGATTCTTTAGCGGATCGAGCGCGAGAACTGCTGGGTTTGCCTGGAACGGATACATCCTCGCCAATTCCACAGGGAACAGACCTGCTTGCGGTAATTGAAGCTATGAATACCGTCCTTTTCGACCAGGAACATTTTCAAGGTGATACAGAGGATTACTATAATCCCTCCAATAGTTTTCTCAATGATGTGTTAGAAAGGCATACAGGCATCCCGATTACCCTCTCGCTGCTCTATATAGAGGTTGGGAAACGTCTAGGCGTGCATTTTGATGGCATTGGATTGCCATATCACTTCGTCGTGGGGTGCCGCTTAGAACAACGGCGCGTATTTATCGATCCGTTCGAGAGTGGACTCCTGTTAAGCGAAGAAGAGTGTCGCGAGCGCGTCCGTCAAATGATCGGTGAAGGGGGGAAGATTCACGCCCATTGGTTTGAACCTATCAGCCGGAAGTTCTTGCTCGTACGTATGCTCAACAATCTCAAACACATTTATCTGGACAAAGAGGACTATTCACGAGCGGTGCTCATGTGTGATTGCATTTTGTTACTTGTCCCTCGTTCTCCCCTTGAACGACGGGACCGCGGTATTATCCATCTCCATCTCAAGCAATATGGCCGCGCCTTACATGACCTGACAGCTTACACACAACTTGCCCCGCATGCCGAGGATCATGATGAAATACTACGACAAGTGAAGATCATTCGCCAGATTATGGCCATGATGAACTAATAGTTTCAGTAATTGCTGGCCTGCTCGCGTGTGAAAGGTGTTAGAGGTCAGTTTTCTTCCATCTTAATCCACCCATGCCTCAATGCATGCACCACAGCGGCTGTTCGGTCATTCACCGATAGCTTTTTGAGGATAGATGTAATATGGTTTTTTACAGTCTGATCGCTGATTTTTAGTGACTTCGCGATCTCCTTATTGCTATTCCCCCGTGCAATATAGTCTAGTATTTCTACTTCCCGACCTGAGAGCGGCGAATAGAGATCTTTTGCTGGAGAAGTTTCTTCTTCAACGGCCAGTTCACGGAACGATTTCAATACTCGACTGGCAAGCTGTGGTTTAGCGAGAACATCATCGTTGATCAGATATTCGCCGACACTGACCTTACGTACCGCTTCTGTAAGCTCTTCTGTTGTGATATTCCGTGTATAATATGCGGATGCGCCAACTTTAATGGACTGAAATAGACGTTCCTCGTCTTCTGAAGGGGTCAGCATGATGATCGCCAATCGTGTCGTAATATGGCGCATCTGTCGCGCAATTTCTAATGGATCGCCGGTGTTAAGGCTCGTATCGAGTAGTACCACGTCGGGATTTTCTGTGCGCGCTATTTCCAGTATCTCATCCGGATTAGTAGAATCACCAACAATGACACAATCCCCCATTTGTTCAAGAGTGGTACGAATGCCCTGACGAAATAAGGGTTGTTCCTCTACAATAATGACACGTATTGTTTCCATCTAATCAAGTATTGCGGTGCAGAGACCCCTGCCTTGACGCATGGGGAGGAAGCGCCGCTCCTCCTTCTATGTTCTTTGTTAGTGAAAAATATCCAATAGGAATGCCCGAAAGGAACAATGGACTGGATCCACTAAAGTAACATGGAGCTGGAGGCATGGTGAATGCCATCTCACGTGTTATTATAAACTAAATGCGTTCCAATCGGCGTAACGTGGAATTGATACCCATACGTAAGCTCTCGATAACACCTTGTCCTGTAACGGCTACTGCCTCAAAGCTTGGCATGTGGTACGGATTGAGATACTGCTCTAATACTGACACCGGCAGTATTTCATGCAGGTCGCGCTTGTTCCATTGCATAACCAGGGGAAAATCCGTAATATCTTTGTTCATACGTCGTAGTTGCTCTTGCAACTCGTTCCAACTTTCAATATTCTCTTGCAATTTACTGGCCTGAGAGTCAGACACGAATATCACACAATCGACCCCTTTCAGGACGGAGATGCGTGTCTGCTGGTAGAGTACCTGGCCAGGGACGGTGTAAAGTTGAAAACGAATGTTGAAGCCATGCACCTTACCGAGTTCAAGCGGGAGCAGGTCGAAGTATAATGTACGCTCCGTCTCTGTATCGATAGAGACCATATCACCGACATCTTGCGGATTGACTGCCTGGTGTATGTAATGCAAGTTAGTGGTTTTTCCACATAAACCGATGCCGTAATAGACGATCTTACAGTTGATTTCTCGTTTGGCCATGTTGATTAGCGACATATGTAGTTACTCTCCTGCCCGCTCGTACGCGCCACTTCTATGTGTTTGTGAGTCTTTCGATGCTTCGGGAACGAGTAGCCGCTCCTTGCTACGCAACAGTATACCGTATTTTGTAAAAATGTCAATTTGTTGTGGTGTAGTCAAACTACCCATTGACGAAAAAGGCAGAAAGGTCTAGACTTAGGTGGAAACAGCGTAGAGACACCTATGTCAAAGAGAGAAAAATTAAGGTGAGGGAAGCAGAATGACGGTAGGAACTCAAAAAAACTCCATTGAAACGGATTACGAAATAGTTATAGGTCTGGAAGTGCACTCACAACTTCTGACAAAAAGTAAAATGTTCTGTTCGTGCAGCACAAACTACGCGAACGATGCGCCGAATACTCACGTCTGCCCTGTTTGTATGGGCATGCCTGGTGTACTGCCAATCATTAATCGGCAAGCTATCGACTATACCATCATGACAGCCCTTGCCCTTAACTGTACTATTCCAGAGTACTCAAAGTTCGACCGCAAGAATTATCCTTATCCTGATTTGATGAAGGGCTATCAAATCTCACAATACGACATACCGCTCAGTAAGAATGGATATCTGACCATTGAACACCATGGTCAGACGCGCAAGATTGGTATCACTCGTGTTCACCTGGAAGAAGATACCGCCCGTCTCCTCCACCACGATGGCTATAGCCTCATCGACGTCAATCGCTCCGGTACGCCGCTTATGGAGATTGTCAGCGAGCCAGATATGCGTTCCCCTGAAGAGGCTCGGCTCTATATGCAGAAATTACGCGAGATATTGGTTTACCTGGGTGTATCTTCAGGACGTATGGAAGAGGGAAGCCTTCGTTGTGATGCTAACATCTCTATTCGTCCGCGAGGAGAGCAAAAGCTTGGCGTTAAGACCGAGATCAAAAACATGAATAGTTTCCGTTCTGTGGAGCGTGCGTTAGAATACGAGGTGCAGCGGCAAATAGCCATGGCGCGTGCAGGCGAGACCATTCATCAAGAGACGCGCGGTTGGGTAGAAACGAAGGGCATCACTGTGTCACAGCGCAGCAAAGAGCAGGCGCATGACTATCGCTACTTTCCGGAGCCAGACTTGCCTCCACTTTTGATCAGTAGAACCTGGGTTGAAGAGTTGCGAGCAAAACTGCCGGAATTACCGGATGCTCGCCGAATTCGGTACCAGTCTGAATTTGGCCTTTCGGCGCAAGATGCCAATGTATTGACAGAAGAAAAAGCTCTCGGCGATTACTTTGAGCAGGTTATGGCAGCTTCGCACGTTAACGACAGAAAGGCACGCGCAAAAGTTGCCAGCAACTGGCTGCTGAGTGAGGTTGTCCGCTTGCTGAAGGCAAACGCCATTTCAATACAATCCTGTCCTCTTACACCCGCTGCCCTGGTAAATTTGCTTGATCTGCTCGACAAAGAGCGCATCAATGGTACACAAGCCAAGGAGGTGTTGGACGAAGCCTTTGCTTCGGGCATTTCGCCAGAAGCAATTGTCGAAAAGAGAGGCCTGAAGCCGCCAATCAGCGATCAAGGTGAGCTCAATCGGATAATAGAGGGGGTTATAACGAATAATCCCAAGTCTGTTAATGACTACCGTGCTGGCAAGACCAACGCCTTGCAATATCTGGTAGGCCAGGTCATGAAACAAACGCGCGGCCAGGCAAAGGCCGAAATCGTTCAAAAACTCTTGAAAGCACAATTGGACGAGGCTCCTTCAGCCTGAAAAAGCATTGAGCAAAGCCGGCACCGTAGTCGTGCCGATCTATCCGTTGGCGCCGCGCTCCACCTATAAAGACGTCTTTCATACTGTGTGTTCTACATCATGTAGTGTTACAATAGAAAGGGGTGTTCGTTTACACTTGATAACAGAAAAGTAAGGAGGCTTTATAGTCAATGAGGACTACACTAAATCCCTTCCAAATGGCAGTTCAGCAGTTTGAGTTAGCCGCTGACAAGCTTAACCTCTCAGAGGATATGCGGGAAATACTGCGACATCCCAAACGGGAACTTACTGTCAATTTCCCAGTCCGTTTAGACAGCGGCCGTATCAAAACATTTACCGGCTATCGTGTTCAACACAACGTCAATCGCGGCCCGGCAAAGGGCGGTATCCGTTACGGTCCAGATGTGACACTCGATGAGGTCAAGGCATTGGCAATGTGGATGGCCTGGAAAACTGCCGTCGTTGGTATCCCCTTTGGCGGCGCCAAAGGTGGCGTCATCTGCGATCCCAAAACAATGAGCCCGGCGGAGTTGGAGCGCCTGACTCGCCGCTATGCAACTGAGATATCTATCATTATTGGGCCCCGTAGCGATATCCCTGCGCCCGACGTCAATACAAACTCTCAAATCATGGCCTGGATCATGGATACCTACTCCATGCATGAGGGTTTCTCCAGTCCCGCTGTGGTGACTGGCAAGCCGCTTTCCATTGGTGGGAGTGAAGGACGCAATGATGCTACCGCTACGGGTGTATTATTCGTTACCCGCCAGGCCGCCAAGCGCATCGGAATGCCCTTGCAGGGAGCTCATGTCAGTATCCAGGGCTTCGGTAATGCTGGCTCCGTCGCCGCTCGGCTCTTCCATAACGAGGGATGCAAAATTGTAGCCGTGAGCGACACTCGTGGTGGTCTCTATAACGAGTCTGGCCTTGATCCATCTTCTGTCCTGCGCCACAAGCAGGAACGGGGTAGTGTTGTAGGTTTCCCTCGCGCCCAGACGATAGGCGCGCACGAAGTGCTAGAAGTTCCTTGCGACATACTTATCCCTGCGGCGACTGAAGGGGTAATCACTGCGGCTAACGCTGACCGTGTCCTTGCTCGTATCGTTGCCGAAGCCGCCAATGGTCCAACCACTCCTGAAGCGGACGACATCCTCTTGAAGAAGAACGTTGTAGTTATCCCTGATATCCTGGCGAATGCTGGCGGTGTCACCGTCAGTTACTTTGAGTGGGTACAAGATCTTCAAAGCTTCTTCTGGAGCGTTGAAGAGATTACACAGAAGCTCGAAGTAATCATGAACCGCGCTTTTGCTGCTGTAGCCGAGAAGGCCGATCAGTATGCCTGTAACATGCGCCTCGCGGCCAGCATGTTAGCTATCTCTCGTGTAGCAGAAGCAACTCAGGTTCGCGGTATCTACCCGTAATCTCCCTCCAGGCTTTAATGAAAAGCAGGTTCTTCAACAGCAGCCATGACTGCTGTTGAAGAACCTGCTCTTCTGTGCTTAAAAACCTCGTCGCGGTTCGCGCTTACCCGTCTTCTTGGGAGGTAACTTGGCCGATGCTCCTCTGGGTTTAGGTTTCTTCTTTCCTCGTCCGGCATTCCAGTTCAAGTCATCCTCATCCTCATCCTCATCCTCGTCCAGATCTTCAAGGAAATCCTCTTCTTCAACGTCTTCTACTTCAACGTCTTCTACTTCAACGTCTTCTAAAGGAACTTCATCTTCTAAAAGCTCGTCGCTGGAAGCAAAATCCATTTCAGGGATTTCAGCCTCATCCACAACAATATTCGGAATTTCCTCATCCTCTACTTCGTTTTCCAGGTCCAAATCATCGAATTCAGGTTCTGCGTACTCGTCGGCATCGAATTCAGGCTCGACCTCAGGGTGTGCAATGGTTTCTTCGTAATCGTGAGAGATAGCTGCACTGCTATTCCGCCCAGGCTTATGCAGTATTGCAGGCTCCAACTCTTGTTCATACGTGTCTATTTCGTCATTTGCCTTGGGCGCACCTATTATCTTGCGCCCCGCGGCCACATCAAGCCAAAACTGGGAATAGTAATGAGTTCGCTCTGAGTCTTTCTCGCTCTCTTTTCTTGTCATTGACCAACTCCACGGCGCACTATAGTTGAAATCTGGCTTCAACTACTCCCCAGACGTCTTTATCTCGTATTCGGACAGGGAGGCACCGCTCCTCCTTTCGTTATGTATGCCACTGCTCCTGGGCATACCCAGCCACAATACAGAGGCAGGGACCTCCTGTGATCGTGCTTTTTCTACACATTAAAAACGTTCGTCTATTTCAGCCTGAGATACCTGTCTGATTTGAGCATGGTATCTACCTCATCATAATAGAAAGAATGCTTAAAACTGTCAAGAAGGAAATTTATCATGTAGGTCGGCCTGTAAAGACGGTTGAGAGGGCGTCAAGCCCTCATGTGCATGAATTTTAGTTTGAGGTGTTTGCGATGCTACACAAATGTCCGTATAATACGATGTGAGTTATTATTCAGACCCTTTATCATCTTTTTCAGCGTCATATTTGTATACTTATGATAGTATTGATTGGTTTCCACGTGTCGCCTGGTGTCTTTCCGGGCATAGTAGGGAACCGAAATGTAGTATTGGAGGAAACCGTTGACGAGAATACTCGATAGCATTGATAGCCCACAACAGTTGCGTACCTTGACAACTGCGCAAATGGAGCAGCTGGCAGAAGAAATCCGGCACGAAATTATTGAAAAAGTTTCGGTGAAGGGTGGTCATTTGGCCCCTAACCTGGGCGTCGTTGAATTAACAATGGCACTACACTATGTCTTCGATACCCCAAAAGATTTGCTAGTGTGGGATATTGGACATCAGGCATATGTACATAAACTTTTGACAGGTCGTCGTGATCGTTTTCATACTATTCGCCAGTTCGGTGGCCTATCAGGCTATCTCCGTCGCGAAGAAAGCTCTTATGACGTTTTTGGTGCCAGCCACGCCAGCACATCCATCTCAGCTGCCCTCGGTTTAGCAGTGGCACGTGACCTTCAGGGGGAGCATTTCAAAGTGGTTGCCATCATTGGTGATGGCGCCTTGACCGGAGGCATGGCCCTGGAGGCGATCAATAATGCCGGCAGTTTGAAGAAAAACCTCATCGTTGTTCTTAACGACAATGAAAAATCGATCTCCGATAACGTTGGTGCTCTCCATCATTATCTTGGTAAACTTCGTCATGTACAGACTCTCAAGAGTTACCAACGCATGCGTGATATGGCCAAGGGATCAATTGAGAAACTTCCGGTGCTAGGAGACAAAGCCAGGGAAGCTGCCGGGCGAGCCGAGATAAGCCTCAAAAATATCGTTTTACATAGCAAGAGCGGCATGATTTTTGAAGAACTTGGATTCAAGTTTTTTGGCCCGTTTGATGGACATGATCTGCCACTCATGCTGGATGTTTTTGAGAATATCAAACAGATTGAAGGACCTGTAATGGTTCAGGTCGTCACAAAGAAGGGCAAAGGCTGGGAGTTTGCGGAAAAAGACTCGACAAAGTGGCATGGTCCTGGCGCATATGATGTTACTACAGGTACCATCAAGAAAAACGCAGGAGATCCACCAACCTACACCGAGATTTTTGCCACTACATTAGTGGAATTGGCGGAGAAGGATAAATCAATTGTTGGTATAACTGCGGCGATGGCGGAGGGTACAGGCCTTAAAAAGATGCACCAGCGCTTCCCAGAAAGGTATTTCGATGTTGGGATCGCGGAACAGCATGCTGTCACCTTTGCTGCTGGGCTAGCAGTGGCCAATATGCGCCCTGTTGTTGCCATCTATTCGACGTTCATGCAGCGAGCCTACGACCAGATAATTCATGATGTCTGTATGCAAAATTTGCATGTTGTTTTTGCCATGGATCGAGCAGGTATTGTTGGCGAGGATGGGCCTACTCAACATGGGGCATTCGACATAGGATTTATGCGCTTGATCCCAAATATGAAGGTCATGGCTCCCAAAGACGAAAATGAACTGCGCCATATGCTCTACACTGCCATCTACATGGATGGGCCTGTCAGTCTGCGCTATCCACGGGGAAAGGGCGTCGGTGTTTCTCTCGACTCAGAACTTCATGCACTGGAAATTGGCAAAGCAGAACTGTTGAGCCCTTCTACCCTTGAACAGGCTGAGCAGCAGGAATGTGCCATTCTTGCCTATGGATCGACTGTTGCCCAGGCGGAGCTGGCAGCAAAGGAACTGGCAGAAGAGGGTATTGCTGTGGCGGTCGTCAATGCCCGTTGGGCCAAGCCGCTTGACGCGGAAATGATCATTCGTCTGGCGCAAGGAACGCGCCGACTGGTAACTATAGAAGATCATGTTGTTGCCGGTGGCTTTGGCAGTGCCGTGTTGGAGCTTTTAGAAAGCAAAGGCATACATGACATTGATGTAAGGGTTATCGGTTGTCCCGATAAACCGATTGAGCATGGCGCCCCTTCGATCCTTAAAGAACTGTACGGTCTCTCGTCGTCACACCTCAAAGATGTCGTTCGCAACATGGTCCGTACCGAATTTAAAGGCTGTCAAGTACCCTCGCCTGAAGGCAGGGGGCTTGTGAGTGGGGTGGCTTCTGCCCGTCTCTCACAAGCCCTGGACTTGACCAGTCCCAGCCAGGGAACTTCCTAGAATGCCCCTTGGGGCGGGAAGAACTATCGGGCTACGTTAGGAGCGAAATAGGTACGTCAGAATGCGAGGCCAGTTCTGACCTCTACGGTTGATGGTTAAACAGGGAAACGGGGTCTACCCAGTGCTGTCAACGTTAAACCGCTCTATAACCTCGACGAGGCCACCATTACTTTGTGCGGGAAAGGGTGCCAGCCATCTCTGGCAAAGAAGACGGGACCGCACTTCTCGCCTTCCCCCGCAAGGGGATACACGCCAAAGAATGCTCGCCTGCGGGCGTCTTTGTTTCCTCCCCTGCATGAATGACGGGGGCATCCGCAAAGGAGCGATGGTGAGTAATCAGCTGTTTTTAGGAGGAGGCGCTGCAAAACCTTGCGCCTTCTCCCGTTTCGTTATTTGTCGCTTGATACGATCTGTCCATCGCGCATGGTAATAATGCGGTTCGCTAGTTTCCCCACCTCCAACGCGTGAGTCACAAGCACGAACGTCTGCCCGTTCTCGCGGTTGAGCCGGCAGAGCAGATCTAATATCTCCTGCGCGTTTTCGCTATCGAGATTTCCCGTCGGCTCGTCTGCCCAAACTATAGCAGGGTCGTTCGTCAAGGCGCGCGCAATTGTCACTCGCTGTCGCTGTCCCCCTGAAAGTTCGGCTGGACGATGCCTGGCTCGGTCGGCCAGTCCTACTCGCTTTAACATCTCCAGGGCGCGTTTGCGTGCCTTGCTGCCCGGCACCCGAGAGATCAGCATCGGAAGTTCTACGTTTTCCACGGCAGAAAGGACCGGCAGGAGGTTGAAGTCCTGGAAGATAAAGCCCATGTGTCTTGCGCGGTAGGCAGTTCGTTCGTTATCGCTCAACTCACGCAGGTTGTCCCCCTGGATAAAAATGGTACCCTCGTCGATGGTATCCAAACCCGAAAGGCAGTTCAACAACGTCGTTTTGCCGCAGCCGCTCGGCCCCATAATAGCTACCATCTCACCCGCTTCAACCGACATATCAATTCCATTAAGCGCTTCTACGCGCTGTTGTCCCATGCGATAGATTTTCTTTACCTGCTGTGCCTCAATAATCACTGACATCATTGACTTTCCATCATCATAAACCATGTGTGTGTGCTTCACATCTTCAAAATTTTCTTGCTTATTGGCACGCTATATGCTATACTTCTGAGTTAGCGGGAGGCAAGAATCTCCCGCATATGTGTGATTTATAGTAATCGCATGCTAAGTACACACGCTCTCTTAACAGCGGAAACCCTGGTGCCCTTTGGTTTTATCTTAAGGATACTACAAATTGTGAGGATACAGCAATTTGCGTTGATGGAGAAGAGAGCGGAGGATCAATAAGGGAGGATCCATTTTTTGGCAAATATTATCTCAATGAAGCAGCTTCTGGAAGCGGGCGTACACTTCGGACATCAGACCCGTCGCTGGAACCCCAAAATGCAGCCCTTCATTTTTATGGATCGCAATGGCATCCATATCATCGACTTGCAACAGACGGTTACGCGCCTCAATGACGCCTACAAATTTGTCGAACAACTTGCGGCCAACGGCGAAACTATCCTCTTTGTTGGCACCAAGAAGCAGGCACAGGAAGCTGTAGCGGAAGAAGCCAGGCGCTGCGGAATGTACTATGTGAATCAGCGCTGGCTTGGTGGAATGCTCACCAACTTCCAGACGATTCAATTGCGTATCAAATATCTGCGTGACCTGGAGGCTCGCAAAGAACGCGGTGATTTCGAGCGATTACCTAAAAAAGAAGTACAGCGTTTGCAGGACGATATGAATCGGCTGGAGCGCATCCTTGGCGGTATCAAGGATATGCGACGCCTGCCGAGTGCACTCTTTATCGTTGATACACGTAAAGAGCGCACGGCAGTTTTAGAGGCTCGTCGCCTGGAAATCCCCATCATTGCTCTTGCTGACACGAACTGCGATCCCGATGAGATGGATTATCCTATTCCCGCTAATGACGACGCTATTCGCGCCGTTCGTTTGCTCTGTGCTAAGATCGCCGATGCAGTCGTTGAGGGACGTCGCGAACTGGAGGCCCGCCAGAAGGATAGCGAACCGCAAGAAATTGAAAGCGAGTCGTCAGAGACGCTTGCACCTGAAGTGAGTGAAGCTGAACTTTCAGAGGCTCCACCTGCTTTGCCAATTGAGGCCGCAAAAGCTGAGACCCCTCCACCTGCTGAAACTGAACTCGTTGCAGAAGAGGCATTCTAAAAAAAGAATTTTACTGGCGGGAGGTCAGGGGTGGATCCGGTGAAGAGGAATTTCACGCCGGTCCTCCTGCCTCCCGCTTCTTACTGTACGTGGCATATCGCATTCGGCTGGAATTGAGCCTGGAGTAATACATGCAGAATAATGTATACTTGTCAAGCACACGGAACCCCAAAAAATGGACAGAGGTAACTGTACTTCTAACTACCATCTGAGTAGAATACAAAAGTAAGACTGAGGAGATGAAGAAACGTTATGAACTACGTGGCGGCAGATGTAAAAAAGTTGCGCGAGGAAACTGGCGCAACATTTGCTGATTGTAAAAACGCTTTGAACGACGCTGCGAACTGGGATGAGGCGCTCAAGATCATTGATGCGAAGCGCGATAGGAAAGCAGAAAAGATGCAAGTGGCTGATCGTGAAACGAAACAGGGCGGTATCTTTTCCTATATCCACCACAACCACAGCGTAGGCGTATTGCTGGAGCTGAATTGCAGCACAGACTTTGTGGCACGCAGCGAAGCCTTCCGCAAACTTGCGAGCGAGTTGGCGCTGCAGATTGCTGGGGCGCATCCTGTCCCCAGGTACATCAATTATGAAAATGTTCCGACTGAGGTCATTGAACAAGCCAGAAGGGAAATTGCAGAAGACCCTTCTATGGAGCGAGTTCCCGCAGAGAAGCAAGAGGAGGTCATTAACAAAAAACTGAAAAAGAACCTGGGTGAGCAGGTATTGATGATGCAACCCTGGGTCAAAGATGATACAGTCGTCGTCGGTGATCTTGTACGTAGGGTGATTGCTGAAACTGGCGAGAATATAGTCCTGCGGCGCTTCAGTCGCTTTGAACTGGGTAAGTAGGGAGCGACGACGGAAGTCCCAGGACTTCCGTCGAGGTCCGCTGGGCCTCAATAGCGTACCCGAAAAGCTGTGTCGCATGGGAGTACAAGAAACAATGTCTCAAGAGACTTCATCCCTTACGTATCATCGTATCCTGCTCAAATTGAGTGGCGAGGCCTTATGTTCGCAAAACGTTGGTTTTGGTATAGATGCCGAGACAGTTCGCCGCATCGCGACCGAAATCAAGCGTGTGCATGACCTGGGTGTAGAGGTCGCACTTGTAATTGGCGGCGGCAATATCTGGCGAGGTGCGGACGCCGCGGCGACAGGTATTGATCGCGCTACTGCCGATTACATGGGTATGCTGGCGACCGTTATGAACTCGCTGGCAATGCAGGATGCGATGGAAAAGTTGGGCATGGTCACGAGAGTTCAGACAGCTATCGAAATGCCGCCAGTGGCAGAGCCGTTTATTCGCCGGCGTGCTGTGCGTCACCTGGAACTGGGGCGTGTAGTAATTCTGGCCGCGGGTAGCGGCAACCCATTTTTTACCACTGATACTGCTGCGGCTCTGCGTGGAGTCGAACTGAATGCTCAAGTTTTACTGAAAGCAACGAAAGTGGATGGCGTCTATGACGATGATCCCATGCGTAACCCGAAAGCTCGCAAGTTCGAGGAATTGAGCTATATGCGGGCTCTGAATATGGGGCTGAAAGTTATGGATAGTACCGCTCTTTCACTATGCAAAGATAATCACCTCCCTATTGTGGTTTTTAATCTCAACCAGGAAGGTGCTTTGGAAGCCATTTTGCGTGGTGAAAAGCGGGGTTCTCTTGTCCATGATATGGAGGAGCCTCTCTGGGACGTACGGTAGGAGCGGCCTTAGCGTCGCTCGGATTACTGGCCGGGCACTTGTGTAGAGTGTCCCTACAAGGGAGCATTGCAATGGCAGCAGATATTTTCGAGGATGCAGAAAGACGTATGCAAAAGGCAGTGGAGGCCCTGCGACAGGATTTGTCCTCTATTCGCACTGGTCGAGCCAGTGCATCCTTAGTGGAGCGAATCCATATCGATTACTACGGGGCGCCAACTCCGATCAACCAGGTTTCTCAGATTTCTGTTCCAGAAGCGCGTCTGATTGTAATTCAGCCGTATGAGCGGAAACTGTTAACCGATATTGAAAAGGCTATTCAGAAATCTGACCTTGGTATTAACCCAAATAACGATGGACAGGTTATTCGCCTCAATATTCCTCCCTTGAACGAGGAACGCCGCCGCGAGATGGTGAAAACTCTCCATAAGAAGTTAGATGAGCATAAAGTCGCAATTCGCAACGTTCGCCGAGACGCACAAGACAAGTTACGTGATCGTGAAAAAAAGAAGGAAATTTCCGAGGATGAGCTTAAACGCAGCTCCGAACGGCTGCAAAAGCTTACCGATCGTTACATCGATGAGATGGATAAGGTCGGGAAATCCAAGGAACTGGAGATTCTGGAGGTCTAAATTTGACCAGGATTCAAGACCTCTTCTCCTCTTCACAGGGGAAAAGAGATGTGCAGTCGCAGACTATGGCAAAGACGATGCCGACATCAGGACAAACACCACGTTCATTGCGTCACCTTGCCATTATCATGGATGGCAATGGCCGCTGGGCAACCAAACGGCACTTACCCCGCCTGGCTGGCCATAAAGCCGGGGTGGGCGCGTTACGCCGTGTCGTGGAGTGTGCTGCCGATGAAAACATTGAAATGCTAAGCGTGTATGCTTTTTCAACCGAGAACTGGGGACGGCCACGTGCAGAAGTTGACGGCCTTATGCGTCTCTTCTGGGAGACAATCCGCTCGGATTTGGAGAAATTGCACCGCGACGGGGTGCGCCTGCGCCATCTTGGACGTTTACAGGACCTCTCTCTTGATATTCAAAAAGCTGTACGGGACTCCGTTGAGCTGACTCGCAACAATACCCGCATCGGCCTTAACGTTTGTTTTAATTATGGTGGACGTGCTGAACTGGTGGATGCCATTCGTCAGATTATCGCTGATGGACGTAACCCGGATACCATAACTGAAGAACTGATCAGTTCCTACCTGTATACGCGCGATCTGCCAGACCCGGATATGGTTATTCGCACAGCAGGGGAAATGCGTGTCAGCAACTTCCTGCTATGGCAATCGGCCTACAGTGAGTACTATGCGGTACCAACCCTGTGGCCTGATTTTGGGCGGGAAGATTTACGTGAAGCTATAAAAAGCTACTATCTACGGCAACGACGTTTTGGCCGCATCACCGTTTCTCCGACCACTGTCGCACAGGGAGAATAGTGCGTGCAAGGCGCAACTGAAGAAGATAGACAACCTGGCGCACCAAAAAAGGCCAACAGACAATGGCGCATTTCTGTTGGACAACGTTGGCTTACTGCCATCGTTGCCATCCCCATTGTGCTTGTTTTTGTTTGGTTTGGTGGTTGGTTGGGATTTGCTGCCACGTTACTCGTGGTCTTATTAGGGACCATTGAACTTCATAACATGATGCTCCATTCGGGGCACCATCCGCTCATTGTCGTGAGTGTTGGACTCAGCGTGCTTTTCCTCTTCGCTGCTATGTTTCAGGAAGAACGTCTCCTGTTACTGGAAATAGGCCTTGGAGCAGCCGTGCTGGTCTCTCTTCCCTGGCTCTTTTTCCGTAAAAAACTTGAAGGTGCGCTGGTTGACTGGGCGCTTACCCTGTCCTTCTCTATTTATCTGGGCTGGCCCATAAGTTTTTTTCTTTTATTGCGTGGTAGCCAGGCAGGAACGATCCCCGGTCCGGGCGGTACCTGGTTTTATTTGCCACATGGAGCATGGTGGGTACTCCTCGTATTGCTGGGCGTCTGGGGTTTTGACTCTGCCGCTTTTTTCACTGGGCACTATTTTGGCAGGCATAAACTTGCCCCACGTATTAGCCCGGCTAAAACATGGGAAGGCGCCATTGGTGGCTTTGTACTCTCAATTGCCGCCGCATTGCTCATTACAGTCATTCCATTGGGCGTTCCCTGGTATCTGGCGATCGTCCTGGGCATTTTAATTGGCGTCGCAGCCATCCTTGGTGATCTATCGGAGTCCCTGATCAAACGCCAGACCAACGTCAAAGATAGTGGCACCATTATGCCCGGTCACGGCGGGTTACTTGATCGCATAGACAGCTTATTGTTTGTTGTCATCGTGGTCTATGTATTCTCTCAGTTCGTGGGAAAATAGTTCATCGTTGCATATGAGGAGCATGCTGTTGACGGCAGCATGCTCCTCATATGCAATCAGAAATGGACACCTCAGGTCAGTAACCTACTGAACCGTGGTATAATAGGGGTAAGCGTTTTTGTCAGACCTGAAATGGCCTATCATCCAAACTAATCAGGCATACGTAATGCCACATAAAATGCAATAGAGATAGTACGAATATTCTGGAAATTATTCTCTGACCATTCGTGATATACATTGTATTCGACTATTACCTGTAGATAGAAGAGATATATGGCTCAAATTCCTAGACGTATTGCATTACTCGGTAGTACTGGTTCGATTGGCCAGCAGACGCTGGATGTAGTGCGCAGTTTCCCCGAACATTTTCGTCTTGTAGCTCTGGCTGCGCGCAGCAATATTTCTCTGCTGGCGCAACAGGTGCAGGAGTTTCGTCCTTCACTGGTGGCCTGTTTTGCCGGTACATCAGAAATAGAAGAAGCGGCGCGCACGGCCTTGCCCAATGTTGTGCTTGGCGAACAGGGACTGTTTGAGGTAGCGACGCATCCAGAAGCAGATATTGTTGTCGCTGCCACCTCTGGGCTGATGGGACTTGAGCCAACACTGGCCGCAATCCGTACCGGGAAAACTATCGCCCTGGCGAATAAAGAGACACTGGTTATGGCAGGTCACCTTGTCACGCAGGAAGCCAGGCGTGCGGGTGTCCCCATTCTACCGGTGGACAGCGAGCATAGCGCTATCTGGCAATGCCTCCGTGGTGAGCAAACGAACGAAGTCAACCGCTTACTTCTCACCGCATCTGGCGGACCATTCCGTCTTGCCACGCTTGAACAGATCAATTCGGTTACAGTTGAACAGGCGCTAGCACATCCCACCTGGCGTATGGGACCAAAGATCACCATAGACTCTGCAACGCTCATGAATAAAGGCCTGGAGGTACTTGAGGCCCACTGGCTCTTTGATATTCCGTACGAACGAATTGAAGTAGTAGTCCATCCGGAGAGCATCATTCACTCAATGGTTGAGTTTGTTGATGGTTCTTTAAAGATGCAGGCAAGCCTGCCGAGTATGCACCTCCCTATTCTTGATGCCTTGAGCTATCCTGCAAGGCTGAATACAGCGGGGACGGGACTTGTGCGCGAATTGCGCTGGCCAGACGTGGCCCGGCTCAATTTTGAAGCACTCGATGTCACCCGCTTCCCCTGTTTTCGCCTGGCACTGGATGCGGCCAGGTGCGGAGGTACCTATCCCAGTGTCCTTGTGGGAGCAGACGAAGAGGCTGTCGCCCTTTTCCTCGACGGTAAAATCGGCTTTTCAAATATTGCAGAACTGATAGAAGCTGTTATGGAGGAGCACCAATCTGTTGCTCATCCAGATATCGCAACGATTTTGGAGGCAACTACCTGGGCGCGCCGAAAAGCACGTGAAAAAATATGGAGCAAAATACGCGCTAAATGATCAAGGAAATGAAGTGTTATGAATAACTGGTACTTGCTGGCGGCTATTCCCGTCTTTGGGTTACTTGTGCTTGTGCATGAATTTGGTCACTTTATTACGGCTAAGTGGGCGGGTATTCGTGTAGAAGAGTTCGGTGTGGGCTTCCCACCACGCATTGTGGGATTGCGGAAACGCGATGGAAAAGGTTGGGAAGTGATCTGGTTTGGAGGGATACGGAGCGAAGAGGATAGTTATGATTCTCTGAAACAAACTCCCTTTAGCGGCACCAGTGGCGGTGTAAGCACCCCAGGTGCCCCTGTCTCAAGTCACACCATTTATTCACTCAATCTCATTCCCATCGGCGGGTTCGTACGTATGCCTGGTGAAAATGGAGATATCAACGACGAGAATGGTCACTACGACCCTCAGAGCTTTGCCGCAAAATCGGCGGGCAAGCGACTCATCGTGCTCGTTGCCGGTGTCACCATGAACGTTCTGTTGGCAATGGTCTTGTTCACCTTTGCCTTTGGCTTTGGCGAGCCAAAACTCCTCCCGCAGATCGGCAAAGTGGTTCCTGGCTCTCCCGCTGAAATTGCTGGCATACGTCCTGGTGATACCATCGTCTCCGCCAATAATCAGCCTGTCAAATTTTTCTCTGATCTACAGGCCGTTGTTAACGCGGAGATTCAGGCCGATAAGAATCATCATGCTACTGTACCAGTCATCCTGCAGATCCGGCGCTCAGGTTCGACAGAACTCATCTCAACTACCGTGAATGCACGCGTGCATCCGCCTGCTGGCCAGGGATATATGGGTATTGAGGCCAGTAGCAAGGTTGTTTTTGATAGTATCCCCCTCTGGCAGGCTCCCATCAGAGGTGTACAATATACCTTTCAAACGACTGCTGACTTTCTCCATGCTATTGGACAGATGATTACAGGTTCTCTGCCCTTTCAACTTGCAGGACCCGTTGGTATAGTGAGAATCACAGGCGAAGTCGCCCAGAGCGTTCCAAGTGAGGGTTGGTGGCCATTATTAAGCCTGACAGCGGTGTTAAGCTTGAACCTTGCAATAATAAACATATTACCTTTCCCCGCTCTGGACGGCGGACGCGTCGTACTTGTATTGATTGAAGTTTTACGCGGTGGAAAGCGGTTGAAACCAGAAGTCGAAGGCCTTATTAATTTTGCTGGTATGCTAATGCTGCTCACCCTGATGGTCGTGATCACATTTTTCGATGTGAAAAATTTACTGCCTTAGAGAGGCAAATCAATGGAGTAACGAATTATGCGACGGAAATCCCGGCAAATTCATGTCGGTAATGTAGCTATTGGTGGCGAGGCGCCCATTGTAGTCCAGTCAATGACTACCACATACACGCGCGATGTAGAAAGTACAGTGGCACAAATTCATCGCCTGGAAGAGGTTGGCTGTGAAATAGTGCGCGTAGCCGTGCCCGAAGAAGAGGATGCCCTCGCCATTGGTGAGATCAAAAAGCGTATCCACATTCCGCTGGTAGCTGATATTCACTATAAGCACTCGTTGGCTTTGGAAGCCATACGCCAGGGAATTGATTGTGTCCGTATTAATCCAGGGAACCTGATCAACGGTCGTAAATCGCTTGAACAGATTGTGGCCGCCTGTAAAGAGCGCGGCATCGCAATGCGCATCGGTGTCAACTCCGGTTCCATTGATGCACTGGATCAACGTGGACAGTTGCAACGCATCCAGGTACGCCTCCGTGATGATGGCGTATTGGAGCGCACCGACCCGGCTGAGGCTCGCCGAAGAGAGCGTGAGCACCTTGCAGAACGTATGGTCACCAAGGCGTTGGAATATATTAGCTGGTGCGAAGAGATGGATTTCCACGAGATCAAAGTTTCGCTGAAATCCTCCACAGTACTCACCGCAGTTGAGGCATATCGTCGCTTCGCACAACATGCAGATTATCCTCTGCATCTTGGTATAACAGAGGCTGGAACACTGGTCTCAGGGTCAGTAAAATCCTCTGTTGGGCTGGGATTATTACTCGCAGATGGCATCGGCGATACCATACGAGTGAGTCTGAGCGCAGAGCCAGAGGAGGAAATCCCGGTAGCGTACGAGATTTTGCGCTCTCTTGAACTGCGCAATCGAGGTGTCACCTTTGTTTCCTGTCCCTCGTGTGGACGAGTCGAAATCGACGTCATCCAGGTTGCCAATGAAGTGGAAAAGCGCCTCTCCAAAGTCCAGACACCCATACATGTTGCTGTCATGGGCTGCGTCGTCAATGGGCCGGGCGAATCGCGTGATGCCGATGTCGGGCTGGCTGGCGGCAAGGGAAGAGGCGTAATCTTCCGCAAAGGGGAAGTGGTCAAAACTGTTCCCGAAGACCAGTTCCTTGATGCCGTCCTGAAGGAAGTAGCAAGCTTGTTACCTGAGCACGAGGCAAAGTTGGTCTATCCTGAAGGTGGCATTCAAGAGACTGCTGGTGTTCATCGCACCCGAGATGAGGGTATTGGCTTGCAGGTCCTCAAAAAGTAGTATAGACACAAAACAAAAGGCCACTTCACAGTGAAGTGGCCTTTTATAGTGGGCAATACAGGACTTGAACCTGTGACCTCAGCGATGTCAACGCTGCGCTCTAGCCGCCTGAGCTAATTGCCCGTATCCAAAGAGTAAGTATCAGAGTGACCGCACTTCGCGGCTTGGGAAGGTACGCGTCGTCAGGGTGCACATGTCAACGTAGCGCTCTAACCAACTGAGCTAATCGCCCCTGAACACGAACAATGATAGCATCGTGCTTGAAAGTTGTCAAGCGTTTTGTTGCGCAATTAAAGAATACAGACGTAGGGTATCACAGGGTTTAGGCCCGTCAACTGTTGATCGCAAAAAGATTGTTTCGAAGCCATAGACCTTGTATGTATCCAGGGGCAATGTTATACTTTGGCGGGGTGCAAGGACTGACCAACATATTACTATCCTGGCTCGGCAGTAGAAGAAGAATATAGCAAAAACTGGAGGGGAGCTATCTCGATGCCTCCTTTAACCTTCTGGCAAGTCCTTAGCGGTAGAAGATACCTATTTGTATTGATAGTTTGACTCTTATCTTTATTTCTTGATGGTTACAAAGTACCTCGGGCATGGTAGAATGACTGCTATGCACAACATATTTTTAATTGGCCTCTCCGGTAGTGGGAAGAGTGCAGTCGGTCGTATCCTGGCTCAAAAACTGAACAAACCTTTCTTTGATCTGGATGCACTCATCGAACGCGAGTGTGGTGAGAGTGTCTCCGCTATTTTCGCACGTTATGGCGAAGAGTTTTTTCGCTCGTGTGAGAGCCGTATACTTGCACAGGTTGCTCAAGCAGAGGGGAATGCCGTCATCGCAACCGGTGGAGGTGTAGTCATAAAGGCAGAAAATCGCTCTCTAATTCGCTCAAACGGTGTGTGTGTTTACTTGTTGGTTGATCCAGAGACCGCGCTTGAGCGGCTAAATTCACAACGCTCAAACAGACTTGCACAAGGGGAAGCACCTGAAGTTCGCCCACTACTGGTTGGTTCTGATCCATTGAACGTTCTGCACCAGTTGCTAAATGATCGCTCAAAGTGGTATGAAGACGCGCATTTCACCTGTTCAACCCAGGGTAAGTCTGCTGAAAGAGTTGCCCAGGAAATCATAGCCATGTTTATCAGCTCGGGAGAACTTGTCGGGGAACCCCCCCTCTTTTTCGTGCGGCGCATAAATGTTGGCCAGGGCTATGATGTTGTAGTCGATTGGGGTGGTCTGGGTAGACTTGGACAAAATCTGAAAACGTTAGGTTTGCCTCCCAGAGTCTTTCTCATTACCGATAGCAATATTCGCGATCTCTATGCCTCTATGGTTATGGGATCACTATCGTATTTCGGCTTCGATCCTCAACTGTATACTATTCCTGCTGGTGAGGTGAGTAAATCGCAGAGTCAACTTAGTGGGATATACGATTGGTTGATAGAGCATCGCGCCGAACGCGGCGAGGCGATTATTGCGCTTGGTGGCGGCGTAGTAGGTGATCTAGCTGGATATACCGCTGCTACATACCTGCGTGGTATTCCTCTGGTGCAGGTGCCGACATCGTTACTTGCCCAGGTTGATGCCGCGATTGGTGGCAAAACGGGTGTCAACCATCCCAGGGGAAAGAATCTGATTGGTGCCTTTTATCATCCACACCTGGTATTGGTTGATCCCGCAACGCTTTTGACGCTTCCTGAACGGGAACGGACTGAGGGGTGGGCAGAAGTCGTAAAGTATGGTATCATACTCGATACAAAATTGATTGCCCAGCTTGAGGAAAATGCAGACGCTTTACGAGAGTTCAATCCCCCCCCTGCTTCGCTACTTTGTCAGATCGTTGCACGTTGTATTGCTTTGAAAGCAGCGATCATAGAGGAGGATGAGCGGGAAGGGGGGCGGCGGACCATTCTCAATTATGGTCACACTGTGGGACATGCACTGGAGAATGTAGCGGGTTATGGCGAGTTATTACATGGGGAGGCGGTATCGTTGGGTATGGTGTTAGCTGCCACAATGGCTTATCAAGCAGGTATGTTCCCTAAATCAGAGTTGATTCGACAGAATAAGCTGCTCAAGGCGTTGGGTTTACCTGTAGCCTATAGTGGGCATGTTCAGGTAAAGGATATTCTGTCGGCCATTCAATTAGATAAGAAAGTGGCACATAAACAGATGCGTTGGGTCATGCCTCGGCGTCTGGGGGACGTTACCGTTACGTGCATGCCTGATGACCTGGTGAACAGCGTACTCTCAGCATTTTTTACGGAACAAAGGCCTTAAGACAATGTTAAACATACTGGTCCTGAATGGTCCCAACTTAAATACATTGGGAACTCGCGAACCTGAAATTTATGGAAAAGTGACCCTACCGCAAATCTGCGTGATGCTACAAAGACGAGGCGAAGAATTGGAGACAAAAGTAGAATGTTTCCAGTCGAATCACGAAGGTGCGCTCATTGATTATCTCCAGGAGCATGCAGGTGGTGTGGATGGCATTGTCATCAATCCTGGAGCTTTGTCCCATTACTCTATTGCATTACGCGATGCTTTGGCAGCAGTGAAAGCACCTATTATCGAAGTACATATGAGTAATATTTATGCTCGCGAGCCATTTCGGCATCATTCGATAATTGCGTCGGTTTGTCGGGGACATATTGTTGGACTAGGATGGCGTGGATATCTTCTGGCATTGGAGACACTGGTTGAGTTGGTGCGTGAGCAGATCAAAGAAGGAAAAGCATGAGTCAAGAGGCAATCAGTCAGCTACGAACGTGGATGACCGAACAAGGGCTGGATGCATTTATCGTAACACAGCCACAGGATCGCTCTTACTTAAGCGGGTGGTTCAATGATGATGTAGAAGGCGCTGGCCTGTTGCTAGTGGGAAAGCAGCAGCAGATTTTGTTTACCAATCCGCTTTATAAAGAAGTGGCTGAGAACGATGCTAAGGGTTGGCAGGTCACTGTACCCTCCTCATATGAATATTGGGCGACGATTGTCAAAACAGCTCAGGAACATGGTTGGCAGAAAATCGGTTTCGAGTCCGCAGCCATCACGTATGCAGAGTATGAAAAGCTTCGTAGCGCTGGCGAAGGTATCTTTACAATACATCCTTTTGTAGATAGCTTTGTGGAAAAATTACGCCAGGTAAAGCGACCACATGAGATAGAGTTACTCAAACGCGCTATCGCCATCACGGACGCGACATTTACGCATCTTTGTAGCTGGATTCAACCTGGTATGACGGAGAAGGAAATACAGTGGGAGATCCTACGCTACATGATTTTTTTGGGTGCAGATAGTCAATCATTTGAAGCAATCGTGGCTTCTGGCCCTCATGGTTCAATGCCTCACGCTCATCCCAGTGAACGGCGTATCCAGCAGGGTGAACTCATCACTATCGACATGGGAGCTCGTTACAAGGGATATTGTGCAGATATGACCCGTACTATTTGCCTTGGGGAACCTTCTGAACCGCGTATGCGTGAGATATACGGTGCTGTTCTCGTTGCAATGAAGACATGTGAAGCAGGTCTCTTTGCAGGTATGGCTTGCAAAGCTGCCGATGCTTTAGCGCGCAATGCATTGGATGTGGCAGGCCTGGCAGAATACTATATTCATGGGACCGGCCATGGCGTTGGGTTACAAATTCACGAAGGGCCAAATCTCTCCCCACGATCTCCAGATGATATGATTTTGCTGGCAGGAAATGTAGTTACTGTCGAGCCTGGAGTGTATATCCCTGGCTGGAGTGGGGCGCGTATCGAAGATTGTGTATTAATAAAAGAGAACGGCGTCGAAGTCTTGACCCAATCACCAACCGAACTGGTGTTGCAGCGCTAATTCTAAGGATGCAATTCACTGCGCTTACCCATAAGGAGCTATTCTAGATGATATCTACAGGTGACCTGAAAAAGGGTGTAACCATTGAATTTGAAGGGCAACTATGCAGCGTACTCGATTGGCAACATGTCAAAATGGGCCGTGGCGGCGCGATAGTACGTATGAAATTGCGCAATCTGCGCACGGGTGCCACATTTGATCGGACATGTGATGCAGGCGAAAAATTTAAACGCCTCTACCTTGATCGCAGCACCGTAACTTACCAGTATCAGGATGACGATCAGTATCATTTTATGGATACCAGTACATACGATGATGTTGTGCTTACCGAAGAGCAGCTTGGCGATGCAAAAAACTACCTGATTGACAATCTAGAGCTTGATCTTATCACCTTTGAAGGGCAACCAATTTCTGTTGAGCCGCCTGAAAAAGTAGTTCTGCGTGTAACCTACACAGAGCCTGGTTTCAAGGGTGATACCGCTACGGGAGGTACCAAGCCGGCTACTACAGAGACCGGTTTAGTTGTACAGGTACCACTTTTTATTTCAAATGGTGATTTAATTCGCGTCAATACAACGACAGGAGCATACGTAGAGCGCGCGTAGTTCACCTTCATTTTCGCGTTTGCTCCAGGAGAGAAAGCAACATGGACGTAAAACAAGGTACCCACCAGACCGGACGCCATGAGCCTCCTTCCATTACACCCAATGATACAGATCCGCTGAACAATGGTGAAAGCGAAACGCCTGGCATTATTAGTGTTGAGCAACTGCAACGCCTTGTACATTTGCTCGATCGTAGTGACGTGTCCGAGTTGGAATTTAAACGGCCTGAAGAAGGGACGAGGCTGGTATTACGTAAAGTGAAGCCTTCAGAAAACAGTGGACGGCAGGAGGGAATCGCTTTCACCCCCCAAGTTATCGTATCTCACACGGATAACTCATTGACTGTGCCTAATAAACTACCCGCAGAAACAAGACACTACATTACTTCACACCTGGTAGGTGTCTTCCATGCCTGGGCTAAGCCAAGGGGAGGTGCACTGGTAGCAGTTGGTGATCATGTTAAGGTCGGGCAACTCGTGGCAACTATTGAGTCACTGAACGTTATCAATGATGTAGAGTCACCTTTTGCTGGTCGTGTTGTTGAAATGCTTGTTCAAGAGGGGCAGTCAGTGGAATACGGCCAGAAGCTTATGGTTATCGATACTTCCACTGAGGAAGAGGGGCAATAATGCAATTTTTTAATGCCCCAACAGTTTTAAGCGTTACACAATTGTCTCGCTATCTAAAAGAGTTGCTGGAGACAGATGACATCTTGCAGAATATCTGGGTGCAAGGTGAAATTTCAGGCTGCAAGACCTACACCTCGGGACATTGTT
Organism: uncultured Chloroflexia bacterium; assembly: GCA_963775585.1. GTDB lineage: Bacteria > Chloroflexota > Ktedonobacteria > Ktedonobacterales > Ktedonobacteraceae > UBA11361. The sequence continues at coordinate 7,549 of CAVZJN010000013.1, read as the reverse complement.
ATTTCACTCTCAAAGACACAGAGTCACAATTGCAGTGTGTCTTCTTTAAGAACGCTCGTTTGCGTTCGTCGGCACCTGATCTTCGTGATGGTATGGGCATCGCCGCCTATGGGCGTATCTCATTCTATGAGCGGGATGGAAAACTTCAACTTTATGTTGAAGGTGTCGAACTCATAGGAGAAGGCGCACTTTTTCTACGCTTTGAACAACTCAAAGCACGCTTAGCTGCAGAGGGTCTCTTTGATGAAAATCGTAAGCGCCCTTTACCTTCGCAGCCCGCGGTCATCGGCATTGTAACCTCACCCCAGGCTGCGGCGCTGCGTGATATGTTACGTGTCCTCCGCTCACGTTATCCTTTGGCAAAAGTTATTCTTGCCCCAACACTGGTGCAAGGAAGTGAAGCTCCTGCCTCCATAGCTGCTGCAATTGAACTACTCAATGAACAGGGCGAGGCGGAGGTAATCATTGTTGGGCGGGGAGGTGGCTCAATCGAAGAGTTATGGGCATTTAACGAAGAGATTGTAGCCCGTGCTATTGCTCGTTCACGGATCCCTGTTATCAGCGGTATCGGTCACGAAACTGATTTCACTATTGCTGATCTTGTCGCGGACTATCGCGCATCGACGCCGACAGCCGCTGCCGCTGCTGCTGTACCTGATATCGCGGATTGGCAAATCGACCTTCAGACGAAGCAAGAGGAATTAAACGAATTGATGGTAGAGCTTCTCAGTGATTTGGGCGAGAAGTTGGAGCGTGCGCAACGTGATCTGCAACGGGCTAATCCTCGCAGTCTGCTCGACAGACGCCGCCAGCAACTTGACGACACGGCCGTGCTTTTACAGACGCGCTTGCAGCACATACTCTCCTTGCGGGATGAGCGTCTGAGGGGATTAGCCTTGCGTCTGCATGCTCTCAGCCCCTTAATTACCATTGCACGTGGCTATGCTGTCGTGCGACGTGATAGTGATTCAGCTATAGTCACCAGTGTACAGCAGACGCATCCGGGCGATGCGTTGACAATCCAGGTGACAGATGGCAGTATTCCCGTAGAGGTCCGTACAACCTGAAATACTAAAATACTGAGGAACAACTGCAAAAATTGGAGTGCGACATCCTCTAATGGTCGCATGGATGGTGAAGTATGGAATCAGTAACTTTTGAAGATGCCTATGCACGGTTGGAGGCTGCGGTAAATGCTTTGCAAGATGGGCAGATGCCGCTTGAACGCGCATTGCAATATTACGAGGAAGGTATGAAACTGGCGCAATATTGCAATGAATTGCTCCAAAAGGCAGAGCTGCGTGTGCAACAACTCAGCGTTGATAGCCAGGGTATGATTGATTTACAGCCCCTGGATTTGCCTTAGGGCTCCCACTGAAATAGCCTGATCATTCTTATGTGGTGAAAAGCCCGGAAGGCAGGACACGAGAACGCTTCGCCGGTCACGATATTTGAGCGAGGCCCCTTAGAGGAGATAAAGCAGAACAAACGATGGATACATCTCTATTCAATAACCGTATCCTGATTGCAGCTTTTCTAGCATGGGCGATTGCACAGGTTAGTAAAACCATCTATGAGCTCATTCGACAGCGGAAACTTATCGTTAGCCGGCTCGTTTCATCAGGTGGAATGCCAAGTTCACACTCTGCATTAGTGACGGGACTTGCTGCTGCTACAGGTCGTGTATCTGGGTTTGGCTCTGCGTCCTTTGCTATAGCCGTTGTCCTGGCTGCCATTGTGATGTATGATGCAGCCGGAGTACGGCGGGCTGTCAGCATCCAGGCTCGTATTCTCAATCAAATGATTGACGAAGCGTTTCAAGGACACCCTTTTGCTGAAAAACGTCTGCGTGAATTGATCGGGCACACACCTGTACAGGTAATAGTAGGTGGCCTACTGGGTATTTTAATCGGTCTTCTTGTTACCTTCTAACTGCTAACACGAAATTGTCGAGTTATTGACACCGTGTTGTATAATGTCGCACAAGGTAAATATTTTGCCTGCTTCTCGCCAACTCACGTAATTTGACTCGCTAAATGCGAAAGGAGGTGCGCTACTCAATAACGCAAGCGGCCTGAACTTTCGCGAAATTCCCCAATTCGTTGGTACATATGTGCACTTATTGTTTGTTTGATTATGGATGCGGCTTTTTCCATCGTTTTTGCGCACAGGCGCATTCAAGTCCGTCATATGCCATAGTGGCGAGAAGGAGGCTACATTTCATGGCTTCATCAAGTATCCGCGAAGTCACAAGTTCGGCGACTCTTGAGGAGAAAAAGAAGCTCCGCAAAGAGTTTAACTATTTCGACATGATTTTCTACACCGTCTCTGCGCTTATCGGCCTCGATACACTCGGTGCTTTTTCCGCAAACGGGGAGCAAGCCCTTACCTGGCTGCTTATTGCTGCTGTAACGTTTCTATTGCCCTACGGGCTGCTCACTGCAGAACTCGGCAGCACCTTTACCCAGGAAGGAGGCATGTACGAGTGGTGCAAGTTGGCGGGAGGGCGCTTCTTCGCCGCCATGGGCTCTATGCTGTACTGGATTTCCAATCCTCTCTGGGTAGGAGGTTCATTGGCAGTAGGGGCCATTGCCGCAATCAAGCTCTTATGGTTTGGCAGCCTGAATTACAAATTTGGCGGGAGCACTGTGAGCGATGCTATTATCGAAATAGTGATTGCCCTTGCCTTCATCTGGGGGACGACCTGGTGCGCGATCATGTCTTTGCGTTTCGGTAAATGGCTCTCCGTTTTTGGCTCCTATGTCAAACTGGCTCTCCTTGCAGTATTCGTCATTCTCGCCCTGGTCTTCGTCATTAGTGGACAGTCCAAAGGCGTGAACCTTAATCCTGCTAATCTCGTTCCTTCCAACTTCGCCTTGGTTGTGAGTGTCATTCTACCTATCATCATTTTCCAGTTTGTAGGTTTTGAATTGCAGAACGGTGCTGGCGAGGAGATGCACAACCCACAGCGTGATGTGCCGCGCTCGATTATTCGTTCGGGCATTATAGCGGTTGTTGCGTATGCCGCTTTTCTCCTATTCATTCTCCTTGCCGTTCCCAAGAGTCAACTCACCAATGTAGGTAGTTTCGTCAGTGCCTATCAGAGTGTTGTCAGTGTGCTAGGGCCTCTTGCCATCCCCTTTGGATGGCTCGTCGCCCTGGCTTTAGTGTTTTCCTATGCTTCCAGCGGCGGGACCTGGATCATTGGCGCAGACCGTACTTACGCAATTTCCGCGCTTGATCGCACTGCCCCCAGGCTCCTGGGACGCTTCAGTGGTAGATATGGGACGCCTATTGCTGTCAATACCATGTCTGGTATAGTGGCATCCAGCAACCGCGACATAGCTGTTGAAGTGAGTCTTGTCGATATGAGCGAGACAGAACTGAGTTCTGGTGCTGGTGAGTGAAGACTAGCCACTGGTGCTGGTGAGTGAAGACTAGCCATTAGTAGACGCTCGCTTAGACCTTGTGATATGCTTGTAAAAAGATCAACCAAAAACAAGCATATCACAAGGATTTTTTTATGCCTTTTTCAACAAAGAAGCGAGTTGCTCTTCTTCCAACGATAGCCGCTCTTGCTGTTGCAGGTGGTGCTACTGCACTGGCGTTGCAAATCTATCGTCGCCCTGTTGAGACGGCGATTTCTGTGGCTCGCGCGGGTTTGCTGCTGGCTGGTGTACGCGAGGAAGTATGTGATGTTGGGAATTTCCCCATCCATTTCTATTGTGCGGGCAGACGTGGGACTCCTATTGTGCTGATTCACGGCTTAGGAAACTCGGCTGAAGTCTGGTCGCCGCTCATTTTGCAATTAAGTAAAGAGTACCTGGTGTACGCACTTGATTTGCCTGGTTTTGGCAAAACACCTGCAGCGCCAGAAGGATATACTATTGCTACACATGTGCTGTACTTGAAACGCTTTCTCGATGCTTTGGGTTTTCCGCAGGTAACGCTGGTAGGCAATTCGCTGGGGGGCTGGATTGCCACTCGTTTTGCCGTGGCCTATCCTGAGCGCGTACATCATCTCTACCTACTCAACAGCGCTGGTTTGAGACGTGAACAGCTGAATTCACCTAATGCTGTAGACAGGGGGGCAGCTCATCGCTCGGCTAGTAATATGCTGGGTTATTCAATGCCACTGCCCGGCTTTATCCTCGACGACTTAGTACGTATCTCGCAAAAGCCTGCTTATAGCAATTTCATTAGCGGTTACGATCCCCAGGAAGAACTGGATACTGTGTTATCGCAAGTTCAGGCACCAACGACTATCATTTGGGGAGATCAGGATAAGCTTCTTCCCATTGCCTGCGCTTATGATCTGCATGAGGGTATTGCTAACTCTGAACTGATTATCTTGAAGGGTGCTGGGCACTTGCCACAGATTCAGGCGAGCAATAAAGTCGCGCAGATCATCTTAAAAGATTGTGCTCAATGAGAAGGGTTATAGACTGGCATCTTCGTTAGCTTGGAAACCAGGAGGTTTTGCAGGAAGAGGTGCCTGATCTCACGAAGGGCAAGGGCATGCGCCTCAAGAAATGGATAGACTTTACCGAGGCCGTACTCTACCTTCTATGGACCTCGGTAATAGTCTGAATTGGGCGCTATGCTAGAGCCGCTCTGGATGTTTCTTGCGCCAATAACGCATAAAGCCCTGTACTGTCATCGCGTAGTTCGAGGCGATCTCGTATCTTTGCAGTGCGTGTGCATCGTGAGCAATGCGTTGTAGTTCGGGTTGGGTCTTCTCGATCAGCAGTGCGATGATTTCAGCCTCGCTTTTGCCTTTGCGCATCTCCCCCAGCACGAAATCACCCCAGGCGGAGAGTTTCTCGCGAAGCCGACCCAGGTGTGGTATAACATCCTTGATTCCACCAAAGTGACCCAGGTAGATAATATCTGGACGCAAGTTCCGGAGAAGACTGATGCTATCCGACCAGGCTTCAAGATCAAGATCAGGGGGTGGAGTCGGCGGTTGTACATAATCGACGCCAGGAAGTTTCACGCCTGCCACGTCACCTGCGAACAACTCACCAGAATGTGCGTCGAAAAAGATAACATGATGTATAGCGTGCCCCGGCGTATAATGCACCTCAAGCCTGCGGCCTGCAATCTTGAGGATATCTCCTCCTTCGAGGGTGTGAATCCGCTCCTCTGGCGTTGATGCAATCTCTCCCCAGAGTATGGGCATGCGCTCCCCATAAATGCGCTTTGCGCTGGCAATCAGGTTTGAAGTGTCAATAAGGTGGGGAGCGCCCTTACTGTGCACGTAGACCTGCGCTTTTGGAAGTCGCTGTACCAGTGAGCCTGTCACTCCAGCGTGATCCAGGTGAACATGGGTTGCCAGAATATGCGTTACATCCTGCGGATCAAAGCCTGCCGCTTGTATAGATGCCAGTAATGACTCGAGCATACTGCCCGGTCCGGGATCGATAATAGCGAGTTCATTCTCTCCAGCAAGAAGATAGGAGCCGACAATCTCGTGTTCGCCGAGGAATGGCAGGGAAATCAACCATGCCCCAGAACTAATTTGTGTAACCTTTGCCAAGGAGTATCCTCCCTCTATTTTTTAGCCGAGATGACTTTTGCCTGTGTGAAGAGCAGGAGATAATCTTTGCCTCCCGCTTTGGAGTCTGTGCCGGACATATTGAAACCACCGAATGGATGGACGCCGACAAGCGCGCCTGTACATTTACGGTTGAAATACAGGTTGCCAACATGATACTCTTCTTTTGCCCGTTCAATGCGCTTTGGATCTTGTGAGTAGAGCGCACCAGTCAGACCATACTCAGTGTCGTTGGCAATATGCATGGCATCGTCGAAATCTTTGGCTTTTATCACAGCCAGCACTGGTCCGAAAATTTCTTCCTGGGCTATGGTTGCATGGGGGTCCACGTCCGCAATGACGGTTGGTTCGATGAAGTATCCCGGGCCATGATGTCCTCCGCCGACTACCAGCCGACCCTCACCTTTGCCGATTTCGATATACCCGGTAATCTTCTTCATGGCATTCTCATCGACAACCGGTCCGATGAGAGTCTCTGGCTGGGTAACATCACCCATCGACAACTGCTTCGTTTTCTCGATGACCTTCTGTAAGACCTGGTCGTACACCTTGTCAACAATGATGGCGCGCGAACCTGCAGAACATTTCTGTCCCTGGAAACCAAAAGCGGAAGTGACAATACCCGAAGCGGCAGCTTCGAGATCAGCCGTTTCATCCACAACCACGGCATCTTTGCCGCCCATTTCCAGGATGGAGCGCTTCAGCCAGCGCTGGCCCTTGCGGGGTTTGGCTGCGAGTTCATTGATATGCAGGCCTACTTCGCGTGAGCCTGTGAAGGCAATGTAACGTACCAATGGGTTTTCAATCAGCGCATCGCCGATGGTTGAACCTGATCCTGGGAGGAAGTTGACCACACCGGCGGGCAGTCCTACCTCTTCCAGTATACGCATGAACTGTGCAGCGATAGCCGGTGAGGTGCTGGCGGGTTTGAGCACGACGGTGTTGCCTGTCACAAAGGATGCGCTGGTCATACCGACCATGATCGCGCAAGGGAAGTTCCAGGGTGGAATGACGGCACCCACGCCCAGGGGAAGGTACACGAGCTGGTTATCTTCACCCTCGATATGCGTAAGGGGTTGTTCATCTGACAGGCGCATCATCTCGCGCGCATAAAACTCCATGAAGTCGATGGCCTCAGCCGTGTCGCCATCGGCCTCGGCCCAGCTTTTGCCGACTTCATAGATCATCCAGGCATTAAAATAAAAACGGCGCTGGCGCATGAGGTCGGCAGCCGCGAAGAGGTATGCTACGCGCTCTTCCGCAGGCACCTTTTTCCAGCTTTCAAAAGCTGTTGCGGCGGCATGCACGGCTTCGTTGGCCTGTTCGACGGTAGCGCGTGAAAAATAGCCGATGACCTGGTCGGGGTGCGAGGGATTGAGGGAGGTGAAGGTATCCTCATTCATGATCTTCTTGCCGCCAATAACGAGTGGGTATCTACGTCCCAACTCGCTCTTAACCTGCTCCAGGGCTTCTATCTGGGCCTTGCGGTTCTCTTCTTTGCTAAAGTCGATATAGGGCTGGTTTTTAAACGGCGTCTGTGCGCGTGCTGCTACGTTTTCGATGGTATTCTTCATCAAGTACACTCCTTGAAAACACTTCATTGTGTGAGACAATTGCTTTCTCTCATTGTATCTCAAAAGAGAGGGGCGCGGTAAGGGCGGACGTTCAAAAAGTCGCCATGCTTGAGAAGGATTCCCAGAATACTCGCTAATTTGGGAAATAGCGAGCAAGATGCTCACTAATTTTCAGCGTATGAAATCCTGAGAGAAGGATTTCCAAGAATACTCGCGAATTTGGGGAAATAGCGCGCATTATGCTCACTAATTTTCAGAATGTATGAGCTCCCGAGAGAGGAGGGTTTTCGAGAAGACTCGCGAATTTTGGGTAAGTAGCGCACAACTTGCTCGGTTTTTTTCAAAGTATGTAAGCTCCTATGAGATGTGTGTTCTTATTGGCTATTCCAAATCACCACAGATAAACCGGTACTATTTG
>CAVZJN010000012.1:0-33239 GCA_963775585.1 uncultured Chloroflexia bacterium | reverse complement strand
CCTTGCCACCGCCATCTTTTCCACTCACATTCCCTTCTTTTATTGGCCCCCATAACGGATATGGAATGCCGGCGAGGCGGTTAATGGCTAAAGCTTGCAGGGTTAAGAGGACCACTGCCACCATGAGCAGTAGGAGTTGCCAGGGCTTTGTCAGGATACCAAGAGAGATGATGAGCGTTGTGGCTCCGGCGGGAGGGTGAGGCACCTTGAACAGGACCATCAAACCGGAGGTGAGTCCTAGCGAGAGAGCGGCAGCGATGACACGCGGCCAGGTTACCCCAACCGCGAGGGCTGGCCCTGCCATCGTTAAACCTGTCACAACCAAACTGAAGTACCCGGCTAATACGCCAATAGCATGTCCAATGAGCGTGTTGCGGGGAGAAGCAGCCGGCGCCATCGGCGTGTAGAAAAAGAGGAATGCGGTAGGGCCAAGCGATGGGAAGATGAAGGGGGTGTGCGTAATGACAGCGAGCATTGACATTATCCCGATACTGATGCAGCCGTTGATGAAGCTAAAAAGCGCGAGTACGGGCACACGCGCATGATGCTGCAAGAGCCAGGGCAGGCGTAGACGTGTAAAGATGCCTCCTACGATATCGGACATTTCACCACCGATAGGGTGTTCGCGATCGATTTGGCCACGTGGGTGCCCGGTTCCAGTGGGTTCCCCGGGCGCAATAAATTGGGCCCCTACGGTTGGTTGCGCCGGGCTTTCGGCAGTGGGCTTGCTGGTCTCCTGCTCCATACTTTTCCTCGAAAACTACAATTCCTCGATACGCCGCCGCGGCCAGAAGGCCACCAACAGCGCTAGAGCGAACCCTATTAAACTCACAAACGCTAACCAGAGAAGCGAACCTGTACGTCCCGATAGTAGCTCATATAAGGCGTCAGTAATCACTAGAAGCTGGACAATCAGGACAACGGCGACAATGTAGACCTGCCCCTGCACAATAGCAGTGCGCCCGCGCAGGCCAAGGTAGTTGGGACCAGGGAGGAAACCCTTTGGACCTCGCGGCGGAAGCTTGACAGGCGGATCGTCGGGATTGGCCTTATGCCTATATTGTGTATTGTCGTTGCTGTTCATCGTGGAACTTCCTTAACAGCATAGATGGTGCCGTTATGAATGGCAAGTTGAATTAAGGGCAGGGGGCGTATTGGGGGTCCGGCCAGCACATTCCCTGTGGCCGCATCAAAGAGGCCTTCGTGGCAGGGACAGTGCAGTTTGCCGTTTCCCTGGTACACCACTGCACACGACAGGTGCGTGCACACGTCGCTGTAGGCTACCAGGCCTTTACCTGGCAGGTTGATGAGGATGCCCTGGGCGTATTGGTCGGGGAAATTAAAGACCCGCCATTCATTCTCTGCGAGCTCGCCCACCTTTGCTATAGGTACTGCCTGTACATTTTCGCCTTTTGGCAGATTCCCAATAATTGCCAGCGCACCTGTTGCCAGGAAGAGGGCACCCGATCCTGCCAGGAGAAAGCGCAGCGTATCGCGCCTGGTGATTATTTCATCTTCATCCCAGGGGTAGGGGAACTCTTCGCGCCATTCCTCCTGGGATTTTTTTTGCTGCGCGACAGCTTCTGTGTCCTCCGGTACAGGAGGTTGCTGGTCTTTCGGGCTTACTTCTCGTGCCATAATGCTCCTCCATTAAGACGCGGGCGACCAATTCGATACAATTGATTATGGAACGGGTAAAGGTGTTGGCACGAGAGGTTGGCGCGGCGTCCAGGGTTGCGGTGGGGCTTCGCGCTGCGGAATGCCGGCAGTCTCGGCATCTACCCACGGATCGGCGTTCTGCCCGGCAGTGGCTTCTGGTATATTCGCTAATTTACCAAGGTTCGCCTCTGCCACAAGCGATAGTAGATCCAGCGCCTCGTCCTCTTGCCTCATTACCACGAAGTTGCGAGTACGCACTTTTTGTTGGCCGAAATAGAAAGTGTTGACAGGTTTTGCCCCCTGTTTTGCTCGTCCCGCCTCTACCCACTCCTGGTAGGTGCCATAAAAGATGGCCTGCGTCGGGCATACGGTGGCGCACATGGGACCTTTGCCCTGGCTGGTGCGGTCATAGCACAGGTTGCACTTTTGCATGTAGTGCCCCGCGATATTGAACTTTGGCACGCCGAAGGGACAGGCGTAGCCGCAGTTCTCGCAATAGATACAGCGCGTTTCGTCAGCCGATTGTACAACACCGTCCTGGCTCACAAGGATGGCCTGCGCCGGACAGACCTGGGCGCAAGGGGCGAGGGGACTCTCACAGTGCATACAAAGCGTTGGCGAAGAGGCCACTGTATCACGGCGTTCGACATAATCAATGTAGATCATGCTCTCGCCTTTGTGCGTATCGCATTCGCGACAGGCTGAAACGCACGAGCGACAGCCAATGCAGCGCGAGGGATCAAGGAAGATTCTTTTGACGGTCTCGACCATAACTTTCCTCTATCGCAACGTTGGATTTGGTTGAGCCTCCGCTATAGGCAGTTCATGACGCCGCTTTCGCGCAGCTACCAGGGCGGCTACATCTTCGTCCCTGGCCCAGCCAGGTTTCTGACCCGCAGGGGTAGCTACCGCCGCGCACACTTTATATTCAGGAATCTTCATCATTGGCTCCAAAACCGGATTGGTCAGCTGGTTGGCGGCCTGGGTATGTCCGTAATGATAGGGAATAAAGAGGGTGTCTGGACGGATAGAGCGCACGACAAGGGCGGGAACGGTCATCTCGCCACGGCGCGTACGCACGGTTACCCAGTCACCATCTTTAATACCCAGCCGGTTGGCTGTTTGCTCGTGCATCTCAACCCATGGATAGGGAGCCTCTTCATTGAGGAACGGGACACGGCGTGTCTGGTTGCCTGACAGGTAGTGGTAGATGACGCGCCCGGTCGTCAGCACCAATGGATACTCTTCGTCCGGCTCCTCGGCGGGTGGAATATAAGGAATCGGGTGGAAGCGCGCCCTGCCGTCGGGGAAACCGAAGCGTTCTTCGTAGAGACGCGGCGTACCAGGATGATCTTCGGAGGGGCATGGCCAGAAGACACCATTCTGTTCGTCGATCTTTTCATAGGTAATGCCCCAGTAGTCTGACGTTGCTCCCTTCGTGCAGAGGCGCAGTTCATCGAAGATCTCGCGCGGCGAATGGAAGTTGAAAAATTGACCCTTGTCCAGGCGCCGTGCCAGCTCACAGACAATCTGCCAGTCGAGGCGCGCCTCACCAGGAGAATCGACGGCTTTATTATATTTGATCACGCGCCCCTCCAGGTTGGTCACTGTGCCCTCATCTTCTGCCCAGACATTGCCTGGTAGGACGATATCGGCCAGTTCAGCGGTCTCCGAGAGGAAAAAGTCGGTCACCACGAAAAGATCTAAGCCGCGTAACGCTCGCTCGACCGTATGCTGGTCCGGCAATGAAACCATCGGGTTGGAACAGATCATAAAGCAGGCGCGAATTTCCTGGCGCAACATGGCGGGAATCATCAACGTGGCAGGATAGCCTGAGTGGGGCAGGTCCTGCTCATCGATGCCCCAGACGGAGCAAATATATTGCCGATCCGCTGCATCCTCGATGTTGCGACAACCCGGCAATTGCGAGGCTTTCTGGCCCATCTCGCGTCCGCCCTGTCCATTGCCCTGCCCGGTCAGGGTACCGTAACCAGCGCCAGGGCGCCCGAAATTGCCTGTTGCCAGCGCCAGGTTGATCGCTGTGACCCCGTTATCGACGCCCTTGCTCTGGTGTTCCAGTCCGCGCGCAGTGTAAATCAAAGCGGCGTTGGCGCGACCAAACGCGCGCGCGGCCTCGACGATGGCTTCCGGACGCAAACCACAGACTTTGGCCACCCGCTCAGGTGGATATTGTTCAACAAGCGCCCTGGTCTCTTCCCAACCAGTGGTACGCTCGCGAATAAAATCCTCGTCCACCAGGCCCTCTTCGATGATCACATGGAGCATCCCATTGAGCAGCGCGGAATTGGTGCCAGGACGTAAAGGGAGGAAAATATCCGCTGTGCGCGCAATAGGGGTCTGGCGTGGATCGGCGACGATCAGCTTACAGCCGCGATCACGCGCCTGCCAGAGGTAGCTGGTGATGATTGGGAAGCACTCGCCAACATTCGCGCCTATGACAAAGATACAGTCGGCATGTAACATATCGCTGACCGGGTTAGCCGCGCGATCGATGCCGAGCGAACGCTCATTCGCGCCCGTGGCCGAGGACATGCACAGGCGACCGTTGTAATCCGTATGGCGAGTACCAAGGGCGACGCGGGCAAACTTGCCCATGAGATAGCATTTCTCGTTGGTCATTGACGAGCCGCTGTAGATCGCCACAGCATCCTTACCGTGCTCTGCCTGAATAGCACGAAAGCGCTGCACGATGGTATCGAGCACCTCGTCCCAGCTGGCACGCTCCAGCGGGCTATTTTTCCCGCCGCGCCGCATTAATGGGTAGGTCAGGCGATCAGGGTGATTTACCGTCTGATAGGCTGTAGCGCCTTTGGGGCAGAGCATTCCATGGTTCAAAGGAAAATCTTCGCGTGGCTCAACGCCGACAACGCGGCCATTCGCCACTTTGAGATACATGCCGCATTGCACTCCGCAGTAACAGCAATGCGTTGGGACATAGCGATCTATCTGCTCGTCGGACTTCCAGCGCGCTAACGGCTGCTTACCGCCATGAAAATCAAATGTCTCTGGCTGATGTCCTTGATGACGGTGAAATATACCTTTATCTACACTCATAAAACTCCTCCGAATGGGCGACGCTGCCTTCATCATCCCCCGGATGCGGCTGCGTCCCCACATTGGGCGGCAAGGGCGGGGCAAGCCCCGCCCCTACGAAATATTATAAGAACTGATTGCCTCCTCGACCGAGCGCCGCAAGATTGGCCTGCGCGCGCATCACACGCTTACAGGTTGGACACAGGTCTTGCCACCAGAGCGACCCGGTACTCGCAGAGGACTGATCACCAGCCCCCGCAGTCTCTTCGACAACGCCTGCTCGCGGCTGGACATGCTCCTGTGCCAGGGCAGGTACAGCAGTCCCTTGCAGGCTGTAGTTTTCTCCGACATCCTGAAGCGTTTTCTTCAGATCCTGAATGAAGCGCACAGGCGCAAACTCTTCTCCACAGCGCGCGCACCGCTGCATCGCCGTTCCTTCGCCGGTGCGCCAGTACAATTCGATGCCCACGGTTGCCGGGCGTTCAATAAGATGGAAAAATTTTCCAAATGGTAATGAGATCAACCAGAGAACTACCACGGTTTCATGGGTCAGCGAGATATACCAATAGTAAGCTCCCCCTAACCAGGCGCTGTCAGCAGTGAGAGCAAGGCCTGTCACGGCGATAGCCATCAGCAGCGCCAGGGGAACGATGTCGAAGCCGAAACGCTGCACCGAGATCAGCGCGAGGTCATGGAAGCGCCTGTGGAAGGCCAGTACCAGCCCGACAAGCAGGATCACGGCGGAAATATCCAGGGCGTGAAAGAGTAGGAATGCAGCGATGAAATCTACCGGAACGATAAAGAGGGGGAAGCCAATAATCCAGATTTGATACAGCCCCGTTGGAGTCTGGGTAAAGCGGAGCCAGCCGAAGGTGAGGGGAAAGGTAATCGCGCACGAAAGTATGACGCCCCAGAAGATACACTGGTGGGTTATCCAGCGGTACAGTCCACGCCTGCGAATAAACTGCTGCGCAAAGAGGTCGCCGATTGCCTTTGGAATCAGTAATGTATAGTGACGAAAGTTCTCGTAGGAGAAGAACAGTTGCCAGCTTCGTCGCCAATAGCGGCCGGTAGGTGGACGAGCAAGCCAGAACGAGTACTTGTAGGTCACAGCGGCTGTAGCGAAAATAGTGGCTACGGCATAGCCAATGAGGGCGGCATCAAACCAATGGAAGCCCCGTGAGCCAAGGGCAATCAACATTGTAAGCACGGCAGCAGCCAGAATACCAGCCAGAATGCAACGTGTTCGTAGCCCAAGAGAAGAGAAACCTGCAGGCTTTTTGCGAGGGCTATGGGAGTGCATTTCATTGACTGGAGCTTCGTTTGTGGGTGCAACGAATTGTTCCATGCCAATTGTTCCTTCCACTGCATGGTAATAGAGACAAAACGCAGTTAGCCTAACAAGAATCGTACTGTAATAAGCAACAAAACGCAAACTCTAGCATTTTACCAGCGTAGAAGTATTCCAGGCTGATCAATGCGTGTGTATGAGCAGATCACGCAAAACAACGGCATTATTATGCTCTGTATCATGGGCGGCGAAGACGAGGGTAACCGGCCCGTGTTTCATCAAATCACGGAGCCTGGAGAGGGCTTCTTTGCCACTTTCTGACGCCAGTTCAGCTTCATAGCGCTGTTGAAAATCTGCAAATTTGTCTGGATCGTGACCGAACCAGCGGCGCAGTTCATTGCTTGGCGCAACCTCCTTCAGCCACATGTCAATATGCGCGCGTTCTTTGGAGAGTCCACGCGGCCAGAGTCGCTCCACCAGGACACGTGTCCCGTCTTGCGTTTCCGCTTGCGCATAGACGCGCTTGAGCGCTACTTTTGACTCATGCTGTGAGATGGTAATTATGTGGTCATTCACTCCTGTATGACGCGTGCTGCGTAATTACTGATGTAGGGGAGGCGGCGGAGAAAGGCTGTGAGATACTCCGAGTCTCCCGGTCGGAAAGTGATCAATCCAAAATAGCACATATTCTCTTCGGGAAATGGATCATACTCCTCGTATTCACCCTCGTCATCAGGCCCTACCTGGCCCTCACGCACAATGATTTCGCGCCGCACAAGCTCCTTCAATTTTGCCACTACTTGCGGGTCGCCTTCGTCTTGAACCTTGCCGTCAGAGTCAATGAGTGCAACGACTCGCCCTGTTTTCATGTCGTGGATGCTATATTTCTTTGTTTGGACGCTCATTGTACTGACCTTTTATTAGATGTACAAGTATTAGGAAGGAAAGCAACATATCGTATAACGACTTATTCTAAGCATAGCACATGAAATAGCAGAAAACAAGGCTCCGACACGGCTATCCTGAGGTCAGCATGCGCAGGCGGTCCTTGTTCAAGATAACAGCGTGTCCCTGGCGCATCTCGATGGCCCCGGCGGCCTCCAGTTCTTTGAGCGCTCTTCCGACGACCTCGCGCGCGCTGCCAACCAGCGCGGCCATCTCCTGCTGGGTCAGGCGATAGGTTTGCTGGCCTTGTTGGGATGATGTCTCTTGATCGAGCAAGATCTTTGCCACGCGAGCAGTGACATGGCGCAAGGAGAGATCTTCCACAAGGGCCACGAGGTGACGCAGCGATTTTGCCAGGGTCAAGACTACCGCTTCAGCTACCTCTGGCCGCGTCATGACCAACTTGTGCAGCTCGGCGCGGCGCATCACGTAGACGGTGCTTGTTTCCATGGCTGCCGCACTGGCAGGATTGGGGCCGCCATCAAGGGCCGGCACATCGTTGAAGGTTTGGCCTGGAGCGATGAGGCGAAGCACCTGTTCCTTGCCTTCGGTGGATGTTTTGAAGACTTTGACCAGCCCGCTGCGGACGTAGTGTAAGGCTCCGCCCATCTCACCTTCGACTTGAATGATATCCCCGCGATTAAAGTGGCGTTCTACTGCTACTTTGGCGATACGTGACAGTTCATCCGGGCTGAGAATACTGAAGTATGGTATTTTGCGGAGCTCTTCGATATCAATGGGCATGATTCTTTCCTATGCGATGATCTGACGCCTCTGCAATGATGCGATGCCTCTCTATGGCATCAGTATAAGTATACACCTTATGCGCCAGAAATGGATGAATTTACAACATTAGTGAAGATTGCGACAATTATCGCTGCATACGCCGCGCAAATACCGCATACTCAGTATGGGTGTGTGGATCACATCCAATTCTAAAGGAAAGCAAGTTAGCAAGATTAGCAAGGATAGAAACAATGGTAACACTGACCCAGCCTTTGCGCGAAGAGCATACGGAGTTGATGCCACACATCGAAATGTTGCGATCGGTGGCGGATGCCATTGGCACAATGCCAATGGATACATTAAGGCAGCGTGTCTATGACGTATATATGTTCCTGGAGCATCACCTGATTCCTCATGCTCAGGCAGAAGAATGGGCATTGTACCCAACGGTAGGAAGACTCATGAGCGCTCCGGCAGTCACTGCTACGATGAGCCGCGATCATGTCGAGATTGGCCGGCTCACCGAGGAACTGGCGTCACTGAAGATGCAAATCTCAGGGAAAAGCGTCAGCGAGTCTCAGGAGAAGGCCCTGCGCCGCGTTCTCTATAGCCTCTATGCCATCGTCAAGCTTCATTTCGCCAAAGAGGAGGAAATCTATCTCCCTCTTCTCGATGCTCGATTGACGCCAGATGAGGCACAGGAGATGTTTGACGCGATGGAAACGGCAGCCAAAGAAGCGAAAATCAAGCTCAGTTCATTTTAAGGACATTGTCAATCACCAGCTATCTCGTCTTTTTCCCAGCAGAGGAGAACACTTATGAGTCAATCAATGACAGAACCATCACAGGAACCGAAAAAGGGCGTAGAGGAACAGCAGCCAGCTGTTAGCGACAATGGCAACATGAAGGTTGAAAACCAGGTAGAAGTCGATGGCCGGCGCGCTTACCTGAAGCCTACAGCGCCGAAACCGAAACCGAACAGGACAAGAATGTGGGGTCTGATGGCGTTGACCGGGGCAGTGATGCTTATTCTACTCATAGGCTCGATCATCGTCGGGCAGTCCCGACCAACAACATCCACAACGAATACAACAACCAGCAGCAACACTTCGTCAGTGCCAACAGTCGTTGTTCCAGCGCACAACACCTACAACGCGCAGATTCCCCCGGTGTCCCCGGGCAACACTGTCAATATCAATCTCACGATGAAAGAGCTTCTCATCTCGATTGCTCCAAATGTGGCATATCACGCGTGGAGCTTCAACGGGACAGTGCCAGGGCCGATCCTGCATGTTCGCCAGGGACAATTAGTGCATACGACACTCGTCAATGAAGGCAGCATGGCGCACTCAATTGACTTCCACGCGGCGCAGGTACCCTGGAACGTGGACTATCAGTCCATTGAACCAGGAAAAAGCTTCACGTTTACGTGGCGCGCGAACTACCCCGGCGTGTTTATGTACCACTGCGGCACCCCGACCGTGATCTATCACATGGCTAATGGCATGTACGGAACGATTATTGTCGATCCCGCAAATGGCTGGGCGCCTGCTACAGAGTACGCGCTGGTACAGAGTGAGTTTTATACCCACCAGATTCCCGATGGTTCGTATTCGGTAGACGTCACAAAAATGATGAGTAACATTCCGGACTACGTCGTGTTCAATGGGTATGCCAACCAGTATAAAGATGCCCCATTGACAGCAAAGGTTGGCCAGCGCGTTCGGCTGTTCATATTGAACGCAGGCCCGTCGCAGTTCTCGGCCTTCCATGTCATCGGAGCGCTTTTCAGCGATGTGTATATCGATGGCAACCCTGCTAATCATATGGTAGGGAACCAGACGATCACCATCCCGCCGGGAGGTGGCGCAGTAGTGGAAATGGTGATACCGGCAGCAGGGCTGTATCCCTTCGTCACTCACTCATTTTCTGACGCCAGCAAAGGCGCCATGGGGGTACTGAAAGTCACCCCGTAGCTCATAACGTTGTAGGGGCGCGAGGAAGAGGAGAGAGAAGAAACCCGCGCCCCATTGCGAGAGACAAGGTATATCTTTTGCAGCCAATGCCCCAACAATTCTACATGAGAGCGTTTCATTACTCCGACTCCTTCCAAAGATGAGCCAGTTCCTTCTCCACAAGAAATCAACTATGGAATAATCCATACACCCCCTGCTGAAACACCTGAAACAGTTGAAACTCTGAAACAGTGAGCCACCTCGACTCAAACTTGCCTGATACACCTGATACACCTGATACTCTGAAACAGTGAGCCACCTCGACTCAAACTTGCCTGATACACCTGATACACCTGATACACTTGCAACACTTGACATTCTGTGAGAGCGTTTCGTAACTCAGATTAACAAAACAGTTCTGAGCTTAAACAGGAACAGAGTATACTTTTCTAGCTCATCAAAAATCTCATTTCTACTGGTCCTTGCTCACTTTAACTGAGCATGTTTTGGTATCCATTGAAGAGCTTTTTGAGAGTTAGGAAATGCCCTCCTATATGTTATAGTATATGTGTCGGGTAAAACTCTGCTAGTGGTGCATAACGATGGCTATCCCTGTTTTGGATGGAACATTATTTGGATGGAACACTTTTCACCCGAAAAAGGTATGCCAGAATCACTCATATGTGTGATGTGAAGCCCGGCATTTCAGCATATACTTTTTTTAGAACATATTTTACGTACAGCGAGGCTGAAAGGGGAAAGAGTACTATGGCACTGGAAACCCTGAAAAATAACCGCTACCGCATTGTGCGCCCACTTGGCAGCGGTAGCACCGGCGAGGTGTACCTGGTTGAGGACAATTTAAATAATCGACAGGAGGTGGTTCTCAAACTCCTCCATGCCTATGCGTACCCTCTGACGCAAGAGGCGCAAGGGGCCTCACGAGCCTTTGAATTTGAGGCAAGGGCTGTTGCGCAACTCAATCATCCCAATATATTACCCTTGCTCGATTATGGCACCGAGACGATAGACGGGGAAGTAGTCCCTTTTATCGTGACCCCCTATTGCCCTGAAGGGTCGCTCGAGACGTGGATCGAGCAACGGTCAAACAGCGACGTGCTCACCCTGGAAGACGCGGCACGCATCGTGCGCCAGGTCGCCGACGCACTGCAATATGCCCATAACCAGGGGGTCGTACACCGCGATGTCAAATCCGCCAATGTTTTCATCCGCAATAAATTGAACGGACCTCCAGATATGCTGGTGTCAGACTTTGGCTTTGCGCAACCCTTACCTGAAGCACGGGCCAGTGGCCTCGACATTCGCGGCACTCCCGGCTACATGGCGCCAGAGCAGTGGGAGGGCCAGGTGGTACCGGCAAGCGATCAGTATGCCCTTGGTATCATGGTCTATCAATTGCTGACTGGCCGCCTCCCCTTTCAGGGTAGTGTTGAGCAAATAAGGGATGAACACCTCCATAGCTGGCCAACACCACCCAGCACCATCAACCCGACGCTTTCGCGAGATCTCGATGTCGTGGTGGGGCGGGCAATGGCAAAAAAGCCAGGAGACCGTTATCCTACCGTCTCTGCCTTCGCCGATGCATTTACGCAAGCGATCCAGCCCATGCCCGAACCTGTTGCACCTGCCCCTGTGTACCTGGCTGCTCCCCCCACCCCTCCCCCTACTCCTACTCCTGAGCCTACGCCTACACGGCGCTTATCTACGGGCATGATCGTCTTGATACTGTGCTGGTGGCGCTCGTGGTACTGGGAGGTATTGGACTCCTGGTGAATGCCTTCTCCAAACATTCCTCGATTTCCCGCTGCTAATGCCACGGCCACGGCCAACACCAATATCACGGCTACAGCCAATGCCAATACCACGGCCACGGCCAACACCAACACTAACGCCAATGTACAGCCACGGCCAGCGCCAATACCAACGCCAATGCCACCGGCACGGCCAATGCCAATGCCACCGGCACAGCGCAGACACACGGCAATGCCAACGCCACAGCGACGGCCAATGCTAACAACGCCAACGCCAACGCTAACGCCACGGGCACAGCTCAGGCCAACGCCAATGCTACTGCTACCGTCGCGCCTGCCGCGGCGTTGAGTGGTACCTGGGTCAACTCCAACTCGAGCACCAAGGGTATCACTACTATGAACATCTCGAATAGTGGCGTGAATATGACCGTTCAAGCCATTTCCAACTATCCTACGACCAACTGCAATTGGGGTACGCAAAGCAAACAGTATAGCTCTCCCTTCACGATCGTATTTGTCGTCAACAATTGCGGTACGACAACCACTACGGAAACTCTTACTATTTCCACGCAAGGACCACAACTCAAGGTGGTCGACGCCAGTTCGACCAACGGTAGCAATACTTACTTATTCAACAAACAATAGTAGCGCAAAAGCTTTGTTGTGTCGAATGGGCTGTTCGCGGCTGCGCCGCGAACAGCCCATTCGACACAACAAATCCTGGAGAAAGGTATCTTAAAGTATTCACCCTCGTGCAACTCTTGCATCTCGATAACGTATATATAAGTAATGGTTCCACACGTACCCATGGACATGGGGAAGGAGTTCCTGAGATGGATCAGCAAGAATTTGTCCCGAGGTCGCAGTCAGGAGAGCAGCAGTCACAGGACGAAGAAGAAATAGATGTCCCAGCGCAGCCCTATTATTGGTCAACCAAACCGAATACACCAAAAGATGAACCTACCTCGCTGTATGACCTGCCAATGGTACAAAGCGAAACGCCGAACGATTATCAAAACGGATATATGGCACTGGACACGGCGGATACCAGCCAAAGCGGTGAAAAAATTGACACGAGTCGTCCAGTGACTGCACCGCTGCAGGCACAACGGCAACAATTCAGTCCCGACGGCGACGCATACGAGTATCAGTATCGCCCGAATAACGCCAGTTATCAGCAGTGGAGCGTCCCACCATTCGCACGGCGCCGCATGAGGAACCCCGCAAGATGGGTCTGGCTCATAATTCTGGGGCTGATCTTCTTTGGTCCGCTTATGCGCATTCTTGGCGCTTTTCTGGCGGTGGCCGGAGTCATCATTCTTGTAGTGCTGCTTCCACTCCTACTGGTACTGCTGGTGGGTGTTCCTATTATGCTTTTCCGTGTTGGAAGAGGACTGGGACGTGCAAGTAACGGTCAGAGGCGCTGGCGCTATACCAATCGCTGGCGTGGCCCCTGGGGATGGTAATATGGGGTGGCAAGGGTGACGGAAGGGGACAAGAGAGGAAGAGGAGCAGGGCGACCGGAAAGGTCGCCCGAACATTTCAGGCGGGGAAGAAGGCAGCCGCATCCGGCGGATGATGAAGGCAGAGTATCCTTTTGTTTGTCATTTTGGTACAATAGATAACACGATAATTGAAGGTAGGATGTCAAGGAGGGGAGGGGAGAAGAAGAGAGACTGTGACAGATATAGTTGAGAGCATCCCTGAGGTGTTTGGAGAGATAGATCTGACGAATGTGCGTGAGCTACGCAATGTACTTTATGCACATCATATGCGTCCAAACAAGTCTTTTGGACAAAATTTCCTGGTCGATCGTTCGGTATTGGCGAAAATCGTCGAGGCGGCGGAGATCAGCGCGAACGACGAGATACTAGAGCTGGGCGCTGGCACTGGTGTACTGACACGGGAGTTAGCAAAACATGCCAGGCGCGTTGTGGCGGTCGAGTTAGAGCGAGATATGCTGGCCTTGCTGGCGAAGACTACAAGTAAATATGCGAACGTCGAGTTGTTGGCGCGCAATTTGCTTTTCGTTGACCCGGCAGATGTATTTGACGCGAGGCCGTATAAGCTCGTAGCAAACTTGCCATATTATATCACTGCTCCGACGTTTCGCCATTTCCTGGAGAGTGCTAACCCACCGCGTCTGCTTGTGGTAATGGTGCAGCAAGAGGTCGCTCAGCGGATCGTTGCCGAGCCAGGGGATCTCAGTTTACTGGCTGTGAGCATTCAATTTTACGGACGACCGCGCATTATAGCGCGTGTTCCCGCGAGTGCATTCTATCCACCACCGAAAGTGGACTCAGCCATATTGCGCATTGATCTTCAAGCTGAGGCGCCACTGGCAGCGGTGGAGCGGGATAAATTCTTTCGTGTAGTACAGGCAGGCTTTTCTGAACGGCGCAAGCAACTGCACAATTCGCTTACTCACGGACTGCACCGTAAAAATGAAGACATCAGGGCGTGGCTCGAGGCAGCGGATATTGATACCAGCCGTCGCGCTGAAACGTTAAGCATTGAAGAATGGTTACGGTTATGGAAGCATATGCCGCCTACGTAATATGCTATTATGGTATAGATGACGTCATAAGCCAATATTATGTATTTTTCTGTCCGGCTTTTAGATCACGAGAGATATCTCTAAACTGATTTTGACAAGTATTATAGAGTGTCGATACTGGAAGTATGGAAGTAGTAGAAATTGTCTATGACATCAGAGGAGCTATTTTGTGAAAAGTGTGGGGCGGCCAATGCCCCACTGGCACGGTTCTGCCAGCACTGTGCCTCACCACTACCCGTCACACAAACAACGGGCGCTCTGCCGGAACAAACACTACTGATTGGTCGCTACCAACTGGTAAGCCGTATAGGCCAGGGAGGCATGGGCGCCGTCTATAAAGCCATCGATACGCGGATCGATGACCGCTTTGTGGCCATTAAAGAGATGAGCAAGGCGGGATTACCTGCTGCTGGCCTGGAGGAGGCGGAGGCTGCTTTTGAGCGTGAGGCGCGTTTATTAGGCAAGCTGCTCCACCCCAATTTGCCGCGTATTCACGACCACTTCACAGAAAATGATCGTTCATACCTGGTCATGGATTTCATCGATGGCGAAACGCTGGAAGAGTACCTGGAACACACGAGACACGACCCGCTGCCAGTGGAGCAGGTGGTGAATTGGGCAGAGCAATTGTGTGACGTACTGAGTTATCTCCATAATCATCAACCACCAATCATTTTTCGTGACCTCAAACCTGCCAATGTGATGATCAGCGAAAGTGGGCACATCTTTTTGATTGACTTTGGCATCGCTCGTTTTTTCAAGCCGGGCCAATCTCACGATACTGTCGCACTGGGTTCACCTGGCTACGCAGCTCCCGAACAATATGGTAAAGCACAGAGCACACCGCGCTCAGATCTCTACAGCCTGGGGGCGTTGATACACTGCCTGTTGACAGGCGATGATCCCAGTGAACGACCTTTTTTCTTCCGGCAAGCGTCACAGGCCAACCCTGCCGTTTCACCCGGCCTGTCAGCATTACTGCAGCGCATGTTAGCGATGGACGCCGAGCACCGTCCCGCCAACGCCCAGGAGGTTTTGCAGGCACTACGCGCCAACGACGCGACCTACCAGGGGCAAACAGGCCCGGGTGGTCAGCAGACGATGTCAATACCACGCATCGGCTATTCCTATGGCCCCAGCGCTACAAGTAGCAGCACCAATACTACACCGTCTGGAGTTGATCTGCTCCTGGAAGAAGCGCATACGCTCTATACACAGAAACGCCTGAGCGAGGCGGAGAAGGTCTACACACAGGCGCTACAGCTTAATGGCACGAATCCGCTGGGCTGGCAGGGGCGCGGCTTGACGCAGGGTCTGATGGCCCGCCATACCGAAGCCCTGACGTCATTTGAGCGCGCCTTAAAGCTGGATCCAACGCTGGTTATTTCCTGGAATGGCAAAGGAACGGCGCTGAGTACGCTGCAACGCAACCAGGATGCGCTCGTGGCATTTGAGCGAGCGTTGAAGCTGGACCCGAACAATGCCTCCTCGTGGAACGGCAAAGGAGCGGTGCTCAATGCACTTGGACGTCCCAAAGAGGCGCTCGATGCTTTCGATATGGCGCTGCGCTTTGATCCACATATGGCGCAGGCATGGAATAATAAAGGCCTGGTGCTTAGACAGCAAAAACGCTATCAAGAGGCCTTAAGCGCCTTTGATATGGCTCTGACCTATGATAAAAATATCGCGACCTCGTGGAGCGGCAAGGCCAGCGTGCTTCATGATATGGGGCGACTGCAGGAGTCGCTTGATTGCTATCAGCAGGCGTGTAACTGCAACCCCGCACTTGTCTCGGCATGGAACGGCAAAGGCTCTGTACTCTATGACATGGGGAGATATAAACAGGCGTTACAAGCGTTTCAAGAGGCGCTGAAGCTGGACAAGAACTATGCTCCTGCCTGTTACGGTATAGGCAATGTTTATTATGTGCAACAAAAACTGAAGTCGGCGCTGGAGATGTTTGATAGAGCGCTGCGCTGTGATCCCAATTATGCCAAGGCATGGAATAGACGTGGCAACGTGCTCAACGACCTGGGTGAGCGTATCGAGGCGCTGAAATCATATGACCAGGCGCTACGTATCGATGCACGTTTCGCATCGGCCTGGAACGGGAAGGCAGGGGTATATGCGCAACTTGAGAGATATACCGAGGCCCTGCACGCCTACGAAACGGCTTTGAGAATCAACCCGAATTTCGCACAGGCCTGGAATGGGCAGGGCAATACCTTCTACCACTTGAACAACTACTCGCAGGCGTTAACGGCATATGATCGCGCGGTGAAGCTGAACCCACAAATGGCTTCTGCCTGGCATAACCTATCACTGGTGCTGAAAAAATTGAAGCGCAACCAGGAAGCGCTGGATGCCGCAGAGCAAGCGATTCTCCTTGCTCCCAATGATCCCGATAACTGGACGCGCAAAGCTGAGGCCCTCAAGAGTTTGCGCCGATCCAGGGATGCAAAGGATGCCGAGAAGCAGGCGGGGAAGTTAAGGGGAGTGGTACGTTAAGAATTGACCGCACGTAGCGCACCCAAGGTTGACCGCAAGGGTCAACCCTACTATATACGTGGCCAGGTGGGGGATGATAGTTACAGCCCCTGGTTTGTGGTAGAACCAGAGAGAGCATTCTGGCCCTTTTCATATTCCAATTACTTGTGCTATACTGGCTGCACAGTTCTACTGCCAGCAAGTCGTTAGCTACCACGAACTGTGAAATCCATTCCTTACTCTTGAGAATTGAGTTAAAAGATGGCATTAGAAGAGCTCCAGAATGGTCGGTACCGCTTTTTGCGCTTGATCGGCAGCGGCGGTATGGGTGAAGTTTATCTCATGAACGACACACGTGTTAGCCGACAAGTGGCGATTAAGGTCATTCGCGCTGAAAGTGCCCCCTTTTTAGGCAGCGCAACAGCCGGAGATGCAGCCCGCCTCTTCCAACGTGAAGCAAAAGCCATCGCCGCGCTCGAACATCCCAACATCTTGCCCCTTTACGACTTTGGTGAGGAAACGCACGAGGATATTACGGTAAGCTATATGGTTATGCCATATTGCCAGGAGGGGTCACTAGCGGGCTGGCTGCGCCAGGGCAGTAGCGCTATGCTAACACCACAAGACATCGTGCGATTGGTTGAGCAGGCCGCAGATGCCCTCCAGTATGCACACGACCATCAAGTTATTCACCTGGATGTCAAACCTTCTAACTTTCTTTTGCGCAGCAATCGCAAGAACCCGAACTACCCGACTCTGCTCCTGGCTGATTTCGGCATTGCTCGTAGCGGTACCACTGCTTCCAGTTCCAGTCGCACCATCCGCGGTACTCCCACCTCCATGGCTCCCGAGCAGTGGAGTAGCATGACTGTTCCCGCCACCGACCAGTATGCACTTGCTGTCATGATCTACGAAATACTGGCGGGGCGACCTCCATTTGTGGGCGGAATGGAACAATTGATGTACCAGCACTTCACTGTTCAACCACCCCCGCCTGGCAATTACAATCCAAATCTGTCTGCAACTGTTGACCGGGTAATCCTACGTGCATTGGCGAAGAAACCCGAAGATCGTTTCCCTTCTATCGCCGACTTTGCCAGCGAATTTGAGCAAGCAATGCAGTTTCTACCTGCCAGGCTTGTCGTAAGGCCGCCGCAGCCGAGCGCCGACGATGCTACCGAAGACATACGTAGTACACTGGCTATCAGCACGGCAGAGGCAAGATCTGGTACCAGCCGCATGATTACCTTACCAGGGGGTCACCAGGTAAAGGTGTCGGTACCCGCAGGGGCCTATGATGGCCAGGTCATCCTTTTGCGGAACCCCGGCGAGTCAAGCAATCTTGTGGGTGATCTCATCCTGACCATTGCCATTACACCTTCCGAAGTAGCACAGCAGCCATCAAATAGAATCAATGCTGAGCAGACGGTTCTCTCCTCGCAAAGCGTGGTACAGCAGCCATCCGGGCCCGTATCAGTATCAGACCGTGATCTCCCAACAGCAGCATCCTCTCATCCCAACCTTCGAGCGCCAGAGGTACAACAGCAGCCACCTCCGCCCAAAAGACGGCGCGTCTCCCTCGCTATGACTGTCGGTATTATCTCAGGTCTCATCATACTACTATTACTTGGTGGGGCAGTGTTTTTTTATAGCAACTCTAGCAGCCACCAGGCCAGCACGAATGTCTTAGCTCAATCACAGACGGCGACTGCTGTTGCGCAAACGTCAAAACACACTCCAACTGTTCAAATTTCCCCGACCACGACCCCGCCAGGGATATATATTGCTGGCACATATAACGGTAGTATGTTTGATGCTACAACGAATCAGACATCAAACATCTCGATAAAAATAGTGCAAAGCCAGGGGAGTGGTGTCTTAAACGGAACGTTTACTAACACTTCTACTTCTCAGAACTATCCGCTCGCGGGAACGGTCGATCTTCAAGGCAACTTCCATTTTACAGTGCAACAACCTGCCGGTCAGTTACCGCTCTACTTTTATGGCAATGTTAATCAAGGAGTCTTTCTGAAAGGATTCTTTTGCAGTAGCAGCACGACATGTAGTTCGAAAGATAGCTATTTCAATGTAGGCCCAAGATTTTAAATCCCTTGTTGCATGCTATCTGTGTCAAGTACCCGAAAATTGTACAAAGTCCAGCTCAGGTTAGGTCTGTGTCACGATTGTGATAAGAAGCTTTATGACTGTTATAAGTTTGTGAGGCTTGGATGTTATGGTGCTAGGAAGAGAAGCCAAATCAGAAGGAAGTATGCCTGCGAAGGGTCCTTCCCTGACCCATCGCTTCCTAGCAATTGGTAGCAGTTACATAGTCTCTGAAAGGCAGGTACATTCTCATGTCTGATGACCTAGAGGGCTGGAAGACCCAGAAAGAATCAAAGCATGCTGTCCATCATCAAACAGAAAGCCCATTTGGAGGGGAGACAGCTGCAGGTAGAAAAGAGATGGAAGTACATAGGATGTCGGATAGCCTGAGTGAGAAGGCTCGCAGGGATTTGGTACAAGCTAAGATGGCTGCCCTGGCTAAGTCTATTATAGACACGGAGAGGGAGTACTTTATAAAAACTTTGTGGCAACTCAATCTTACTCAAGAGGAAAGAGCAGACTTGACGAAGCTGTTGCGTGAGCAAGGTATCGAGCACCTACTACCCGCAGGAGAAGAAACAGGTGAAAGCAGAAAGGGTGGAGCCACGTACATGGCGATCCGAAAGTACTATATCATCCCAGGGACAGGCGAGGAATTCCTGCACCGCGTGCAAGCGGGCTTTGTGCCTATCATCAGCCGGATACCTGGTTTCATTGCTTACGATGCCCTGCAGGTTGGAAACGACCAAATAATCAGCATCAGCGTCTTTGACACACCACTTGGCGTAATAGAATCAACCCCGCGCGCACTCCAGTGGGTACAAGAGAATATCGCCGGGCTCATCCAAGGGATGCCCGAGGTGATGGCAGGGCAGGTAGGAGCTTCAAGTGAGCTGGATCGGGTTTACGGGAAAGCTAGAAGGAAACTCTTCCGTAGAACTTAGCGAGTCTCCTCGTGTCTTTACCCATATCCTGGTTTTTGCGCAGGCTCGCTGATTCTGATAGCCATGCTCCAGTGATGGAAGAGGTCAACCTGTGGGAAGAGTTGTGCCTCATGTTCAGCCTGGATTTGAAAGTGCCCAGCCTGACCTCTGTCAGTCCTGCTGCTTTAGCAGAAGCCTTATCTGCTCAATGGGGAAATCGTCGAGAACAACCGCCATTTACTCAAAGGGCTCAGCGTAGGAAAGGGATGTATCCGCTTTAAGGATATGCGCGGCCTTTCCGAAGCAACACTGCGCACTTTATTGCGCGAAGCTGCTGCGGCAAATGAGGCAAGCCCAAATGATCATTGCTAATAGGGGTCTTTATAATGTTTCAGGATGCAGGAGGGGATAAAGGTTGATCGTCCAGCCTATCCCAAAGACCTGAGGCACGAAGATCTACGGCGTGCTTCTCGTAAAAATGAAAAGAGAACATTCGGAATGTTCTCTTTATCGCTAGAATGTGATAGAATGGGCAACGAATAGCACACCCTTCTATTCTGACAATAGCGGTGTGCGGGATCGCTGGAGCTTGTTGGTCTCTTCCCAAACGTGTGCTGTCCAACAGGATCGGCGCGAGTAGAGGCGATGGAAGGAGCGCACTATGGACCCCTGGTTTGATGACCCGGTACTGGGCAAATTGCCACCGGATGAGGCTGCTGTCAAGTTGCGCGAAGTGGGCGAGGACGAAGCTGCTGACCTGCTTGAGGAAAGCGGGAATGTTCGCTCATTTGACATCAAGGGCATCGGCAGGAACTGGTGGCCGTTCCAGGATAAGCCCTGGCAGCATACCAGCCATGCTTTTGGCTACCTGGCTCCGGCAGCGCCGGGCAGCGACCCTTTGCCCATCCGTGCCATCGGCAACATCCCTGCTGATCCCGACCTCAAACACGCTCGCATCAAAATCACCCTCAGCCGCCTGCGCGCGGCTTCCTATCCCGGTGGTGGCATGCATCGCGTCCTGCTGCATTTTTCCGCGCAGAACCAGGTGCCGGGGAGATCGGAACACGTCCACTTCGACACGACCTATCGTGTGTGGGATGGCGATCACGCCGGGGTCCAGGGCTACCCCATCTTTGTTGGCCTGTGCCTTGGCAGCGAAGGTCTGTCCTTCAAATGCCGCACCATCAATGTCAGCAACGACCAGGACGAAGCCTTCCTCGACTTTCTGGAGGCCGATGTCTTCAAGGCCGGGCTGCAACTGGCGACCACCGCGCAGCCGGTCATTGCCCCATTCTCAGAAATGGCGCTCGGACTGGCCAAAGCGCTGGCCAAACGGCATCGCAACGTCTCGGTGCAGGACTTCGACCTGGGCCTCGATTTTGGCGCGAACCCCATGGGTGGCCGCCTGGCCGAGGGAGCTTATCTTGCTGTACAGGTCCCTGAGAGCTTGCAACCGATCTGGAACTGGGACGAGTGGGTCTACCACCCAACGCTCGGCCAGGTGGTGAAACGCAGCGATCAGCAGCAACCTATTCCCTACAACTACCTCGTCTTCAGTCTCAGCCGGTACGATGGAAAGTAGGCCTTTTAGAGAGGAGCCATTATGAGCCAGTTGCTTGATCTTGCTATCACGCTTACGCCGCCTGGCAAAGGCAAGAAACAGCTTAAGGCCATCGCTAATATTGCCTTGAACTGCGCTGCACTGGGCATGAGCCATGCTGGAGATGTGTTGAAAGACCCTCTCACACAGCAGGAGCGCAATGATTTGCGCTGGTATCTCGAAGAGTACTGGAAATGGCCCTTCGAGGGATTTGCCCAACATGCCAGAGGGGTTGAAGAACTCTTGCCGAAACTGGGGAAGAGGCTCTATAAATCTGTATTCGGGAGTCGTCAAGCTGACAGGATTGTGCAGAAGTGGCTATCGACCGAAGGGGAACATCAGATCAGCGTCATCAGTGATATTCCCCAGGTGCTGAGTCTACCCTGGGAACTGCTCCATAGTGAACAGGGCTACATGGTGATGCGCACTCAGGAGCCAGTGTCGATCTTACGCCGTCTGCCCCAAAGTGAGTCAACAACTGCTTCAACGTTATTTGAGCCACCATTACGAGTGTTGCTCGTGACGGCGCGACCGGAAGAAGCAGGTTTTATCGATCCGCGTGGTATTGCCCGCGAACTGCTTGACGAGGTACAGGGGCAGATAGATGCAGGAGCGATTGAACTGGAGTTTCTACGCCCACCTACTGTGGCAGCCTTGCGTAAACGACTGAGAGACAAGAAACGACCGATTCAAGTGCTGCATTTCGATGGTCATGGAGCCTTTGATGAGAAGATTGATGGACAGGATGAACATCTTCTTGATGGGAGTGGACAGGGTAAACTGGCTTTCGAGGGTGACAAAGGGCAGCTTGATCTTGTAGAGGCAGAGGATTTAGCCCAGGTATTACTGAACAGTGGAGTAAAACTGGCCGTATTAACTGCCTGCCAGAGTGCCATGAGTTCAGCGGACGATGTCTTCAGCAGTGTAGCGGCTCGCCTGATTCAGGGAGGAATAGATGCCGTTGTAGCCATGAGCGCAAGCGTCCTGGTAGCCAGCGCAACGCTCTACGTCGAAGCTTTCTATCGTGCTATAGCCGAAGGCACACCCGCGCCAATGGCTCAAGAACAGGCGCGGCAGGCTTTGCATGATGAGCCTGCGCGTCATATTATACGCCGACGCCGTGACGAAGAAGGCCAGCCGGTAAAATTGCGCGACTGGTGGCTACCCCACTTCTACCAGCAGCGCCCCCTTGTGTTGCGAGCAACCAGGCCATCAGGTCAACTCGATTTGCAACCTGTTTCTGCCGAACGTCTGAGTGAAAGTATGCCTGCTGAACCACGCTACGGTTTCAGTGGACGTGCCTATGAATTGCTGCACATCGAGCGTTTTCTGTTACGAGATCAGCTCGTGGTCATTCATGGCTTTGGCGGAGTTGGCAAAACGGCCCTGGTGCGTGAGACTGCCGACTGGTTGACGCGCACCAGAATGTATGATGCAGCCAGTTTTGTCTCTTTTGAACACGGGGGTGATGCAGCGACGCTCTTGAGCGCACTTGGCACTTTCCTGGATGTCTATGATGGTCACTACAATCCAAATGATACCAAAGCAGCATTAGCCAGGGTAGAGCCAGCTCTGAAGGAAAAACGCACCCTGGTCATTGCCGACAATATGGAGAGCATCTTACCTGGTGGGGACGCTCCATTAGAGGCAGCAGTACGTACCCAATTGTGGGATGTTTTGCTGAAACTTTCGCATATGGGCGCCGGAGTGTTGCTGACCACACGTGATACTGACTTTGGCGATGGAACATTGGCGCCAGGGAAATATGTCGCGCATGTAGCCTTAGAAGGTCTGCATCCCGAAGATGCCTATGCTCTCGCCAGTCGCCTGCTAGAGTACCTGGGAATCGACCGCACAAAAGCTCCCTATGCGGAGTTACGCGATCTGTTAAAACAACTGGACTATCATCCACTGGCGATTCAACTGGTACTGCCAGCGCTAGGAGAAGCATCTCTTTCACTGACAAAGATCAAAGCAGATTTTTCGTCGCTGCTGCCCCACTTTAAAGACGATACCGAGACGGGGCGCAACCGCTCGCTGCTGGCCTCGCTGGACTACTCCTTGCGGCGCTTGAGCGAAGCACAGCGCGCGCTGCTCCCGCGCCTGGCGCTCTTCGAGGGCGGCGCGAGCGAAGACGATCTGCTGGCGATTACGGAGATTCCTGAAACGGAGTGGATGAAGCTGCGCCAGGCACTCGAGCAGGCCGCGCTGCTGACCGCAGAACCAGTGGAAGGCATTACTGCCCCGTTCCTCCATTTCCACCCCGTACTTGCACCCTACCTACGCAGCCAGCACGGTGCAGGCGACGCGGCCTTGCGCGAGCGCTATGCCAGGCGCTACTACGGTCTGGCAAACTACCTCTACCGTGAAGACGACCGTCACCCGCAGCCGGTGCGTGCGCTGGTGCAAAAGGAACTGCCCAACCTGCGGCGCGCGCTGGAATTGCTGCTGGAGGCAGGCGACCTGGATGCCGCCTCTGACATGGCTGATAGCATCGCCAGGTTTCTGAACTCCTTTGGGTTGCTGCGCGAGCGGGACGAGCTGCGGCGGCGAGTAGGCGAGGCCGTGAAGAACACGCAAGAAAGTGGGGTGTTAACACAGCAGAGTAGCTGCGCGAAAGCGGCCTGGGCGAGGACGAGTGGCAGAAAGGCAACCTGCGTGCTGCCTACACCCGCTTCACCAACCTGCTGGCCCGCATCGAGGCGCTGCCCGAAGGCACACCGTTGGGTCGTGGGTCGTACGAACACTGCCAGACACTCGGTCGGCTGGCTCGCTGCCTGGCATCTGGCGGGCAACCTGCTGCTGCCGAGCAGCGGCTGCGCGAGGCACTCACCATCATCGACGCGCTGATCAGGCAGCAGCCTGATAACCAGAGTTACATCCGAGAGCGTGGTGTGGTTCTGACCGATCTGGCTGATGTACTGAGCGATCAGGGCAACTACGCGCAGGCGCGAGAGGCGTATGAAGATGCGCCGAAGATTGATAATCAGCTAGGTGACCTGCGAGGGCAAGCGGTTGTATCTGGGACAACTTGGCACGCTAGCACTGGTGCAACGCGACTATGCTGAGGCACAATCACGCCACCATGTTGGCGCTTGAACGCTTTCACGACCTTAGACGAGCCTAACAATGGAGGCTATTGCATGGCACCAGCTGGGCATCGTTGCACTGGAGCAGGAAGAGTGGGCCGAGGCCGAGCGCTGCTACCGCGAAAGCCTGGCGATCAACGAGCGACTGGGCAATGCCGCCGGTCGCTGCCATGACCTGCAACCAGCTTGCAATTGTCGCGCAGAGGTCTGGTCGCCCTACCGAGGCCGAAGGGTGGTATAAGCGAGCACTGGAGCTAGATGAACGAGCACAACCCGGCAGTCCACATCCGAAACATCTTAACAACCTCGCAGTTCTGCTGGTGGATGAAGTACGCGCAGGCCGTGCCCCCACGACGCGCCTGGCGGAGGCAAAGAGCTATGCTGAGCAGGCGCTGGCAATTAAGGAAACACGTGATGCCTCGTCGGGAATCTGGAACACCCTGAGCATTCTCGCCGATATCGCTGACCTGGAAGGCCGGGCAGAGGAGGCGCGGGACTATCGCCGACGCGAGCGCGAAACCTTTGCCGCCTTCGCGGGCAATCGCTACCATATCGACCGCCAGCACGGACAACTCATCGCCGCTATCGCTGCTGCCGCGCTGGGCGATGCACAGGCACGGGAGGAGGTCGAGGCAGCTCTGCCAGGGCTTGAGGAACGTGGCTGGAAGATTGCTGCTGCTACACGACGCATCTGGGCAGGTGAGCGGGATTGGCATGCACTAGCTGAAGACCTAGATCGGAACAGTGCATTATTGATCCTGCGCGTGCTGGAGACTATTGCACAGCCACCAGCAGAAGCAGTACAACCAGCAGCAGATGAGGTTTTCGCGGCCAGCTCCCAGTCCCCTGCTCATTATCCGGCGAAGCGATAGAGCATGAGGACGAGAGCCGCGTTCGAGGGAGCGATGGAGGCGCTGTCGCCTGAAGAGCAGCAGGGCGTGCTGGCGGCGATACGGTCACAGTATCCTGCAAGAGCAAACGGAAGAAGAGAACAATCTGGAAGAGCGAGTCCAAGCGGGGACCTCCCAACAGGGGCGCATCACCCAAGGGTGCGCATCAGCCCCAGCAATAGGCATCAACCTCACAGAAAATGCGCTCCTCTTGCTTCGTGGGCCACTCATCCACCTGGCCTTGCATTTTCCACAGTTTCCACAGCAACTCGATTTACCAGGAAGCCCATCAAGATGTAAGGCTTCGGCCAGTATGGTGAGGAGTGGCTGGGACATTGGTAATCACGATCATCCATGCTGCACAGTCGCGTTGGTGCTGGCTGACTTTGGTCCTATGCTTGCGTGCATACTCATCCTGCTGCTGGTGTCGGCGTTTGACCTGTGCCTCACTCGCTCGCCGTGCCACCTCGCGACATTTCATCTGCTTGTCTTCTCCCATGTACACCTCATACTCTTGCTCATCGGCTCATGGCCAGAAGGAGGTGAGGAGCAAGCGGAACGCTTCTCTCCAGCCACATGGCGAATGGCGCGGCAGGAGGACAGCCCTGTCATGCTGAGCACATTCGCTACGCTCCAGTGTAAAGTAGCCCTATCCGCGATCTAGCATCTCGTTGGCCCACGGGATGCGCTGCAGCAGGCTCTGGCTCTCATGGGCCCGTCCCTCCTGCAGCAGTGGCCCTTGCAGCGTCCCCTGCACCAGATCCAGCC
This sequence comes from uncultured Chloroflexia bacterium, assembly GCA_963775585.1. GTDB lineage: Bacteria > Chloroflexota > Ktedonobacteria > Ktedonobacterales > Ktedonobacteraceae > UBA11361. The sequence continues at coordinate 7,420 of CAVZJN010000012.1, read as the reverse complement.
GTAGCGTCAGCTTGACGCCCGCTTTCGTCCCCACGTTTTCTCCGTTTCCCTCTCTACATCCCCGCCAGTACCGCTCTAAGGCATCCTTCATCTTCTCGCTGCTGCCATCTTCCATATATACGCCGGCGAACGTGCAGAGCCAGACCCTTCGCTGCGCTCAGAGCGGTGACAAGAAAGGGCCATCCCATTCAATGACGTGCAATCTCTGCTCATATGCCCAGCCGCATCCTCGCCCTCTACGTACCCGCAAATCCTGCTAGTGCACTGGACCCCTCCTTGTGCTGATGTAGCCACCCCAGCACTAACAGTAACAGCAGCTTACTCCCTTTTAGTTTGCGTTCCCTTTCTATCTCTCCCTTGCTGCGTTCCTATACCCTCTCATCTTTTTCTAACACCTTCCTTAATATCCTTGCCATTCTTGGTACAGTGATCTTGCTTTCCCTCCTTCTGAGAACTGCTAGCATGTGAAATTCTTTCTCTATCTTCTCACAGAGGAATTTCCTGTCACCCCCCGCTCTGCCCCCTTCAGCCTCTCCTCCCTTCTCCTTTTCTGACCCATTGGGCACCCAGGTCGCCCCTACTATACACGTTCCCGCTCACGAGCTAACGGGGGGAGCCCCCGGGAAGTAGATCACCGCGGTCGCCCTTGAAACGGTGTGCCATCGCTTAAGTTGGTGCGAAAGGGAGCGGTAATGCCAACATCTTATATGTACGTTGATGCTTATATTGACGTTTCAGGATGTATGAGGGGATAAAGGTTGATCGTCCAGCCTATCCCAAAGACCTGGGGCACGAAGATATGCGGCGTATTCTTGTTCCAGAAGGTAGCACGTATCCGTTCGACTGTCGGGAAGCGAAAGTCATATGGAATGCCGATAATCTTGCCGTACCAGGTTCGATCCTGGGGTGGCCGACGTACCTGGTCAACTATGGCTGCCCCGACGAATACGAGAAGCAATGCGCTCCAAACGATATTTTGAGGACTGAAGATCTTTTTCCGAATCATACTTTTTTCCCTTTCCCTGTTCAGTTTACAACTCGCCTTCACTTTTACTCTGACAAACGTCTTTCATTCTGCCATTTTTCTTCCATCGTCTTGAACGTATCATTGCGGCAATTATCTCTCACAATATAGAAAGAATATCACAAATAGTTCACAGGGTATTTGCCCCATCCTCATAGCCTGGATAAGCCATCCTGAAGACCCTCATCACTTTAGAAAAGGCAGGATATTCAGAGATAGAGGAAGTGCAACGATACCATCACGAACTGAACCAAGCCAATAGATAATAAGAAAAGAACCTACTAAGAAAGAAGTGACACTTTCCCTCATCATTATCTATACTATACAGAGAAATGATTATCAATTTAGAAGAAGTGAGAAGATTATCATTGGATGACATCAAACCCGAGCAGGAAGACGTAATAATATCGCGCCGAACACAAAACTTGAGAGAATAAGCTGTACAATATCAGACAATCCTATTCCCTCAAACCAGCATCAGAAGCAACTTGAAAGGCTCTAGGAGTCTCGTAACCATCCCGCCAACTCCAGCGCTATATAAGTAATAATCATACCGCCATTAAGCTACATTATCCTGACTTATGTATACCAAGCCCTAGAAGTTGGAATAGCTACCAGGTTTCTCAATGCGATAAATATACCTTCTAGTTCAAAGAACTAACAGAGTATGATTATCAGATCATTGCTTAATTAGTCCAATGCGCGCGCCAGGTGCTTGTAACGTGTGCGACGCTAGAAGGCACTTGAAGACCACCTGATACAATTTGCCTCCCCCAATTAATATCACTTCCATTCTCAAACAACTTGTAGAAAGGTGACTGTTCGAATAGGAACACATACTGATTGTAGAGACTGCGCACAAGTCCAGAAAGGTACTCGGTTTCTTCTAAGTGAGCCACTTTTAATCCCTTTGATTGGGCTAGGGTCCGATCAGTACTACGCCCGTGGCTTTTATGAGTATCATTATCTGAGAAAAACTGAACAATATCCTTAACACGACTATCATTCATATCACACTTGAGCATGAATTCACTGAGCCAATGACGCGCCGGTGCCTTTGAGGTTGTGCGCGCTCTTACATAGTCCAGAAGACCACGATCCTACTTCGCAATTGGTGGTGTATGAGGCGGTACGGAGTGTGCGGTCCCTCACAGATAAATGGTGCTCGACTGTTTCAAATGCTCGTATTTTGCGCGTGCAGGGCACCATTAGCTTGGGAGCAAGTGGCTCAGATTAGACAAGGAGTCCATTAGGATCTCATCTCCTGAAATGCCGATGAGCGTCGCGGCACTGAAAGCGTTAGCATGACCAAGCAATCTTACTAATTGTGGGACGCTGCTCGATGCTACGACAATAGGTTCACTTGCCTCTGCTGATGCACCATTGCTTACTATAAAGATGTCTACATTTTCTCCATGTATGGAGTGCATGAGGTCAGCAAACCCTACCAAATCACTATCATCAATGTAAGCCGGAATCTGCGGAGGAACACCATTCGTTTTCGTTACATAAGAAATTAGCGGTCGTCCCGTTATCAGGTCAATACGAGAAGTGGTCGCTTTACGAGGTGAGAATTTATGGATTATGCCGGTTGTTTCAGCACGTTGACCAAGTATCGCTAATCGCTTGGTAAGTAACCGGTATTTCTGTTATTTGAGGAATTTGCTCCTCAATTAAACTAGAGTCATCTTGAGCATCATTCACATGGTCATCCGTGTTCAGTGTACGATTATTCTGCCTAATCGCAGGACCATTAAATCGTGGCCCACTTCTACCTCTAACCCCTCTTTTCCCTTTTGACATGAACCAAATTATCTCCTTACAAGATTATTTCAGCAGACGAATTAGGCTGGAATAAGATTTGCACCTCTGCAGAATTTTTTACAACTGACGATACGGACTTATTAGTAAGTCCCCTTACTTCCTGTATATCTGAGTAAAAACGACTGACTTGCTTAACCACGTCAAGAACATCCGCTAATTCAGGGTCAGCTTTATAGAGCTGATTAAGCTCTTCCACAAAGTTGTGCATCTGTACACCTCTCTTTATTCTCTACCTCTTTCTTAAAGGATAGCATACGGTGCAGTAATATACAACCATCCCGATATTGATCTCTAATAGTGGTATAAGGGAGAGCCTTTAAGGAGAGGAGAGTATTCGCGCATGAGCACAGAAATCGAGATAAAAAAGCAAGGAACAGATGCATTTTAACACTATCTAAACTGGCCTGAGAATCCTATCGATACAGGAAATACCTCGCGAGTCCTGCAAGAGCGAGAATAATTCAGAACATTGTCCTCACTTTGGCACCTTGAACCGAAGATACCAGTGAGCCAATATTCAATGAGTCGATCACTATTATCTCTGACATCAAAACCAGCGAATTTTGGCGGTACTATAAAATTCGTCATGCACATTCAAAATAAGTGTATCGAATGCGGAAAATTAACGTCATGAATAGATTCGGCCAAATCCGTCCTTTGGCAACACTTCTTAAAAACATTATCAAATAATCTGTCCTAGCCGCCTGTTTCACGCCAAAAACAAGCAAATAGTACCGCCAATCTTTTCTCTACAGAGTTCAGTAGCCCCGCTTCTCAAGCCTTGACATACTCTCTTCTCAAGTGGTACACTTTCAAAGAACTCAGCAGGAGCGACCAGTGTAGGATTGGCGACGGGGACAGATGGTGCATGGAACTCGACGGTGACAAACGGAACACAGGGAGCACCACTGAGCGAAACGACGAAACGGGAGCTTATCGCGGCGCTGAAGCAGAACTGGCAGCGCGAGATGGAAGGGGTGCGAACCTACCGCGACCTGGCAAGCAAGGAACGGGACGCGACAAAACGTGGGGTGCTGGAGAAAATGGCCGGCGCCGAAGCTCGTCACGCCCAGAAATGGGAGCGCAAACTGGCCGAATTGGGCGTCGAGACGCCGCAAGAGGAACGAACACTGGGGATGCGCTTCCAGGGCTGGCTGCGACGACAACTGGGTACCGAGGCAGCGCTGAGGCAGCTTGAGGGAGAGGAAGATAAAGATATCAGGCGCTACGAGGCGCAGGCGCGCAGTATCAATGACACTGAGGCCCAGGAGATGTTGCGCGAGGTCAAGCGTGACGAGGAGAGCCATGGGCGGATTATTCGTGACATGATCAGTCCCATCGGGCCACAGGGAATGCTGGATGTGATGCTGCGGCGCGAACGCTGGCATAAACGTGGCGGCGGCTGGCTGGGGGACGCAATCTACGGCGCTAACGATGGTTTGGGAGCAGTCTTTGGTATAGTGAGCGGAGTGGCTGGCTATACAGGCGCCAGTAATAGTCACTTTGTGCTGATTAGTGGACTGGCAGGTATGATGGCCAGTGCACTATCGATGGGTTCAGGCGCTTATCTGGCAACCAAGAGCGAAAGAGAAGTGTACCAGGCTGAGATTCAGCGCGAGAAACGCGAGATTGAGGAAGAGCCGGAAGAAGAGCAGGAGGAATTGGCTCTCTATTACCAGTTGAAGGGCTTTACGGAAGAGGAATCCAATGTGCTGGCAGCGAGGATGGCGGAGAATCCCGACCAACTTCTGCGCACGCTGGCACACGAGGAGTTGGGGCTGTCGGAAGAAAGCTTTCCCAATCCATGGGTCGCGGCGGTCGCGGCGACCGTTTCTACGGCTATCGGCGCCTTTATTCCCATCATTCCTTTCTTCTTCATGCAGGGTATCGCGGCTGTCATTGTCGCCGCACTGATTAGCCTGTTGGCGCACTTTGCGATTGGGGCAGCGAAGACGCTGGTGACCGGGCGCTCGTGGGTTGCTAGTGGAATGGAGATGACGGTTGTTGGCGCGATCGAGGCGGTGATTACGTATACGCTGGGAGCGGCTTTCAGAGTGGCATAAATAAGTAGACAGAATGGGTTGGGTTGCGCACAGAGCGCAATTCAACCCATTTTGCATATCTAAGCCTGCCGCAGAAGCGCCCTTACGAGGCGAATCTCTTCGTAGAAGTATTCATCCCCCAGAAATTCCTTGACTGGTTTAAGTAGCTCGCTGCCGAGCTGTTGCAAAGCATCAACAATAGTTTCGAAGTGCCCGGGTGGGAGCAATGCTTTCACATCGATACTCTCACCAGCCTCGATTAACTCAACCAGGTGGCTGGCGATAGTTGTTGGTCTGAGGTTACGCTCCTGGGCTATCTCTTCGATACTCTGTCCATCCTGGTACATTTGCAGGGTGATCTGGCGAGTGAGTGTAGCGCTGACTGTGCCTGTCGTGGTGGCTGGTGGCGTTTCCTTTTGGCTGTTTGTTCTGGCTGCACTGGCGACAGGCCCATGCTCAAGTTATGCAGTTCGCAGTAGGCACGTATTTCTTCGGTGAAGATAGTGTAATAGGCCTCCATTTTGCGGTTGCCAACGCCGGAGATTTGGAGGAACTGAGACCGGCTCTGTGGGCGCTGCTGGGCCATGGCACGCAGACTTGTATCCGGGAAGACAATGTAAGGCGGTATCCCCTCTTGGTCGGCAAGCTGTTTGCGCTGTTTGCGCAGTTGCTGGAATAAACCCTCTTCCTCCTGCGACAGTGAAGGTACGTTTTCGTTTGTCCTGGGTTGGCGTGTTTGACTGTTTTGCAAGGATTGAGGGAGCGATTCAATTTGCACATCGCGCTGTTTGCGCAAGATTTCGCGAGAGAGCGCATTCAGCTTGAGTATCGAATAGCCGCTTTCGGTTGTTTCGCTCAGCAGGCCCTGGCGCAGGAGCGAGCGACCGAGGTGCTGCCATTCTTCCACGCTTAGATCTCGTCCAATGCCGTAGGTTGAGAGCTTGTCATGGCCGTAATCGCGAATCCTCTGGGTATTGGCTCCGCGTAGTACCTCAATGATATAGCGCATACCAAAGTTTTCTTTTGTCCTTGCCACGCACGAGAGGAATTTTTGCGCATCGATGGTGCGGTCTACCAGGACGACCTGGCGCAGGCAGTTATCGCAGTTGCCGCAGTTGTTGGTTGGCAATATCTCGCCAAAGTAGGCCAGCAGGGTGTGGCGACGACAGACGGTACCATCGCTATAGGCCAGAACTTGCTGCAGTTGTTGATAGGCGAGAAACTGTTCATGCTCACTCGTTTTCTGGGCAATAATGTACTCGACCTTGAAGCGGTCGCCAGGGTTAAAAAAGAGGATTCCCTGGGCCGGAAGGCCATCGCGGCCCGCGCGGCCAGATTCCTGGTAATACCCTTCGAGGTTGCGCGGCAGGTCATAGTGGATGACGGCACGCACATCTGGTTTGTTGATGCCCATACCAAAGGCGATGGTCGCCACCAGGACCGGCACATCGTCACGGGTGAAGCGCTGCTGGTTCTCATTCCGCTGCTCAGTGTCCAGGCCGGCGTGATAGGGCAGAGCGTTGATACCGTCACGAGCCAGGACAGAACTCAGCTCATCGACGCCCTTGCGGCTCTGGCAATAGATGATGATCGAGGACTCTGGCTGCTCGCGCAGGAATTGTAATAACTCACCGTACGAACCTTTGTGCTTTGGGCGAACCTCGTAGTAGATGTTGGGTCGATCGAAACTGGCGATGTGGATATGCGGATCGCTGAGCCTGAGTTGGGACAGGATATCTGCGCGTACTCGCTCGGTTGCGGTGGCCGTCAGTGCCAGCATCGGCACGTCTGGATAGTGCTGGCGCAGTCGGCCCAACTGGCGGTATTCCGGGCGGAAATCATGGCCCCACTCGCTGACACAGTGTGCTTCATCGACTGCTAAGAGGGAAAGACCGACATGCTCCTGGACTTGATCGAGGAGGTTGAGGAAGTTCTCGCCCATGAGGCGCTCTGGGGCCACGTAGAGCAGGTTTAGCTCGCCATTGACGGCGGCGCGTTCTCTCTGGAAGCGTTCAGTGTTGCTGAGAGAACTGTTGATGAAGGTGGCCGCGATGCCATTGGCTTGCAAGCGATCAACCTGGTCGTGCATGAGGGAAATGAGTGGAGAAATGACGATGGTTAATCCTGGCAGCAGGAGGGCGGGCAGTTGATAGGTGAGGGATTTGCCACCGCCGGTGGGCATCAATACGAAGGAATCGCGCCCGGCGAGTATATGTTCGATGATTTCGAGTTGACCGGGGCGAAATGTATCGTGGCCGAAATATTGTTTGAGCATGGACTCGGTGTTATGTAACGTTTTCAAGGGGCCCTTCCTGCTGGATATGTAATGATTGTGCCTTTGTTAGTGTTGATAATACCATGGGTGATGGGTTTCGCGCAATTTTTGAGGGGAGACCATCAAAACACACATTGATATGCGGCGTCACCTGCTTGGGAACTTCCCTTCAAAGCCTCGCATCTTTCTCCTATTCTATATCCCCGATAACACGCTTATACTGCCTATTTATATACTTGTCTAACTGCCTCAACC
>CAVZJN010000011.1:0-39201 GCA_963775585.1 uncultured Chloroflexia bacterium | reverse complement strand
ACCCCATCCATAAATACTACCAATGCGGAGACTTTAGACGCCGAAACACGGGCCAAATACGAACACCTGCAGGACATTCTTCGCGAAATGGAATCGGTGTTGGTAGCTTATTCAGGTGGGGTCGATAGCGCGCTACTGCTCAAAGTCGCGCACGATGTCCTGGGTCAGCGCGCCATTGGCGCCATCGCCTCTTCTCCTGCCTATGCCCCTGAAGAGACAGAAGCTGCCATCGCCGTTGCTCGCCAGATGGGTACTCAGGTGCTCACCCTCGAGACAAACGAACTGCAAGATGAACGCTACACGGCCAATGACCTCAATCGCTGCTACTTCTGTAAAAATGAACTCTTTAGCCAGCTGGAACCATTGGCCAGGCAGCATAATCTCCGCTATATCGCCTATGGTATCAACAAAGACGATGAAAGCGACTTCCGTCCTGGGCAGCGCGCCGCGCGTGAATTTCAAGTGCGTGGACCTCTCAAAGAAGCTGGTATGGGTAAGACTGAAATACGCGCGGTTGCCCGTTTACTCGAGGTGCCAGTCTGGAATAAACCGGCCATGGCCTGTTTCTCCTCCCGTATTGCCTATGGTATAAAGGTCGATCAAACTTCCCTACAAATGGTCTACCGGGCGGAAAAACTGCTGCACGATCTCGGTTTTCATCAGTTACGCGTGCGCCATCACGGCAAAATTGCCCGCATTGAGGTCGAACGTGCCGATATGCCTCGCCTGGTTGAAGAAGAGATGAGTCGGGCCGTTACCGATGGCCTCCGCAAAATAGGCTATACCTACGTCACCCTCGATCTTTTAGGTTATCGCAGTGGTAGCATGAACGAAGCATTCTTCAAGAAGCAAAAAGCTTGAATTATTCCATTGTTTATTCACGTTTGAAAGTTGGTGCATTCTAAATGAGCAAACAAGTCACTCGTCGGCCTACAAAGCAGGACCTGCGTAGAGAACGTCGCGAAGAACAAATACGCCGCGAAGCAGAACGTAAGCGCCGGGAGAGAACAAGACGCATTACGATCATCAGTGTTATTGCGGCAATAGTGGTGATCGCCGGTGCCATTATTGCTTATGTTGTCTATGCTAATAATACGCAGAATCAGCCTCAGACCCCGCAAGTTGTCAACCCCCAGTATCCGCCCGTAGACAATATCTATTGTGATCAGCAGGAACAACTTGCCTTTCACATTCATGCGCATCTCACCATGTATATTAATGGGCAAGCACTGCCACTGCCTTCTCAAATCGGCATTGCCAAAGATCAATCTTGTCTCTACTGGCTCCATACTCACGACACATCCGGTGTTATCCATATGGAAGCTCCGGCGAACCATTCCTTCGTGCTTGGGAACTTCCTCGACGAGTGGTCAACCGAGTTCGCCGCTCTTGGCTACCCTCCACAATTAGACCAGACCGGCTGGCAGGCCTATGTTAATGGCAAACCCTACAATGGGGACTTCCACAAGATCCCCCTGCAAGCCCATACACTCATTACATTAATGTATAACAGTCCCAACGCCGTCCCCGATACCACCTATAACTGGAACGGCCTCTAATCCCATCTTCCATAATGCCGGAGCGCATGTTATTGTGCCCCGGCATTATTAACCCATTTTTACCCCGTATCACCTCCTATCAACCCCCCTTATACCTCACTTTATGCCCACACATCCCACTCAACGGAAAAGCGTTCCACCCCTTTTCACTGCAATGTATACTAGTAGGGGCGACCCTTGGGTCGCCCTGGCGGGTGTGGCCTTGTGACCTTGCGGCCGCCCTGGTCCCTTCGCCCTGCCCCCTCTCGACTCTTCAACAAGTTTCTGGTACGATGTCCGCTAATAGTCCTGAGATACACACAAACCAATATTTCATGGAGGATATTTTCTTATGGACGGACTGCAACGCCGCATTCAGATTGCGCGTGGCCAACAACCGGCTGATCTGGTGCTGCGCAATGCCAGGCTGGTAAATGTCTGTAGTGGTGAATGCTATCCCGCCGATGTCGCTCTCGCCGACGGCCTCGTCGTTGGTATCAGCGCTCCCGGTGATGTCTATCATGGCCGCCAGGAACGCGACCTGCAGGGGCGTTGGCTTGCCCCAGGTCTTATCGATGGCCATATGCATATCGAAAGTACCATGTTGCTCCTCTCGGAGTTTACCCGTATCGTCACTCCGCGCGGCGTCACCGCTGTCATGCTTGATCCGCACGAATTTGCTAACGTCATGGGTGTTGATGGCATTCGCTACGTCCTCGAATCCAGTCGCGGCCTTCCCCTCTCAGCCTACGTCATGCTCTCATCTTGCGTACCGGCTTCGTCATTTGAAAGCCCCTATCGCGTGCTCATGGCCGACGACCTCTTGCCCCTCCTGGCCGATGAGCGTGTGCTGGGTCTCGCCGAGATGATGAATATGCCAGGAGTCCTGCAAGGCGATGAGCAGGTATTGGCGAAGATTGTCGCCACGCGGAAGCAAGGCCGCGTTGTAGATGGACACGCCCCCGGCCTCAGTGGCAGTGATCTCTGCGCCTACGCAACCGCCGGCGTTATGTCTGATCATGAATGCACCTCGCTTGAAGAGGCTCGCCAGCGTATTCGCCTGGGTATGTGGTTGATGATCCGCGAGGGTTCGGCCGCGCGTAACCTGGAAGCCTTACTCCCGCTGGTCAAAGAACTTCACCCTCCGCGTGTCTTCTTTGTTACCGACGACCGTGATCCGCAGGACCTGACCACGCGAGGCCACATCGACTCTATGGTGCGCCGCGCCATTGCCCTGGGGCTTGATGCCGTTGAGGCCATCCGTCTCGCCTCCTATAATACCGCCCAATATTTTCGCTTATATGATCGTGGGGCCATCGCTCCCGGTTTCGTAGCCGACCTTGTCGTCCTTGATGATCTGGATACCTTCCAGGTAGAATCGGTCTACAAGGATGGCAAGTTGGTCGCTCAAGATGGAAGGCTGCTTGTTGATGTACCAACTCCCGCCTTTCCAGGTATTTCCGGTACTGTACACCTTGGGCACCTGCGCGAGTCTGATTTATGTATTCCTGGCAAACCTGGCCTTGTTGAAGTCGTCGGTATCCAGCCTGGACAGATCACTACAACCCATCTGCGCGAAGAGGCTCCCCTGCATGACGGCGAGATTGTCGCGGACCCGGCTCGTGACTTGCTCAAGCTGGTTGTCATTGAGCGACATCATGCCAGCGGGCGTGTCGGTTTGGGAGTGGTCAAAGGTTTTGGTCTGCGCAAAGGCGCCATTGCCTCCAGCGTGGCACATGATGCCCATAACCTTGTCATCGCGGGCGCGAGCGATAGCGATATTCTCAAAGCTGCTCGTACCCTGGAGGAGATGGGAGGAGGCTTTGCCTGCGTCGTTGATGGTGAGGTGCGTGCCCGCGTACCACTTCCCTATGGAGGGCTGGTTTCACCGCTTCCTGTCAATGAATTGGTGCAACGATTGCGTGCACTTGACGCCGCGGCCGCTGAACTTGGCTGTAAGCTGGAGCATCCGTATATGACGCTCAGTTTCCTCTCGCTCTCGGTCATCCCTTCGCTGAAACTGACCGACCAGGGTTTAATCGATGTTGAAACGTTCACTTTGTTGCCGCTACAGAGGTAATTTCTTGCAGCTGTCATTCTGAGCGATAGCGAAGAATCTCTGTCGGAGTTGCAGGGCTGGATTTAGGGGTAAATGCCATGCTATTGAATCTACTTGAATATCATTGGGCAGAGCATCTTGACGACGCTTTGATGTTGCTCTCTCGCAGCGATCTAAAAACTGTGCCTCTCGCGGGCGGTACCTATCTTCTTGGCCAGAAAGATGACAGTATCCAGGCTGTAGTAGACCTGCGTGATCTCGAACTGGCCTATATCTCTGAAGATGCGCGCAGCATCCATATCGGCGCGATGACTACCCTCCAGGACATGGTCGACTCCCCCGTGCTGAAGAGCCTTGCATCAGGTCTTCTCTCGCGCACAGCCCTTGCTTCGTCGTTCTCCCGTTTAGTGCGCAATAGTGCTACCCTTGGCGGTACTCTCGGTGCGGGAGTTGCCTCTCAGGCCGACCTACTCACGGCCCTTGCCGTGCTGGATGCCGAAGTAGTGCTTCGTTCCGGCTCCAAAACGCAGGTCAACCTCAGTGGGGGAACGCTCGAACGCCCAGGCCTGGCTCTTGCAGGCGTCACCTATAAAGGCAAGCAGGAGCGTCGCGTCTCCTATAATCCATCAGATTTTGAGCGCCGCCCGAATGAACTTATTCTTGAAGTAGTCGTCCCTCGCCCGGCCTCCATTTGTGGCGCCTCCTTTTTGCGTATTGGGCGTACGCCCACCGATGTCGCTCTCTTGAATGCCGTCGCCCTTGTAGAAGTAGCTAATGGCCATTACCAACGGGTGCGCCTTGCGCTCGGTGGAGTAAATATGCCACCAGTGCGTCTATGGGCGATCGAAAAATGGCTTGAAGGCCAGGCCGAGGTGAATGCTGATGCTTTGGTGCAAACTATCCTGCCCGTATTGCAAGCAGGTATGGCAGACTTCAGTCCGCCTTCTGATTTCCGCGCCGGCAGCGATTACCGCCGTACCAGCGGCCAGAATCTCGCTTTCCGTGCGCTTGAAGAGGCGATCAATATTGCGCACCTGCCTGGTGCCGCTTCGTCCAAGGGGGGTATGTGAAAATGGAACTTGAACTACGTATTAACGGCGTTATCAAAAGCCTGGACGTTGTTACCAACGAATCCTTGATGACTGTTCTGCGCCATGAGGGTTACTATAGCGTCAAACATGGCTGCGAGACCGGCGAATGCGGCGCCTGTACCGTGCTGGTCGATGGCGTGCCGCGCCCAAGCTGCGTTATGTTGGCCGCTCAGGCCGGCGGTTGTACGCTCACCACCGTTGAAAATCTGGGGACAGCGCGCAAACTGCATCCCATACAAGAGGCATTTATTGACACAGGCGCTATCCAGTGCGGATTTTGTACTCCGGGCATGGTGCTCTCCGCTCACGCACTCCTCAAAAGAAATCCTCGTCCAACGGAAGACGAGGTGCGTGATGCTCTCTCGGGCAACCTATGCCGCTGCACTGGCTATGTCAAACCCGTCCAGGCGGTCATGCGCGCTGCCGCCGTCTTGCGTGGCGAGACGGTGCCACCCATTAGCGGCCCTGCTTCAACCGAGAACTTTAAACCCTGGGACCCTGGTCGCTCTCCCCTTGAACACGCCGAATACGGTGCAAACAATCCCGACGTAGGGGACCGCACCCGGCGCACCCGGTGCCCAATTTATTGCGCCCAACTCTCCGCCGCCTGACGAAACATCTGGTCAAGGAGGAACAGCAACCCTTGTTGGCACTCGTACCTCAACTGATCTGAGTATTGTAGGCAAACCCGAGCGCAAGGTCGATGCCGTCAAGCTGGTCACGGGCAAACCCGCTTTTGTCGATGACATCGATCTGCGTGATTTGTTACATGCTCGGCTATTGACCAGCCCTCACGCGCACGCGATCATTCGCGATATCGATGCATCGAAGGCGCGAGCGCTCTCCGGCGTCCATGCCGTTTTGACCTATAAAGATGTGCCTCGTATTCCTTACACTACGGCTGGACAATCCTGGCCCGAACCAGGTCCCCACGACCAGTACTGTCTGGACAACAGGGTGCGCTTCGTCGGCGACCGCGTTGCGGCTGTCGCCGCTGAAACGCCTGAGATCGCCGAGCAAGCCTTGAGCCTGATCCGTGTGGATTACGAGGTTCTACCCCCCCTGCTTGATCCCCGCCTGGCAACCGACCCGGATGCTCCGCGCATCCATCCCGAGCCGGAGTCGTACCGCATCCACGATGCATCGCGCAACATTGCTGCACACCTGCACGCTGAAATTGGGGACGTGGAGCGCGGCTTTGCTGAATCAGACCTGGTCGTTGAGGGCGATTACATCGTCCCGCAGGTGCAGCAGACCCCCATCGAAAATCATATCGTTATTACCTATTGGGATGAAAATGATCGCCTGGTAGTTCGCACCAGCACCCAGGTCCCGTATCACGTGCGCCGTATTATCGCCCCCATCATTGGGCTGCCGCCGCGCCGCATCCATGTTATTAAGCCGCGCATCGGCGGTGGGTTCGGTGTCAAGCAGGAGGTCTTGCTCGAAGACATCTGCTCTCTGTTGACGATCGCCACCGATCGACCCGTGAAGCTGGAATTTTCACGCGCTGAGGAGTTCCGCAGCAGCCGCTCGCGCCATCCACAGATTTTACGCATGAAAACTGGCGTCAAGCGCGATGGCACCATCATTGCCAATCAAATGACCCTGCTAGCCAACACTGGCGCGTATGGAACACACGCGCTCACCGTACAGAGCAATACCGGTTCGAAGTCCCTGCCGCTCTATCCCTGTGCAAATATCCGCTTTGTGGCCGATATCGTCTACACCAACCTGCCGCCTCCCGGAGCATTCCGCGGTTATGGTGTCCCTCAGGGTTTCTTCGCCCTGGAAAGCCATATCGATGAAATTGCCAGACAACTGGGTATGGATGCCCTGGAACTACGCCGCAAGAACTGGCTCAAAGAGGGCGATGAAAATCCCCTCGCCAGGGCCCTTGGAGAAGGCAAAGAAGGCTATGCCCAGATCATCGAAAGCTGCGGTCTGCCACAATGCTTACAGATTGTTGAGGAGAAGCTCAACTGGAAAGGGAAGCGCGGCAAGAGCGGTACAGGTCGCTTCCGCCGTGGGGTTGGCGTCGCCCTTGCTATGCACGGAACCGCTATCCCCGGCCTCGACATGGGCGCAGCCAGCATTAAGCTCAATGACGATGGCTCCTTCAACGTCCTCGTCGGCGCGACCGATATCGGCACAGGCTCCGATACCGTCATCGCACAAATAGCCGCCGAGGTCCTGGGTGTGCGCATGGAGGATATCATTATGCACTCCTCCGACACCGATTTTACGCCATTCGACACCGGCGCCTATGCCTCCTCAACTACCTATATTAGTGGAGGCGCCACCAAGAAGGCTGCCGAACAGGTGCGCACGCAGATACTCAACGTAGCGGGCCGCATGCTCAATGCCAATCCTGAAACCTTGACCATCAATGATCGCGTCATCAACGCTCCCAATGGCCAGGCTGTCACCGTCTCGCAAGTGGCACTGCACTCACTCCATATTGAGAATCAGCAGCAGATCATGGCCACCGCTTCCTGGATGAGCTATAATTCGCCTCCGCCCTTCGCGGCCCAGGGCGTAGAAGTAGAGGTTGATACCGAAACTGGCGTGGTCCGTGTCCTCAAGGCCGTCTCAGCTGTGGATGCAGGCCGCGTCGTGAACCCGCTGATGGCCGAAGGCCAGATCGAAGGAGGCGCTACCCAGGCTCTTGGCTACGGTGTCTGTGAAGAAATGGTCTACGACCAGCAGGGTGCCCTGCTCACCACCAACCTCAGCGATTATCGCATCTATAGCGCCGTTGATATGCCGCACATGGAATCGTACCTGGTTGAGACTCACGATCCCTTTGGCCCCTTCGGCGTCAAAGCCATCGCCGAAATACCCATCGATGGCATGGCGCCAGCCGTCGCCAACGCCGTCGCCGACGCCATCGGCATCCGTATCAATCAAATCCCGCTAACACCCGAACGTGTCCTGCGCGCCATCCATACCAACGCCCAGAACACAAAACAATAACTGTAGAGGCGTCCCTTGTGGTCGCCCGTGGTTGGGGACATGTGATCCTGTCAATTACGACACCACATAAAAAAGGTCTAAAAAATGGAAAAAGTAAACCTCAACCAAAAATTCAGCCAATTTCAAGGCTACTGGCAGCCAAAAATTGCCGGAGAACTCAACGACAATTACATCAAACTCGTCAAACTCAAAGGAGAATTCGTCTGGCACCACCACGAAACAGAAGACGAACTATTCCTCGTCGTGAAAGGAACTTTACTCATCAAACTACGTGATCGCGACATACAGCTGCAAGAAGGAGAATTCGTAATCATCCCCAAAGGCGTCGAACATCTCCCCATAGCAGAAGATGAAGCACACGTCCTATTGTTGGAACCAAAAACAACCTTGAACACAGGCAACATACAAAACGAACGCACCGTCTCCGATTTGGAACATATCTAGTAGAGGCGACCCTTGGGTCGCCCTAAAAACCACCAGGGACCGCTCTATTTAACGTGCCCTGGCACCAACCACAGGAGCCGTTAACAGGGTTGACAAACATATTGAAACGTAGTAAAAAGTATGTATGGACAACACATACTCTCCGAAAGAGTTCGGCAAACTGATAGGTCGAACCACGAATACTTTGCAGAAGTGGGATAGGCAAGGCATTCTCAAAGCCCACCGCTCTCCCACAAATCGGCGCTACTATACCCATGACCAATACTTGCAGTATCGTGGGTTAGTCGCTCAAGAGCAAGGGTTGACTATCGTCTATTCCAGGGTGTCAGGTGTGGCACAAAAGCCCGACTTAGTGAAGCAGATCAACGCTCTAGAGACCTACTGCAAGCAGCAGTCTATCACGGTCGATGAGTGGATGTCTGATATCGGTAGTGGCCTTAACTACAAGCGTAAGCAGTTCAATCGGCTCATGGAAATGATTGAACTCGGACAGGTGAGACGCCTTATCATCGCTCACCGTGATCGGTTGGTACGCTTCGGCTATGACTACTTTGAGGCATTCTGCCAGCGGCATCATACCGAGATGGTGGTCATCAATGGTGAGCACCTTTCACCTGAACACGAGTTAGTCCGGGACTTGATAGCTATTGTCACCGTGTTTTCGGCTCGATTGCATGGACTGAGATCGTACAGAAAAGTGTTGAAAGATGCTGCTCTACAGAAAGAATAGGATATGAAGCGGGCGCATGTAATCAGGCTCAATCCAACGCCAGAACAAGAAGTCCACTTTCGCAAAGCGTGTGGCGTAGCACGCCATGCGTATAATTGGGCACTCGCTCGCTGGAAAGACGAGCGTGCAGCGGGGAAATGGGCCAACACGCGCGACCTCAAAACGAGCGAGATTTCAACGCGTCCCTCAATATCAGGGATGAAGCACTCCGTTTGGTAACGGATGTCCCGGTTGTGGCTTCGTCGGGACAAAAATTCGCCTGTGGAGCGAGCAGCACTGGCGTTGTAGGAATACAACGTGAAACTGCTTGCGATGAAGCAGGTACGAAGGTGTTGTAACTACGTTTTACTACATTTTAGAAAGCAGGACTACATCTCATGGTCAATTGGAATTGCCGGGCACAGATCGCCGAAAGCATACTCGACACCGCCGCAATGACGCCCATGGTGCGTCTTCGTCGCGTCGTAGGTGACGCCAAACCCACCATCGTCGCCAAAGTCGAATATTTTAACCCCAGCGGCAGCGTCAAAGACCGCATCCTTCCCTTCCTCGTCTCAGAGGCCGAGCGGCGCGGCGATCTCCGTCCCGGTATGAGCATCATCGAAGGCACCACCGGCAACACCGGTATCGCCACCTCGTGTGTCGGTGCCGCCAAAGGTTACCATGTTGTCATCGTCATACCTGAAGGAATGAGCGACGAGCGCAAAAAGACCATTCGTGCCTATGGCGCAGAGCTTGTGCTCACCCCTGGTGCCGAGAGCGACGTAGACCTCGTCATCGAAAAAGTGAAGGAACTGAAAGCCGCCTCTCCTGGCAAATACTGGGAGGTTGGTCAGTTCGACAATCCCGATAACATCGAGGCCCATTATCGCACCACCGGCCCGGAGATCTGGGAACAGACTGGCGGTAATATTGGTGCTCTGGTCTTATCCCAGGGGACAGGTGGCACCGTCACAGGTGCGGCGAAGTACCTGAAAGAGCAAAACCCCCACATCAAAGTGTACGCGGTCGAGCCGGCGGAGTGCGACATCCTCTCCGGCGGCTCGTGGGGAGCGCATAAAATCGAAGGCATTGGCGATGGTTTTATACCAGAGGTGCTACGCGTCGAATACCTCGATGGAGTCGTTACCACCACCTCCGATGAAGCCCTCGAAATGGCCCGCCGCCTGGCCCGTGAAGAAGGCATCTTCTGCGGCATCTCCTCCGGCTGTAATGTCGCTGCCGCCATCAAAGTAGCCCATCGTTATCCCGACATCGGCATGATCGTCACCGTTCTCTCCGACAACGGCCTGCGCTACTTCTCCACCGAACTCTGCGGCGTCTATACCGAACTGGAGGTACCCGAACGCGAGCATCCCATCAGCGACGCAGACAAAGCAAAATTAGCAAAAGTCAAACTCGAGGTGATTCGTTGACGTCTGCGACCCACATACATCATCTACAATGCGTCCTCTGCGGGACCACATACAATCCCGCCGAGGTCCAATACTACCTGCCCGTCCTGCGGCCCCCTGGGCGTCCTCGCAGTCCACTTTGACTACGAACAGATAGCCCCACGGATCAGCCGCGCCCAACTGGCCGCAGACCACACCTCTACCCTCTGGCGCTATCGTGCTCTGCTTCCAATTTCCTATAGCCAAAGAGATACACCTGCTTTAGCAATAGGGGGTACTCCGCTCTACCCGGTGAACAGGCTGCGCGACAAACTCGGCATGAGTGACCTCTGGCTCAAAGACGATACACGCAACCCCAGCGCCTCGCTCAAAGACCGCGCAAGTATCATAGCTGTCATTCTCGCGGAAGGGAGGACTGTCGCCTGCGCCTCCACCGGCAACGCCGCCTCGTCGCTGGCCGTACAGTCCGCGGCCGTAGGCCTGCCTTGCTACATCTTTGTGCCGCAGAATGCTCCGCGCGCCAAAATTGTCCAGTTGCTCATGTGTGGCGCTACTGTCTTCTCTGTCGATGGCAGCTACGATGATGCCTTTGATCTCTGCATCGAGGCCTGTAACGCCTTTGGCTGGTACAACCGCAACACCGGCTACAATCCCTACCTTGTCGAAGGCAAAAAGACCGTCGGCCTGGAGATTGCGGAACAGCTAGGCTGGCACGTGCCCGATACAGTTTTAGTGCCCACTGGTGATGGCTGCATCATCAGCGGCGTCTACCGCGGCTTTGAAGACCTCTATCGCCTGGGTATGACCAATCACCTGCCTCGCCTCATAGCCGTCCAGGCCGCAGGTTCACCCGCTATCGTACGGGCACTGGAGAGCGATGGTATCGTGCGTCCCTATCCGGCCAATACCATAGCCGACGGTATCTCCGTCGGCCTACCCCGCAACGGCGCCATGGCCGTGCGCCATATCCGCGCCAGCGGCGGCTTTGGCATAACCGTCACTGATGCAGAAATTCTCACAGCAGAGAAAGAACTGGCTATGTATACCGGCGTCTTCGCGGAGCCATCAGGAGCCGCCGCCTATGCTGGCCTGCTTCGTCTACTCGCCGACGGCAAAATAGCAAAAGATGAACGTGTCGTCCTACTCGTCACCGGCAGCGGCCTCAAAAGCATCGACGCCGTCGTCAACTCCGCCGGCAGTGTCATACCGATTGCCAGAGGCTCAGAAGGAATGTCTATGGTAACAAAACTCGTCCCCGTCTCCTTCCCTCATACAAAAATCGCGGGGGGAGAATAAAAAGTTGAAAAAAATTATCGCGCAATTTGCGCGCTAATTGAGCAAATTAGCGCGCAACACTTTAAACAGGAAGGATGGTACACCAATGACAGACATCCTCATCGGCAACGGAACCGTCGTCACCCTTGGCAACGATAACCGGCTCATCGAACAGGGCGCCGTCCTCGTCCAAAATGACCGCATCGCCGCCATCGCCTCCGATACTGCACTGCGCCAGCAGCATCCCCATGCCCAATACGTCGATGCCAACGGCGGCCTCATCATGCCCGGTTTCCTCTGCGCGCACACCCATTTTTACGGCGCCTTTGCTCGTGGCATGGCTATTCCCGGTGAAGCTCCCCGTAACTTTCCCGAAATTCTCGAGCGTCTCTGGTGGCGCCTGGATAAGCTCCTGACTCTGGAGGACACTCGCGCCAGCGCGGAAATGTTCCTGGCCGATGCCATCCGTCTCGGCACAACCTGCGTCGTCGATCATCACGCCAGCCCAAACGCTATCGAAGGCAGCCTTGATGTCATCGCCGGTGCTGTCGAGCAGGCCGGTATCCGCGCCTGCCTTGCTTATGAGGTCTCTGACCGCGATGGTAGCGCCGTCACCGCCGCTGGCATTATCGAGAACGAGCGTTTTATCCGTTCGCTCCGCACCACGCGCAGACAACAGGCTGAGGCAGGTATGATCGCTGCCAGCTACGGCCTCCACGCCTCCTTTACCCTTAGTCCGGCAACGCTCGAACGTTGTGCCGCCGGTGGTGCCGACTCAGGCGTAGGCTTCCACATTCACGTAGCGGAAGATATCTCGGACGAAAACGACAGCATTGGCCAGTACAATATGCGCGTGGCTGATCGTCTCGAAGCCAACCATATTTTAGGACCTCGCAGCATAGCCGCCCACTGTGTCCACGTCAATAGCGGAGAAATTGTCCGCCTGGCAGAAACTCACACGCATAGCGTCCATAATCCACGCTCAAATATGAACAACGCTGTAGGCCGCTCCCCCGTCGAAGAGATGGTACGAGCAGGAGTCAATGTCGGCCTTGGCAATGACGGCTTCAGTATGAACATGATGCAGGAGATGAAGGCGGCCTACCTGCTCCACAAGCTCGCGCTGGCCGATCCACGAGTCATGCCCGGCGACCTGGTACTGAATATGGCCTTCCAGCATAACGCCCGCATCATGCAGTCCGTCTTCAGCCCATTCAGCGCAACTTTCCCTAAACTTGGCGCGTTGAGTGTGGGCGCCGCCGCCGATCTTGTGCTGCTCGATTACCTGCCGCCGACGCCGCTCAGCAGTGGCAACTTCCCCTGGCACCTGATCTTTGGCATGGATGGGCACCACGTTAACTCGACCATGGTTGCCGGTCGCTGGCTCATGCGCAATCGCCAGTTGCTTACCGTCGATGAAGCGCGCATTCACGCCCGCGCCCGCGAACTCTCACAAGCCCTCTGGCAAAGAATGTAGGGGCGGGAGAGGTGAGGAGTGGAGTGGGGACGCTTGCGTCGCCCGTGGAGGGCAGGCGCGAAGCTGGGCAGGGGAACAGGACGCGAGGGCGAATCCGCTTCCCTGCTCATTTCACAAAATATCTACTCTTGAGAGACGGAGGGGTGGTGGGGCAAAACTCGTAAATACATCGACCTGTTCAATGCCAAATATTAGGAGGAAACTATGCCGGACCTGGTTCCCGCTCCGTTTTCCAATCTACTCAAACGAGCCTACTACGAACCGCAGCGCCAGCAGACAATCTATGACCTGCCGCTAAAAGAAATGTATCGCGGCTCTGCAAACGTGGATCTTAGCGCGCGCTTCCATGGGCTGCCCGCAGGAACTCCACTCGGACCTGCTGCTGGTCCGCAGGATCAACTTGCGCAAAATCTGGTATTGGCCTGGCTTGGCGGTTCTCGTATCATCGAAATGAAAACTATCCAGATACTTGACGAACTTGTCATCAATCGTCCCTGTATCGACGCTACCAACATCGGCTTCAATATCGAATGGTCGCAGGAACTAAAGCTGCACGAGTCTTTGTTGGAGTACGTCAAGGGCTTAATGATCATTGAAATCCTGCGCGAGGAGAACGCCCTTGGAGTGCCCGATCCCTCCGCACTGCCCCCTGATTTCTATGCCACTATCTTTGATCTCAGCATTGGCTACGATCTCAAAGGCATCCAGAGTGAGGCTGTCACCGGCTTTATTCAGCAGATCAAAAATGCGGGCGCCCTTGTCGATCAACTCCGCTCGCACATCCCCGCCGAATACGCCCGCTATCGTGACTACCCCTTCCGCACCGATCTCGTCAAAACTGCCACGCTTTCAACCTTCCACGGTTGCCCCAAGGACGAGATCGAGCGCATCTGCCGCTACCTGCTTGCCGAAATGGGCCTGCACACTATTGTCAAACTCAACCCCGTCCAGATCGGCAAAGAGAAACTCGAGCACATACTGTATGACCGTCTGGGCTACACCCATCTCAAAGTAAATCAGAAAGCTTACGATACCGGCCTCAGCCTGCAAGAAGCCCTGGAAATAGTGCAGCGCCTGGAACCCGTGGCGCAGCAGCACAGCCTCAATATCGGGGTAAAATTCAGCAATACCCTGGAGGTCTACAATAGCCTTGGACGCTTACCCGACGAGGTAATGTATCTCTCCGGCCAGCCACTCCATGTCATCGCCGTGGCCTTGCTGGCGGAATGGCGTGCCCTTGCGGGATCGCGCTATCCCGTCTCGTTCGCAGCTGGTATCGATCGTCGCAATTTCGCCAACGCCGTCGCCATGGGATTAACCCCCATCACCGTCTGTACCGACCTGCTCAGACCCAAAGGTTACGGTCGCCAGGAAGGATACCTGAAGGACCTGGAAACAGCCATGCGTAAGGTGGATGCTCATACTCTCAACGAATATATACTCAAAGCGCGTGGCCAGGGTGAACTGGTGGGTAATGACCTCTCTCAAGCCATACTCCGCAATACCGCCATCATCGCTGAGGAGACCATCAACGATGCCCGCTATAGCTGGGGGCAGAACAGCAAAGAGCCGCGCAAGATCAACAGCCATCTCTTCATCTTTGACTGCCTCTCGTGTGATAAATGTGTGCCCGTCTGTCCCAACGACGCCAACTTCATCTTCGAGGTTGAGCCTGTGCGCTTCCAGTACCGCGACTATCGCCTCACCCGCGGATCGTTGCTGCCCGACGAGTCCCACTGGTTCTCAATCGACCAGGCGCACCAGCTTGCTAACTTCGCCGATTTCTGTAACGAATGTGGCAACTGCGATACCTTCTGCCCCGAGTATGGTGGTCCCTTCATCGAAAAGCCAGGCTTCTTCGGCTCACGTGAGTCCTTTGAAGGGCGACCCGAACACGACGGTTTCTATGTCGAGCGCGATGGCGATACCGAGCGCATCGTCGGTCGCATCAAGGGGCAGACCTATCGCCTGGAGATACCGCGCCGCGACGACCAGGCAACTTTCAACGATGGCACAGTCCAACTGAGCATCCAACCATCAACAGGCAAACTCTTGAGTTGGAAGGCCCTGGACCCTGTATTAGCCAGAGTTGACCCTGCCCGCGAGCCATACACTCATACGCCCGACCACGTCGTCTCCATGGTCAACTACTACCGCATGGAGGCATTGCTGCGAGGAGCACTGGATACAAAGAAAGTGCACTACGTGAATGCAGCATATGTATAGGAGAAAAGGAATGAAAAATCTAAGTGAAGCACAAGCCGCTGTGCAACAGGAACTGGCACAGCACCACGACGCCATCATTCAGTTCCTGCGCGACATTATAGCCATCCCCAGCTTTGACAGCCAGATTGGCCCGGTTGGCGATGCTGTCGGTGCTCGCATGGCTGACCTCGGCTTCGACGAGGTGCGCCGCGATTCCATGGGCAATATCCTGGGACGCATCGGCAATGGCCCTCGTACCTTGCTCTATGACAGCCATATCGATACAGTCAGTATCGCCGATGCCAGCCAGTGGCAGTGGGACCCCTTCAAAGGCAAGGTCGAGAATGGCATCATCTATGGCCTTGGTGCGGGCGACGAAAAATGCTCGACACCTCCCATGATCTATGCCATGGCAACGCTGAAAGAGCTGGGTCTGGCAAAGGACTGGACGCTCTATTATTTTGGCAATATGGAAGAATGGTGCGACGGCATCTCCGGTAACGCATTGGTCGAACATGAAGGTATACGCCCTGATTATGTCGTCATTGGCGAATCAACCGAGATGGACATCTATCGCGGCCATCGCGGGCGTACCGAGATCAGCGTCACTTTCAAAGGGCGCAGTTGCCATGCCAGTGCCCCAGAACGCGGCGATAACGCCCTCTACAAAGCCATTCCCTTTATCCAGGGAGTACAGCAACTGCACCAGGAACTGAAGAGCCGTCCCGATCCATTCCTTGGCCCAGGCTCTATCACCGTGACCAATATCAGCACTCGCACCGCCTCGCTCAATGCCGTCCCCGACGAGTGCAACATCTATATTGACCGTCGTATGCACCCGGCAGAGACTAAAGAAGTCGTGCTGAACGAACTGCATGCCCTGCCCAACGCGCACCTGGCTGAGATAGTTGTGCCAATGTACGCAGTGCCAAGCTATACTGGCTTTACCTTCCCGGTAGAAAAAATCTTCCCAGCCTGGTCTTTGCCGGAAGACCACCCCTATGTACAGGCAGGCAAATCCACCTTCGAAAGTTGCTATGGCCGCCCGGCAAAGACTGGCAAATGGGTTTTCTCGACCAACGCTACCTATTGGATGGGCAAGGCCGGTATCCCAACCATCGGCTTTGGTCCAGGTGAAGAACACTGGGCGCACACCGTCCTCGACCAGGTGCCCGCCGCCGAAGTAGTCCAATGCGCCACTTTCTACACTATGCTCCCGCTCTTCCTGGAGGCAAAATGAGTAAACTAGCTGTAGTTGCCATTGGCGGCAACTCCCTTATCAAAGATGAAGCTCATAAGAGCGTCCCTGATCAGTTCGCCGCTGTTCGTGAGACCGCCGTACATATTGCCGAAATGATTGCCCAGGGCTGGAATGTCGTCATCACTCACGGCAACGGCCCGCAAGTCGGCTTTATCCTGCTGCGCTCGGAATACGCTCGCAACCTGCTCCATACCGTACCGCTTGACTCCTGCGGCGCGGATACTCAGGGCTCTATTGGCTACATGATTCAGCAGGCGCTGCACAACGAATTTCTGCACCGTGACATTCAGCGCCAATGCGTCACTGTGGTTACTCAGGTGCTGGTCGATCGCAATGACCCGGCTATGCAGAATCCTAGTAAGCCCATTGGCTCTTTCTATAAAGAGGATGAAGCAAAAGCCAAGATGGCGCAAGAAGGATGGGCCATGGTCGAAGATGCGGGCCGCGGCTGGCGACGCGTTGTACCATCGCCCCAACCCCAGGAGATCATCGAACGCGCCGCCATAGAAACTCTTATTAAGCATGGTTTTATTGTCGTGGCCGTTGGCGGCGGTGGCATTCCCGTGGTACGAGACGAGGAAGGCAATCTATCCGGTGTTGAAGGCGTCATCGACAAAGACCTGGCCTCCAGCCTTCTCGCTACCAGGTTGAATGCCGACCTCCTGCTCATATCGACAGCCGTGGAGAAGGCCTCTCTCAATTACAATAAACCCAACGAGCAGGACCTGGATACTATTACGCTCAGCGAGGCCAAACTATACTACGACAAAGGACACTTCGCCAAAGGGAGTATGGGACCCAAAGTACGAGCCATCATCAACTATCTCGAACAAGGTGGCCAGGCCGCCCTGATTACTAAGCCCGAAACCATAGGCAGAGCGCTCTCTGGCCAGACCGGTACATGGATCATGCCCGACTAGAAAGGAAACCCGACAATGAAAACAAATCTTCGTGGTAGAGACTTTATCAGCACCCAGGAATGGACCAGAGAAGAACTGGAAACAGTCCTGCACCTCGCCTTTGACCTCAAAATGAAATGGGGCCTCGACCTCCCCACGCGCCTGCTCAAGGACAAAACCCTCTTCATGCTCTTCTTCTTCTCCTCAACGCGCACCCGTAACTCCTTTGAGGCAGGTATGACACGCCTTGGCGGCCACGCTATTTTTCTTGAACCCGATAAAATGCAAATCTCTCACGGTGATACACCCAAAGAAATCGGCAAAATCCTATCCTCCTATGGGCACGGCATTGCCATCCGCCACTGCGACTGGGGCGATGGCAACAAATACATCCGCGACGTCGCCGAGCATGCGCGTATCCCCGTCATCAATATGCAATGTGACTTTTACCATCCCTGCCAGGCTATGGCTGATCTCATGACCTGTATCGAGAAAAAAGGCAGTCTACAGGGGAAAAAAGTCGTCATGTCCTGGGCCTATGCCAAATCCTACACCAAGCCGCTGTCTCTGCCGCAGTCGGTCATCGAACTCTTCACGCAATTTGGTGCGGATGTCACGCTCGCGCACCCTCCCGAGTTTGAGCTGATGCCAGAGATACTACAGAATGCTGAAGATAATGCGCGAAAGGCCGGGGGCAGCTTCAAGATTGTCAACGACATGGACGAAGCCTTTTACAATGCCGATGTCGTCTATCCCAAGAGCTGGGGCCCGCTGGTCGCCATCAAGGAGGAGTCAAAGATGGCGGAAACCATCCGCCGCTACGAGAGCTGGATCTGTGGCGAGGGTCGTATGTCCCTGGCAAAAGCAGACGCCATCTACATGCACTGCCTCCCAGCCGAACGCGGCATTGAAGTCGCCGACGCCGTCATCGACGGGCCTCAGTCGGTTGTCTATGACCAGGCCGAAAACCGCATGCACGCGCAAAATGCCATCATGGCCCTGACGATGGGTGGCAGATAGCCTTACAAAGTTAGAAATACTATAAACTCAGTCTACCCAGAACAAGTCGCAAGCAGCCAACTTTTCCTATTCTGTTGACAAACTGACCGATGGGAATTAAACTGTAGCAGGGGGTTGAAATTATGCTTCTTAAGATTTTCCTCGACTTAAGAAGTCAACGAAACAATTTGGAGTTTAGACTAAATTCCTAGGGAACAAGGTGTGAAGCGGATTCTTCCGTATTCGCTATGCAAGGCCTTGTTCCACTCTGCAAGCCATTTCGTACCAAATTAGTCTAAACTCCAAAAACAATGGTCCGTTCTAGAATGGAGCGTCCCAGTTTCCCGATTTTAGTTCGTTGACCGTTATACTATATAATAGATGACCGTTATACTATATAATACTGGTTATTGGGATGAACTGAACGAAAGGATACTAATAGGTATTATCTCTGCCACAGTATTCCACCTCCAACGAGAAAGGTAAATTTGTTATGAAGAGCAATGTTTCAGAGTTCCATGAAGGACAAACGTCGCGACGCCGTATCGGCACCATAGTAGCAATTTTATTCATCATGCTCCTGGTCATTAGCCTCGTTATCGCCTTGAACCTTGTACGCCAGAGCAGAACTGCTGTCGGCAGTCATTCCCTGGCATCAGCTTCGCAATTGGGTGTCTATGTTGGCTCAGGCGATGGAATCTTGTACAAGCTTGATGCTAAAAGTGGATCGTTAATCTGGCATCAGCAGATAGATGGGAGCCAAATGCCTGCCTCACCGGCCGTGGCTGTTGGCGTCGTCTATTACGGCTCACGGGACGGCTCCATCCATGCACGTAACTCCGCCACCGGGTCGCAGCTCTGGAGCTACCAGACTGGGAGTTCCGTTTTATCGTCTCCCGTGGTGGTCAATGGCACCGTCTATGTCGGCTCAAGCAATAACTACCTCTACGCACTGAATGCCAAAAGCGGCAAGCAGCTTTGGCGCTATAATGCGGAAACTGGCACAGGTGCAGCGCCTACAGCTGCAGCAGTCGATGTGGGCACTGCAGTAGTCGTCAATGGTGTGGTCTATGGACGAGCATCCGATAATGTAAACCATAGCTACCTGTTTGCACTCGACGCTGCCAATGGTGCACAGGTCTGGCGCTCGCAAATCAATAACCAGATCTTCTCCAATCTGCAAGTAGACAATGGCGAGGTCTACATTGCTTCCTCGGCAATTACTCAACAAGGCGGGCCAAGCACCACGGATAGCTATGCGTATGCTTTCAACGCCAAAAATGGGACGCAAACCTGGCGCTCTGCGAAGATAAGTGACGTGATTTCGGGTGCACCGGCCGTTGCCAATGGGATGGTCTACGTCGGGTCAAAGGATACCAACGTGTACGCACTCGATGCCAAGACTGGCTCAAGCCTCTGGCACTACCACGCAGGAGGGGCGATCTACTCCTCACCCCAGGTCGTCAATGGGGTGCTCTACGCTGGCGTAGCCAGTAGTGTTAGCACTGCTACTAACAACCTTAAGATCAATACCTCTGTTGATTCCACCAGTACGAGTGGTTCCATCATTGCCCTCGACGCTACGACTGGCTCCTTGCGCTGGCGACATCCGTTAGACAAGTATATCGGTAGTCCGCTCGCGGTGAACGAGAATGTTGTCTACGTCGGTACAAATAATAACTTTGTGTACGCTCTTAGCGCTACTGGTGGTTCACAGGTTTGGAGTTATCAGATTGCAAGCAGCGTTCCTTTTAGCAATGCTCCAATCACGGTGGCCCCGTAGTGATGTGAGGATCGTTAGACCTTGCATTGCAGTACCCGACCTTTATAGGTAATGACACAAGTAGAACAGTACAACTTAGATAGGAATTGTAGCACCATGAGACGCGAGAGTATATATACACTAGGGAAGCACGTGGGCAAGTGGCAACGGCAGGTGAAGCATTGGTCAATAATCGGAATACTTGCCCCTCTTCTCACGATATTTGTTTCCACCACACTGACTGCCTATGCGGCAACAGGGGATTCGCCCACCTATCTTTTTGACAATGGGCGCAGCGGCTTCAACAGTTCCGAGACCATTATCAATACGACGACTGCCCCTCACCTGAAGCTTCATTGGACGCACACCGCGGCAGGTGCCATCTCAACCCAACCCGTGGAAGCCAATAACCTGATCTACTGGGGATCGTGGGATGCGGGTAATGAGCACGCGACGAATTTAACCAACGCTCACGCGTGGACGAACCAGTTGGGGACAACGACGGATACCAGTTGCAATCCTGTCAGCGTCGGTGTGGCGAGCACATCCACTGTGGCAACTATCAATGGACGCTCGATGCTCTTTGTAGGTGGCGGTAACGCCCACTTTTATGCATTGGACGCCCTCACCGGGAAAACCATCTGGAATACCTCGTTGGGTTCCTCACCGAGCCACTTCATCTGGAGCTCGCCAGCCGTCTACAACGGGAGCGTGTACATAGGTGTAGCCTCCTTTGGCGATTGCCCGCTGGTCCAGGGGCAGTTAGTCCAGCTGAACGCCTCGTCAGGAGCCATTCAGCACACCTTCAATGTCGTGCCCAATGGGTGCACCGGTGGTGGCGTGTCAGGCTCACCAACGATTGACCAGTCAACCGGCAACCTCTACTTCGCTACAGGCAACGGTGGCTCCTCCTGTGAAATCAGAACCCTACGCGCCGGCAGTGGTCGAACTCAATGCATCAGACCTGTCATTTGTGGATTACTGGCAAGTGCCACCATCTGAGCAGGCAACTGACAGCGACTTCGTTAACACCCCGACGCTTTTTACAGGCAGCGGAGGCACGCCAATGGTGGGTGTTGCGAATAAGAACGGGAAGTTTTACGCCTTTAACCGCAGTGCTATCAATAGTGGTCCTGTATGGAAAGCCCAGATAGCAAATGGCGGGGACTGCCCGCAGTGCGGACAATGGCAGCATTTCGCCCGCTGCCTGGGATGGTACCACGCTCTATGTGGCTGGTGGCAAGACGACGATCAGCGGCTCGAGCTGTAAGGGAAGCGTGATGCGCTCAATCCGGCTACTGGGGCCTTCATCTGGCGACATTGCTTGAACGATGGACCAGTGCTTGCGGCTGTCACACTGGCTCCTGGCCTGGTAATGGTCTGTCAGGGTAGATATCTAAATGTGATCTCCGCATCCTCAGGGACAACCCTCTTCCACTTCCTGGATTCCCACAGCGGCTCGACCTTCTACGGTGCACCGTCCATCTCGAATGGTGTGATCTACGTTGGAAACGTTGATGGGCGCTTGTACGCTATAGGAACGTAAAATTATCAAGAGCCTGAACGTAAAATTATCGGGAGCCTCATCATATTTTTCCCCGAAATAATATGACGAGGCTCTTGATGCCACACGGTGTCCTTGCCTACAATCTCCCCTTAGAAAAGTGCAAGCATAGAGTCAGACTCTTAAGAACAGGAATAATAAATCGGAACCTGGAGGAGGTTACGAGCGGGAGAGTTTGGCCGTTAAAACCTCCTCCACCGTTTGGAGCAGTGTTTCATCTGTAAAGGGCTTTGTCAAGTAGCGGTCGGCGCCCTGGCGCAAACCCCAGATCTGGTCAAGCTGCGTATTCTTGCTGCTGACCATTATAATCGATAGATTGCGCTCTGGGTCAAGGGCTCTGAGTTGGCGGCATACTCCAAAACCACTGACTCCTGGCAGCACAACATCGAGAATAAGACAATTTGGACGTTCATTCAGTGCCTTTGTCAATCCTTCATTTCCATCAGCGGCTGTGATCACTTTGTAGCCTGCTTTCCGCAAGGCATGAGCGATGAAAAGGGATGCGGTGACACTGTCGTCAACAACAAGTACTTTGGGAGGAGTAACCACGAGATTTCCTTTCCGCGTATCTAGACTACTGTATAGTAGTCTACTCTATCTTACGCTAACTATTTCTTTTTATTCACCTCTTTTCCGTTCATACAGGACTACTTGGCTATCCATTAGTTTTTTTGTTCCGCTCAGCGGAAGAGCCGGGAGAATCGTTGACTTCCCTCGCTGGTAATTCGTTTTATATCTTGTTATAATAGCCCTTGCAATCCTGGTAGAGATCTGAGACGAGGTAAAAATAAATCGCCGCAAGCAACGATGGAGCAAACGGATAGAAAATGTACGGTGGTACATACGCCCCATTCCCTGGCAACTACTCATCCTCATCCCCATCCTGCTGGCGCTGGCTATTCCCGCTTTTTACTTTGGAACACATGCTGGCCAGAGAGTGTTACCGGCAGTAACAAACTATTTCTACAATCTCAGCGGCCCACCTCCAACTGCTACACCCACGCCATTGCCTCCCTTTCCTTCCATGCTGCCCCAGGTAGGCTCGCTGCTTTATACTGTTCAGCAGGGGGATTCTTGTGACGAAGTACTGACTTTCCAAATGCGCATGAGCGATGCGGGAACAATTTTCAGCGATGTCAAGCCAAACACGATTAAGGCGCTAGACGCCTCCATAGGCCGGGATTGCCATTCTTTACAACCGGGCATGGTATTGACCCTCTCCCCGCAATATCCATTGATAGCCTTTGGCGGCCAGGTTCTCAAGGTCGATGTTACCTCACCCCAACAAGTATTGCCGACGCCCGTCATTAACGTGACCAACCAACAACAGTCGGGACCAGATTGTTCTGCCGGCTGCCTGCTCACTGTGCGTCTAGCTCCAGGAGTACAGGTACATCTCTCGGTACAGACAACCCTGCCGGTGAAAGTTGGTTCCTGGGTCTGGGCACAGGCTCAATTGGCACGTAGGAACGTCAAGGGTTTTGCTAGCTATCCCTACGCCGATCCCTTAGCTACGCTTGACGGTATGTCTCTACGTGCATGTGATCTCCAGGTTGACAACACACACGACGATAACTCGCTTTCCTGCAACCAGCTCCAACCCAATACAATCGACGATGATGGCGGTGCCTGGCTCTTCGGAGATTACAGGTGAGAGTTCACTCGACCACTGGAAGTACCCTCTCCATTTGCCAGCAGGCACACGCGTCTTGTTGTGGCTGACCAGTAATTCCCATGGCGATTTACGCTTTAGCCGCGGGAACCCCGTTTATCGCTATAACGAAGCGACACATTTGTATGTAAAAGTGTAAGATTACAAACAAATATATAAGTGTAGATCACTTCAGCCAGGCCGTTGAGAGGGGTTAACTTTCGTGGTATAGTTCCCATAGAGTAAGTAACGCCCTGATCGATCAGCACTATTTTTTTAACATCAGACCGCCAGAGGAGTTCGTCATGCTATTCACTAATGCCACCGTCATCACCATGAACCCCACTCGCAACATCATCACCAACGGAGCCGTCGCTGTACAAGGGAACCGCATCGTTGCCGTTGGGAAATCCGACGCACTGCAACGCCAGTACCACGACGAGAAAATAATCGATGTGCGGGGAAAACTCATCATCCCGGGTTTGATCGATACTCACGTTCATCTGGCCCAGGCCCTGATTCGAGGTTGCGCAGACGACATGGCTCTCATCCAATGGCTCTGTGATCGTGTCTGGGTCTTGCAGGGCAACTTCACTGAGGACGATGGTTATGTGAGTGCACGCCTGTGTATAGCCGAAATGCTGAAGTCCGGGACGACCACATTCCTCGAATCGATGCTTGCCCATCGCTACGGTTTCGATGGGATCGCCCAGGCAGTGCAAGAAAGCGGTATTCGGGCTTGCCTCGCCGGTATCGTTATGGATATTGGTACCTATGCCACACAAACGAATTCGATGCATCCGGGTATGATTGAAGACCGCGAAACCAGCCTGTTCGGAGTTCTCGATATGCATAGCAAATGGGAGGGAGCCGCCGGAGATCGCATACATGTCTGGTTTGGACCGCGCACCCCTGGCGGGGTCACCTCCGAACTCTACCAGGAGATGAGCAACCATGCCCGCCAGCGCAACATGGGCATCACTATGCACCTGGCTGAAGTTGAGGCCGATAAGATCTACCTCAACGAAAAATTTGGCCTCTCGCCCGTCTATTATGCTGAAACCGTTGGACTGCTCGGCCCAAAAACGGTGTTGGTGCATATGGTCTGGCTTAATCAGGATGACATAAATAAACTCGCTACCACCGGAACCCATGTCTCTCACAACCCCTCCTCTAATAGCAAGCTTGCTTCCGGCGTGTGCAAAGTTCCACAAATGCTTGCCAGCGGTGTCAACGTCGCTCTCGGTTGCGACGGTGGCCCGAGTAACAACGACTACGATATGATCCGTGAAATGAAACTTGCCGCAATTATCCATAAAGCCGTCACTAACGATCCGTTGATTGTACCCGCTGAGACGGTCCTTGAAATGGCGACTATTAACGGCGCGCGTGCCCTCGGCTTGGAGCATGAAATCGGTTCGCTTGAGGTTGGCAAGAAGGCGGATCTTGTCGTGATCGACCTCGATCGATTGCATACTACCCCGTCATTGAACCCCATCTCCACGCTGGTCTATGCTGCAACCGGCGGCGAAGTCGATACCGTCGTAGTGGACGGGCAGACCGTCGTAGCGCAGGGTCAATTGCTCACCATGGATGAGGAGGCAGTAAAGAAGCAGGCGCGTCTCAATGCAAACACCCTTTACCAGCGCGCCGGTATTGAGCTTAGACCCAGGTGGCCTGTGCTTTAAAACGTACTTGACGGAGGTTCTCAATGCGAACTCTTATTACGAATGGTCATATTGTCACAGCTACTGCTGATTATACAGGTGATATTCTCATCGATGCCGAGAAAATTGTCGCGGTTGGCGCGCCAGGTGCGTTTGCCACATTGCAGGTTGATACTGTCCTTGATGCCCAGGGCAGGTATATTTTTCCTGGTGCCATCGACGTACATACCCATATGGAGCTTCCGCTCCCTACTACCGTTGCCAGCGATGACTTCGAGACAGGAACGATCGCTGCCGCCTGTGGTGGTACAACGACTATCCTTGATTTTGCCAACCAGCAGCGCGGTCACACGCTCGCCGAAGCATTACACACCTGGCACGCCAGGGCAGAGGGGAAGGCCGTCATCGACTATGGTTTTCACATCACCATCACGGATCTTACATCTGCCCCGGAAACTGCGATGGACGAGATGATCGCCGCGGGCGTCACCACGTTCAAGCTCTTGATGGCCTATCCGGGGACGTTCATGGTTGATGATGAGACCATCTACCGTGTGTTGCGCCGTTCCGCCAGGTTAGGTGGGTTGGTGATGGTCCACGCTGAGAATGGCATCGTCATCGATCTGCTAGTACGCGAAGCCGTTGCCGCGGGCCATACTGCTCCGGGTTTTCATGCCCTGACGCGTCCTGCCATATTAGAAGGAGAGGCTACCCAGCGGGCGATCACACTGGCTAACCTTGCTGATGCACCCCTCTATGTTGTTCATGTCAGTTGTGCCCATTCCCTTCACGCTGTTGCTGCCGCTCGTGCGAAAGGATTGCCAGTGTGGGCTGAAACCTGCCCGCAATACCTCTATCTCAATGATGGTCACTACGCTGCACCAGGTTTCGAGGGGGCAAAATTTGTCTGTACTCCTCCAGTGCGCAGTGCGGCGGACAATGAAGCTCTCTGGTTCGGCCTGCAACGCGGAGACCTGCAAGTCGTTTCCACCGATCACGCCCCTTTTAATTATCAAGGCCAGAAAGAATTAGGGGTGCACGATTTCACGAAAATACCAAATGGCCTGCCTGGAGTAGAACATCGAGTAGTGCTGCTCTACACAGGTGTGCGCGCAGGAAGACTGTCGCTCCAGCATTTTGTTGATGTAATAGCCACAACTCCTGCCAAACTCTTTGGCCTCTATCCTCGCAAGGGTACGATAGCTCCAGGCAGCGACGCCGACCTGGTGATCTGGAATTCCGAAAAGTCCATGACGATTAGTGCAGCCACACAGCACCAGCGTGTTGATTACACCCCCTACGAGGGGATGCAAATACAGGGTGTACCAGAAACGGTGCTTTTGCGTGGACGGGTGATAGTGCAGAATGGAAAATATATAGGCAACAAGGGCGGTGGGCAATATTTGCACCGTAGCACGTTTTCAGGGCAACTTATATAGGGTATCGGGAAGAATAGTAACATTATTCTTCCTCTTTGCGCTGTTCTCTCGGCGGCACCAATTTATGCTCAACAGCAAATGCTGCCGCCTCACTGCGACGTGCAAGCCCTAGCTTTTCCAGGATGTGGCTGACGTGATTGCGTGCCGTCTTCTCCGTCACAATGAGCGCATCAGCTATTTGCTTGTTCGTATAGCCTCGCGCAATCAGCGCCAGCACTTCGCGCTCTCGTTCGGTTAACTCGCTACCTGGTATGTGTGATTGGATGCCACCGGCAGTCAGTGCTGTCAATCTTGTTGTTGCTTGTTTAACCATCGCCGGGTCAAGTAACGATTGACCTGATGCAACCAGCCGAATTGCACGCAGCAACTCGGCCCGGCTTAAATTCTTCAAAAGATAGCCACTGGCGCCGGCAAGCATCGACGCAAGAACAGCCTCATCATCGGTATATGAATCTCACGAGCAATACGGCCGCGTTCGGCTACTGCTGCTAATTCTTTCGCCTGTTCTGTCAGGCGTATATTCTCAAGTGCTACTACGAGTTGTGGCCCTGTCGTCCTGAGAAATACCTCTTGTTTGTTTTCAAAAGGCGCTTGCCGCGTGCTTTCAGCACCGATCACAGCATACAGCTGTCCCTCTTTCATGAATGGCAGATAAAGGCGAGCTATACCTCGGTGATCCCCGTCATGTAGCTCATCCAGAGGCTCAAAAGCGCTGTATTTTTCTCCCGTTTGAATGACGCGCTCCAAAATGGCCTGGCTATTATCAGGTATTGTAGATTCTACAAAACCTGCTTCGACACGACTGGCGATTTCAGGATGATACTCGTTGCTCTCTTTCGCCTCATGTGCATTGCGAGTAAGAGCGATAATCAGGCGTTCAAAGTGCCCACCCTTTGCGGAATTGTCTTTACAGTTTTGATTATCTGGCTCATAAAATTTGCACTTTCTGCCCGTGTAATAACACAATGACACAGAATGCATTCTTTTTACTCAACTATGTGCAGTATGCACGTTTTTCTGAGACCTGTCAATAAATTTTTTATGGTAGAGTAAGTGCAAAAGAGCACTATAGTGACCTGGCACTCTATCTTGCATGGCAGACCTTACCTTGATGCCCCTCTAATTGTGAAAAAAATTTCACAGTTGATATGTCAAATTCATCCATATCGTTTCAATATATCTATTCGTCATCCATTGATCACTGGCAAATTGACAGGTTTATGTGGTATGTTATTACCAGATTCTCCTTTCCTATTTGGAATGCCGAAGTGGACAGGAATGTTTAATCGGGTTCATTTCAAGGGTTTCAAAGAGGAAATTGGTGTATCGTTGTTCTAGTAAAGAAAGGGACGGTTCTAATCGTGAAAAACGCCGAGCGGAAACGCACATCGTTAGTGGCAAATCTTGGCGATATCAACCGACCTTTGCGTGTTCGACCTGTACGCGTTATGGGACGCGAGTGGTGGGCAGTAGCTGCCGAAGACACGTGGCCCGGTATGGTAATGGATCTGCGCCGTTTAGGCTTTGAGGCGATGGCATGGAAGGATGAGGTGTTGGTGCGCGAAGGCGCACCTGCATATGATCCGCAGATGGAGGGACCGGCTGCGCCCGTTGGGTTAAAGCCTTTTCCACTCATAACTCCAACCATACAGATCCATAAGCAGTCATATCCAACCAACTACGCCGATTTTCGTTATTTGGATGAATATAACGACGATGATGAGGAGTTGGATGAATATGATGACGATGTGGAGATTGAGGAAGAAAACGAGCTTGAGCCTGAAGATCTGAGCGAATAGATTGCCCAGGTCTTTGTACAATTACGTAGAGATACGTGCAGAGAGTACCCCCACGGAGCACTCTGCCATAGATGATATGCGCCATAATCAGTGGAATTGAATATCTATGTCAGAATGTTCTCTGATGGGTACCTTTGCTTTTATGAACAAAAGATACCCTTGTGATTCTCCTGACCATCCCTCCAGGCATCGAAAACCAGTAATCACCACTCGTATTACCCCAACAGCTCCTCATAAAACGGGTTGAAATACCCCTCGCTCCGTTTAATCACACCCTCTAAGCCACGTCCACCTTCTGGGGAACGTTTAATATCAGCAAAAAGTCCCGCCTCCAATCCCTTAAACAATCCAAGCTTATCCATTTCTTGCAGCAGTTCGACGGCTTCACGTAGAATTTGACCCGCCCAGCGCGTTACCAGGCTGTCCTCGCGCCACTCGAACTGCTTGCCCAAATCGCGGGCAGCATTGAACACATAGAGCGCGCTACGAATGGATAGAAACCTGTCTTGCAAAAGAGGTGTGTGGATAGCCTCGGTGGGCATACCTAACAACTGAATACCTTGATCTGTTAATACTCCCACGAAGTTAAAGAAGCTGTCGAGGATATGGCCATGGAAAATATCACCATCCATATGTTTTGTTGGAGGCATGTATTTAATTGGGTAGCCGGGGAAGAGATCACGTATCAACTGCGCTGAAGCTATCTCATGTAATAATTGATTAGGTGTTCTGGGATCGATCTCGAAGGCATGACCAAGACCCATCTGTTCTGGCGAAATTCCTGCAATTTGGGCGAAGCGTTCATTGATAAATTGCGAAGCAACAACAGTGTGCTCTGCTTCGAGCGCATCCGCAGTAGTGAGATAATTGTCTTCCCCTGTATTAATGATGATGCCGGCAGCAGCATTGATGCGTCGCGAAAAGAGCTGGTCAACAAGCGTGCGTTTCATATTGATATCGCGGAAGATAATACCGTAAAGGGCATCGTTAAGCATCATGTCGAGTCGCTCCAAAGCGCCCATCGCAGCGATTTCAGGCATGCAAAGACCCGAGCAATAGTTCGTCAGCCGTATATAGCGGCCTGCTTCTCGACTGACTTCATCAAGTGCGGCTCGCATTAACTTGAAATTCGCCTGTGTGGCGTAGGTTCCACCGAAACCCTCAGTTGTTGGACCAAATGGCACGTAATCAAGAAGGCTCTGCGCTGTAGAGCGTATGACAGCGATAACATCGGCACCCTGGCGTGCAGCCGCCTGTGCCTGTATGATATCTTCATAAATATTGCCCGTTGCCACAATCACGTAGAGCCACGGGGTCGGTGGGTTGCTCAATGCTGCTATCATGGCAGTACGCTCTAACCGCCTTGCCTGGATGCGCGTTACCCCTTCTTTCACCAATCGCCTGGCTTCAGCATCAATAGTTGCTAAAACATCATCCTCGTATGGTAACTCATGGAGTGCTATCTCGTTCCGTCCGATAGCCTCGGCAGTCGCCTGCACGTGGAGCTTGCTTCGGAGCATCGCGCTGACAAATGGGCGAAGGACACCTCCCGGCAAAGGCGCCAAAGCACTGTCTACAACACGGTTTGGCAAAGGGACGCCTTCTTCGTCGATCCCATCTACTCCTATCAAACGCAAAGTTGCGCGTTCGATAGCCACAGTCGTATGCGCGCCAATATACGCTAGCACCGGTTCGACGATATGTTTGGCCAGGGCGCGTGCTTCATCCACCAGGGCCTGGTCAAGTTTGAGGTGGGGCATCGCGACTTCTCTCCTCCGCTCATATCACTGAAATCTCGCTAAGACAGCATAGTTACGCCAGGTACAACTCTAACCCTTGAGTATTACATTGAGTGCAGTATACCATGCAGGTTAGCTATTCGCCCGAACAGCTGCTAAGCTGCTATGTCTCTCTAGCGAATAAACAGTGAGTAGTATATACTTAGGTATATAGTCAGGTTTGTCAACGACCCCAGGCGTGAAGCGCCGGGGCAGGGAGTTCGCTCTATGCCTGTCGTTGTCCAGCCGATCTGCCGGAGCCAATGGGCATGGTATTGAGGGCAGAAGCGTTGGTTTCGTCAGGACACCCAGAGGTGCTACCTCAGCTTCTGGCTCTGTCGTTCAGCATTAAAAGCCCGTTCGGGGTGTCGGGCAGTGTTCTGAGCAGACAAGCGAAGCCAACATCGGCGAGGGGAGCGTTCTGGATCAGCCTGTCCAGGACCGTCACCAGCCCCGTAAGGGGGCCTCCTTGGGAGGCAGAAACGAAAGGCAGCGATCATGTCGGTCTTTGTTCTCGACCAACGAAAAAGTCCGTTGATGCCCTGTTCCGAGAAACGAGCGCGCCTGCTCCTCAGGAAACAGCGCGCCGTCGTCCATCGTCTGATCCCGTTTACCATCCGATTGAAAGATCGAACCCGGCAAGAGAGTGCCGTGCAGCCCACCGTGCTGAAAGTCGACCCCGGCTCCAAAACGACTGGGATCGCCCTGGCTCGCGTGGAAGCGAGCGCAGAAGGCGAGGTCCATCACGCACTGCACCTGGCAGAACTGCTCCATCGCGGAGAGGAGGTCCGGGAGCGCCTGCGGAAACGGGCCGGCTATCGCCGCCGCCGTCGCAGCACCAACCTGCGCTACCGGGCTCCCCGCTGGCGTCATCGTCGTCGAGCGCCTGGTTGGTTGCCGCCCTCCCTGCAATCACGCATCGGCAATGTGCTTTCCTGGGCCAGACGGTATCAGCGCTGGGTTCCCGTCAGCCGCATCGAAGTAGAGCGAGTCAAATTTGATCTCGCGCTGCTCCAAAATCCAGAACTGACCGGAGTGGAGTACCAGCGCGGCGAGCTGTTCGGGTGGGAGGTCCGGTCGTATCTGCTCGAGAAGTTTGGGCGTCAATGTGCCTATTGCCGTATCAGCACGGTCCCCTTTGAGATCGATCACCAGCTTCCTCGCAGCCGTGGGGGATCAAACAGAATCAGCAACTTAGTGCTGAGTTGCCATGAGTGCAATCTAGCCAAGGGAGACAAAACGGCTGCGGAATGGGGGCACCCGGAGGTTGAGAGGCAGGCCCGTATGCCGCTACGGGATGCCGCAGCGGTCAACACGACCAGATACGCGCTCGTCGAGGCGCTCACGACTCTGGGCTTGCCGATGAGAAGCTGGAGCGGTGGACGCACCCGCTGGAATCGAGACCGCTTTGGAATAAAGAAAACGCACTGCTTCGATGCGCTGTGCGTTGGCGAGCTGACAGGTGTTCGATTGCCCACGCTGCGTACCCTTGTCATCATCGCACAAGGACGCGGGAGGTATCAGCGCACCAATGTGGATGCAGCGGGCTTTCCCCGAGGCTACCTCACGAGAGAGAAGCGGATACGCGGCTGCTCGACGGGCGATCTGGTACGAGCAGTGGTCCCGGGGCACTTGAAAACAGGAGGGGTTCACCTGGGGCGGATTGCCGTACGCGCCTCTGGCTCGTTTCGGGTAGGGACGATTGATGGGATCAATGCCAGGTATTGTCGAGTGGTGCAACGTCTTGACGGCTACGACTATGCCTTCCATTGAAAGCAAGGAAGGCGGCGCTTCCTCCCCAGACCTGAAGGTCGGGGCCTCCGCGCCGCAAGGAGGTGATAGTTGTTTTTCTCCACGTGATACCGTTGTGAGAGGTTACATATATGCTTTTCGTTAGAAAGATATATTTGGAAAAGTCGTGAGTCTTTTTAACTCGCTGACTGCTTATAAAAGGAAAACTGATAGCAGAACAATGCTTGAAGTAAAGTACGGAACTAGAAAGGAGCCCAACATTGTTTAAGCGGATTATGGTACCTCTCGACGGCTCGCAAGGGGCAGAACGCGAAATACCCGTTGCTGCAAAGATTGCTCGTGCCTCTGGCGGATCAATTCTGTTTCTCCATGTCGTGCTGCCCCCAGTCGAGTTCGGCACGTATCGAGAAGATCACACCATTGCATTAAAGCCGACAGCTTTTGAAAAACGCTTAGAAGGATCCGCTGACTACCTCGCTAATATCGTTAAATCCCATGCAAGCGATTTGGAAGGCATTGATGTGACCTTGAAACCAGTTTCTGGCGCAGTATCCCCAACCATTTTCTCTGTCGCTAACCTGGAGCATGTTGATCTAGTTGTTCTGTGTAGTCACGGAGAATCTGGTCTGAGACGTTGGATATTCGGCAGTGTTGCTCATGAAGCTGTACGCCGTAGCCCTGTTCCTGTGCTTGTCCTCAGTGAAAAAGGCGTGATACCTACTCCGACAGAACTACGTCCCTGGCGTATACTCGTTGCATTGGATGGCTCACAACTGGGGGAGACCGCTATAGAGCCGGCTGCCCAACTCGTTTCAGTATTAGCTGCGCCCGCGCAAGGTGCGATGCACCTGCTACGTGTCATAGATATTCCATCGGCAACAGGAAAATATAGGGGCCCGACCGAATTTGATACCACTGTCCGAAATGAAGCCAGGGAAGAAGCGGAGGTGTACCTGAAAGATACAACTGATCGTTTACAAGCAAGCCTGGCAAATTACAATCTCACGCTCACCTCATCAGCGGCCATAGGCACAGACGTTGTTGACACAATTCTTGAGCAGGCAGAACATGTTGGTGGCACTGAAGAAATGGGCGGTTGCGATCTCATTGGTGTGTCGACACATGGACGTACAGGTCTGCTGCGTTTGATAATGGGCAGTGTGGCAGAGAAAATCCTTAACTCCACGAAGCTCCCACTATTGGTTGTACGTCATCACCACGGAGAAGCTCAGGATCAGGAAGAGCCTGAGGAGGCAGAGGTCTAAACAGTTCGAGAGGTGGCATAAAAAGAGTAGGCATACAAGTATTGTGTGCCTACTCTTCATTTTGTAACCCGTTTGTGACCATATACCCTGGTAATGTGATATTGCTGTAACGTCACTGTCTTAAGCTGTATACAGAAGGTCTGAAGAGGCTTGTTTATGAAAACAAGCAGAGATCACAGACGTACTCCTTGCCTGTTGGAGTCCGAGGAATGAAAAACGATGTCTACATCAACAAAACCTCAGTTTCATTCTCACGCCTTGAAGCCGTCGAAGATAGGTGTTCTCCTGATTCATGGTTTGAATGGACACAAAGAAGACATGGCTGAGATGGAGGCCTTTCTCCAGGAAAAAGGTATGATCACCGAAAATATGTTATTGCCTGGTCACGGTGTGCCTGTGAGTGAAATGGCATCACTTGGCTGGGAAGATTGGGCAAATGCAGTGCGTTATGAATTGAATCAGCTCAAACAACGATGCGATTACGTGTTTCCCGTTGGACATTCTCTTGGGGGAGCGTTAGCTCTACATGTCGTGGCGCACGAGGAGGTAACAGGCATTGTGACAATGTGCGCTCCACTCCATATGTATCCTGGTTCAAAGCAGTTCGTTGGTGCCATTAAGCGTGTCACTCCATTTCTTCCAAGGTTACACGAGGACGTGAAGGATCCAGCAGTACGCCGTCGTTACAGGAGAAATATCTATCGCTGGTCGCCTGTAGCACCGGTGTATAGCATGTTACAATTTTTACCGCAGCTACGGGCCGAGCTACCACAAATTACTGTACCAGCCCTGATTATGACTGCTTTAAACGATCATGTTGTCCCTGCACGTGATGGACGAGAAATCTATCGACTGATTGGTTCGCGAGAAAAGTACCTTCTCACTTTTCATCACTCCTATCATATGATCATGAAGGATCATGACCGCGCGGAGGTTTTTGCCAGGACAGCCGCTTTTATTCTGCATCACGCAGGCAGTGCGAGACCGCATGTACGCTCGCTTCCCCCAGAGCAAAGGGAAACGTTACTCTAGCTCCTGTTTGGGACGTTTTTAGGGTTGAACTTCAATCAAAAAAGGTATAGCTGGGAATTGAGACTCAATTGTGACGAGAATAGGGGCAAGAGTGAAGTTATTGAGACACAGAAACAGTACTCTGTAAGCAATGAATAGTTTGCAACCAAGGAGTTACCAGTATGAATACACCATCAAAGCGTGAATTAAGGGTGTTGATGGAGATACGGAATAGCCCCTGTATCTCGTTGTACCTCCCCACATACAAGGCAGGAACTGGAGCGGAAATGCAACAGAACCCACTGCTACTAAGGAATCAAATTCGTGAAGTCGAGAACCGCCTGCTTCTAAGTAAAAGTCGCTCCATGGACAGAGAGGAGTTGCTGAAGCCTATTCAAGCACTATTAGATGATGCACAGTTCTGGCTGCACCAGAGTGATGGGCTGGCGATATTCCGCTCACCAAAGGTGTTCCATTATTATCGCTTGCCATCCAAGTTTCAAGAACAAGTCGTCGTCAGCGACCATTTCTATCTCAAGCCACTGCTCCCCTTCCTTACGAATGATGGGCGTTTCTATGTCCTTGCTCTGAGCCAAAACAAACTGAGGCTCATTGATTGTACACGCTACAGCGCCACCGAGGTCGAATTGCCGGAATCTGTTCCAGTGAGTCTTTCAGAGGCCCTCATGTATGATGATCCTGACAACCAGCTTAACTATCACAGCAGCTCCTCAGGCTCATTGATCGGCAAAGGCGGCCGTAGAGGTACCATTTTCCACGGACAGGGCGTGGGCACCGATGATGAAAAGGATAATATTCTGCGGTACTTCCAACAGGTTGATAAAGGCTTGCATGAACTCTTACACAATGAGAAGGCGCCTCTCGTTTTGGCCGGGGTAGATTACCTGTTGCCTATATACCAGAAGGCAAACACGTATGCACATCTGATAGATCAAGGCCTCCAAGGCAATCCTGACAAGCTGAGGACTGAGGATGTGCATTCGCAGGCTCTGCCCATTGTAGAGCCGTACTTTCA
Source organism: uncultured Chloroflexia bacterium (assembly GCA_963775585.1). Classification (GTDB taxonomy): domain Bacteria; phylum Chloroflexota; class Ktedonobacteria; order Ktedonobacterales; family Ktedonobacteraceae; genus UBA11361. The sequence goes on along the minus strand of CAVZJN010000011.1, from coordinate 4,129 downwards.
GAAAGCTCAGCGAGAAGTTTTTGACTTCTATCGAGAATATGCAGGTACTGAGCGAGTATCTAATAATACCGGCAAAATCGTTCTTGCTGCTTTTTATGGACGAGTTGAAAACTTGTTTGTGGCTGTTAACGAGGAGCAATGGGGAATCTTTGATCCGGCTTCCAACATAGTACATATACATAAGGAAGCAAGGTTCAATGATGACGATCTCTTGGACGTAGCTGCTACCCAAACGCTTCTACATGGCGGGTCGGTTTATGCCGTCGATCGAGCGCAAATGCCGGATGAAGGGTTGTTAGCCGCAGTGTTTCGTTACTAATCGAAATGGACTGCGACTCCTCAGAGAGATCATGCCTATCAGAGAATTTGACAAAAGTCGTGAGCCCTGAACTATATCCTTCCTGGGTATCTTTGGTTTTCCGCTTGTGTCGGTTCGTAACCTTTAGCGATATCCAGCCATCACCTGTTTGAACAAACTTGCTACTTCCTGCTATAATGAAACGCATAACGGCATTATAGAGGTAGCCTGGTGGTTACCCAACTATAAGGGAGCGAGTGATGGAAAAGGATACTCAACAACAACTTGTTGGTGAACCAGATATGAGTACTCTAGTAACAGACGACACGACTGTCTTGCAAAGCAACCTTTTTACGGATGCTCCAACAGTTATTGCGGAGCCACCCGATCCTTTAGAAACGCCTTTCCCACCTATTATTCGTACTCATCCGCTTACTGACCAGTCCAGCCTGGCGGCCTGTGCCATTCCCTATCAGCAAGAACTGCTCCTTCGTGGTAAATCAAATTATACTGTGACATGTTTCCTTTCAGATTTGAAAATGTTCAGCGGTTTTATGGGTAAAGACACTCCAGTAGGACGTATTACCAAAGAGCAACTCACCGATTGGCTCATGAAACTGAAATTTGGGAACAAAGGTCAAATGCCTGCTCCAAAGACAATGGCTCGCCGCGTCACCTTCCTCAGGAATTTCTTCTCGTGGTTGGCTCGTGAGGGCATTATTCGTGAAGATCCATCAGCGAGCCTTGTGCTGGAACGCCCTTTACCCCCTTTGCCAGAGTTGTTGTTCGAGGACGAAATTCAGCGCCTGCTAGAAGCAGCATCTACAGACCCTCGCTGCCACTGCCTGCTTTATCTCGTCCTCTATGCGGGCTTGAAGAAGGAAGAGGTGATGGGCCTGAAACTGGGTCACATCGATATTTCAGATCCTGGTGCGCCCGCGATAACCATACACTTTGCTCCATCAACTGGGAAACAGCATCGCGAAAGGCGACTTGCCCTTCCAGCCGAATTTGTCACAATCTTAAAGGAATATCAGGATAAGTATCACCCGACCCATGAGCTGTTCGACTGTACCGACCGCAACCTGAATTATATCCTCGGAAGAGCGGTGAAAGCTGCTAGTATACAAAAGCGTGTCACTCTGCAGTTATTACGTGATACCTTTGCCGTTCGACAGCTGAAAGCAGGTGTAACACCAGAAGCCTTGCGTGAGAAACTGGGCCTTTCCGATGAGGCCTGGTTAGAGTCTCGCGAAAAATATCGTCGCCTGGCCTTTGCCAGGTAAGTTCAGCTACCTGTTCCCACACTTTTCTTTTTTTTGTTCACTGTGGTCGACGGGCTTGTCTCGGCGGCATCTCCTGTTGCGTTTGGACCGTTGAGTACGAGGCAAGTCTTGCTTTTCGATTTAAGGCGTTATTTAAAAGAACTGCATTAAGAACAATACAGCCAACTGCTAATGGGAGATCACAAAAAAAGATACCAAATCCCAGGGTAAAAATGGCAATCATAATGGCCAGGGGCCAGATGAGCACAAAGCTACACACAAGTAGCACGACGCCTATGGTTGTTTCACCGGCTATGATCCAACCAACGCCATAAACGCCGAACAAGGAGAGAAAAATCTCCGCAAGCAGTGCCCCACTGTTGTTTTTACTTGAAGAAGTATTAAAATTATTGACGACCGTAACATTGATCGTACCAGGTTGATATGCGGTACGCGCGTTATATGATGGCCCATAGCCAAAATCTTGCTTTGGGGGAGAAGAATAGATTGCAGAATGTGGCGCCTCAAAGTCTACCTGTGGCGAAATCCCGTGATCGTAAGTGGGTATAGGTTGATCATCACCGTACTCTTTGGAGGAATACTGTCCATAGGTAGTTGGTGGTTGAACTACTGTGCCGCAAGAAGGGCAAATTGCGGTATTGGCAGAAATCTCTTTTCCACAGCGTTCGCAGATCATCCTACTCACTACTTTCTATTCCATCATGTGAACTCGTTTTATACCTATACGTTTATGCCCCATCTCTGGTTGCTACAATCGATCTCTATTGTACCTGCCTGTGCCGTTTGTTCGATTTGCCATGTAGTTCCTGCTGAAAGTATTGCGGGAAGTGGGTCGATGACCGATGACGCTGCCTGCTTGCGCTGCTTTGGACTCAAAGCTCCCGGAGTGATAAGGATCAGCGAGGGTTTTACTATCTGTAAAACGGCGCTTAGTTCCGCCGGAAACCCTTTTCCCACCTGTGCGACGACCTGCACGACATCTGCCTGGAGGTACCTGGGAGCAATATCGCTGAGCAGCCCGGCGAGAGCATATTTGCTCATGGCTGTTGCACCTAAGAATAGGATATGCAAACCAGGGGTGATGAGACGCACAACCAGACCATTATCTATCTCCTCATTGCTTCCCTTGTGTAAAAGTAAACGCGGCCAAAATACTTGCAGCGCGACTTCTGAACCTACTGCAATTGTCATACCCTGTCGAAGCTCTACATAGTGTAGGTTTCGTTCTGCGATTGTGCGTCTCCACAGAGCATAGCCCACATTGGGATGGAGCATTCCAGCATCTACAACTTCGCCAATTTGGTAACGGGTAATCACATCCTGCAATCCAACAATGTGGTCTGATTTTTCTGTTGACAAGATAACCACGTCTAGTGAGCGCTGCCACGGGGGCAGACGGCTGTCGAGTTCCTGGGCGAGCGAGGTTGCATCCATGCCACCATCGATGAGGGCAGTCTTGTTATCCGGGGTTTGAATCAGGATAGCTTCGCCTTGTGGTTGCTGGTTAGCAGGTCCAACACTGAGAAAGCTTACGGTTAATCTGCCGTCGGAATGCGCTGCTAATGCTACAGCGCTAGTTGCAAGAACGACGACAATAGCTGCGCTCAATTGAAGAACAAGCCAGGTACGTCTCGATAACCGGCTCGATCCGTGAGCCTTGCTATGTTGAAGTTGTTTCTGGTTGGGCCATTTATACATAATGGTACCGACAGCAAGACAAAGTAGTCCATAATAGCACCACGCTAATCCGCCGTTCAGGTTGTTTACATTCATATAGGCACCTGGCAACACGAAGCATTCTGTCACAACGTTGTCGACATACCACAGTATGGGCCAGGCAACCCAGCCACAAAGTATGCCTAGAGGCGCATAAAGCATCCCAAATCCGCAAATGAGTATGCCAATGAAGATCATTATGCCCAGGAGAGGCACTGTCAGGACATTGGTGATAGGCGCGATAAACGAAATTTGCTTGAAGGAGAGAGCCATTATGGGGAGTGTCGCCAATTGTGCTGCTATGGTAACTGAGATTATTTCAGCGGTGTAATGTCCAAACGGGAAGCGTTCAAGATTTTTCAGCGCTCTCAGAATGATCGGCGTGAGTATTACGATGCCCAGCGTTCCCAGGAAAGAGAGCTGAAAACCCACATCCCATATTACGAAAGGATCGAAGATACTCAGGAGGAATGCGCACACCGCCAGCGCATTATAGACATTGTAAATTCTTCCGAGGCGTGGAGCGAGTACCAGTAGCACGCCCATAATGCCGGCGCGTAGCGCCGCTGGCCCACCGCCACTGAGAATAGTATAGGTTGCGATACTGCTTATTACTGCCGCGGACGCTAGCCATTGCCGTCGGTTGTACCTGCGCTTCTGTGCAGGTAACATAGCCTTTGTCTGAATGCCACGTTTCATATAAAACCATCTTGTACAGGCGAGAACTAACCCTGCTAAGATGGTTACCTTAAAGCCTGATGGAACGATCAAGTGCGCGGTGCCGGTGTCATTAAATGCTAGGGTGAGAGGTTTGAGCGCGGGAGTACGC
>CAVZJN010000010.1:0-40676 GCA_963775585.1 uncultured Chloroflexia bacterium | reverse complement strand
GTATTATGCGCGCCCAAAACTCACGACCAGCAAATCGAGCGCCATTTCTGGTGTCATGCGACTGCGTTTGAGAGACGCATCGGTTGCCAGTAGTTGGCGGTAGGCAACCTCCAACTGTGCGGCTGTGAATTTTCCTACCTGGCGTGCTGCCTTATCTGCCACGAAAGGAGCTATACCAAGGGTAGAAGCAATCTGCGGTGAGCGCATCCCTTTCTGTGAAAGTTCTTTGACGAGCAGGAGAGAACGAACCTGGCTGCTAATAGTGCTGATGAGCTTGATGGGCGGTTCTCCATCTGCCAGGAGATCGTGCAAAATAGTGAGCGCCTGTTTTTGATTGCGCTGTGCCAGGGCATCGGTCAGGTCGAATATGCGTGCTTCCTGCACCTGTGCCGAAAGTGTGCGCACATCATCAACGGTAATTGTGCCCCCATCGCCAACGTATGTGGCTAATTTATCGAGTTCATTTGCCAGCAAACGCAACTGGTTGCCGATGAAATTTGCCAGGAGGGTCGCGGCATCCCCCTCGATGGTCACGCCCAGGCTCTTCGCCCGTTTACTGATCCAGCTTTCGAGTGCGCCTCCCCTGGGAAGGGTACTCTGGATTACTTTGCCGTGTTCACCTGCTGCTTTGAGCAAGGGATTATTGGCATCCAATAATTCATCGACAAGTACAATCAAAACAGATGTATCTGGTATGTGCGGGATATATTCTGCTAATCCTTTTTCAAAGCCGGCCCTGGATTCTGCATTTCCTTTCCTACTCCTCTTCCCTTTCTTCGCCTTGCCGCCCTTTCCGCCTGTACCTGTACCACTATCTCCCGTCCCACTCTCATCTCCTGGGGCAGAAGTAGCGCTTTCTCCACGCCGCTTCTTGGGTAATCCTTCAACCACGACAAGGCGTTGATCAGCAAGAAATGGCATGGTATCAGAAGCAGCGGTGATGGTCGCAAGATCGACCTCACCGCCGTTAAAAGTATCCTGGTTATACTCGAAATTTCCCTGCTGCCTCAGCTTTTTTAGCTGCTCTCGGCTGCTAAATTCGTCGTCACCATGTAGGAGATAAAACATTGTGCTTCTTTATTCGTGGGCGACCGCCGCTGGTCGGCGATAGTCGGCTCGATTTCTCCGCGCCACAATCAAGTCCAGGATTATGGCGGTAGAGAGGCCGAGTACCGAGCAGGCCAGCAGTGAGCCGAAGAATGTTGCGGCTGGGCTGGCGTTTGGTAGTGGTTGGTCATAGATGAGGGTACCGACAAGGCCGAGAATGGCGAGAAAGCCAAGTAAATTGCCAGCAAATGCTCCCAACACGACAGTGCCGCGGCTTTTCACTTCGCTCAACCAGAAGGCGAGGAAAAGGGTGACTGGTACTGCGAGAATAAAGCCGAATAAATCGGCGATGAAGAGGTCATCTATAGGTACTTTCAGCGCTGGTAGAAATTGAGATATGTCCATAAATATCATTGCCTCCCAATACATGTGATGTAATATGTGTATGTTGTCTCTATTATAATCAATCCATGAGGAACTGACAACGTTAAAGAAGAGAGAGGAGGGGAGAAGGTTGGCGTCAACCTTCTCCCCTCCTCTCTCTTCTACTAGTTTGGTTGGCGACTGCGGCGCCGCCTGCGACTTTGCGCCTCGGCTTTACGCTTCCGCCGGGCCTGTGGACTCTCATAGTGAGAACGTCGACGAGCCTCAGAGAGGATACCGTCTTGTTGAACCTTACGGTTGAAACGTTTGAGCGCCAGCTCAAACGAATTGCCCGGATTCACTCTGACTTCACTCATAAAAGGTTACCAGCGCGACTTGCGGTCGCTCGAACGACCGGAGCCCTGTGCCTGGTAACAATTGCTGCAGTATACCGGTTTGTCACCGCGTGGCTGGAAAGGCACTTGAGCCTCGTTGCCACAACTGGAACACGTTACAGTATACATCTGACGTGGTTCGCGGTCTCGATAACCGCCACCACCACTGTTGCGACCACCACCATACCCGCCACCCTGTCCTTTGCGTGCGGCTCGGCACGATGGACAGCGGCTAGGAGAATTGGTCAACCCGCGGCTGGCATAAAATTCCTGCTCACCAACGGTAAAAACGAACTCTTGATTGCAATCGCGACAATACAACGTTTGATCTGCTAATGACATGCTTTCTTTCTCGATTCTGGGTTTCTTATCCCAATAAATGTTTCGTGTATCGCGCGGCTTGCAATAGACTAACTACTCTTAGCAACAATGCACTATACAACGTTCACTTAGTATAACACAGAAGTGAACAAAAATCATCCCTTTCGGGTAATTCTAATAAACTGGTATAAAATTGGTACTTACAGGCTTGTCCTGGCCTGGAAAACACTTCTTTTGTTTCACTGAAAAATGCAACAAGTCTCAAATATCTGCGTATACACTGTAGAATATATAAAGATGTGATAAAGGGCTTTCTTGTGGAAAACAGGGAGCTAGACTCTCCTTTTTCTAATACTATAGAATTCACAGGGTCCGTCCGTCTCAATTAAAGCGAGGAATAGATATGATGGATAGAATGACATCACTTGGACTTAATGAACGCCTGGAGCGTGTTCTGGCATACGCATTCGGTTGGCTTTCAGGCATTATCCTTTTCTTCCTGGAAAAGAATCGCAATGTGCGTTGGCATGCTGTGCAGTCGATGGTTACTTTTGGAACGCTGTCAATTCTTATATTGGCGATTTCCATGTTAAGGGGCTTCCTGGCCTTTATTCCCATATTGGGCTGGTTGACGAGTGCTGGCCTCGGTTTGCTCATTTCTGTGCTCTGGTGGGTGACGATTATTCTGTGGGTCTGGTTGATGATCATGGCGTTTATTCGGGAGGATTATCGCCTGCCCTTCGTAAGTGATTTTGTGCGTTACTGGGTGTAGCTACCTGGATTGCTATCGCGAAGATCGCTCCGCCGAGCGTGGCCATAAAATTCACTACGTCGTTGTTGAACCAGGATACGCCACGTAGTGCCTGGGTTTTCGTACCACAGCTATGAATCAGACGCTCGGTCTCATGCTGGCAGCGAGGACAATAATACATGGCCTGCATGGTTGCCCCCAGGTAGCTATCGATAAGACTACCGATCAGCCCGCTTCCCAAGGCGATGAAGGGCAGGGAGGCCAGGGACCTCCGGCAGCGCTGTAGTAACCAGAAAACCGTTCCCAGGGCCAGCCCACCTCCAATCGCTGCACCTGTCCCAAGAGGTGTAATGCCACCAGAGGTGCCGGGTGCTACTGGTTCTCCCGTGGTAATGAGCCTGGGCTGCCGCGCGCTGAGCACTCCTATCTCGGTAGCCCATGTGTCAGCGGTAGCCGTAGCGAGGGCACCTGTATATCCTGCCAGGCATACGTCGCGCAAGAAGCGCGAAGGCACGAATCCATAGGTCAGGGCCAACAAGGTAGCAACCCCTCCGTTTGCACCCACCTGGGCAAGGTCGCGCCTGGCCCCCTTGCTGAACTTGTCAGCAGCAGTTTTTGCTTTATCTCGTGCGCGAACATGTGAAAATATACTGGAAGAGACAAAGAAAAAGATAAGTGATAGTCCCCAGGACCACCCTCCCAGGCCAAATGTTGTTGTCCCTGTAACTATTGCACCAGCTATGCCGCCACGACTGAGTGAACGACGACGATAGGCTAGCAAACTAATAGCAGTGCTAAAGAGAAGGCCGAGCAATAACCTGCTATCTCTTGCTCTCGCGTGCCCATTGGCGACATTTTTATGCGATGAGGTTTCAAAAGGGGGAGGATTACAGATTGCCGGCGCAGTGCGCTCTGCTACAAGTGGTAGTTGAAACATATTCTAGTACCTTTAAGAAATTGTGGTATGTTTGTTACAGAAAGCTATCGTAACCAGTTCTATTCTAAAGAAGGTCTATTGTGAAGGCAAGGGATTGGGCAGGATGTTCAGGTGAGGAGCTTATATTCCTTGTCGAACTGCCACGCGGGTAATGCCTCCATATAGTACTTTTGGCACGCCGTTATCTTGCGTATTGTATCATATCAGTGTGTCTTATTATCTGTGTCTTAGCTATTATCAAGCTGTGAAAAGAGTGATAAGCTTCCGTCGGACTAACTCTAACACCAATCTTTTCATCATTGGTGAGAAAGGGCAGATGTGGGGCCAACTCACGTCACTTTCAGAGATTGCAGTACTTGTAGGAATCCAGGCCCGCCTGTAGAGGGTGGGGACCCTCTTTCCGTCGAGCCTGGCGAAAGTGAGGAGCAAAAGTGATTACATGTGACCACTGTAAACTGCTGACCCCAGCGGGCATGGTAAGTTGTCAGCATTGTGGAAACCCTTTAACGAAAACAACGAGCGCTGGGAACGTCCCATTTCGTACTCAAGGGATGACGGCTCCTGAACAGCCAGAACTACCTGTGTGGTTAGAAACACTTCGCTCTGGTGAACGACCAGCTACGTCCGCGGCCGGGAATACAGGGGCATCGAGTTTTTTCGTTGCCGACCTCATTGATGAGGGTATGTTACCAAGCTGGATGCGGCCTGAACGTGCAGAGCATGTTGACAATACTCCGTCAGGTAAGTATCCGGCACTCAGGCCAGCCTCTGCGCCGGCACCTAATACCGACATTGCCTTCCCGCCAACGGGGGGCATACCGGCGAACTCATTGATTGATGAGCAAGCACTTCCTTTATGGATGCAGGGAAAGCAAGAAGGATCGCAGTATCCAGGGCAGGAAAATATTTCGGCTGCGAGCCTGGTACAGCCGGGGGCATTACCAGACTGGATCACAAACTTGAAATCACAAACTCCGGCGCCAGCGTCTCCCACGTCTTCCAGACCTATCCAGTATCCCCCAGCCGTACCAGGCTCGCAGCCAATAGCTGCCCGTGACCTGATTGATCAACAAGCGCTGCCAGGGTGGATGGCGGAACAAAATACTTCCTCGCCAGCCAGCGGACAGGGTTTTGCTGCCTCGTCGCTGCTGGATCCTCACACGTTGCCTGCCTGGATGCGTGAAGAAAATCAGCAACAAAAACTTAGCAATGTCGAGGCAATACGGTCTGCTCAAAGCGGGCAAGTTCCCAATTATCAGGTGCCAACCGGGCAAGGACAAGTGCCGAATATGAATAATAACATGGTTGCTGCATCTCTCATTGACGCGAATGCTCTGCCTGAATGGTTGCGTACTGCTGAGGATCAGCGCCAGGGGAGCCAGGGTATGGCATCCTATCAACCACAGCAGGGCTTTACTGAGAGTCCCAAGCAATCAACTTTTGGTGTTCCGCCTCGACTAGATAATATGCGTGTACCAGGTCGTCCTCGTGGTGAAATGGGATATCTTGAAGAAAGTGAAGAGGCCGCGAATACCTTTTCCTCTATGTTGGGTGTCGCCTCAGTGGCTCCTAATTTCCCTGGACAACAGCCATCAGCTCAATACCAACAGAATATGCCACAGCCACAGGTATATAGTGGAACAGGGATGCCTGTACCTGGCTCAGTGCGAGATCTCGCAAGGACAACAGGGCCAGGTGGGTCAAGCTGTAGTCGGCATGCCTCCGACAGCATATCCTGGTATGGTGCCAAACCAGGGCTATGCGCCAAATCAACCGCAGACTCCCAGCAGGATATCAAGGTGGGTATCAAATGGGAAGTATGCTGGGCGTTTCAGCGCAGCCTCCAATGGCAAATAATACAGCGGGAATGCAACCAGGTGCAATGACGAATAATGACCCATCGAATGCAAATAAGAAACCTGCCAGGCGCGGATTTCTTAGCACCATTCTTGATTGGTTTTCTTTCTCACGCTAGTTAGAGAAAAACGAAGAAGGACATGGAGATGAGTACACAACATTATGCGGAAGGAGGACGGGGGCCAGGCAGCAGCTCTAATCCAACATCTGCCAATTCGCTACTGGTTGCTGATTGTGGCACAGTATTTACCAAAGTCTCACTATTTGGCCTTGTTGAAGGACAGTATCGTTTGATGGCGTGTGGAGAATCGCCCACAACGATAGCACCTCCTTACGAGGATATTACCAAGGGTATTATCCAGGCGATCAATGTGATTGAGTTTATTACAGGTCGCGTCTTTATCTCTGAAGGGCAAATCATCTCCCCTGAGCAGCCGAACGGTGATGGTATCGATGTTTTTATTGCTACCATCAGTGCTGGCGGTCCTCTTCGGCTTGTTGTTTTGGGTGCGGTCGATGCGGGCATGGAGCGTCTCGCCGCACAAGCTGTTTCCGGCCTCTACGCGGAAACCCACTCGTTGCCCTCACCGTCACATATTGCTACTTCCACTCCCGTGCCTGTGCCTGTAGGGGCTGGCGCGCCGTCTTCCAGAGAGGAGACAGAAGGTCCCTGGACGCCTGATCGCGTTGCGTTAGAGTGGAATCGTCAGATAGAACGCATCCGGGAGCTACAGCCACATGCAGCTTTGATTGTTGGTATGGCGAATGGACCATCGGGCCCCGCTCCGTTACAAGAAGCTTGTCAGTTGTTGATAAATGCCACCGCGGTACTCAACGAACAATATGGAGCAAGCTCATCCGCAAGTATTGCAGCATCCGACGTAGCCTCGCGGCAGATTGCGGTCTTATACGCAGGAGCTCCTCAATATGTCGAAGCTGTTCAGCGTATGTTACAGGGTGTCGCTGGTGTCACTCCTGTCGAGCCGCTTGTTTCATCAGCTCAATTAGGGCCAACCAGTATCGCTATAGGTGGCCTGTACGAGCGCGCTATCATCCAGCGCATTCCAGGATATAGTCGTTTATCTTCATGGTCCAGTTCAGCACCGGTACCAACTACGACCTCATTAAGTAGCCTGGTACGTTTTCTCGCCCAACACTATGCTATGAATGTCACGGCTGTAGATATTGGAGGAGACAATACCACGTTGATGATGGCAGGCGAAGCGGGTGAGTTTATCCCTATGGTGAATTGTGGCGTCGGTGTAGGTCCGAGCGTTGGAGCGGTCTTACAGCAGGTGGGGATCCGGCGTGTTGCCCGTTGGCTGCCTTTTGCTATTACCGAAGATGAATTGCGGCAGTTTGTCTTAAATCGTATGCTCCATCCTCATGTTGTGCCAACAAGCCAGCGTGACTTGCAGATTAGCCAGGCGTTTGCACGTGAAGCATTGATCTTGACAGTCGAGGCTGCAAAAGCCAACAGTTTTGAATGGTTGGATGCCGATTTGATACTGGCTACAGGAGGCATTCTTGCTCATGTGCCGCAGTATGGGCAGGCAGCGCTCATGTTGCTCGACGCGCTCCAGCCACTCGGCGTCACTTCACTGGTGCTTGATAGAACCATGCTTGTCGCTCAATTGGGCGCTGTTGCCACAGTGGCTCCAATAGCAGCCGTACAGGTCAACGAGAACGATGCTGTTACGCATCGCCTCGGCACGTGTGTTATTCCTTATGGTACGATGCAACAGGGGGAGATAGCCGTTCGTGTGGGTTTAGAGTATACGAGCGGGCGGCAGTTGACAGTTGATGTGTTGGGTGGAACGATAAAAGTCATTCCGCTACGGACCAATGAGCAGGCACTGCTTTCACTCTTCCCCGCTCCAACCGTGGATGTTGGGTTGGGACCAGGAGAACGCGCGAGGGCCGCTGAAGAGATTGATGGTGGATTGGTTGGCCTCGTCATCGATGCTCGCGGCAGACCACTGGTTCTTCCTGATGATGAAAGGGTACGCCAACACCTCCTGCTGCAGTGGATGCAAGCGATAGGGGCCTGATCCGATCGCGGCAGGGGAGAGGTATCTGCGATGACCTATCTGCTTGGTTGGTCTGTGATACCACAGATTCTGGTGAGAAGAGAGCGCTGGCCCGGTGGGCATAAGACAAGGGCTGTGCCACTCGCATACCCTGGTCAAGAAGTGCGTTCGGACCAGCCCGTAATTCGCCTGGAACGCATGGAACCCAACCAGGCGGGAATGATAGTATCGCAAGTACCACATCTCTCCCTTCCTGCTGTGAAAGGCGTTCCTTCCCGTCCTGACAGCCGCCAGGAGCAGTCTGAGGACCGCATAAAGGATCAATACCTGGGAGAAGTTCTGCCTGCAGGTCTACACGGGCGTGTGGTTGACATCACTCGACGTGGCGGGGTGATCATTGAGAGTCACGCGGCATTATTGCAGGGAGTAATTGGGGCTGGAAACCAGGTTGCGGGGAAACTCACGATGTGGCAGCCTTCGTGGGGAGGAGAAGAAAACAGTCCTGCAGGTGCGTTGCTCATTATTCCCGGACCGTTGAACTCCAATATGCTGCGCCGGGCGACCGTCGCTGGCGTCGCCGGTGTCATTGCCAGCAGCATTTCTTCTCGTGACCTGGAGAGTTTTTTACATGTCAACCTGATAGAGTTGATCGACAGTATTGATGTAGAGTCGGCTCAGGCTCGTCTACCGCAGGTGACGATACTGCTTACCGAAGGGCCTGGTACTATGGCCATGCCTACGCGTACTATACACCTGTTAAGCCATTATCAGGGGTCGATGGCTCTGCTCTCCGGCGCGACCTCCATTCGTCAAGGTATCTTTCCTGAGCTGGTAATCTCGTTACCAGCGGCAGAACTTCAGCAGAATTGGCACCCGGTGCAACCTGACACAACACTCTCAATCGGTGCGCAGGTACGTGTATGTAGCGGTGATCACGAAGGGGCCATAGGTACGATAGATTACCTTTATTCGCACCAGCAAGTATTTTCATCGGGTATACTTGCGCGTTCGGCTCGTCTTCGCCTCGAAAATGGCTCGTTGCTCACAGTTCCCCTGTCGTTAATTGAGCGAGTTAGTTGACTCTTTTCCACATTCTGCCACGCTTATCCACATATGGCTGAATAATATGTGGATAACTTTTTGAGTTCTTTTGTAGCTTCTATCATATTGGATTTGTTTTGTTGTGATGATTACGTAATTACGCGTTAATAAGCATTACAATCTTTTTGCATGTTATGCAAGTGTTTTTCCTTACAGCCTCTTGCTCCGATCATGGAGAAAGAAAGGAAGCCACGTGGGGCAGAGGTTCTTGTCCTGGGACCACGCACCGGCAGGGAACCTCGCTTGACCGCTTACCCTGAGATGGCCACTGAGGAGCAACAGAACAGGTCGCACCGTTCTGTTGCTCCTCAGTGGCCGATAGTGCCACTTCCTTACTGGCACTGCTTGCTGCTACTATTGGCGACTTGAGTGGTTACTCAGAACCAAACGCCCTGATTTCCGCCATCTCTTGTTCCGATAGTTCGCGTGGAATCTCGCCACGTGTAAGCTTCTCGCTCTGGACGTGATGGCGGATGTTATCTACGATCTCCGGGTTCGCAAGCGTGGTAACGTCTCCAACATCGGCGAAGTTGGTGCTAGCAGCAAGGACCCTACGCATGATCTTGCCAGAGCGGGTCTTGGGCATATCCGCGACGATCCAGATATTCTTCGGTTTCGCGATCTTCCCGATCTGAGTCTCAATCGCCATGGCCACCTTATCCTCAATGGCCTTACTCGCGTTGAACCCCGGCTTCAGTGCAACGTACACCTCAACTACCCGGCCGCGAAGCTCGTCTATCAACGGCACCGCGGCTGCCTCGGCAACCTCTTCGACGGTGAGGCACGCCGACTCAATCTCTTTCGTTCCTAGTCGGTGCCCGGCCACATTGATCACATCGTCGACCCGGCCAAGGATCCGGAAATAGCCGTCGGCCGCCAGAACAGCACCGTCACCAGCGAAGTACGGCCAGTCACGCCAGTCTTTACTCTCTTTGTTCCGGCAGTACTTCTCATAGTAGATCTGCACAAATCGCTCCGGCTGGCCCCAGACCGTCTGAAAGATGCCTGGCCATGGGTTGCGGATGCAAATATTGCCGGCCCGTCCGCTTCCGGCCTCGACCACATTGCCTTTTTCATCGTAGATCACGGGGTAGATCCCAAGGACTCCCGGGCCTGCACTGCCAGGCTTCATCGCTTTCAGGGCAGGCAGGGTGCTGCACAGGAAGCCACCGTTCTCGGTCTGCCACCAGGTGTCAACGATGACCGCTTTACCCTTTCCGACGACGCTGTGATACCAGCGCCAGACCTCCGGCTCAATCGGCTCTCCCACGGTTGTCATGTGCTTGAAATGGTAGTTGTATTTCTTCGGCTCGTCGGGACCGAGCTTGCGTAGCATGCGAATCGTCGTAGGAGCGGTGTGGAAGATTGTCACTCCGAGTCGCTCAGCGATCCGCCAGGGACGGCCGGCATCGGGATACGCCGGCACCCCTTCATACATAACACTGGTCGCCCCAAGTGCCAATGGACCGTAGACGATGTAGGAGTGCCCGGTTATCCACCCAATGTCGGCGAAGCACCAGTACGTGTCCTCAGGGTGGATATCCTGGAAGTACTTTGACGTGCCAGTGACGTAAGCAAGATATCCGCCTGTGCTGTGCTGGCACCCCTTGGGTCGAGCCGTCGTGCCACTGGTGTACATGAGAAACAGTGGGGCTTCGGCTGGCATGGAAACCGGCTCGACTACTTTCCTGCGGTAGTCTTTCAGCACTTCGTCGACGAAGAAATCCCGGCCAGCGACCATCGGGGTCTTTGATGAGTACTGACCTGGATACCGTCGCCAGACCAGTACTTTATCAATTTCGGCACCGCGTTCATGGGCCACTTTCACCGCCTCGTCGGCTTTGGCCTTGTGGTCGACCAACTCTCCATTGCGGTAGTAGCCGTCCATTGTTACGAGGATGTGACTTCCCGAGTCGGTCATCCGGTCTCCGCACGCTATCCCGCTGAATCCACCGTAAACCTCGGAATGGATGACGCCAAGGCGCGCACAGGCAAGCATGGAAACTGGCAACTCAGGGACCATTGGGAGGTGGAAGGTTACGCAGTCGCCAGTCTTGACCCCGCCGAAATCTTGTAGAAGTGCGGCGAACTCGTTTACCCTGACGTAGAGTTCCTGATACGTGATCGTCTTGATGTCTTCTGATTCCGGCTCGGGCACCCAGATTAAAGCAGCCTTGTTGCGATTGGTCGCCAGGTGGCGATCGATGCAGTTGTAAGAAGCGTTGAGCCGACCGCCGACGAACCACTTCCAAAACGGCGGGTTGCTCGTGTCCAGCGTCGTGTGCCAATAGTGGTCCCAGGTGAGCATATCCGCGTATTCCTTGTAGCACTCAGGAAAGTGCTCCTCACTGAACCGTTCATAAATACTCGGATCGCTCGCATTTGCCTGCCCAATAAACTTTGGAGGAGGTTGGTAATACTCCTCCTCCCGCCAGTGAACAGCGATCTGTGCTTCGGAGACTTGTATTTCCTCTTCTTTTTTCGCCATCCTTTGATTACCTCCTGCGTCTAAATAATTTTCCGTTACGATTGTATACCTGTATACCGCTCGCTTCTCTAGCAAACCTGCGGGCAGAGTGCTGAATCCTCTTAGCGCTTTGCCGAGCAATGTCCAAGTTCAGCTGCCCGCGTGCGACAAAGTCCCGCCGGCCTGGCGCGCGAGAGTATCACCTGGTTCCACTCTCACAAATAACATCGCTGTGCGAAAAAGTCAGCAGTACTGAGGAAGAAGTGGTCTTTGTTCCAGGAAGTCACTTTGCGCTTGCTATAGGTCAGCAAGCAGTACACGACCTCTGGCCCAGGGAATTGAACTGGCAGTCCTTGCTCTGTTCGGTTTACCGTTTTCCCCGTCACATTCGCAAGCCTTCCTAATTCCTCTGCTGATAGCCGCGCCCGCAATCGAAGCTCTTTGAGTGTCGGCATACAAACAACTCCGCTTAATTGTTACGGAATAGTTGGGATATTCCGTATTGTGGTAAGTATGCCATACGATAGATTTGAAAGTCAATTGTTTTTCAGCTATTTTTTGCCCTTAAGGTCACAAAAGACAGACATTGACTGATTCTCCACCCACATGCATCACCCCACAATCAAAGAGCGTCCTGTCATATCCTTTGGCTGCTTTATCCCCATCACTTGCAGAACTGTAGGGGCCACGTCGGCCAGAATGCCATCCGACCTCAACTTTACTTGAGCTAATTGAGGCACAACGAAATAAAGTGGCACCGGATAGGTCGTGTGCGCTGTGAATGGTTTGCCTGTATCATACTCAATCAATTGCTCGGCGTTGCCATGATCAGCAGTAATCAGCAGGCCTCCACCAACCGCGAGCGTCGCTTCCACAACGCGTCCAACGCCCGTGTCGACCGTCTCTACCCCTTTAATGGCCGCCTCGATTACTCCCGTGTGGCCCACCATGTCGGCATTGGCGTAGTTCATTATCACCAGGTCGTAATCCCCGCTGCGGATATGCTCCACCGCTGTATCCGTAACGCCTGCTGCGCTCATCTCCGGCTGCAGATCATAGGTCGGCACTTTAGGCGAGGGCACCAGTAGACGCTCCTCTCCGGGGAAGGGCGTCTCGCGCCGGCCATTGATAAAATAGGTCACGTGGGCGTATTTCTCGGTCTCGGCGGTGTGGAACTGGCGCAGCCCCGCGTCGGAGATTACCCGCGCCAGCGGCATATCTACTTCGTCGGCCCGGTAGGCCACTTCCGCCTCAAGCCCTACCTCGTATTCTGTCATCATCACGTACACTAATTCCTCGAGGCGCGGCCCACGATCGAATTTCCCTTCTGCCTGAGGTGGCAACGCTTTCATCACAAAGGCTTTGGTAAGTTGCCGGGCGCGGTCTGGCCGGAAATTGTAGTGAATTAACGCATCACCAGCCTTTACCGTGGCGACGGGATGGTTCTCTTCCATGATGACCGTGGGAAGAATAAATTCATCGGTCACATTGCTGTTATACGATTGCTGGATGGCCTCTACCGCCGAGTTGGCGCGCAGTCCCTCGGCGCGGGTCATTGCAAAATAGGTCATGCCTGTGCGATCCCAGCGATTATCGCGATCCATGGCGTAATAGCGCCCGCTGACCGTTGCCACCTTCGCGGCATGTTCTCCGCCGATCTCGCTGGCGCGCGCCTGCAGGAGCCGCATAAACTCAACCCCCCCAGTAGGAGAGGTATCGCGCCCATCAGTGAAAGCATGAATGTAGACGCGCTCGATATCGTGCGTGTGTGCCAGGCGCAGGAGGGCTTCCAAATGCGTTTCGTGGGCATGAACGCCGCCATCTCCCAATAGGCCGAAAATATGCAGCTGCGACGAATGTTTCTTGACATGCTCGACGGCTTTCAGGAAGGCCGGGTTTTGATAGAACGAGCCATCGCGAATCGATTCGCTGACGCGGGTATAGTCTTGCAGGACGCGCTTCCCCGCGCCGATATTCTGGTGCCCCACTTCCGAGTTGCCCATCTGCCCTTCTGGTAGGCCGACAGCTTCGCCAGAAGTTCTCACCGCGGTGTGCGGCCATTCGCGCGCCAACCTGTCAATATTGGGAGTGCGGGCCAGGGCTATAGCATTGCCTTCCTTGCGTGGATTGATGCCCCAACCATCTAGAATGACTAAAACGAAGGGGCGCGGTCGCCCAGCAGGTGTTGTGCTCATTAACAAACGCTCCATAATTCTTTGATCACTAACTTGAAAAGTGTCACGTTTTTCCATTGTATCACGTGTCAAGGACAGTTACATCCGCTTTGCCCTTCTTGTCAGGGCCATGTAAAAGTCGAGAGAACGAGTGTGATTATATTGTGATATTACCTGTCCTTAATCTCACTTGCCTCGACTTTTACATGGCCCTGCATCCGCTTTGCCCTTCTTGTAATATTGTTTGAATTATACTACTATGATGACGTATAACCGTATAGGATAATGTAGTGAATAACGAGTGTATCAGTTACCGGGTTCTATGGGTCCTATAGCGAACCTATGGATCTCTATTCGTATTGCGGCGCGTCTTGTGAGCCAGTTTCAAAGCCGCCGCAGTTCGCAACTGGCGTACTACATCAGATACTTGATGTATGTTATGTATACAACTTGAAAAGAAGGAAAGATGGAATGACTCACATAGATTCACAATCTGTTGCGCGGATCCTGAAAAAGAGTATACTGGCGATGGTAATTGCCCTGTGCCTGCTCTGTGCGACAACGGTGCTGGCATTGGCTAATACGGTTTACATCAGCGATGCAGCGCACGTTTTCGGTGACCAGAGCCAGGTAAAAAATGAGGCGGCTACTCTGCCGAATCCGATCAGCATCTATACGACAAGCACTTTTAATGGAACAAACCAGGAATTTGATCAGCAGACGCGCAGTCATATTACTAACCCGAATATGATTGTGATGGCTATTGATACAACGCATCATCACCTGGCGATCGTGGGAGGATCGAACGTTCCGCTCTCAAACAGCCAGTACCAGGATGCCGTGCAGTCTTTTAAAGATAACTTCGGCAGTGGTGACTACACGGGCGCAACCATTGCTGCTATTCAACGTTTGCGCAATGACCTGGGGGCCGCTCCTGTGAGCAACGGCAATAATAGTGGCGTGACCGTCCCTACGTCCTCCGGCGGTGGCTTTTTCTCTTCCCTGCTTTTTCCGCTGTGCTGCGTTGGGGTGATCATCCTCGTTATTGTGGGAGTGCTCTTTACTGTGGGACGACGGATGTTTGGCTTTGGTAGGCAGCAGAGAGGTGGAGGCGTTCCTTTTCAGCAGCCCTATAACCAGGGCTATCCGCCCAACTATGGTGGACCTGGCTATTATAACCAGGGGCCGGGTATGAATCCCTGGGCTGCGGGCGGTTTAGGAGCAGCAGCCGGTGGGCTGATTGGCTACGAATTAGGCAAAGAGCATGGTGAGGATGAAGCTCGCGAACAAGACTTGAACCAGGGCCAGGGTGGACAGGGCGGACAGGGTGGAGGAGATTTTGGCGGAGGGGCCAGTGGAGACTTTGGCGCAGGTGGAGGCGGCGACTTCGGTGGAGGTGCAGGTGGAGACTTCGGTGGAGGCGGTGGTGGGGATTTCGGCGGCGGAGGCAGCGGAGATTTCTAGTGTAGCAAATACAATGGGGGTGAATGTATAACCTGCATTCACCCCCCATTGTATTTGCTGTCGAGAGTTTTCGCGTTTATTGCTCCGAACGTGGCATCGCGATACGGCGTCCACCACGCCTGCGAGCTAGCTCTGCAACCCTGAGACGACTCATCGCACGTTCCAGCGCACCGAGTAACTCGGCACGATCCACATCCGATTCAGCCTGTTCCAGGCGTTCTTGAGCGCGGCGTCGCGCTGCCTCAGCACGGGCCTGGTCGATCTCCTCGGCATATTCCGCGGTATCCGCCAGGACAGTAACTGTATTACCAGACACCTCAAGGAAACCGCCTGAGACGAAGATCGGCTCTTCAGCGCCATCAAGTTTGATGGTCAGTTCACCCGGCATGAGCGTCGTCAGCAGGGCAGCATGTCTTGGTAGTATTCCAAGCCTGCCCTCTGAACCTGGCGCGCTGACCATGTCGGCCTCGCCGCTGTACAGTTCGCGTTCGGCTGTCACTACCTCGACGTGCAAGGTATTGCGTGTCGCCATCGTTTAGCCCTTCTCCTGCTCAGCTTCGTAGCTCTCGATAACTTCTTCGATGCCGCCCTTCATGTAGAAAAAATCTTCGCGGATATGGTCGTATTTGCCCTCCAGGATTTCCTTGAAACCGCGTACGGTATCTTTCACTGGGACATATCTACCTTCGAGACCGGTAAATACCTGTGCCACTGTGAAGGGTTGTGAGAAGAAGCGCTGTAGCTTACGAGCTCGTGCGACGGTCAGCTTGTCTTCATCCGATAGTTCATCAACACCCAGAATAGCAATGATATCTTGCAGGTCTTTGTAACGCTGCAAGACCTTCTGTACGCCTCGGGCCACGTTGTAGTGTTCCTCGCCAACCACGACCGGGTCAAGCAGGCGGCTGGTGGAGGCCAGCGGGTCGATGGCGGGATAGATACCCTGCTCAAAGATGGCTCGCTCCAACACTATCGTTGAGTCGAGGTGTGCAAACGTGGTGGCCGGAGCGGGGTCCGTATAATCGTCAGCAGGGACATAGACGGCCTGCATCGACGTGACCGAGCCTTTCTTGGTCGACGTGATGCGTTCCTGCAGTTCGCCCATCTCTTCCGCCAGGTTAGGCTGATAGCCCACGGCTGAAGGCATGCGACCCAGCAGCGCCGATACCTCTGCGCCGGCCTGTGTGAAGCGGAAGATGTTGTCGATAAAGAGCAGCACGTCCTTGCCCTCTTCATCGCGGAAGTACTCAGCAATTGCCAGGCCGCTAAGGGCAACGCGCAGGCGTGAACCGGGAGGCTCGTTCATCTGCCCGAAGACCATAGCCAGGCGGTCGATAACGCCAGCGTTGATCATTTCATGGTAGAGGTCGTTCCCTTCGCGGGTGCGCTCACCCACGCCGGCAAAAACGCTATAACCACCATGACCCTTGGCGATGTTGTTGATCAATTCCTGGATGATGACGGTCTTGCCTACACCGGCACCGCCAAATGCACCGATTTTCCCCCCTTTCATGAAGGGGCAAACGAGGTCGATAACCTTGATGCCGGTCTCGAAAACCTCGATACCCGAGGCCTGTTCTTCCAGGGTCGGCGCGGCCCGGTGGATGGGATAGCGCGGAGAATCTTCGACTTCAGGCTTATTGTCAATCGCTTGACCAAGGACGTTAAAGATGCGTCCCAGTGTCTTGGGACCAACGGGTACTGAAATGGCGTGCCCCATGTCTATAGCATCTACACCACGTTGTAGTCCATCGGTGGGTCCCATAGCCACACAGCGTACCCAGTTATTGCCCAGGTGCTGTTCGACCTCAAGTATGAGGTCCTTGTCAGTACCGGAGGGTCGGGTGCGGACTTCATAATAAATTTCTGGTAATCTGTCTGAGGGAAATTCAACGTCTACGACGGCCCCCAGCACCTGCACGACTTTGCCCTTCGTGCCTATCTTTGTTGCCATATATTTCTCCTGTATTGGCTCGGTTGGTTACCTCGTGCACAGCGGGCGCCATATGAGGGCCCCTACAGTGCCTCTGCGCCGGCTACCACTTCAAGTATCTGCGTAGTGATGCTTGCCTGGCGTGCCTTGTTGTAGGCAAGCGTGAGGTCCTGAATGAGTTCATTTGCGCTATCGGTGGCGTTCTTCATCGCTACCATTTGAGCAGAGTAGAAACTCGCTATCGTCTCAAGCAGCGTTTGATAGACCAGCACATCCACGTAGCGTGGTAGTAAGGCCTCGAAGATGCTCCGCGCGTTTGGCTCATAAATGTATTCGATAGCCTTACGTTCGTTATTTTCCTCGGTAGGTGGCTGTACCGGCAACAGCTGGACCGCAGTAGGATGTTGCGTCACTGTGTTGACAAACCTGGCATAAACCATGTACACAACGTCAACTTCCCCTTTCAGGAAGGAGTCTACTGCCACCTGGGCAATAGCCCTGGCATCCTCGAGCGTGGGCCTATCACCATAATTCACGAATTCAGCGATAAGATGCTGTTGTGAACGTACAATGAAGTCCCGCCCTTTACGGCCCACCGCCACGTAATCGAGGCCGGCGTGTTCGCCCTGTTGTGTCAGTCTATTGAGTTGCTCCTGCGCCATAGATACCGCCTTGCGGTTGATGTTGCTGGGAAGCGCGCCACACAGGCCACGATCCGGTGTAATCAAGATAATGCCGATGTTGTGCACTGGCCGCTCTTTCAGCAGGGCAACGTCGTCGCCCAGATCATCACCTGACGCGTTAGCGAGACGCGAAACGAGGGCGCGGATCTGCTCGGAGTAGGGGCGTGCCTGTTGAACACGCTCCTGCGCTCGCCGCATCTTGCTGCTGGCCACCATTTGCATGGCTTTGGTAATCTGCGCCGTATTTTTGACCGAGCGTATGCGCCGCCGAACCTCTCTAGTTGATGCCATAGCAGTGTCTCCTAGTGTGGCGCGGCTGTCTTAATGAACTCTTCAATAGTAGCTTTCAGTTGTTTCAACAAGTCAGCGGACATCTTTTCTTTGCCCGTCACGGACTGGTCAATGATCGCCTGCCCAACCTCGGGGTGGTTCGCATCCATGTAACGATAGAACGCGACCTCCCATTCGGTGACCTTGTCGACCGGCGTACTGTCCAGGAACCCGTTAGTAGCGGCATAGATGATCATTACCTGTTTTTCGACAGGCACTGGCTGGTACTGTGGCTGCTTGAGGATTTCGGTCAAGCGTTGGCCGCGGTCGATACGTGCCTTGGTCGCCTTGTCAAGGTCCGAGGAAAACTGCGCGAATGCAGCTAGCTCACGGAACTGTGCCAGGTCAAGACGCAACGATCCAGCCACCTGTTTCATCGCACGAGTTTGAGCGCTACTTCCTACGCGAGAGACCGAGAGACCGACGTTAATGGCCGGGCGCAAGCCCGCGTTGAACAGGTCCGTCTCAAGGAATATCTGTCCATCAGTAATCGAGATCACGTTTGTAGGAATATACGCCGAAATGTCGTTGGCCTTTGTCTCGATGATTGGCAGGGCCGTCAGTGAACCACCGCCGTAATCGTCGTTGAGACGCGCCGCGCGCTCCAACAGGCGGGAGTGCAAGTAGAACACGTCACCAGGGTAGGCCTCGCGTCCAGGAGGACGGCGAATAATCAGCGAGATGTTACGATACGCCTCGGCGTGCTTGGTCAGGTCATCGTAGATGATCAGCGCGTCACGTCCCGATTCCATGAACTCCTCGCCCATGGCACAGCCCGCGTAGGGGGCCAGGTACTTCAAGGGAGCCGGATCAGATGCGCTGGCAGAAACGATAATGGTGTGATCCATCGCTCCATGCCGCTCTAAAACGTCGCGTGTTCGCGCAACTGTCGAGTTTTTCTGACCAATCGCGACGTAGATACAGATCAGGTTTTTACCCTTCTGGTTGATGATCGTATCAATCGCGATGGCCGACTTACCCGTCTGGCGGTCGCCAATGATAAGCTCGCGCTGACCACGCCCGATGGGGATCATACTGTCAATGGCCTTGATACCTGTCTGTACAGGGGTGTCCACGCTTTGCCGGGTGATGACACCTGGGGCAACGCGCTCGACCGGGCGCGTCTTATCGGTAACAATAGGCCCGCGGTCGTCGATTGGTTCGCCCAGGGGGCTGACCACGCGACCGATCAGTGCATCGCCAACGGGGACCGAGATAACTCGGCCGGTGGTGCGCACTTCGTCGTCTTCTCTGATATGTGTATACTCACCCAGGATTGGGCAACTGACCGTCTCTTCTTCAAGGTTAAAGGCCAGGCCCATAATGCCTGTGCGAGGAAATTCTACCAACTCGAGATACTTCACATCTTGCAGTCCGTAGACGCGAGCGATACCGTCCTGCACCGCGATCACGGTGCCGACGCTTGCTGTCTCTATCTCGCCTCCACCGAAACCTGTGATGTTTTTCTCAATGATGGCACTGATTTCATCAGCCCAAGATGCCATTTTTATTATTCCTCCACTCTTGCTCGCTTTCAAACCTCATTGCTCTAACTACTCATTGTATTTGTATACTACTCGGCTCAGTCGTACCTTCTTGCGTATTACCCGGCGTTACAAGGGTATCAGCAGCCTTTGAGCTCTGATCACTTCCTATTTCAGACAGGAAATCGATGTTGCTGCTCGCTGTACTTGCCAACAACTGCTGCCGTAACGCGCTCAAACGATAGCGGATACTACCGTCTATTATCTGGTCGCCAACGCGGGCAATTACTCCACCCAGAATTTCGGGCTGAACCTTCGTTTTTACGAGAATCGTCTTACCTGTTCTGCGTTCCAGTGCTTTCTTGATAAGGTTCATCTGTTTATCGTCAAGTTTCGTTGCCGTTGTAACTTCCGCTACTGCCTGGTTCTTATAATTCAGCACAAGTTGTTCGAGTTCGCTGCCAATGTTTGGCATCAGGTCGACCAGTTCACGTTGGACAACGAGCAGAGCGAGGTTGAGCGATGTAGGCAACACCTTATCCGCCAGCGCCTGGCGTATGGCTGTCTCTTTGCGCTGCGCGGGAATTTTAGGCTCGCGTAGGAGATATGCCAGTTTGCGGATCGCAAAGAGCCGGGTTATCTCTTTTACATCTTCGAGGGTACGGTCAAGCGTTTTCTCCTTGCGCGCGATCTCGAAGATGGCACCAGCGTAGCGACGCGCTATCGCTCCTTTAAGCATTACTGTTCCTTTGTTTGGCTAATGCTAACGAACTCTTCCACCAGGCGGCGGTTGTCACTGCTATCGACCGATTTACTAATGACCTTACTTGCCGCATTGATTGAGAGGTTCACAACCAGGCGATTGAGTTCAGCACGTGCGTGCGCAGCCTCCTGTTGAATGCGTGCCACCTGCTGCTTGTTAATCTGCTCAGCATGGGCGTGCGCTTCTTCTCGAATACGGTTTGCTTCCGCCTCGGCAGCCTTCGACGCCTGTGCGATCGTGTCCTGTGCCTGCCTGCGCGCCTCGAGCAGAACCTGTTCTGCGCGTGCTGTCGCATCAGCAAGATCACGCCTGGCCCGCTCTGCATTCTCAACACCCTCTCGAATAATAGCCTGTCGCTGGTTGAGCGTTATAAGAATCGCGGGTAATGCCCATCTCCATAGTATCAAGAAGACAATGCCGAAACTGACGAGCTGTGAGAGAAAGGCAATAGCGTTGACACCGAAGCCACCTAACAGGTCAGCAAGAATAATTGTCTGCACCACTTTGTACGCCTCCTTTCATCAGAGGTAGTAGCCTGGTACCCACAAGGGGTATTCTGTTGGGAATGCAGGAAAACACTACATTTAAATTCACGAGAAAAATATGTAGCGGCAGCCCTTATGGCTGCCAGGCTATGACTCCCTTTTTGGCTGTTAAGGTACTACCTGGCGTTGAGCAAGAAGGCGATAACCAGAGCGTAAATAGCGATAGCTTCGGCGAAAGCCAGACCAATAAACATGTTGATACGGATCAGCGGCTCCGCTTCAGGGTTACGCCCGATGGCGTTGAATGCCGAACCCGCGGCGATACCGATACCGATTCCTGGGCCAATGGCTCCCAGACCAATTGCTAGCGCTACAGCTAGGGAATCATATGGCGCGGCAGTCGCTGCCAATACAATGGGTAACGCTGATACAAGGGAACTGAAAAGCATGATGACAATCCTCCTTAAGGACAAGCCTATCGTTGTTCATTTGAATTTATGCAATCGCAGTAAGAAATAGCTGCGAGTAGCAATCACTGTTGATTTGCAGGAGAAGGGCATATCCCTCTCTCCCTTGATTACCGGGTTGCCGCCACATTCTGCGCCTCATTTCGCTCAAATTCTTTCATCGCTTCTTGTTCACTCTCATCAGTATGCTCAGCCGTGGTGGCCATTTGCAGGTAGACAAGGGTTAGGAGAGAGAAGACCAGGGCCTGTACGAAAGCGACAAACAGCTCGAGCGGGATGAAGGCAACATCGGCTAAAAACGGCAAGATGAACGCAAACACTGCTAATACTGCAGCGCCGGCGAAGATATTGCCAAAGAGACGGAAGGCCAGGGAAAGGACACGAGACAATTCACTGATGATATCGATAATACCCACGAAGAACTCGATCAACCCCTGGAATACTCCTCCGAAATCAAGCTTGCGCAATGACTTGAAAAATGTTCTCAAGTTGATGTATTTGCCCACGTGCGCCGCGGGTCCCAGGGTAATTAAACCAAGAATCTGGCAGGTTACTACCACGGTAATAGACATGGCGAAATCCAGGTTCAGATCACTGGTGGCCGGGCGAATCCAGGGTATCATCAAATTAGAAAGATCACCAAAGAGCAAGAATCCTAACACGGGTTGACTGGTTATATGGGCAGCTTGGATGGCAGCGGTATTAATTGTGCCGATAGTATCCACGCCGGGGATGACGTCCAGTAAATTGCAGGTAATGATGAAGAGAAAGAGCGTCCCTACCAGGGGGAAAAATGTTTTCCCTTTTTCTTTACCGGAAACACCTTCTACCAATCCTAGCAGAAACTCTATGAGATACTCGGCGACGTTCTGTATACCAGAAGGGATAAGGGCACGTCGGCGAGTTGCAAAGAAGAAGAATACTACTAAGATGAGGATTGTTATCCAGGTGCAAAATAGTGTGTTCGTTACCGGAAGCGGTCCAATATAAAAAATTATATTCCGGCTGAATCCTTATTTCAATCAGTTTCCAGAGCCCCACTCGGCATCCTCCTATTCGCCGAGCTCTGCTAGATCTTGTTCGTTGTGAGAGGCCCCCGTCTATTCTATTTCTTCAAGTAAGGTGATAATAAACGGTATGCTCCAAATACCCCTACGACTAGGCCAAGCAGTAGCCCGAGATATAAATATACTTTTGTATTGGTAAGGCCATCAAGATAGGTCCCTCCAAGGTAACCTAGAACAAGGGGAATGGCTATGACCAGGCCCAACTGGCCCATCATGGCCAGCGATCCCCAAACAGAGGGCGGCTCGTTCTTTTTCATGCGCGAAATCCCATCTGTTATCTCTCATTTCGTACCAGTCGGATTATAGCACAGGGTAAAGAAAATGTGCAACAGAAGATGCAATTGGGTAGCGCATCCCTTGCTAAGGGTTGGGAGAAGCCTCTCTTTTCTATAGCTAGTCTGGTATAGTGAAAAGCCACTGGCGAGGAGTTACCCGGTTGCATATAAACGTACGGTTACAGTAGGTGTAATGATTTTAGTAAGCAAATGATAGTGTGTATCTAGCCAGTTTTGAGCATGTTGTGCTCGTGCTGCAGATAAGCCATTGGGCAAACGGCCAACGATGAAAAAGACATGGGGATGCTTTGCAGCAAAAATTGATAGAGCATTGGGGTCAACTGCAGCTTCAGCATTGCCAAGGTGATTTGTAAGGTCATAGTTCACCCAGGGGAATGAGCCGGGGGAATCTGCTGTAAAGTGCGCGGCACTGGGATAGGTAGTGAGATAATACTCTACACTAACCTGGCAGCCATTGTTATTGTCATAGCAGACCAGGCCATCGTTTGCCTGGTAGTGATGCTCCAGCCAGAACGCAGCTGTGTTCCAGTCTTCCTCCTGAGGACTCCCATAATTGATAGGAATAAAGTGTATGGTGAACAAAAGTAATCCGATAGCCAATACTACCTGTAAGACACGCCAACGTATGACTACCAGGCCCAGTCCAACAAGAAGCATGAACGCTGGAACGATGGTGACAAGATACCTGCTTGAAAATAAGCGCGTCGGCCCCTGGGAAATGATGTAACTCAGTACAAGCGGTATGACTATCCAGCAAAGCAGTGCAAACCCTACTGGCAACAACTGTTGGAAACGAGACAGGCGTTTATCCTCTACATTATCAATGAGAGCGACTTTTGTAAGCAATCGCTTCCCCCATAATTGATATGAGATTATGACAACGAACAGGCCCAGTAGACAGAATGAGAGGAGCAGGAAGAGATATATTTTGCTATTTGCGCTTATGGTGACAAAGAGATGGTAGATATCTATAGGATGCGGTATGGGGAGCCATCCAGTTTTCCCGCCGTGACGACTTGCGTACAACAGGGGGAGTATCAGAACGAAGACACCTGCGAGCACTGCTATGAATGCTCGTAGTTGATGGCGTGCACTTGTACGCCACTCCCCTGGTAGAAATAACAGAGCGACATAAGCAGCGATTTGCGCGGCAAGTATCAACGAACTGAACAGCTGAGAGTAGATTGCTAGCACAGTGACAAGCCCATAACAGAGCCACCAGCGTTTCCGATGAGACGACACCGTAAGTGCTGCAAAAAGGGTATACCAGGCGATACAAATAAGGAATAATTGCAACGCATACGATCGTGTTTCCTGTGCATAGACAAGTTGCAGGTTATTGAGCAAGTAGAGGCCTGCTGCAACAATGCCAGCGATGAAGCCCAGGAAACGCCTACCCAGTAGGAAGATTACTATTGAACTCAGAGCGGCGAAAACCGCGGAGGGGAAGCGCACAACAAACTCTGTGGGGTTCAAACCTGGAAGGGCAGTAAAGCTTAACCAGAAATGTAGGAATATATAATAAAGGGCCATATTTGGCTGGGTGGCAAAGATGATTTGCAACAGGACTGGTAAGGATTGACGCGCGCGTTCAACTGAAAGTATTTCATCGAACCACAGGCTTTGTTCGCCGAGTTGGAAAAGATTGCATGCTAAAGCGATACCACCGATGAGAATACAAACTATCCAGTAATGGGTAGAGATGATATGAATTGTTGCCGTACCGACAGCGCTAAGTCGAGAACGCGGAGTTATGTTCTCTTTATCTTTGGAGGTCTCTTGATGTTCATCTTCAATTTCAATGTCTTGTTCATTCTGGCTAATCTGCGTCATCTCAATCTCCTCATAGGCTTCACACTATCGCGATTGTTGTGTCCGTTACTTACATGTATATTAAACGCGCGGTTACAGTAGGTGTAACGTTTTGAGCAAGCAAATGGTAGTTTGTATCTAGCCAGTTTTAGAAATTTGGGCATAAATGTATACGCTGCGGTGTTATCTATGGTAGAATAAGGCAAATACAATGCAGATTGTAAGGTAGAGGGGTATCTTGACGTCGGGTGCCACTAAGAGACAATCATGCTCGTAGCTAATAACCAACTAGAAAATAATTCTCGCGGGAGTTGTCGTAATGAAAAAAGGAATCCATCCAAATTATATCGAAGCCACGGTCATTTGTGCATGTGGCAACAGTTTCCAGACATTGAGCATCAAACCTGTCCTGAAGATAGATGTCTGCTCAAAATGCCATCCATTCTTCAGTGGACAGCAGCGTATTCTTGATACCGCTGGTCGAGTAGAGCGTTTCCGCAAACGCTTCAATTTGCAGGAAGAATAATTGGTAAACCAGGGCAGGGGCTATACGCGGGCATCGAAGGCCGATGCGTGTATAGCCCCTGCCCTGGCCCACTATTATAACTATAACACTATTATATTGCGCATGAGGTGAGTAGCTTGGAGAAAACATCCCAACGAACGATACTTTTCCTCATTGCTGACACCGGGGCCGGTCATCGTAGTGCAGCAAACGCAATTCGCAACGCCATCATCCTGATCTCCCAAAAGGAACAGGAAGAGTGGCATGCACGTCAGCAACAGTTTACTGAATCCAGCACACTTGCTGGTGAGCAGCCCAAGACTGAACTGTCGTTGGCGCCTCCTACCTATCGCATCGAGATAGTCGATGTCTTTGAGGAGTATAGCCGGTTTCCTTTGCGTGAAGCGGTCAAGCTCTATGGACCAACTATACGCTACAACCCCAAGATGTATGGGCGTGTCTTTCATTTGAGCAATGAAGAACGCAGTGTCACAGCAATGCAAACTGTCGCTTCACCTCTCATTCTTAATGGGCTGATGCGGCTGATCACCAGCGTTCAACCCGATGTTATCGTCTCCATCCATCCGCTGCTCAATCACGTTACCATCAAAGCCTTACGAAAATTACCTATGCATATACCCTTCCTTACCGTAGTGACCGACCTGGTCAGCCTGCATTTTGCCTGGCTTGCGCATGGAGCGGATGCCTACATCGTGCCAACGGAACAGGCCAAAGCATTGTTTTTGTCGCGCAGCTTTGATCCCAATCGCGTGCACATGCTTGGGATGCCCATTGATCCCAAATTCACGCGACCTACGGAGAGCAAAGAGGAATTGCAGCGTAAGTTTGGCCTGGTGCCGGGATTACCAGTTGTGTTATTGGTGGGCGGCGGTGATGGCGCGGGAGGCTTATATGATGCCGCGCGCTCTATCTCACGCGCTCGTTTGCCGGTACAGTTGCTGGTTATCACTGGTCGTAACAGGCGGCTCTACGCGCACCTCCAACGTACCAGGACAAGTTTCCATGTGCCGGTGAAGGTTTTTGGTTTTGTGCAGAATATGCCGGAGATGATGCGGGCCTCCGACGTAATTATTACCAAAGCAGGGCCGGGGACCATCAATGAGGCGCTGGCATGTGATCTGCCCATCATTCTGAGCGGCTATGTACCGGGTCAGGAAGAGGGAAACGTAGATTTTGTGCTGAAAAACGACGTGGGCATCCTGGCATACGACTCCATTGAACTGGTCGACGGACTGCGCCGTCTCGTAAAGCCAGGTTCGGCAACCATGCGCAGGCAGCTAGAGAACGCGAAACGCCTGAGCCGGCCCAATGCATCATTCGCTATAGCCAACTGTATCCTGAGCTTTTTGCCTCCCGCTGGACCAGTCAGGCCTTCGGCAGACAATCCGCTTGCGCAATCGTCGCCCCATCATGTCCCGCACCTTACGTTCTTCGGAAGCGCGACTGCGTGCTCTCCGTGGGCGCTTGCCGCGCATGTCCCGCATATCATTTTTGAAAAGTCCCGTTGTCAGCCGCCTGTCGCGAATGCGCGCGTCCGGCTTCCCCCATCGCTTTATTCAATTGACAGCCAGGGATCAGGATCAAACGTGATAAATAGAATATATAGCCTATGCCGCATTTAATGAAAGAAGGAGAGATAGATCGTGGCAAAGTTTTACTATGGTGGACAGGCCGTAATGGAAGGCGTAATGATGCGTGGGCGCGCATCTGCCGCCGTAGCGATTCGGAAGCCAGATCAGAGCATCTACCTCTATGAAGAAGCATTAAATCCTCGCCTGTACCAGAACCGCCTGTTTCACCTCCCATTCGTGCGCGGTCTGCTCCTGCTGTGGGAAATGCTCGTTCTGGGTACACGCCTGATGACCATGTCCGCCAATATCGCTTCGGGCGCAGTCAACCCGGATGTTCATACTACCGCTCCTGCTTCTAACAGTGCACAAACAGGAACAAATGGCCACCAACCCTCAGGTGAAGAGCCTGCTTCTCTGCCCGCTGACATGGCGCCGCCGCAGATTGGCGGGGTGACATTGGTGGTTACGTTGTTGATCTCGCTTGGTTTTGCCATTCTTGTCTTCTTCCTGGCGCCGCTCTTCATCGCCAACTTATTCCCGAGTCATATAGGCGCTGGCTGGCTGAACCTGGTGATCGAGGGCGTGGTACGTTTATTGTTGCTCCTTGGCTATCTCTACTTGATTGGCCGCGTTCCAGATATTCAGCGCGTCTTCGGCTACCATGGCGCTGAACACAAAGCCATCAATGCGATGGAGCAGGGCGATCCGCTCGATATCCCGCATGTGCGCCTCGCCTCGCGCGTGCATACCCGTTGTGGTACTGGCTTCCTGCTCATGGTCATGGTCGTCTCTATCTTTGTTTTTGCGTTTATTGTGACGCCCTCGCTGCCGCTCAAAATTCTCTCAAGAATTGTTCTGGTGCCTGTCGTGGCGGGCATCTCCTATGAGTTGATGCGTTTAGGCGCTGCCAATTATCGATTTCGTATAGTCAAATGGCTCCTTGCTCCAGGGCTGGCCTTGCAGAGTTTGACGACTCGTGAGCCCGATGATAGTATGATTGAGTGTGCAATAGCCTCTTTAAAGCGGGTGACGCAGAGAGATGGGCTGGTTGTGCCAGGTGGTGAAGAGAACGTGAGTAACCGCGAAGGAGCGCTACTGGAATTAACACCCGAACTGCCACCTCTACCTGAGAGACGTGGCAGCGAAGCTGAAGTATAGTAGGGGCGACCCTTGGGTCGCCCTGAGAGCGCGCGGTCGCCCTGGGGATATCCCGTCCCTGCTATGATGTCCCTGCTATGCTATAAGGAAAAGAGAGAAGGATATTCCCAATATGTCGTCTGACCCAACAATTACTCCTCCGCCTGTTGATGCTCCAAAAGATGTCCCGACGTTAGAACTGCCACCACACGTGAAATTCTCTGGTCGACGCTGGTTTTTTACCGGGTTGGGGCGCCTATCGTACCGCGCCTGGACGCGTATTGCTGCGCGCCTCTTTCCTGAGGACTCAAAATCGGAGCGGTTGGCCCAGGCTTTGCATATTCCTTTGCCTGATAAGCTCAACATGAGCTGGGTGACTGAACACCTGGCCGTTGGCGGGCGCGTGCACCAGGCAGATATCCCGGCCCTGGCGCGAACAGGGATCAGGCATGTCGTCGATACGCGTTCTGAGTATTGTGATGACGCCCAAGCGATGTTGCAGGAGCAGATCGAACTGCTGCATCTACCCACTCCCGATACCCACCCGTTAACTATGGAACAACTGTGGCAGGGCGCGACCTGGGTACATGAAAGGATTGAAATTGGTGAGAGTTGCCTCATCCATTGTGAACATGGGGTCGGACGTAGCGTTCTGCTGACCTGTGCTGTGCTGGTCTATAGCGGAATGCACGCCCTCGATGCTCTGCAATTGGTGCAGGAGAAGCGCTGGCAGGCGGCTCCCAATCACAGCCAGGTGGCGCGGTTGAGAGAATTTGAGGCGGACTGCACGGCACGGCGCAAGGCGTAACGCTCAATGGCCTGTGCTGCTCCATCATCCCTGTTACTGGCTGTCACTGCGTTGGCAGCGGACTTCACACTCTCAGGCGCCTGGCCCATAGCCACCCCCCAGCCGACAGTTTTCAGCATCTCGATATCGTTATTATTATCGCCAAGAGCCATGATCTCCTGCAACGGGATACCTGAAGACTCTGCCAGGGTCGTCACCGCGCTAGCCTTGGAGCAACCTTTATCCATGACAACCAGTTCGGCGCTGTTATAACTACCGCGATGGATGGTTGTCCAGGTACAGTTCAACTGAGAGATCTCAGGTAGCACGTCCTGAATCGCCTCTTCAGCTGTGAAGGCAACGACACGCAAGGGATCGGGATGGCCCGCGCAAAGGGCTTCATAGGGCATACGGCGCATACGCTCGGGATAGGCTGTAAAGTAGGCATCAATCCAGAGATTATCAAGTTCAGCCGGGCCTGTCCAAATTTCTTCCGCCAAACTTTCATTGGGATGAACCACCGGCTGAATGCCGTGACGCACCAGGATATTGACTGCCTCCTGAGCAATAGCTGCCTGCAGTGGGCGGCTGGAGAGAATGGTTGCCTGGGGGTGCTGTACAATCAATGCTCCATCATAAAGGATGATCGGCCCTGCCAGGCCCAAATCGTTGACGACCTGGGCGGTATTATAATAGCGCCGGGCGGTTGCCAGCGTCACCACGATGCCTGCCTGTTGGGCAGCCTGGACGGTAGACCGCGTATAGGGTGTGATCACGCCCTCAGGATTTAGAAGCGTGCCATCGATATCTATAACCAGTAATGAAATGTGTGTTGTTGTTTTCCATATATCGTTCACGTTTATGTATTTTTAGTCCCTATTGCAGGGATATTTTTCTAAGTAGAATGACGATGCGACGGGCACACTGTGTCCCGTCGCATATTTCCCCGGAGTGAGGCTCTTTCTATTATAAGCCATCATCCTTGCACTGACAAGGGCTTGCACTACCCAAAAATACTACGCTTCGGTAAATACCCCTTGCGAAAGCGTTGAGTTTTATCTAGACAATCTTTCTCTACTTCTGCTACAATCCCCCTATGAGTATGCAAACAGAGCGACCGAAAAATGCCCGCGCGAAACGCCTGCCTCCCGGCCTGATGAACGATGTTGTACGACCAAGCAAACAGTGGCCGGAAACTGTGCATGGCTTTCCACTATTACCCGATGAGCAGCCGGTCAGTACCGTGCGCGATAGCCTCTATGATTTGATTCCTATTGGCCTCCGTGAAGAAAAGCTGATCGGTACGGCCGCTTTTCTGCGCCTGCAAAAGGTGAAGCAGCTCGGCTTTGTCTATCGTATCTGGCCAGGAGCCACGCATACGCGCTACGAACATAGCCTCGGCTGCTACCATCTCGCAGTCAGAGCCTTACGCGCCTTGCTGCAGCGAGGAGAAGACGGCGGCCTGGTTGGTATCTCCATCAGCAGCGTACAGACCCTTGTAGTGGCGGCCTTGCTGCACGATATCGGGCATTACCCTTTTTCTCATACCATCGAAGAGCTAGGCTATCCCATCGTGATCCACGAAAAGGTAGGGCGTTCTATCATCGAAAACGGCGAGATCGCCGCGATTCTTGAGCAGGATTATCACCTCTCACCTGAACGAGTGGCGGATTTTATCGATCCTCCCAAGTCGAAACCTCTGCCACCAGACGATGAACTGCTAGGCCACCTCTTGAGCGGGGCGCTCGATGTAGACAAACTCGATTATTTGCCGCGTGATGCTCGCGCCTGCAATGTCCCCTACGGCGGTGTCGACGTAGAGCGGCTGCTGGGATCGCTCCGTATCCATCCCAACGTCAATGGGCAGCGCCGCATCGTCGTGACTCATAAGGGCATCAGCCCTCTGCACTCGTTGCTCCATGCCCGGCAAGAGATGTTCGATAACATCTACTGGCATCACACCAGCCGCGCTTTCCAGGTAATGTTGATGCGCGCGGTGCAGGAGGCGCTGTTATCAGGCGCATTACAGGCCGCGCAACTGGTAGGGCTGGATGATGCATCTCTGCTCCTGCTGCTGGCCTCAGAACGTATGCCCGCGAGTTCTCGCGCCCTGGCCGCGGATTTAGAGCTAAGGAAGCCCTACAAGGGAGTGGTGGAGATCAGTCGCATGGCGGGCCGCCTCTTCAACCGCCTGGATGCTCTTTTTGGAACGCCAACCGCCGCCGGCACGTCGAACAGTTGCTTGCCGCTGAGTTGGCCCGTGTGCTTGAGATGGAGATCGCGGACTATGAAGTGCTCTTCGACATACCCAGACCGGAGAAGTGGGAAATGGGTGTGTGGGTTACCTTTGGCGCGCATCCTCCCATTGGAATGAACGAACTGGTCACATGGGTACAGGCAACTGGGCTGCAACCCGATGACCTTGCCCGCTATGAACAGCATCAGCGCAGGATACGGGTGGTAGTTCCCGAACGCCTGCGCGCATCTCTCCAGGCGCGTATTGATGATTTGCTGCTCCCCATGTTGGAAACCCTGGTGGAGATGGAGTGAGGGCTTACTTGTGGCGCTTCTCTTTACGTTGATACATTAAGCGCACTGCTTTCTCATGGATGCGGCGCGCGGGCGCGAACTCTTGATTGTAGTGCAGTGCCCGTTCAGCCGCCTGGGCGGAATCGCGATAGCGCCCCAGCCTGTACATATTGTCCGCCTTGATCGTCCAGATGCGCTCGTCGTCGGGCACCAGTTCCAGGAAGCGATCAATAGCCTCGCTTGCCTCCTCAAATCGTCCGAGAGCGCGTAAGGCGCGCATATGGCTGTCCCAGGCGAAGAGGCTGGTGGGAGTGAGCTGTACTAGTTTGCTGGTAAGCGGCGGAATATCGCTATACTCTTCGAGGGCGCGCAATGCCTGTACCATTAAAGAAAGGCAGAACGTGTCATCTGGCGCAATCTCGAGAGCATGTCGCATAAGCTCAGCAAGTTCGTGCATCCGCCCAAAGCGGCGCAGGATGTCACCTTTTATCTGCAGAGCAAAGAGGAAATTGGGATCGCAACTCAAGCTCTGATTCATCGCCGTAAGCGCTCCGCCCAGGTTGCTCAGGTTATAGAGCGCCATACCCTTATTGGCCCATGCACGTGGATCTTTGGGGTCGAGTTCGATGGCGCGAGTAGCGCTGCGCAAACCATCCGGGAAGCGCTCCTGTATAATTTGTTGCCCGCTGCGATTGATCCATGCCAGTGGTAGGTTGGTATCGAGTAGCAATGCCTGGTCATTAGCGATAGTCGCCTCGGACATGCGATCCAGCTTTTGTAAAGCGCGAGCCTTCAGGGCAAGCGCCTCTGCCGAACTGGGGTCCAGTTCGCATACCTTCTGGGCAGTTTCCAGCATCTCCTGGAAGTGTTCCTGCTTATCCTGCGCCCTGGCCAGTTCAAGCAACTTTTCTACGTCTTCTCCGAGCATAATCCCTGCGTCCTCTGTGTCCAATCGCCATTACCTCCTATCCTCTAATTAGAGGTCTATTATCTCACTATTGGATACGATGGGCAAGGCCTAATTAAGCGAGGTCTGATCATCAATAGAAAGCTAAGCTGGAGACTTATGCCTTCAAGTAGGCTGTGTCCTTGCCTCAAAGCCGCTAGAGCATTTAGCAACCTTGGCTAGAGAGAGAAAATCGTGACCTTTTTGTCAGAGTGAATACGAAGGGTTGACAACACCTCTGAATATCTAGTATAGTAAATTCATAGTTATGTAAGTTGATCTGGTAAGTCAACAAATTTGTACGATGACAGAACTATCATCATAAGCAAAGGGTTGGAGCGAGTGATGAGAGAGTTCTCGCATCCGCTGGTCCTAAAGGAGTGATACAGCGGGTTGTTCTGTATGATGAGTCACCGTAGCCTCAAAGCCAGGACACTGCTTAGGCTGTGCAAGCAGGCGCCTGGTCGTATCCTCACGCAAGAACTATACAGGCATTGATGCCGGCAGTATGGAGACGAGCCGCCCTGCTACCAGGCGTTACTGTGCTCCAGTACTTCCTTGCACCCCTGCTGACCGTAGGTAGATGCGCTACAAGAGAGCGGAGTTGCAGCGATGGATACCAAACAAGCCATGTGCGCGTGCGATGTGCAACATCGCGCCGTGTGCCGTGTATAGTAGGGTTGACCCTGGCGGTCAACCTGGCTTCGTTGCAGGGATGGCTTTCAAGTTCCTCCACGATGAAGTGAAACAGCGATTTCAATTATGCTGAGATCAAACTCTAAGCGATCCGTTGCAAACATGGGTAGATTACCCATGAGGGAATTTCTTTTAGGAGGGAATGTAGTCGTGCCCAATAACGAAGAGTCTACGAATACCTTACTGAACCTGGGGCCGGGCGAAGGAAGCAAGGTTGAGCATATCAAAGCCGAGAGCCACCACCTGCGCGGGCAGATAGCCCAGGAGTTGGCGCAAGAGAGCACTCACTTATCCGACGCACAGGTGCAACTCATCAAGTTCCACGGTATTTACCAGCAGGAGAACCGCGACGCCCGCCATACACGGGCAACTGGTGAGGAGAAAGCTTACCAGTTTATGATCCGTACACGCATTCCGGGCGGTGAAGTGACTGCGGAGCAGTATCTTACCCACGATGACCTGGCTGGTCGATATGCGAACGGGACGTTACGTATCACCACGCGCCAGGGTTTCCAGTTACATGGTGTTCTCAAGGGTGGTCTGTACCCAGCAATCCACACGATCAATGAGGCCCTCCTCTCTACCTTGGCCGCATGCGGTGATGTGAACCGGAACGTGATGGCCTGCCCTGTACCCTTTGCTGGTCATGTACATGCGCAGGTTGAGGAAACTGCTCACCGTATTGCTATGCATCTTGCCCCTCGCAGCCATGCTTACCACGAAATCTGGGTTGATGGCGAACAGGTAAAAATCGACAAGCACCCTGGAGGAACAGGAGACCCCGATGTATCGAGGGGCGAGCAAAGCGAGGAAACTGAGCCGATTTATGGCCCTACCTATCTACCACGCAAGTTCAAGATCGGCGTGGCGGCTCCAGGTGACAACTGTATCGATGTCTACACGCAAGATATTGGCCTCGTTGCTTCCCTTGGGCGCGATAAATCGGGCCCCTACAAGGGTGAATACCTTGAGGGCTTCACCATACTGGTTGGTGGCGGCCTGGGGATGACGCACGGCAAAGCAGAGACGTTCCCCCGCCTCGGTACGCCTCTCTGCTTTGCCACACCTGATGAGGTTCTGGCGGTCGTGGAGACAATTGTCACAGTCCAGCGTGATTATGGAGATCGCCAGAATTGCAAGCACGCACGTATGAAATATGTCGTAGAGGAACGTGGTATCGTGTGGTTCCGTGCCGAAGTAGAGCGCAGGCTAGGTTATAGCCTCCAGGACCCTCGTTCAATTAGCTGGCATAGTGCAGATGATCACCTGGGTTGGCATCCTCAAGGAGATGGCCGCTGGTTTCTGGGCCTCTACGTTGAGAACGGGCGTGTGAAAGACGATGATACACTACGTTTGCGTTCGGGTCTGCGTCACGCTATCGAACAGTTTCGCCCTGGCATTCGCCTGACTCCCCAGCAGAACATTCTCTTTACTGATCTGAGCGAAGAACAGCGCGGCCCATTGACAACCTTGCTTACCGACTATGGCATACCTACCGATCCAGCCGATATAGGTGCACGTCGCTTTGCCATGGCCTGTCCAGCACTACCCACCTGTGGACTGGCACTGGCTGAGGCTGAGCGTGTACTTCCGGCGGTGATACGACAAATAGAGGCCGACCTTTGTGCCCTTGGCCTGGTAAATGAGCCGATCAGCGTACGGATGACGGGCTGTCCGAATGGCTGTGCAAGGCCTCACATGGGCGACATTGGTTTCGTTGGCCGGACCAAGGATGTCTACAACGTCTATATTGGTGGCGACCTGCTCAACACCCGCCTGAACACACTCTACGCCGCCTCTGTCCATACGAAAGATTTGGTGGCAACCGTGCGTCCTTTATTGGCTCTCTGGAAAGAAGAGCGACTGCCCGCGGAGCACTTTGGCGATTTCTGCTCCCGTGTCGGCTTCGAATATCTCCGCTCCCAGGTAGCGGTACATGTCTGACGTGAGCAACAGTAGACCCCGATGTATCGAGGGGCGAGCGAAGCGAGGAGAAAGCACTATGCCAAAGTATTATCCTATCATGCTTGATGTACGTGACCGACTGGCTATCGTCATTGGAGGAGATCAGGTGGCCGCTGAGAAAGCTGCCGCGCTCGCTGCAAGTGGCGCTCGTGTGTCCGTATTGAGTCCAACGTTTTGTGACGAACTGTTGTGGATGGCCGAACACAAGCAAGTCACGCTGCGCCAGAAAGCGTACGAACGAGGTGATTTAGCTGGAGCTTTTGTGGTGATTGCCGCAACCAATAACTCCCAGCTTATTGAGGCTATCTGGGCCGAAACGCAGGAACGCGGGCAATCAGTTCCCATAGTTCCCATAGTCAACATCGTGGACGTTCCAGCGCATTGTTCATTCATTCTACCTTCCATCCTCCGACGTGACCAACTGACCATAGCCGTCTCAACTGAAGGAGCCAGCCCCGGTCTTGCCAAGCGCATTCGCCAGAGCCTGGAGGAATACTTTCCCCACGCCTATGGTCCATACCTGCGCTTAGCAGCCCTGGCCCGCGTCTATCTTCGCAATGCAGGTGTCTCCTACGAGCGGCGCGACGATTTCTTCAACGACTTCTTTGTCTCGGATGTGCTGGCACACCTTGTTAGAGGAAATATAGAGCGAGCGGTGGTAATAACTGCGGCATTACTGCACCACTATGGTATCGATGTTGCGCTGAGTGACCTTAAGGCTGTCCTGGAAACAGTAGACCCCGCTGTATCGAGGGGCGAGCGAAGCATAGTAGACCCCGATTTATCGAGGGGCGAGCGAAGCGAGGAACGTGTCAACTATGGAGCATAAGCCATCTTCATCTGGCAAAGTCTACCTGGTCGGTGCGGGCCCCGGTGACCCGGAGTTGATCACCCTTAAGGGTCTCCGCTGCCTTCGTATGGCTGATGTCGTGGTCTATGATCGCCTGGTCAATCTCTCCCTGCTTGACGAAGCACCATCCGGGGCCGAGCGGGTGTTTGTCGGTAAAAAAACAGGCTGCCACTCTGTCAAACAAGAGGAAATTCATGTTCTCCTCATTCATTATGCGCGACAGGGCCGTCTCGTCGTTCGCCTGAAAGGCGGCGATCCCTTTGTCTTTGGCCGTGGTGGCGAAGAGGCTCTGGCTCTTGCCCAGGCTGGCATTCCATTTGAGGTTGTACCCGGTGTGAGTTCAGCTATCGCCGTTCCCGCCTATGCTGGCATTCCCGTTACCCATCGCAATTATGCATCCTCGGTCACCATCGTAACAGGCCATGGCTGCGCCTATGGACGTCATCCGTTTGAAAGCCATCCTCAGGCAAGCCTGAGTCCTCCAATACATCGGGGACCTACAGTAGACCCCGATGTATCGAGGGGCGAGCGAAGCGAGGAAGTACATGCATCCGCTGACGTGAACTGGGAAACGCTGGCAAAGGTGGGAAGGTGGGGGGGAACGCTGGTCATTTTGATGGGAGTGGATACACTTCCACACGTCACCCAGCAATTACTCGACGGCGGACTTCCTGCTGACACACCGGCAGCCGTCATCCAACAGGGTACCATCCCGCAGCAGCGCGTAGTGACAGACACACTGGTAAATATCGCCGAATGTGCCAGGAGAGCGAACATCACGTCACCAGCCATCACAGTAATCGGTGCGGTTGTCGCTCTCAGAGACTCTCTCAACTGGTTCGAGACACAGGAGACCGGTGAACCGGGTGAATACGAGGAGAGGGTACCAACCGATACGTGCTGGATAAATCCGCACTCTACTGTAGAGCCCACATTCCGCAGTTTGCATTTGCATTTTTAGCAAAATCGCTTAGAGAGCGGATTTACAATGTAGAGCTTATTCATAACCCTACAATATGAAATGGCTTCTCGCCTCAAATCTCGAAAAAACTGCGGAATGTGGGTAGAGAGTCGATTATGGTCATTAACAAAATAATCGAGACATCTGTAGGGGCCGATTTATCGTGCCCACCGCCGATTTATCGGCCCTCGATGCATGTATCGATATCCGGATTATTTTGTGAAACCTCATTATCAGACTCGTATTGAGCAGAAAGGTTTCAAGTGTAGTCTAACGTATTGAAAGACAGACTGCAACGACGCTGAACTTAGACAGATTGCCAACGACGCTAGCGCGTCTAGCTAGCGCTCAGGCAATCTGCAAGGAGTGCGCGCGTCTAGCTTCGCTCAGCAGTCTGAAAGGAATGTGATGAGATTATTGCTCAGTTGTATTTCAACGAAACATTCGACTCTCAAAAAGCACTGGTCCGAATCAGCCCAGGCAGTACAGCAAACGCAATGCCCCCTGACGGTCCTGGGGAGTTATGAGAAGCCGAAAGAAGACGCCGGGGGATTGCTGTGTTTACTTGAAGATTTTGGCCGTTCACAACTTGAAAGCCATCCCCAGGCAAGCCTGAGTCCTCCGATAAATCGGGGACCTACAGTAGACCCCGATTTATCGAGGGGCGAGCGAAGCGAGGGATGCAAAGTAGTAAAAAACCTCGATCTCAAAATGGCAGCTGGAATGGTAGATACTGACAAAGGGGTGTTCATCACTTCCTTTGGGAGCATCCACGAGGTTGATGCTGACCTGAAAACCATCAAACGAGATGTCGTCAGTTCACCTCTTTTTAACGCGCTTCACTCCATTTCCCGCACGCAACGTGGCTATCTTGTGGCAAGCACAGGACTGGACCTCATTTTGGAATTCAAGCGGGATGGGGAAGTACTCTGGGACTGGTGGGCCACCGATCATGGTTTTGAGGAAACACCCACTGGCCGTCGTCGAGTACTTGATAAATCCGCAGATCACCGCGCGGTACAATACGGAACGTTGGGCCAGACGACGCATGTCAATTCAGCCGCAGAACTGCCCGATGGGCGGGTCCTGGCTTCACTCTTTCACCAGGGGTCGGTCATCGTCATCGATCGCGAAACAGGCAAGTGGCAACCTGTGCTGGAAGGCTTAGATCATCCTCATGCAGTTCGCATTCTGGACAGAACCCACTTTACCGTCGCAGATACCGTTCATGGGAGAGCGTTGCTTGTGCGTATCAACGGAACTGGAGAACGAGGACAGGTTGAAGAAGAAATAGACGCGGGAACCAGTTGGCTGCAAGACTGCCGGTACGATGATGAGCATGAGTCCTGGATATTGGTCGATGGCAAGAATTCGCGCCTGGTCTTGCGCCGTGGGCGCTCTGGTGATAAAGCAATTTCCCAGCTCGACCTGGATCCAGAGTGGCGTCTCTACGAAGCACATCTACTCTGAATACTTCCCTGTTGCAGGGATGGCTTTCAAGTGGTCGCCCGGTGCAACGTCCATAGTAGGGGCGACCCTTGGGTCGCCCGGTGAAACGTGGTCGCCCGGTGCAACGTGGTCGCCCAGTCTTACAAGGAGAATACCGTATATGGCAAATAGGGGTTTTACGATCTGGTTTACAGGGCTTTCTGGCTCAGGGAAAAGCACTCTTTCAGAGATCATTGAGCAGCGTTTAAAGGAGCGTGGGTGCAATGTGGAGATACTAGACGGAGATATTGTCCGTACACATTTAAGCAAGGGGCTTGGGTTTAGCCGCGAGGACCGGGATACCAACATCAGGCGCATTGCATTTGTAGCCAGCCTGCTCACACGTAATGGCGTTGTGTGCATCTCTGCTGCCATTGCTCCTTACCGCGAGGCACGTGAATGGGCGCGCAGGGAGGTAAGGGATTTTGTCGAGGTGTACGTCAAGTGCCCCATCGAGGTTTGTCGCCAGCGCGACGTCAAGGGCCTCTACAAGCTCGTTGACGAGGGAAAGATCAAGAATTTCACCGGCGTCGATGATCCCTATGAGGAGCCAGATCATCCCGATGTGGTGGTTGAGTCCGACAAAGAGACGCCCAATGAGAGTGTAACCCGCATTTTTACTAAACTTATAGAACTGGGATATCTTGAACCTGAGTTCCTATATAAGGATGAGCGAGCTCAGGTCACTGCGAACCGACCTGGATAAGGTAAACCAGTGCTGCGGAGAGAGAAACGAGAAGAGAAGACATGACGGATGGTTTGATTGCTCCTCACGGAGGAGCGCTTATTTTGAATGTAGTAGACGAAGCGGAACGTGCAGA
The DNA here is from genome assembly GCA_963775585.1 of uncultured Chloroflexia bacterium. Lineage (GTDB taxonomy): Bacteria > Chloroflexota > Ktedonobacteria > Ktedonobacterales > Ktedonobacteraceae > UBA11361. The sequence continues at coordinate 2,172 of CAVZJN010000010.1, read as the reverse complement.
ATGGCAGGTCCGCGCTAAAAGTCTGCCGCGGGTGGTGGTGGGTTCCCGGCAGCTGGCTGACCTGGAAATGCTGGCTATTGGGACCTATAGCCCTTTGACTGGTTTCATGACACAATCTGATTATGTAAGTGTTGTTCAGGATATGCATCTGAGCAATGGTCTTCCATGGTCGCTACCAATTACTCTTTCAGTGACGTCGGAACAAGCCTCCAATCTAAGAGAAGGCTCACAGATTGCCCTCGTTGATGCCGAGGGGGCGTTGCAAGCGGTCATGTTGCTGCTAGAAAAGTACCGCTACGATAAACGGCTTGAGGCGAGCAAGGTCTACCGCACGCTGGATGATGGGCATCCAGGTGTGAAGGTGGTGTATCAACAGGGCGATGTGCTCCTGGGTGGACCAGTACGGGTGGTCGCATTGCAGAATCAGACCTTTGCCCAGTACCGCTATACGCCAACGCAGTCGCGCAAGCTCTTTGCAGAGCGTGGCTGGAAACGTATCGTGGCCTTCCAGACGCGAAACCCGGTGCACCGGGCACATGAATATATTCAAAAGTGTGCATTAGAGACGGTGGATGGTCTCTATCTCCATCCGTTGGTAGGCGATACCAAGGGCGATGACATACCAGCTGACGTGCGTATGCGTTGCTATGAAGTGCTGTTGGAGAACTATTATCCAGCTGATCGCGTGGTCCTCGGGGTTCTCCCTGCTGCAATGCGCTATGCCGGACCACGCGAGGCCATTTTCCATGCCCTGATGCGGAAGAACTATGGCTGTTCGCACATCATCGTAGGACGTGACCATGCTGGCGTCGGCAACTATTATGGTACCTACGACGCACATTATATCTTTGCAGAGTTTGACCCCGTCAAACTTGGCATTACACCCATGTTTTTTGACCATACCTTCTTCTGTCGTGCCTGTGATGCAATGGCATCGTCGAAAACCTGCCCACATGGGAGTGGGCAGCATGTGACGCTTAGCGGAACGAAAGTGCGTCACATGCTCCAGGCAGGCGAGATCCCACCTCGTGAGTTCTCACGGCCAGAAGTGGCGCACGTGCTGATCGAGGCCATGCGTCAACCGGCGTCGTGAACTGCGTAGAGGGAAGTTGTCATGTATCTCTCATACACGAGAGGAGTTTTTTGATGAGAACCACAATCACGCATTTCTGGCGTATCATCTCACTTTTTATGCTCTTAGCTTTCACACTCGTAGGGTGCGGTGCTCAAAGTTCTAATAACAACCCAACCGGCCCGTTTACTCTGCGCCTGGGCTACTTTCCGAACCTGACGCACGCGTAGCATTAGTTGGGGTAGCACGTGGCACATTTAAGGATGCCCTTGGTCCAAACGTTCACCTGGAGACGAAGACCTTCAATGCGGGTCCGGCACTCATAGAGGCACTTTTTGCCAATGATATTGATATCGGCTACGTTGGTCCGAACCCGGCGATCAACGGCTACATCAAAAGTAACGGAGCGGCACTCCGCATTATTGCTGGTGCTTCGAGTGGCGGTGCCCTGTTCGTCGTGCGTCCGGATGCGCATATTCACAGTCCCAGGACCTGGCAAACAAGAAGATTGCGACACCCCAGGTTGGAGGTACCCAGGATGTAGCATTACGGTACTACCTCCAACAGCATGGTCTCCAAACGGCTGACAAAGGGGGAAACGTACAGATTATTCCAACCGATAACCCCAACATCCTGTCATTGTTCCAGCAAGGGAAAATCGATGGAGCCTGGGTACCTGAGCCATGGGCGACGCGCCTCGTCATCGAGGGCAATGGAACGGTCTTTCTCGATGAACGTTCGCTCTGGCCCAACGGGGAGTTTGTCACGACGAACGTAGTTGGCGTACAGCTTTCTTACAAGAGCATCCAGACCTGGTGGAAAAGTTCTCACAAGCGCATGTTGAAACAGTACAGTACATTCTGAAAAACCCGGAAAACGCGAAAGAGATTGTGAACAGCGAGATTCAACGGATCACCGGCAAAGCACTGGCGAAAAAAGGTCAATGACCAGGCGTATACCAATCTCGATGTCACCTACGATCCGCTCACAAGCACCCTTTTGCAGTCAACTGATCGGGCCTACTCACTTGGCTTCCTGGGACAAAGCAAGCCTGATCTGGCTGGCATTTTCTACCTGGGGCCGCTGAACCAGGCGCTCTC